>JAVBTS010000001.1:0-230863 GCA_031556075.1 Alistipes sp.
AGACCATTTCAGGGACTTTGTGAAGTGGTACTTGTTTTTCAAGTCGAACGTCGATAAAATACCGAAAAAGTAGAGGATAAATCGATATCGATTTATCCTCTACTTTAAAATTCAAAACGCACCATTTTTGGCATCATTACCCGATTTTGTGGAGTTGTTGTGCTGGTGTTGATTTTGTGGAGGCGGTGCCGCAGAACTGGGCCGAAGGGTCTGCTCCGTCCGGTTTGCTTTTCGGCAGGCTTATAGAGCCTGCCGGCGGGCCGCAGTTCCGCCCTCTTTTTGCCCGTCCGCTATAATTTGCTACTTTTGTACCCCGAACCAATACCCCTCCTATGAAATTCCTTCCGACAGTTGCCCTGCTGTTAGGATTCTCGTGCGGCGCCTACGCGCAGAGCCCGGATTCCGAAATGCCCGCTCCGACTATCGAATCCCTCTCGGCCGAGGTCGAGGCCCTCAAAGCCAAGACCTCCTCGTGGGACAAGGTCCTCGAACACCTTCCCAGGATCAGCGGCCACATACAACCCGGCTACGAGATCGGCAACACCGCTTCGACATTCTTCATCAAGCGCCTGGGACTGATGTTCGCGGGCGATATAGGTGCCAAGGTCGACTACTTCGCCCACGTCGATTTCGTGAATCCCAAGATCATCGACGTCTTCGTGCGCTACCGTCCGTTCGACCAGCTGGGAGCCCAGATAGGGCAGTTTTTGATCCCCTTCGGTATCGAAAACACCGAATACACTCCCCTCAAATACGAGTTCATCGACTATTCCATCGCCCTGCGGCGCCTGATGGGCTTCAACGATATTTGCGGCCTCTCGGCCTCGGGGCGCGATACCGGCGTGCAGGCGTTCGGCGGGTTCTGGAAACGCGATGGTTACAGCCTTCTCAACTACAACATATGCATTCTGAACGGCCAGGGATTGAGTGTGCGTGACGTCAATAAGAGCAAGGACGTCACGGCGCGCTTCACGTTCAGGCCCGCGGCGGGATTACAGATCTCGGGGTCGTTCTACTGGGGTGAGTATGGGGAGAATTATGTGAGCCGCACGCGCTACTGCGTGGGTGCATGCTACGACCGCGGATCGGTTGTCGTGCGCGGAGAGTTCACGGGCGGCTCGACGGGCCGCATCGACAGCGAGGGGGTATACGCCATGGCCGGATGGCGGGCAGCCAAGACCCTGATGCCGGTTGTGCGCTACGATACATTTCTCGAGGATAAATCGTTCGCCGCCAGCCGTCAGACCAACTATACGGCAGGTCTGCTGTGGAGTCCTTTCCGCTATCTGCGCTGCCAGGCGAACTATACTTACGAAAATTTTGCCTCGCGCGCGGTCTCCGACCGTAATGTCCTCGTGCTGATGTTCACAGGGATGTTTTAGGGCGAGCTTTAGATGTTTGTTATATCCGTAAGCGAAAGGGCCGGGGAGATCCGGCCGGTTTTCTATGTCATTACGAGCGAGCTATGCGAGTTTTGCAATCTGATTACTTGCAAAGCTGTGCGTATCATCGGATTAATCCCCCTATGGGGGTTTTGGTTGAATTCTTCTTCGTTTTCTACGTTCGACAAAATGAGTAAAACTCACTTTGCACTCGCTTATCGAAAACGTTGCTTCCGCTCGGCAGAATCTGCAAGCAGATTTTGCGCTCGCTTAATCGCAACTTCGCCACGTCGGCTATGCAAACCTCTTTGCAATGACACATCTATTTTTCCCTGCGGTTTTTTTGCATGAATTTGGCTGCGGGCCTCTCGTCGAAAAAATACGCCTTCTGGCGCCGCTTATCGTCCTGCGTGCGCGCTACATAAACCTTTTCGTGTGTATATGGATTCTCACCCGCGTAGAACATCACCGACGAAAGGGTCATGGGCGTAGGCGTGAGGTCCTGCACCTGCTCCAGATTGAAATGCAGCCGTCCCAAAACCCGTTCCGACAATGCGCGCATATCGCGCTCGCTGCACCCGGGATGCGACGAGATGAAGTATGGAATAAGCTGGTAGGGAAGCCCCTCGCGGCGGCATATACGCTGAAAATCCTCGTTCAGGCGCTCGAACATGGCGAACGGCGGTTTACGCATAAGCTTCAGCACGGCATCCTCGGTATGCTCGGGCGCAACCTTCAGACGCCCCGAAGTGTGATGCTTCACAACCTCCTCCAGATAGCGCCCGCCGTCGAACAGATCGTAGCGTATGCCGCTCCCGACAAACGCCTTTTTCACCCCTTTCGCAGCCCGTACTTTCTCGTATAGCGTCAGCAGCGGCGCATGATCGTTGTCGAGATTGGCGCACATCGCAGGGTGCAGGCACGATGGACGCCGGCACACGCGGCACTTCGCGACATCATGCCCTCCCATGCGGTACATATTGGCCGAAGGACCCCCGACATCCGAAAGATACCCCTTGAAATCGGGCATCTCCGTCACGCGCTTCACCTCCGCCAATATCGAGCGCTCGCTTCGCGAATGCACGAACTTGCCCTGATGCGCCGAAATGGTACAGAACGAGCAGCCTCCGAAGCATCCGCGGTGAATATTCACCGAATGCTTGATCATCTCCCAGGCCGGAATATCGCCCTTGCCGACGTAGCGCGGATGCGGAGCCCGCTCATAGGGCAGGTCGAACGAATGGTCCAGCTCCGCGGTCGTGAGCGTGGTGTTGGCAGGCGTGACCACCACATATTTGTCGCTCACGGCTTCGACCAGCGTCGCCGACGGCTCCAGAAGGTTGCTCTGGGTCTCTATGATGGCGAAATTCTCTCCGAAAGCACCCTTGTCGGCCACACATTCCTCGAACGAGTGCAGGCGTATTGTTTCCGAAGGCTCCAATCGGGAAGTATAACTCTCGTCGGAGAGGAAAGCCACCTGGTTTATCTTGCGCAGTAACTTGGCATTGTATCCATTGTGCATGGCCGTTGCCACTTTCTGCACAACTCCTTCGCCCATGCCGTAGATCAGCAAATCGGCGCCCGATTCGGCCAGGATCGAGGGTTTCAAAGAGTCGCTCCAGTAATCATAGTGGGTCAGGCGGCGCAAAGAGGCCTCGATGCCTCCGACTACCACCGGAACATGCGGAAAAAGCTGCTTTAATATCTGTGTGTAGACCGTAACGGTGCGGTCGGGACGAAATCCCGCTTTTCCGCCGGGAGTGTAGGCATCGTTGCTGCGCAGGCGGATATTGGCCGTGTAGTGGTTGACCATCGAGTCCATGGCCCCTCCCGAAACCCCAAAGAAGAGCTTGGGCGTCCCCAGCTTCGTGAAGTCGCGCAAATCGTCGCGCCAGTTGGGCTGCGGAACGATCGCCACGCGGTAGCCTTCGGCCTCCAGAAGCCGTCCTATGACCGCCGCCCCGAAAGCCGGATGGTCGACATAGGCGTCGCCCGTGAACAGGATAACGTCTAATTGATCCCATCCGCGCGCGCGAACCTCTTTTATGGTTGTAGGCAGAAACATCCGCTTTGCGATTAAATTCCGAATATGTCGCCGATCGTCTCCCCGCCGGTCAGCCTGTAGGCCTGCCAGCCGCAGGCCCGGGCTTGCTCGACGTTGGCCGCGGTATCGTCGATGAACAATATTTTGCCGGGTTCTACGCCCAGATCTTTGGTTATCGCCTCATAGGCCGCGGGATCGGGTTTGCGCAGATGCAGCACGTCGGAGTAATAGCACTTCTCGAACAGACTGTCCAATTCACTTCCGAACTGCTCTCGGAACATCCTCCTAAAGACCTCGCGGTGGGGTGCGTTGGTGTTGCTGAACAGGTAAATCTTATAATTCCCGGCTATCTTTTTCAGTAGCTCTATCCTTTCGCTTTCGTAGGGCTGCAGCAGCGCGTGCCACGCCTCCCATATCGCCTCTTCCGGGATGTTTTTCGACGCGGGATAGGCCAGTCGGAATTTATCGATAAACTCCGGTCCGGTTATCTCTCCCACCTCCAGTTCGCGGAAAAACGAGTCCTTCCCGGCGATGATATCCCCCTTGTCGACGCGCCCTATGTCGAGTCGTGCGAACGCATCGAGCGTTTTGTCGAAAACGACATCCATAACGACTCCCCCGAGATCGAAGACCACGATCTCGACATCCGTAATGTTTGCGATATTGATTTTCATAGACGCGTATTTATTATTCTGCCGAGTCTCCGATCTTTGCGGCCGAAACATACACCTCCCACTTGTCCAGCAGGGCGCGGAAATCTTCCGGCAACTCGCTCTCCAGGTGGATATGCTCATAGGTAGTGGGGTGTTCGAATCCCAACGACTGGGCGTGGAGCGAATGGCGTGGCATCACGGCGAAGCAATTTTCGATAAACTGCTTGTATTTGGCGAACGTCGTGCCCTTTAGAATCCGGTCGCCGCCGTAGCGCTCGTCGTTGAACAGCGGATGCCCCTTCCACGACATATGTACGCGTATCTGGTGCGTGCGCCCGGTCTCCAGTTTACACTCTATGAGCGTCACATAGCCATAGCGCTTCAGGACTTTCCAGTGTGTTACCGCGTGCTTGCCGTCAGAACCGTCCTCGAAGACATACATCTTCTGCCGGTCTTTGGGGCTGCGGCCTATGTTGCCGGTAATCGTCCCTTCCTCCTCTTCGAAATTGCCCCAAACGAGTGCCACATAGCGGCGCTCGATGGTATGGTCGAAGAACTGCTTGGCCAGACGCGCATGCGTCAGTTCGTTTTTAGCCACGACGAGCAATCCCGAAGTGTTCTTGTCGATACGATGCACCAGCCCCGCGCGGTTTTGCTCTTCGGCCGATATCCCCTGCCTGTTGAGGTGGAACATCAGTGCGTTGACGAGCGTTCCTCGGTAATTTCCTACGCCCGGATGCACGACCAGTCCCGCAGGTTTGTTCACCAGCAACAAATCAGCATCCTCATAGGGTATTGTCAATGGAATATCCTCGGCGATGATCTCTATCTCGCGCTTGGGATAGGGCATCACGATCTGGACGTGGTCCGAGGGCTTGATCTTATAGCTTGACTTCTGGGGTTTGCCGTTGACGTGGATGTTGCCACTGTCGGCGGCAGCCTGAATGCGGTTGCGCGAGGTATTCTCCATCCTCACGGTCAGGAACTTGTCCAACCGCATCGGGGCCTGGCCCCGATCTGCCGTGACGGAGTAGTGCTCGTACAGTCCGGCCTCTTCGCCGTCCTCGTCCGATGCGAACCGCTCCTCGAGCTCGGGGTCTGTATATCTGTCGTCGGTCATTTAGTCGAAAAATCCCTCGTTGCCGCCACTTGCAGCACCCTGCTCCGTGGCGTCGTACTCTAATTCGGCTCTTGCCATCGAATCGGCAGCTTCGCGCTCCATCCTCTGACGCTCTTCCGCGGCTTCACGCGCCTGCCTTTCGGCCACGGTGCGCGAATCGGCGATCTTCTTCTCGTCGAGCGTCAGGGTGATATTCACTGTCGATCCCAACTCTGCCGAACGCTCGGCCCCCGGAGTCTGCAGGTATACGCGGGCATCCTTTTGGTTGAGAAGGTTGATCCCCTCGTCGAATTCCACCTTGCCCACGTTGAGTCCCTGCTCCCACAGGCGGCCCTTGGCCTCCTTGAGCGACGAGCCTACCACGCGCGGAATGACCGTCATGCCGTAGCCGCCCCTCACGCCCACGTAGAGCGTCACTCCCGAACCCATTTCGGCCTCCATGCGGGTGGTCTGGGTTATCGGTCGGTCATTGCAATACTGATCGAGCACGTAGTTTGTGGCCATGTCGGCACGGTAGACGAGCCGTTTGATCTCGAGGCCCGCTATTTCGAGCATATTCTTGGCCTGGCGCAGCGAGCGTCCCGCGACATAGGGCACGGGAACCATCTTCTGACCGAAGGAGTTGATCGTGATGTAGACCGTGCGCCCGGGCTTGACCTCCACGCCGCCCTCGGGCAGTTGGTCAAGGATGATGCCGCCCTCGTAGGCAGGCACGAACAGTGAGTCGGTGATATACAGCTTCAAACCGCTTTTGCGGGCTATATGCTTCGCCTCGTCGAGCGTCACGCCTGAGAAATCGGGCACCGTGCGGCGCGCTCCGTGGCGTGTGCCTATCTGCATCAGCAGATGGGCCACAATGGCCATGGCGAGAATTATTCCGGCGATCTTAACGAGCGTGTAGGCCAGCGGATTTTGTTTGAGGCGGTTCCAGTAATATTTAAGCGTCTCCATTTTCAGAGTGGTTATATTTGAATTTCATTCTTCATTTTCTTCGCTCGGCAAAGCAAATAGATTTGCTCTCGCTTATCGAAAACGTTCATTATAGAATGTATCGCGCTCCACGGCGCGCAATCCGGCTGCCGCGGCCATGCGTTGCATCTCATCTACGCTCATTGAGGGTCGTCGGTCGTCAGCCCCGGCCATGGAGTAGATTTTTGTCGAGTCGTCGATCGTGCCGTCGATATCGTCGGCGCCGAATGCCAGCGCCAGCTCGGCTGTGGTCTTGCCGTACATCACCCAGTAGGCCTTGATGTGGGGCACGTTGTCGAGGAATATGCGGCTCATGGCGAGCATGCGCAGGTCGTCGGTCACCGCTACCTCGTCGATCTCCGACATGCGGTTGCCGATGTTGCGGTATTTGAGCGGGATGAAGGCGTCGATGCCGCCCGTTTCATCCTGCAATTTGCGCAGGCGTTCCATGTGGTCGATGCGGTGTTCTATGCTCTCGACATGGCCGTAGAGGATCGTTGTGTTGGTACGAATGCCCAGTCTGTGGGCCGCGGCATGTACCGCCAGCCACTCCTCGGCCGTACCCTTTTCGGGACATATGCGGCGGCGGATCTCCTCGTCGAAGATCTCGGCCCCGCCGCCCGGGATGGCGTCCATGCCGGCATCTTTCAGCCGCTGCAGACCCTCTTCGACCGTAAGCCCTGCTTTGCCGATCATATACCGCAGTTCTACGGCCGTGAACGCCTTGACCGACGCTCCGGGCAGGATCGACTTTATGCGGCCTATCATGTCGATATAGTAATCCAGACCGTGGTCGGGATGCACACCACCCGTGATGTGTACCTCCGTGACACCGGAATCGCGCTTCGAGCGAACGATCTCCAGAACCTCGTCCATCGAGTAGTCCCACATCTCGGGGCTTCCCACGGGACGGCGGAACGAGCAGAATTTACAATCCAGTACACAGCGGTTGGTGGGCTCGAGGTGAAAATTACGGTTGTAGAACACCTTGTCGCCGCTCACGCGCCGTTTCGCGCCGTCGGCCAGCTCTGCAAGCAGCCACAGCGGCGCTTCGCGCCACAAAACGGCGGCCTCGGCAGCGTCTATGCGCTCCGCACTCCGCACCCGTGCGGCTATTTTATCTACTGTGGTCATACTATTTCGGAGCTTTCTGGTAAAGGTAAATCGCAATGCCGAGATATATCATGTTGGGCAGCCACACGGCTACGCCCGGCGCCATGGTTCCGCTCTTGGCGAACTCCTCGAAGAAGCGTCCGAACAGAATATACGAGAAACACAGCGCCGTTCCGACGCCGATGTGAAGTCCCGTTCCGCCGCGCACCTTGCGCGAAGATAACGACACGCCGATCAGCGTCAGAATAAAAGTCGACAACGGATAGGCGTATCGTGCATGCCGTTCGACCTGGATAAGGCTTATCGAGTCGGAGCCCTTGGCGATCTGCTGGTCGAGGAACTCGTTGAGTTGCACGATATTCATGGTCTGAATGAGCTCGTTTATGCGGCCCAGCTCGGTGACTTCGAGGTTGATGAGCGTGTCGAGGTTGCGGTACTGCCCGAACTTCTCCATGCCCAGTGAGTCGAACTCACGTCTGGTGTAGCGCGGAGCCGTCCACCGCTTGGTCTCGGGGTCGAACTTCACGTCGGCGGCCTCCAAAGAGTTGGTCATCGAACCTCCGTCGTAGTGGTCGAGGGCGAAGAACATCGCCCCGTGCGACGCCTCGTTGTAGCCGCGGATATAGGCGAACGTCCCGGGCTCTATCTGACGGTATATATGTCGGTCGTACTGTGCGTTCTGCTTGCGCTTGATATATTGCACCTCGAACGCCACGATATGCTTCTGCGATAGCGGTATAAGCCACATGTTGAGCACCAGCGACAGCCCCGTGATAAAGAGCGCGCCCAGAAAATAGGGCCACATAAACCGCCGGAACGACATGCCGCCCGAAAGCATCGCCACGATCTCGGTCTGGTAGGCCATCTTCGAGGTGAAGAATATGACGGCGATGAACGTGAACAGACCGCTGAACTGGTTGACGAACGAGGGTATGAAGAAGAGATAATATTCGAAGAGTATACTCTTCAGAGGAGCGTGCAGCTCCGTGAAGTCGTCGATCTTTTCCACATAGTCGAACACGACGACGACGACGATGATCATCGCGATGGCGAAGAAGTAGGTCGAGAGGAATTTTCCTAATATGTAGCGGTCTAAAATCTTAAACCCGGGCCAACCGAACTTTTTCATAACATTTAGAGTCTTCGCTGTAACTTTTCCACCATCGCATCTTTCCACGGCTTGAAATCCCCGGCCGCGATGTGTTCTCGGGCCATGGTCACCAGGCGCAGGTAGAACGCTATGTTGTGCAGCGACGCGATCTGCGCCGCCAGCATTTCGCCGCATGTGGTGAGGTGGTGGAGGTATGCCTTCGAGTAGAGCGTGTCGACGAATGCCGTGCCCTCGGGGTCGATGGGCGAAAAGTCGTCCTCCCACTTCTTGTTGCGTATGTTTATAACGCCTTCGGCAGTGAAAAGTTGTCCGTTGCGGCCGTTTCTTGTCGGCATCACGCAGTCGAACATGTCGACTCCGCGCTCTATCGCCTCGAGGATGTTTACCGGCGTACCCACGCCCATCAGATACCTCGGACGGTCCTCGGGCAGCACGGCGTTCACCACCTCGATCATCTCGTACATCACGTCGGTAGGCTCGCCGACCGCAAGACCGCCTATGGCATATCCGTCGGCGTCGTACTGCTTCACATTCTCGGCCGCCCGGGCCCGCAAGTCGGGATAGGTGCACCCCTGAACGATAGGGAACAGCGCCTGATAATGCCCGTATTTGGGCTGTGTCTGGTGGTAGCGGTCGAAACAGCGCCCCAGCCAGCGCTCGGTCAGCGCCAGCGACTTGGCGGCGTATTCTCTGGGGGCGTCGCCCGGAGGACATTCGTCGAAAGCCATCATGATGTCGGCGCCTATCGTGCGCTCGGTGTCGATCACGCTCTCGGGGGTGAACAGGTGTTTCGAGCCGTCGATATGCGATCGGAAATGGCACCCTTCTTCCTTCAGTTTGCGGCATCCCGCAAGCGAAAAAACCTGAAAACCGCCGCTATCGGTGAGCATCGGACCTTCCCAGGTCGAAAATTTATGCACGCCTCCGGCCTTCTCGATGATATCCATGCCGGGACGCATGTAGAGGTGGTATGTGTTGGCAAGGATGATCTGCGCGCGGGCCTCGCCCAGCACGTCGCGGTGGAAGATACCCTTCACCGTCGCCGCCGTGCCCACGGGCATGAAAATCGGGGTGCGGATCACGCCGTGGTCGGTCGTAAGCTCGCCCGCGCGGGCCTTCGACGCGGCATCCCTGTGCTGCAATGTAAATTTCATACTCATATATCCGACAAAGATAGTGAAAATTAGTGATGAGAAATTAGCAATTAGCAATTAAAATGTCGTTGAAAGCGGATATAATGAGTGCGGCAATCTCTTTTCTGTTAAATAATTTCTCATTACTCATTGCTCATTGCTCATTTAAAAATCCTATCTTTGCGATTATTTAGATGCTATGCAGTTTTTCGAACATTTTCTGGCGCACTACGGCTGGGAGGGCGCGGCGCTCGGCGCGGCCATACTCCTGCTGTTCGCCGTGCAGCTATATTACTATATCTTCGTCTACGGACGCATTCCCGGTTATAAGAACGACCGCCGCCGCGCTATTGTCGACGGTCAGCCTCCGATCTCGGTCATCATACCTCTCTTCTCGGAAAACTACCAGTTCCTCGAGGAGCGCCTGCCGCTTATCCTGGCGCAGAAATACCGCGATTTCGAGGTCGTGATCGTCTATGTGGGCCATGACAACGACTTTTTCCACGAGCTCATGATGCTCCGCCAATCCTTCCCGCAGGTCGCCACCACCAAGATCCACCTCGACCCGCGCTATCCCATCTCGCGAAAAATGGCCCTCAATATCGGCATCAAGTCGGCAAGCAAGGAGCACATGGTCTTCTCGTCGTCGGAGGCCTCGCCCCAGAGCGACCGCTGGCTGTCGCTCATGGCCAAAGGATTCTCGCGCGGCGAGATCGTCGTGGGCTACTGCGGCATGGAGCGCGGCCGGGGCCTTGCGAACTACGTCATGCGCACCTGGCAGATGATGCACTCCGTGGAGTGGATCGCCCGCGCCGTGCAGCATCGCGCCTACCGGGGTACGCTCCATAATATCGGCTTCACCAAAACCGTCTACTTCGGGGCCAAAGGCTTCGGACACCTCAATATGAACATCGGCGAGGACGACCTCTTCATGCAGCAGGTCATGACCCGCGATAACGTGAGCGTCGTGCTCTCGCCCAGGGCCATGCTTCGTGAAAAAACGTGGGGTGGTATGGGGTTGTGGATGAGCCAATTGCGCTACTACGGCACGGCGTCGAAATTCTATCCCCGCAGCGTGCGCAACTATTCGCAGTGGGAGCTGGGCTCGCGGGTGCTGTTCTTCGCCGCGACGATCTGCGCCATGGCCGTCATGCCGCTCGAGTGGAAGCTCGCGGCGCTGTGCCTGGTGGCGGCGCGCTATGCCGTGGTCGCCTCGACCGTGTGGCGCATCGGCCGCCGCGTTGGCGAGAAAGCCGTCTCGGGCCGCTACTTCATCTACGATCTGTTCAGCCCCTTGGTGGAGTTTGTGCTGGGTCTGATGCTTCTGCGCAGAGACGAACGCGTATGGAGATAGCCGACTATATCGTCGCCGACGACCGCCGGCTGGTGGAGCTTGTCCTCGCGGGCGACGATGCGGCTTTCGAGTACCTTTTCAACCGCTATGGCGAGGCGATACGCCGACTTTTCGTGCAACGGCTCGGCGGTGGCTCTGACGACGTGGACGATCTGCTGCAGGAGACCTTCATCAAAGTCTACATCAACCTCCACCGCTACAACCCCGAATACACCTTCGGCCAGTGGGCCTACACCATTGCGCGCAACACGTTCATCGACTTCGTACGCCGCCGCCAGGAGGACCTGCCGATCGACGAGCGCTTCGCGTCGCCCGCCTCGAGTGCCCCGACCCCCGAGGAGAGCGTCATCAACCTCCAGCAGCGCACCCAGATCGAGAACTACCTCGAACGCCTCACCCCGCGCTACCGTCAGCTGATCAAGATGCGCTTTTTCGACGAATATTCCTACGAGGAGATCGCCGCCAAACTCGCGCTTCCGCTCGGTACGGTCAAGACGCAGATCCACCGCGCCCGTGCCATGATGTGCCGGATGATACAAAACGAGCAGTAAAAATTTGTGGATGTCATTGCGAGTACGCAGGGCGTGCGTGGCAAGGTCGCGGTTAAGCGAGAACAGAGTCCGTTTACGGATTCTGTCGAACGCGAGCGACCAAAAGATCTCGCAGAGGCTTTAGTCTGATGAGTTGCAAAACAATGCAGGCAGTCAGATTTCCACGTCGGATTAAAGCCCTTCTCGGAATGACGCCGTATTGAGAACAAGATTATGGAACTGATAACCAAATATTTTCCCGATTTAACCGAGGAGCAACGCCGCCGGTTCGCGGCTCTCTACGAGCTCTACGCCGACTGGAACGCCAAGATCAACGTCGTCTCGCGCAAGGACTTCGACCAGCTCTACCTGCGCCATGTGCTGCACTCTCTGGCCATCGCCAGGGTCTGCACGTTCGCCGCCGGAGCGCGCATCCTCGACGTGGGCTGCGGAGGCGGTTTCCCGTCCATCCCTCTGGCCATCATGTTCCCCGAGGCACACTTCACCGCCGCCGACTCCATCCGCAAGAAGATAACCGTCGTCGAGGGCGTCGCCGCAGGCCTGTGTCTGACCAATATCGACCCCCGGTGCGTACGCGTCGAAACCCTCGCCGACCGCTACGACTATGTCGTCTCGCGCGCCGTGACGGCCATGCCCGAATTTGTGGAATGGATATGGACCAGGATCGAACGCGGCCAGAAAGGTTCCCTGCCCAACGGCATCCTCTATCTCAAAGGCGGCGACCTGGCCGAGGAATTGGCTCTGACGCGCAAACGGTGGGATATCTACGAGATCTCGTCGTTCTTCGACGAAGATTTCTTCGAAACCAAAAAGGTGGTCTACACAAAAAAATAGAAAAGGATTACACAAGATAAGGCGGTGAATTTCACCGCCTTATCTTGTGTAATCCCGAAGAGGCCTGCAGGACCGACGCGGGAATCTGAAGACCCCCCCCCGGCAGGGTCTTTTGGTCGCTTCTGCCCGGCAACGTCCGCAAGCGGCCTGTGCTTTGGCTGCGCCTGCGTTTTCTGCGCTCGGCAAAACGAGTAAACTCACTCTGCCCTCGCTTATCGAAAACGGTCGCTTACCCGCGACCTTGCAGGGCCCGTAAATACCCGCTCGCAATTGCAGTCGTCGCTGCTACTATTTCTTGTGCTTATCCAGAATTCCCTGTATGTTCGATATGAACGTCTCGGCCTTGGAGCCTCCGACGATGCGTCCGAGCAGATTGCCCTCGGTGTCGAAGATCAGATAGGTCGGAACCGATCCGTTGCCGTATTTCTGCAGCAACTGACGGCCGGTGGTCTGGTCGATGTCGTACTTCGCGGCGATGAACCGTTTGTTGATAAACTCACCCACGCTTTTGTCCGAGAACACATCCCTTTCCATGGCTTTGCAGGGCCCGCACCACGTTGCATAAAGATCTATAAAGACGAGTTTTTTCTGTGCGACGGCCATTTCGCGCACCGCATCGGTCGATTTTGTTTCGAACGCCACCTGCGCCTGCGACGCCGTGATTGCACCGGCTGCGAACAGCAGGCATAAAAAGAGTTTTTTCATTGTCTTATCGTTTTATTTTCTCCATGCAAATTATGAGCCGTACGGCTAATCTTCCTTCGAAACCTTTTCGTTGCCTGCGCTCGGCGCAGCTCACAAAGCGGCTCCGCGCTCGCTTAACGGCAACCTTCCTGCGTACTCAAAAGTCCGCATGCGGCCTGAATATCTTCGCCGCGAGAGGTGCGTATGGTGGTCTGTATGCCCTTGGAGGTCAGTGTGTCGCGGAAACGGATCATGGCATCGTCGTCGGGCGAAAAATAGGGCGACCCGGGAATCTTATGGAACCGTATGATGTTTATGCGGCATTTTATGCCGTCCAACAGCCGGCACAGTTCGCGTATATGATGCGGTGAGTTGTTGAGCCCTTTCATCAGAATATATTCGAACGACACCCGCCGCTGATGCGTAAAGTCGTATTCGCGGAGTATCGCCGCCACTTCGGCTATGGGCCAGGCTTTTTCGATGGGCATGATCCCGGCCCGCTCGTCGGCGTAGGGATTATGCAGACTCACAGCCAGGTGCACCTTCGTCGAGTTGAGAAACCGCCGCAGCTGCGGAACAACTCCCGCCGTCGAAACGGTTATACGCGATGGCGACCAGCCGAAACCCCACTCCGAAGTCATTATCTCCAGGGCCCTCAATACGCTGTCCATATTATCCAGCGGCTCGCCCATACCCATGAAAACCACGTTGGTAAGCGTCTCGCGCTCGGGCAGCGAAGCGATCTGGTTGAGGATCTCGGCCGCCGTGAGCGACTGCTGCAGCCCCTGCTTTCCGGTGGCGCAGAACGTGCATCCCATGCGGCACCCGGCCTGCGACGAGACGCAGAGCGTGGCGCGGTCGCCGTCGGGAATATAAGCCGATTCGATATAATGCCCGCCGAGCGTGCGGAAAAGATACTTCTTGGTTCCGTCGGCCGAGCAGCTGACCTTCTCGGGAGGTGTCAGCGCCGGTGCGAACCGGTCGGCCAGCAGTGCGCGGTTGGCCGCCGACAGATCACTCATGGCCTGCGGATCGTCGGTGTGCCTGACGTAGAGCCAGCGGGCGATCTGTCTGGCCGTAAAACGCGGCATGCCGAGCTCTGCGACCACAGCCGCCAGCTCCTCGGGATTTTTGCCGTACAGGTTCTCTTTCGCCTCCATTTTGGCTCTTCGACAGGTGTGTTTTATCCCGCAAATGTAGGTAAAATTCAAGATTTTCGGAAGCCGTGGTGCGATTTTGATTTTTTATCCATATATTTGTGGTGTTCGGCGCACATGTTACTGTCAGGTTGCCAATAGACTTCCGTATAAAGGGTTAAAGGGCGTCTAAAACTCATAAAGGGTGTCTTGCTTCTGGGCGGATACCCTTATTTGTAGCATAGTGTTTGCTCTTGCCGAACAGATAATTTGACACGATTTTGGAAGAAAACAAGAATAACACACCGGCCGAGGCCGAAATAGTCGCCGGGGAACCTGGACGCCTGCGTGCCGTGATGGTCGCCGTGATCCGCGACCACCAGGACCCCCGCCAGGTCGCCGAATACCTCGACGAGCTCGAATTCCTGGCCGCCACGGCCGATATCGAGTGCATCCGCACCTTCACCCAGCGGCTTCCGCAGCCCTCGTCGCGCATCTATGTCGGCCCGGGCAAGCTGCAGGAGATCGCCGATTATTGCAAGGAGAACGGGATTCAGGTCGTTATCTTCGACGACGAACTTTCGCCCTCGCAGACCCGCAATATCGAGAAGGAGATGCCGTGCGCAATCCTCGACCGTACGCGCCTGATCCTCGACATCTTCATGTCGCGGGCCCAGACGGCCTACGCCAAGACGCAGGTCGAGTTGGCCAACTACGAATACATGCTTCCGCGCCTTTCGGGCATGTGGACCCACCTCGAACGCCAGCGCGGCGGCACGGGTACGCGCGGCGGCGCCGGCGAGCGTGAGATCGAGACCGACCGCCGCATCATCAGGGGCCGCATCACCAAGCTCAAGGAGGATCTCAAGAAGATCGACCGCCAGATGGCCGTGCAGCGGTCGAACCGCGGCTCGATGGTCCGCGTGGCGCTGGTAGGATATACCAACGTGGGTAAATCGACGCTTATGAACCTCATCTCCAAGAGCGAGGTCTTCGCCGAGAACAAGCTTTTCGCCACGCTCGACACAACGGTCCGCAAGGTTGTCTTCGACAATTTGCCATTTTTGCTTTCGGACACCGTAGGGTTTATTCGAAAACTGCCGACGGAACTTGTCGAGTCGTTCAAATCGACGCTCGACGAGGTCCGCGAGGCCGACCTACTGATCCATGTGGTCGATATCTCGCACCCGCAGTTCGAGGACCAGATCGCGGTCGTGAAGCAGACCCTGCAGGATATCGGCGCGGGCGACAAACCCGTCTACCTGGTCTTCAACAAGGTCGACGCCTACACCTACGTCAAAAAAGACGATGACGATCTGACCCCCGCCACGCGCGAGAATATGTCGCTCGACGACCTGAAAAAGAGCTGGGTGGCAAAGGCCAATACTCCCTCGATCTTCCTCTCGGCAAAAACCAAAGCCAATATCGAAAAATTCCGCTCCGACCTCTACGGCATGGTGCGCGAGATACATGCCGGACGCTATCCGTTCAATAATTTCCTCTATTAACCCACCAAATTTCCGACCCTTATGATGTTGCAGATCCTGAGCAAGCAAAACACCGTTCTCAACCAGTTCGTCGCCCAGATGCGTGACAAGACGATCCAGAAAGACGCCATGCGTTTCCGCCGCAATATGGAGCGTATCGGCGAGATCATGGCCTATGAAATCTCGAAGACCATGAGCTATAAGACCTGCGCGGTCGAGACTCCGCTGGGCGAGGCCTCGGTCGAGATGATCGGCGACGACATCGTCATCGCCACGATCCTGCGTGCCGGCGTACCGTTCCACCAGGGTTTTCTGAACTACTTCGACGATGCTGACAACGCCTTTGTCTCGGCCTACCGCAAGAGCACCAAGGACGGGAAATTCACGGTCAAAGTGGAGTATATTTCGTGCGGCGATCTGGAGGGTAAGACGCTGTTGCTGGTCGATCCGATGCTTGCCACCGGCTCGTCGCTGGTGCTGACCTACAACGCTTTGTGCGACAAGGGCGGCACTCCGGCGCATACCCATGTCGCGGCGATCATCGCATCGGAGCAGGGTGTCGATTATGTGCAGAAAAATATGCCCCATAAGACCACTACGATCTGGACTGCGGCTTTGGATGAAGAGCTCACCTCACGGTCGTATATTGTCCCGGGCCTGGGCGACGCGGGCGATCTGGCCTACGGCGAGAAGATATAATATACTTTGGTTACGATGCTTCCGCCGCCGATAGGGTCTGCGGAAGCATTTTGCATTGACAGCGATGATAAAGAAAAAACTGGCATTCGTCTTTGCAGTGTTCGCCGCGACGGCGGGCCTTATGGCTCTCCAGAAACCGGTGTTCCTGGTCTATTACGCCGCCGAAGCAGCCCAGTCGTCATTCGGCGAATGGCTGCAGGTCGTCTGGCGCGGACTCTCGTTGGACATGACCGTCGCCGGCTACGTCACGGTTCTTCCGCTGCTGCTCACGCTGGCGTCGCTGTGGTTCAGGATACCCGAAAAACCCTTTCGCACGGCCCTGAACGTCTATTTCGCTATCGTCGCAATACTCACGGCGGCCGTTTTCGCCGTCGACCTCGGTCTCTACGAGCACTGGGGATTCCGCATCGATTCCACGATCCTCATCTACCTCGCCGACCCTCGGGAGGCCATGGCGAGCGTCGATTTCTGGTTGGGTGTGCGTCAGGCGCTCCTTGCTGTAGCATATGCCGCCCTTATGATCTGGGTCTACCGCCGTGTGGTGCGCTTCTTCGATGGGCAGCCTCTGCCTTGGCGCCCGGCCGCAGTATGGAGCGTGGTGTTTCTGCTGCTCGCGGGATGCAATTTTCTCGCCATCCGCGGCGGTACGGGCGCTTCCGTGGCCAACGTCTCGAAGGTCTACTTCAGCCCGAAACTCTTCCTGAACCACGCCGCCACCAACCCCGTCTTCTCGTTCCTCTCGAGCCTCGGCAACGAGGATGACTTCGAAACGGAATACCGCTTCTTCGATGAATCCGAACGCGCGGCCCGGTTCGACGCTATCCGTGGCAACGGCACCCCCTCGGGCCCGTCCGAAAAGGTTCTCACGATCCCGCGCCCAAATGTCGTGATCGTCATCCTCGAGAGCTTCGCCCGCACGGTCATGGATCAGACCGTCGACGGCCAATGGGTCATGCCCCATATGCAAGCGCTCAAAAACGAAGGCGTCTGGTTCGAAAACCTCTTTGCCAACTCGTTCCGCACCGACCGCGGCGAGGTTGCCGTTTTGAGCGGGTTCCCGGCCCAGACCCGCATGTCGATCATGAAGCTCCCCACAAAGAGCCGCACGCTGCCCTCCATCGCCCGCTCGCTGGGCCGCGAGGGCTATAGTTCGGAGTTCTGCTACGGCGGCGACCTGAATTTCACCAACCAGTCGTCGTATATGTACGCTACGGGCTGGGATAGGCTTACGTGGCAGAAAGATCTGCGCTTCGAGGCTCCGCTGACCAAGTGGGGCTGGGACGATCGTGTGATGTGCGACTGGTTCGCCGACCATGTCGTCGCGCTCGACGCCACGGCCACGGCCGAAAAACCCTTCCTCGCGGGATTTCTCACCTTGAGCAGCCATAAACCCTTCGACGTACCCTATTCGAAGTTCGACGACGAGGTACTCAACGCCTTCGCCTTCTCCGACGAATGCGTGGGCCGCATGGTCGACAAACTCCGCGCCTCCGCCGCCTGGGACAACCTGCTTCTGGTCCTTGTCGCCGACCACGGCATCGCCTACCCGCGGACCTTGCTCTACAACGAACCCCTGCGCCACCGCATTCCCATGATCTGGCTCGGCGGGGCGGTCGAAGGAGCGCGCACGGTCGACGCCTACGCCTCGCAGACCGATATTTGCGCTACGATCCTCGGACAACTGGGTGCGGACCACAGCGACTACGACTACAGCAAGGATATTTTCGCCCCTGCGCCCCCGCGCAAGTTCGCATACTACACCTTCAACGAGGGCTTCGGAGTTGTCGACTCCACGGGCTTCGCCATATGGGACGCCGCGTCGGGCAAAGTCGCCGAGGGATCCTCGGCCGAGCTGCTCGATATCGGGCGCACCATGCTCCAGACGACCTATACCGACATAGACCGCCGCTAAAAAACGAATAAACTATGGCACACGATCATTTGCACGAACAGAAGATCACGTCGCTCAACCGCGCATTTACGGTTGGTATAGCGCTCAACGTGATCTTCGTGGCGGTGGAATTCGCCGCCGGTATATATTACGACTCCATGGGTCTTCTGTCCGACGCGGGCCACAACCTCTCGGACGTCGCGGGGCTTCTGCTGGCACTGCTGGCCTTCCGCCTCGCGCAGGCCAAACCCACGTCGCACTATACTTATGGATATAAAAAAAGCACCGTGCTAATCTCGCTGCTCAATTCGGTGATCCTGCTGGTCGCCGTGGGGGTTATCATCTCTGAGAGTATCGGACGCATCTATCATCCGGTCGAGGTGGCCGGCGGCGCGGTGGCCTGGACGGCTGCCGTGGGTGTGGTGATCAACGGCGTCACGGCATGGCTTTTCGTCAAAGATAAGGACCGCGACCTCAATGTCCGCGGAGCGTACCTCCATATGGCCGCCGACGCACTGGTTTCGGTGGGCGTCGTGGTCTCGGGCGTGGTGATCTCGTTCACGGGGTGGAATATCATCGACCCCATCGTGGGACTTATCGTCGCGGCGGTTATCGTGGTTTCAGTTTGGTCGCTCACGCGCGACAGTCTGCGTCTGTCGCTCGACGGCGTACCGTCGGGTATCGACGTCGGCGACGTCGAACGACGCATGTCCTCTTTCGAGGGCGTCTGCTCGGTGCATCACGTCCATGTATGGGCCATCAGCACCACCGAGAACGCCCTTACCTCGCATGTCGTACTCTCTCCCGAGGGAGATATGGAGCGCGTGAAAAAGGAGCTCAAAGCGATGCTCGACCGGGATGGTATCCACCATGTGACCCTCGAATTCGAACCCGAGGGCACCATTTGTCCCGATGCTGTCACCAACGACTGACAATACATCGCCTCGCAAGCCGGAACCCGGCGAAATAAACAACAGATCCGGCCCACAACAAGGCCGGATCTGTTTATTATATCTGCTTATGGCACCGGATCATACCCGCTCCCTCCCCAGGGATTGCACCGCGCAAGCCGCTTCACGGTAAGCCACGACCCGCGCACCGGTCCATGTTTGTGCAGCGCTTCCACGGCATATTGTGAGCAGGTGGGCACAAAGCGGCACGAGGGCAGCGTGAAGGGCGAAATGCCATACTGATAAAACTTCACAAGCCCAATGAGCGGCAGCGCGCAGAGCCACTTACATATGTTCCACAACCGATTCCAGAATCCTGCGGAGTGCATTTTCTATGTTTTTATAAGGTAGAATCTCCTTCGAGGAGTAGATCAGCGCCAGATCGAGATTTACTTTGACCCCCGAGCCATTCAGTATCTGCTTCTGCAGCCGGTACGCCTCCTTGGCGCGGCGGCGCAGGACGTTACGCTTGTTGGCGCGCTTATGGAACTTCTTGGGAACGGTAAAGAGCACCTCGGCCGAAAATTCGGCGTCGGGCTCGGCGAACCATACATATCTAAAAGGAAACACAAAGCCGCTCTCGCCGCTCTCGAACAGACGGCGTACGGCGCCGAGCGAACGGAGCCGTTCCGAGTGAGGAAGCGAGCAGTCGGCCATAAGGCTGTCTATTTTGCGGTTTCCGAGGGGCGACGCGCGCGGCTCTTCTTGGCGAGTTTATTCTGCTGCGTGCGCAAAAACTCCTCTTTGTGGCTGTTGTCTGATAGCGTTACCGGAACGATCGTCTCGCCCTTCTGGGCCTTCGCGATGAAGATATCTATCGCCTTGACCATCGAGGGCGCTTCGGGCGTGGGTGCGTTGGCCAGCACGGTTATCCCCGCGTCTATCGCTGCACGCAGCGTTCCGTCGCCGAATACCGCCACCGAAGGCAGCCTGTCGGTCCCGAATTTGTCGACCAGGGCCTTCACGTCCGAGGGCGAGTAGAGCGCCAGCAGATCATAGTCGGCGAGAGTCACGTCGTCGAGCTCGGCGGCCACCGTACGCGCCAATATCACCGGATCGAACGAGAGCTTGAGCTTGGCGAGCGCCTCGGGTAGTTCGGGCTTGTGGGGCTCGCTCAACGTGAGCAGGAATTTTTCCTCTTTATTTTTGACGATCAGTTCGATAAACGAGTTGAACGATCCGTCGGCGAACGATATTTTGCGCTTGCGGTAGACGATATATTTCTGCAGGTAGAGCGCTACGGTCTCCGTCTGGCAGATGTACTTCATGGTTTCGGGCACGGTGATGCGCGCTTCCTCGCAGATACGGAAAAAACTGTCCACGGTTGTCCGCGAAGTGAAGATCACAGCCGTGTGGGTCAGTATCTCGACCCGCTGCGCACGGAATTCTTTCAGAGATACGCCGGCAACACGGATAAACGGCTTGTAGGTTATCTCGGTGCAGTATTTCTGTGAAAGTTCGTAGAAGGGTGATTTCTCGATTATTGCCGGTTTCGGTTGAGAAACCAGTATGTTCTTGATTTTCAATTCTGGCCAATTTTTTACGTTAATCCTCCTTCGGAGGCTTGTAGCTGTTCTCGTTCGGCAAAGCCTGCAAGCGGCTTCGCACTTACTCGATCGCAACTTTCTCCATACTGAACTACCTTACCGCAAGGAGCCATAAAAGGCTTAACGGGAAGATCTCCACGGTGCAAAGGTACAAAAACCAAAGCAAAATTGAAATTTTTTTAGAAATAAAGAGCTGAAGTGTCCCCGCGAGGTATAGAATGATCGTTATTGCCGATCCCGCGGCTATGATGCCGAACCACAGGTTGTAGAGGCTCTCGGGGCATATTGCGAAGAATATAGCTACCGGCGATATGGTGAGTATGAGCCCGGTGAAATGGATGCTTTTTATCTGCCTGATCTGCAGCACGAACTGTTGCGTGAGGGTCACTTCACCCGCCATCCATAATATCGTCCTCTGGTATAGTACGATCGCGATCACCAGTGCCGAGGCCAGCAGACTGGCCACAACTGCGGCGAACTGCGGCGGCACGAAGTCGAGCCCCAGGGGAATAAGCGGCTCTGCGATGCGGGCTATTACGACGCCTGCCACGGGTGTTCCGATGAAGACTATAGCGTTGAGGAACAACGAAAATCCTCCCCGCGGATTGCTTGTGACCTTCCCGGTTGCGGCGCCTTGCGCCACTCCTCCGAACAGATATCTTATATTATCGGCTTTATTGTACAGCAGAATCGCGTAGATGAGCGACAGCAGCAGAATGAATATGTCGAACGACGGGTAGTCGGTTGCCTGGCGCTCTGCGGCGAACGGTTTCCGCCCTGCAACATACTGCGACGTAGTGCCGAACACCTCGCTTGCCGTGGCGTCGCGCCACACGATGGGTGTTGCCGGAAGTGCCGCCAGCGAATCGGCAGTTCCGGTCATGGCCAGCGAATCCGCCTGGGTGCTCATTGCCACAGAGTCGGCCATGGCGAGCGAATCGGCCCGCAGGGCTTCGCGCAGACGTGCCGCCTCGGCCTCGGCCGTGCGTTCGGGACGGGGCCGCTTTACGACGATCGGCGCCGCGGCCGCCGTATCGGCCGTCGTGGACGAATGTACCGTGTCGGCTGCCGCGTCGTGCGCCGTGGTGTCGGTGCTTTCGCCTCCGATCAGTGTCCATATATCCTTCACGGTGTCGACGATCGACGGCTGGGGTTTAGTCTGCGCCGCGCTGTCCGTCGGTTGGGGTTTGGTCTGTGCGGCATTTCCCGCCTGCATGGCATTTCCTGCCTGCATAGCGTTTCCTGCTTGCGCGGCGCTGTCCACTGCGGTTCTTGCCGTGGAGTCTGCCGCGATGATCTCGGCACTCTGTCGGTATGTCGACGTGCCGATCATCCCTCGAAGATGCGTTTAAGCGTGAGCCGTATGGTCGTCCCCCGGCCGATCTCCGACTCCACGACGGCGATTCTGCCCTGGTGATACTCCTCGATTATGCGCCTCGAGAGCGAGAGCCCGAGCCCCCAACCGCGGGTCTTGGTCGTGAATCCGGGTTCGAATATACGCTTCCAGTTGCCCTTGGCAATTCCCTTGCCGCTATCCTTCACGTCGACGGTCACATATTTATCATCCGAAGCGATGTGCACGCTGATATTTCCGTGGCCCTGCAGCGCGTCGAGCGAGTTCTTCATCAGATTCTCGACGACCCATTCGAACAGCGCCGAGTTGATATTGGCCTGCACGGGAGCTATCGCCAGACCATTATAGTCGAGCGTCACGTTGCGGGGTATGCGCTTACGAAAGTACATGACCGATTCGCCGACCACCTCGTTGATATTGGCGGGCGAGAGGGGCGTCTCCGATCCGATCTTCGAAAAACGGTCCACGATCTTCATCAGATGCGTGAGGTCCTTGTTCATCTCCTCCACGGCGCTCTGATCCACGGGCTGCGAACGCAGGTATTCGATCCACCCCAGCAGCGACGAGGTCGGCGTGCCCAGCTGGTGGGCGGTCTCCTTGGCCAGGCCTATCCACACGCGGTTCTGCTCGTCGTGCTTGGTCGAACGGAAGGCTATGAATCCCAGCAGAATGAACACCGTCACGATGAGTATCTGTACATAAGGGAAATAGTATAACGACTTCAGAAGCGACGATTTGCCGTAGAATATGATGTTGTAATTGTCGCCTGCCCAGGGATAGCGTATCGTCAGCGGGATGTTCTCCTCGGTGAATTTCTCGATCTGGCGGCGCAGACGGTCGGGGTGGTCGATGATGTTGTCGGGCACCAGGTGCGATTGCTGTACCTCGAGGTCCTGGTTGGTGATGATGAACGGAATGTTGTTGCTGCTGCTCACGATATCCTGCAGCAGGGGATCGTGACCGCCCCAGATGTCGCGGTTTACGCGCTCCATGGCGTGGGCCCAAAGCGACACGTCGTGCTGCTCCTTCTCCTTGAGCCGCTGGGCCATGTGGTTGGTGTAGAGCAGCGACACGGTGCCGATAGCGATACCGATGGATATCACCACCAGACGGTTGCGGAACGAGAATATGTCGCGGTTGACCTTCATCCGTTATTTACGCTGCGTATCCTGTGTTTGGGTTATGCGTGTGTACTCCTCGCCGTTGTTCAGTACCTCGACGGCCCGCTGAACGTCCTTGTCCGAGGGCAGCGAGTGTTCGATGACCCCGGCCGAATAGCCGTGGCGCAGAATGATGTCGTCGTTTATAACACCTGTTATCTGCTTGCGGTATGTCTCCAGGTTGGTCGCCGTGTCGTCCTTTACGGCCGACTCCAGACGCGCGATCTCCTGTTCCACATCGGCGAAAAGATCGGTCCCGGCCGCCTCTTTGAGTTTTTTGAGCACTCGGCGCGTGTCCGACTCATAGGGAACCTCCTTGTCCTTCATAAACTCCGCGAAGTCGGCATAGTCGCGGTCGGTTATCGAGAACGTGCGTATGTCGATCTTCTGCCCGGGGTGGCGGCGCGTGTAGTCGTCGCCGAAATCCTCGATGAATCCCATGGCGTAGAGGGTCATGGCAAAGCGGCTGATGTATTCGGTCTCGGTGCGGATATCGGGCATGATGCCGCCGCCGTCGTAGACCTTGCGGCCCGCGCGGGTCGAAAACTCCGAGATCAGCGAGTCGGGTACCTGCTGAATGGACCCCTCCTGCGAATGGGAGTAGTCTATGGCCTGTATGCAGCGCCCCGAGGGAACGTAATATTTCGCCGTCGTGAGCTTGAGCATAGCGTTGTAGCCCAGCGGACGGGTGCTCTGGACCAGTCCCTTGCCGAAGCTGCGCTGGCCGATCACCACCGCGCGGTCCAGATCCTGGAGCGCTCCGGCCAGAATCTCCGACGCCGACGCCGTGTTGCCGCCGATCAGCACCGCCAACGGCAGATCGGGCAGGATGGGCTCCGACGCAGTGCGGTAGACCTGCCGCGAATCCTCGGCGCGCCCCTTGGTGCTCACGACCTCCGTGCCCTTGGGCACGAACATCGAGAGGATGCGCACGGCCTCCTGCATGATGCCGCCGCCGTTGGTGCGGTAGTCGAGCACGAGTCCTTTCAGCTCGCCCTCCGCGCGCAGACGCTCCACGGCGGCCCGCATCTCCTCGTAGCACCCTTCGGTGAAATCTCCGTGGCGGATATATCCTATCCCCTCCGAAACCCACCCGGCATAAGGTACGCCCGGGATCGCTATTCGCTCACGCTTTATGGTCACGCTCAACATCGTGCCGTCGAGGTGCTCGACCGTGACTTTCACCTTTGTCCCCGGCTCGCCCTTCAGACGTAAGCTTACGTCCTCGGTCGAGAAGCTTTTAGCATCCTTGCCGTCTATGGAGACAATCCTGTCGCCTATTTTCAGCCCCGCGCGGTCGGCCGGCGAACCCTTATAGGGTTGTGCGATGTACACATAGTCGCCCTTCTTGCGGATCAGCGAACCCACGCCACCGTATTTTCCGGTGGTCATGAGTTCGAAATTCGACATATCCTCCTCGGGGATGAATTCCGTATAGGGATCCAGGTCGCTGACCATGCCCTCGGCGGCGCCCAGCATCAGGTTGTCGGGGTCGATGGGGTCTACATAGCCCACCGAGAGCTCGCGCATCATGTTGACGGCGATCTCCATGTTGCGTCCCAGCCCGAAGTCGTTCCGGGTTGCGAATATCGAAGCGGCGGCCACAGCCGCCACGGCGCATGCCGCCGCTATGGAGCGGTATTTTGTTTTAGTCATTATTTCCCATCTTTATGTAGGAGTCCAGTCGGTATTCGACACGTGCCACACCGCGGCGTATTCCGTCCAGAACGAGCGACCGGCCCTCCTGTGAAACTTTTATCTCATCCTCGAACAGCATCATGATCTTGTGCCCCATGCCGTCGGCGCGGAACGTCAGGACCCCGTTCTGCTCTGCCGCCAGCGAAAACCCTGCCGCACGGAACGCACTGATGATCTGCGCGCGGTTTTCCGTGATGTCGCCCTCCACGACCCGCTTCACAAACCCGAATTTGGGATACGCGGCCGCCAGAACCACCAGCGCCACGAGCAGCAGCGCATAGCGGCTGGTGTGGAACATCACGTAAACGGTATCCTCGAGCGACATGGCCGAAGTTCCGGTCGCGAGCATGAGCGCCGCGAGAGCCATGCAGAGCAGGCACATGGCGAAGAAATATTTTACAGATCGGATGATGTACTTTTTCATGTAATATTATTTTATTTCGCCGATGTGGTCGGCAACATGTTGCATTAGCCACTTGGGTGTCGACGTCGCGCCGCAGATACCCGCGCTTCGCGCCCCCTCGAACCATGCGGGGTCTATCTCCACAGCCTCCTCAATGGTATAGGTGCGGGGGTTGGCGTTGCGGCACACCTCGAAGAGCACCTTGCCGTTCGACGACTTGCGTCCGCAGACGAAGACCACCACGTCGAACCTCCGCGCAAAGGCGTCCAGATGCTGTTCGCGGTTCGAAACCTGACGGCATATCGTGTCGTCGATCGATATATCGTCGGGATTGGCGGCCCGGCGGCGCATCTCGGTGCCCAAAGCTTCGAATAAAGCGATGCTCTGCGTAGTCTGCGACAGAAAATAGACCGGCCTGCCGAAATCTATCAGCCCCAGATCCTCCTCGCGCTCCACGACGATGCTCCGATCCTCGACCTGCCCCGTGAGCCCCACCACTTCGGCATGGCCGCGTTTCCCCAGGATCACCACCTGACCTCCCCGGGGGCGCATCATCTCGTGCGCCTTCACCACCCGGGCCTGGAGCTTCGCCACCACGGGACACGTGGCATCGATCACCTCGATCCCGAGCCTTCGGGCCTCGGCGTAGGTTGTGGGCGGTTCGCCGTGGGCGCGGATAAAGAGCCTGCGGCCCGAGAGAGAAGGCATGTCTTCGTGCGTCACGGTGCTCAATCCCATCTGTTCCAGCCGCTGAACCTCCATGCGGTTGTGGACGATGTCGCCCAGCGAATAGACCGTGTTGTCGCCGACCAGAGCCCTCTCGGCCTCGGTAATAGCCCGGACGACGCCGAAGCAGAATCCCGATTTATCGTCGATCTCGATGTGCACGGCACATTGTGTAATTAATTGTTTGCGATGTCATTGCGAGCGAGCGTCGCGAGTGTGGCAATCTGATGAGTATGCACTGCATTGCAAGCAATCTGATTCCCATGTCGGACTTTCTCCCTCCTCGGAATGACATATACCTAATTCTTCAGTCTCGTCTCGAACTCTTTCATAAACCACGCCATCTGCTCCTCGACGGTCATGTGGCTGTTGTCCAGAACAATGGCGTCGTCGGCCTTGCGCAGGGGCGCGATCTTGCGGCTCGAGTCGGCGGCGTCCCTTTCGCGAACGTTGCGCTCGATCTCCTCGAGCGACACCGTGTCGCCCTTGGCCGTAAGCTCATCGTAGCGGCGGCGGGCTCTCACAGCGGGGTCCGCCGTCATGAATATCTTCAGCTCGGCGTCGGGAAATACCACCGTGCCGATGTCGCGTCCGTCCATCACCACGCCGCGCCGGCGTCCCATCTCCTGCTGCATGGCCACGAGTTTTTCGCGCACGGCGCCTATGGCGCTCACCCGGCTGACGCAGTTGCTCACCTCGATCGTGCGTATCTTACCCTCGGCCAGATCGCCGTTGACATAGATGTCGCTGGCCCCGCGCTGGGGGTTGAAGCGGAACGTGATGGTTATGTCGCCCAAAAGCCTCACCACCGCGTCCTCGTCCACAATCCCCGACTTGATGGCTCCGTGCTCCAGCGCATAGAGCGTCACGGCGCGGTACATGGCGCCCGTGTCGATGAATATGTATCCCAAGCGCGCGGCTATGGCCTTCGCGAATGTGCTTTTACCGCACGACGAGTGACCGTCGAGCGCGATGATGATCTTATTGTTAGTGGACATCGGGGAATATATCAAAAAATGTTGAAAGTATCGTGTAAACGCCCAGGATGCCGATCAGCAGGCCGGCGACGTGGTTTATGGTGAGCATGTGGCGGGGCCGGAACCGGCGGCGGAAGAGGTTTATCACCGTGGCCATGGAGGTCCACCACGCCGCCGCGCCGCAGAAGAATCCCGCGATGGTGAACAATGCGCGCATGAATCCTCCGAATCCGGTTCCCGTCATGTCGCCGCTCGAGATCTTGAACACGGCGAAGAAGGCCAGCAGATAGGGTATAACCATGATGAAGTTGGCTATCGTGAGCCCGAATATCGACGCGAAATCCTGCCACAGCGAGCTTTTGCCGGCACGGTTGCGACGTATCTGCGGCACGGGGTTCTGCGAGAAGATATACACGCCCACGATCACCACGAAAATACCTCCTATGACGCGCAGCAGGATGTTGTGCTCCTCGATCTGGGCCTGGAGTATGGAGTAGAAGAAGAGCGCGACCATGGCCATGAAGGTGTCGGCGCAGGCCACGCCCAGGCCCGACACGATTCCCGAGCGGCGGTTTTTCGACAGTGTGCGCTGTATGCACAGCACAGCCACCGGGCCGACCGTTATCGACGCTGCGATGCCGACGCATACGCCTCTTACTAATAACTCTAATATTTCCAGTGTCATTTTACCGTGCGGCCGAATTTTTAGAACTGCTTATAGAACGCAAAGATAGTGAAAAATTGCGATTAAACGAGGGTAAAACGTGTAACAAATTTTGCCGGGTGTGGGCAATTGGAGGGATTCTAAAGCCGGGAGGCATTGCAAAAAAATTGCGAATGTCCGAAACACAGCCTGTCTAAATCGAGCGCAGCAAAGATAAAGATACTAAAACCTCATCACCTTCCGCACAAAAAGAGGGTTCATTGTATTCGAAAATGCACTTTATGTTGATAAAATATCGAAAACTTTGGCCGCATTGTTGTGTGGCTGTAATCTAAAACAGATATTTTTGCACAAACAACCATACCGTTTATGGCAGAAATGAAACAATTCGGCATCGACCTCGAGTTGGACGATGCGGTGGCCCAGGGCCACTATTCCAACCTTGCAATCATCACCCACTCCTCGTCGGAGTTCATAATCGATTTCGCGGCGGTTCTCCCGGGCGTGCAGAAAGCGCGTGTCAAGAGCCGTGTGATACTCACCCCCGAGCATGCCAAGCGGCTTTTGCGCTCGCTGCAGGACAACATCATGCGCTACGAGAACAATGTGGGTAAGATTGAGATCCCGGCTCCTGTGCCGGCTCCCGACGGGGGTCCCAAGATGGGCGAGGCTTAAACATGCCTCTGGGGAAAAGAGAAAGCGCTGAATTCTTATTCAGCGCTTTTTTGCTGCCCTTATATTGTTTTCGGCCTTCGGAGCGGGCCTGCAATCCGAGCCGCCGCTGCGAGCGAGTGCAGAGGTCGCCTGCGAACGATGCCGAGCCGCGAGGAGGAAAACAAGCGCGAAGCAGTTAAGCTCCGCCCTGCGAACGTTTTCGGTAAGTGAGAACAGAACGGGCTTGCTCGTTTTGCCGAACGCAAAAAATGTGGGCAAAGCTTGCAATCCACCGCGTGTCTTTTCGTCCGCCGCGAGCTTCGGACTGAAAACCAAATACACAGGTCCTTGCGAGGAGGGCTTTGTCCGATGTGGCAATCCGATGATTCGCAAGGCGGCGCAGACAATCGTATCCCCACGTCAGCCTGCGGCTTCCTCGGGATGACAGACATAAGTACGCCACTCATGCCTCCCCGGTTCTCCTTAAATCTCCACCACCTCGCCGATCTCGGGCCGCAGCACCTTTATCGACGGCTCCCCGGCTGCAAGCTCCTCTGCGTTTCGCAGCGGTTCGTCCCACGCATGCAGCGCGAGAGCATACTTCGAGTGGTGTACCGTCGCCACGCACTTTGCGCCGAGCTCCTCGGCTTCGCGGCGCAGTTGCACGGGCAGGGTGTGAATATAGCGCCACCGTTCGTTGTACTGACCGTTCTCGAGCACCGCGAGGTCTATCTCGCCGAACTTCTGCCCGATTTCCGCAAAATGGGTGTCGTAGCCCCCGTCGCCGGCAAGATAGATCTGTTTCGCCGCGGTCTTGAACATAAACGACGCCCACAGCGTCTTGTTGCGTGACAATCCCCGTCCCGAAAAATGCCGCGCCGGGAGGCAGCTTATCGTGACGTCCATGTCGGGGGTCGCCCGCTCGCCCCAGTCCAGCTCTATGATGCGCTCGGGACTGAATCCCCAGCGCTCGAAGTGCTCGCCCACGCCCAGCGGGCACACTACAAACCTCACACGGGTTTTCAATTCGCGCACGGTGAGGTAGTCGAGATGATCCCAGTGGTCGTGCGAGATCACCAGATAATCTATCGCGGGCATATCCCCGGGCTTGTATATATCGGTTCCGCCGAACGGCTTGTTGAACCAGCTCACCGGCGACGCCGAAACGAACACCGGGTCCACCAGTATGCGCCGTCCGCCCGACTGGATCAGGTAGGACGAATGTCCGAACCAAACCATGAGTTCTTTTTGCGGGTCGAGCGTCCGCAGGTCGGTTTTTACGGCCGGAACGTCGCCTGCGGGCCGCACATCTTCGCTTTTACGGAATAAAAAGTCGATCAGGTTGCTCACGAATCCCTTATTGCCGACAATCATCGGCGAGGAGTGCCGGTTCTGAAACTGCCCGTCGCGGTAGTTGGGCGAATTTTCGATGCGCTCGAGCCTCTTGCCGCGCGGCAGACGCCCGAAAGGGGGAGTGCTGACAAAAGCGCTGACGGCAAATACAACTGCGATCACCGCACAAAGTAGAATAATCATATATCGTACTATTTTTTCTTTTTTCATGGTCTGTTGTTGGATCTGTTGACAAAGGTAGCCTTTTATGTATGACAGACCAGACGGCGTTTTATTTTAATGAACGGTGATTTTTTTTGTGCGGAGCTTGTCGTTTTTGTGCTACTATATTATCATGCCGTGCAGCCACCACCCTTGAAAAGGGAAGTTTAGGGGAGGCAGTCCCATTGTCCGCCCTCCACAAACGATCGTCCGCGCTTCGACCTTCCACAACAAAAAAACGCTCCTCAAAAGAGAAACGTTTCGTGCAATTTATTAAATGATTATCAAATCTTTCTTCGGAATATTGAAGTAATGGCCGATTTTAGGCTGGCACAAAAATGAGTCTGTGTAAAATCGAATATAATTTATTGCTTGGTATTCATTTAACCGTTTGCGATCTCGTCTGCTGCAATATCCAAAAGCTCAAGATACCGATCAAAAACAGTTTGTGATGTAGTAGATCGGGGATCTTGTGAATATAATAATTTATAAGCGGTGAAATTATTACAGGGAGTCCCTAATATCCGGGAGCTTATTCCGTCTAATTTCCCATGAACGGTTACAGAGGAATGTGCCGCACAGTTTCTAATTGCCCGCAGGTCTGATAAATCGAGATTTATAGAACTTAACGCAGAATTGAATACATAACCGTCATGAAAATAATATCCGCTCATCCTTCTTACCAATTCAGGGTTCGACCAATCCATAAATTTCTGTGTGCCAATAATTATGCGGTGGGCGTGCTCTCTATCAATGGGGTAAACCCATTTGGCGGGTCTCCTATTTAAGATCGAGGGTTCGTTTAACAAATAATCTACAAAACAATTTTCAACAAATAATTCCCACCCAATGTAGATTTTTAAAAAGGCCGATTCACAAATAAATTCCCTTAAGTTTTTAGCAATCTTATAACTCCCATTTGTATATTTTTGGTGGGCAAATGTAGTGTGGCCAACCATTTCCTGCACGGTTGCCCTAAAACCATCTCGGTTTTCCTGCAAAGTTGCCATGCGATTTATAGAGAATATATTTTATATGTAATATACTCTGTTCGTCTTCGCCTTACCTTCGCGTCTGTAGTGGCCCTTCTGCTATCTTCCAAAAATTGGAGATCTTCACGGGGCGTGCTGTCGATGGGGGTGGCGTCAAAAAGAGAATTTAGTTCTGTTAATGATAACTTTATTCTTTCGTATTTATTTGCTGAAATAGTTTGAATAGGCGAGGTGATGTTTTTAATGCCGTACAATGCATGATAGATACTTGTGAACAACGTAAAAAACAGATGAATTCTTTGGAATGGCGTGTTCTTTAAGCCCTCATTGAAAATCGCTGTTAATACATTCATTGTGGCATCAAAATTCCCTTCCAACGACCCTGTGTCATACGCAAACTCCTTCTCGTATTTATCATAAAAAGGCTTTATCTGCTTTTTCGATTGTATACCCTCACACATAGCAATGACTAAATCCGAAACTAATGTAGCATCAGCCATACGCAATATTTGCTGGGTGGAGAGAAGCTTATTCTCTATCCAAAAATCATTGTATTTATGTGAGATGTTGTCTACTAATATTTTGAAGGGGCTAAAATGACTTGCGTTAATCTTCTCTTGCTGATTCAGAACAACGGCATATGAATTAAGTCTGCTAAATATATCGAGTATCTCTTTGTCCGGTAAGTTTACCAGTAAGTCGACTGATAATTCATAGTTCAATATGGCTGCTTGTATATCGGGATCAATATTGTCTAACTGGCTAAAGTAGAACCCGCCATATTTTTCGTTGTGTTTTTTGCTTATAACAAAGCCGTCGTTTATATATGATAAAATGGTTCGCAATCTTTGCTGCCCATCTACGACCTCTCTGACAGATTGCCTGTTTTCAACATTTAAAGTCTGCCGGATAAAAATTTTGGGAATAGGTTTACCCCTAATAATCGTATCCATCAGATAAGACTTTGCATCTTCCGTCCAAACAGCTTTGCGTTGAAATTTAGGGGATAATTGCAACTGTTTTTTATCATTCCACTCGAGAAAATCGTTAACGCTATAAGTTCGGCTGTCAAAATTTTTCATGGTTACTTTATTTTCTCTACAAGGTAGAAAACTATTTTATTATATCAATGCCATCCGGAGATAAAAAGAAGACAAGTCCTAAAATTTACCATCCATGGTTGCTTTATGTAATCTGGTGACAGAACACCACCACCCTTAAAGGGGGGTAGAGGGTGGGTTTCAATATAAGGGACATAAACCCCTTGGTCCTCACCTCTACATTCGTGATTACGTTGCAGCCGTCCACAACAAAAAAACGTTTCTCTTTTGAGAAACGTTTTGTGCGGATAAAGGGACTCGAACCCCCACGCCGCGAGGCATCAGATCCTAAGTCTGACGTGGCTACCAATTACACCATATCCGCATGGTGAGCACAAAGGTATGCAAAAAAACACAAATCACAATCGCCGTTTGCATTATGCGGCATTTTTTGCTTACTTTTGTTTCGATTAATTTTTGGCCCATGCCCCAGACCGTAGCCCTTGTCCTCACGCCGCAGCAGGCGTCCGACGCGAAGTTGTACACTTCGCTCGTCGCGCGGCGCCTGGCCGTGGCGGAGAGTGACATTGCCCTTGTCCGCGTTGTCAAACGGTCGATCGACGCGCGTCAGCGCCAGGCGAAGGTCAACCTCACGCTCGAGGTCTACGTCGACCGCGAGCCGCAGCCGGGCCCTGTGCATTTCGACTACCCGCAGGTCGCCGGGCGCACAGAGGTTGTGGTCGTCGGCTCGGGCCCCGCAGGCCTTTTCGCAGCGTTGAGACTCATTGAACTGGGCCTTAAACCTATCATCCTCGAGCGCGGCCGCGACGTCGCGGCCCGCAAGATCGACATCGCGCAGATCAACCGCAACGGCGCCGTCGACCCCGAGTCGAACTACGCCTTCGGCGAGGGCGGGGCGGGCACGTTCTCCGATGGCAAGCTCTTCACGCGCAGCAAAAAGCGCGGCGACTATAACAAGGCGCTTCAGACCCTGGTCTTCCACGGCGCTTCGCCCGAGATCCTCTTCGAAGCCCATCCGCATATCGGCACCGACCGCCTGCCGCGCATCATGCAGCATATCCGCCAGACGATCGTCGACGCGGGCGGCGACTTCCTGTTCGAAAAACGTATCGACGATATCGTCCTGAAACAAGGCCGCATCACCGGCGTCCGCTGCAGCGACACGCAAATAGATGCCGCCGCCGTAGTGCTCGCCACGGGCCATTCCGCGCGCGACATCTACGAATTACTGCATAAAAAAGGCGTGCGCATCGAAGCCAAACCCTTCGCCATGGGCGTACGCATCGAACACCCCCAGCCGCTGATCGACTCCATCCAATACCATTGCGACGAGCGCGGCGAATACCTCCCCGCAGCCTCCTATTCGCTTGTGAGCCAGGAGAATGGCCGTGGTGTCTATTCGTTCTGCATGTGTCCGGGCGGCTTTATCGTTCCGGCTATGACCGACGCCGCACAGTCGGTTGTCAACGGCATGTCGCCCAGCGGCCGCACCTCGCCCTACGCCAATTCGGGTCTTGTGACCGAGGTGCGCCTCGCGGATTTCGAACATTTGCGCGCGGAGTGGGGCGAACTTGCGGGCCTGAAATTCCAACAGCAATTCGAAGAACTCGCCCGCCGGTACGGCGGCGAACGCCAGATCGCCCCTGCACAGCGGGTTGCCGATTTCGTGGCCGGAAAACCCAGCGGATCGCTGCCCAAAACCTCCTACATCCCCGGCATTGCGCCTTCGCGGCTCGATGAGTGGATGCCCGGGTTCATCGCCCGGGGCTTGCGCCAGGGTCTCACGACTTTCGGCCGCAAAATGCGGGGCTTCGTTACGAACGAAGCGATCGTCGTAGGCGTCGAATCGCGCACCTCGACCCCGGTCCGCATCCCGCGCGACGCTGCGACGCTTATGCATCCCGACATCGCCGGCCTTTTCCCCGCAGGCGAGGGTGCAGGCTACGCCGGCGGCATCATCTCCGCGGCTCTCGACGGCGAACGTATAGCAGAAGCAACGAAAAACTACATAGACAAATGGAATTAATAACCCCACCCCGGCCGGCGGTCTCGATCGTTATCCCCGTCTACAACCTCGAAAAATACCTCGGCGCGTGCCTCGATTCGGTCCTCGGACAAACCTTCGGCGATTTCGAAGCGGTGGTGGTCAACGACGGCTCCACCGATGGTTCGGAGGCCGTCCTGCGCCGCTATGCCGACCGGGACCCGCGCATCAGGCTCTTCACCACGCCCAACCAGGGAGCCGCCCGGGCCCGGGGAACCGCGCTGTCGCATGCCCGGGGCGAGTACGTCTGCTTCCTCGACGCCGACGACTATTTCGAGCCCGACATGCTCGAACGCCTCACCGGGGCGATTGCCGAAAACGGAGGCTACGATATTGTGGTCTGCAATTACCGCCGCGTCTCCCGGACCTACCAGAACGTCTGCAAGGAGAAGCACACCGAAGATATGCAGGGCCTGGAGTACCTCGAGGCGATCCTGCGCCACAGAATATGGGTCGGAATTGCCATAAAACTCTACCGCCGCGAACTGTTCGATATGGAGATCAACCATCATCCGCTGCGTCTGGGCGAGGACGCGATGATCAATATCCAAATCGCCAGCCACAACGCTCCGCGCGTGCGCTTCATTGACTATGCGGGCTACAATTACGTGCAGCGCGCCGATTCAGCCACCCACGCCAGCGTACTGTCGTTCGACGACTGCCGGAAGTTCTGCGCTGCCATGGAGCAGGAGGTCCTGCGCCACGACCGGGAGCTCGGCGGCCGCGCGAAGTTCTATGTGGTGATGAGCAAGCTCTACTGGTATATGCTCTACATGCGCAAAAGCCGTAATCCATGGATCGGCAACTCCGATTTTGCGCGTGCGCTGCGCGCCGATGTGGCCGAATACCGCACCGAGCTCGAACCATATTACCCCCGGAGCACCTTCCGCAAACTGGCGATGAACCGGTGGAGGTTCCTGCGGCCCGTGATGCTTGCCGAGTCGACCTTCAAGCGGTGGTCCACAAGCCTTAAACGCCGTCTGGGTCGGTCGTAAAAAAAATGAGGAAATGAAAAAATACCTGTTTTTCGTCTCAATGCCCTATGCATACCCGGTTCTCCGGGCTTTGGAATGCGAGATCTGCCGCCGCGGCGACGCTGTTGCATGGTTCGTCGAGCAGGGGTGTCCGGTAATGTTGGAGGAGGGCGACGTACGGCTGCTCACACCCCGCGAAGTCGAGGAGTACAACCCCCTCGCCGTCTTCGCCGCAAGCAACTATATCCCCGATTTCTTCCCCGGAGTGAAGGTCAACCTGCTCCACGGCTACGCCATCAACAAGCGCAACCTCAAGAACGACGGCCACTTCACCGTGCGCGGCTGGTTCGACATCTACTGTAGCCAGGGACCGGCCAACACCCCCGGATTCGAGGCCCAGGCGCAGAAATACGGCTGCTTCCGGGTCTACGAAACCGGCTGGCCCAAGGCCGACGTCTACTTCTCGCCCGAGATGCAGCGCCTGCCGGCCAACAGGCGTCCGGTGGTGCTCTACTCCTCGACTTTTACGCCCGGGATCAGCTCCACGACCTACCTTGCCGACGAAATCGAACGTCTCGTCGCCACGCGCGACTGGGATTGGATCTTTATGTTCCACCCCAAACTCACCGATCCCGAGATCCTCGGGCGTTACGAGCGCATCGCCTGCGAACACGCCAACGTTACATTCCTGGGCAATACGTTCTCGGCCGATGCCATGCGCCGCGCCGACGTCCTGTTGAGCGACAGCTCTTCGATCATCCTCGAATTTATGTTTCTCAACAAACCGGTCGTTACGTTCCGCAATACCACGCCCGGACCGCATCTGATCGACGTCGACAGCCCCGGGAAGGTCGCCCCGGCCCTCGAGCGAGCGCTTCTGCGTCCCGAAGAACTGATGTCCGAGATCCGTAACTATACCATGCATTATGAGCCTCACCGCGACTGCCGTTGCTCGGCGCGCGTGCTCGATGCCGTCGACGATTTTGTCGTCCGGGGATACAAAGGACTGAAACGCAAGCCGTTGAACCTTGTACGCAAGATGAAGCTGCGCCGACGGATGCACTATCCGGTATTCCGGGGGCTGTTCCGCGGCTAAAAACGTCGGAGATCACACGAATGTTTTTGATAATGACGCTAAAATAGTGCGTTTTTTGCTTTTGAAATAGCAGGGAAACAAATTTCGTTTCGCAACACAAATCGACTGGTTTTCGGCCTTCGCAGAAGGTAGGCAGACCGAACTGACGCTACGAGCGAGTGCAAAGGTTGCTTGCGAACTATGCCGAGCCGCGAGGAGGACAACAAGTGCAGCGCAGTTAAACTCCGCTCCGCGAGCGTTTTCGATAAGCCAGAGCAGAAAGGACTCGCTCGTTTTGGCGAACGTAGAAAACGACGGCGAAGCCAAGGCCTGCTCTTTGCTGTGCGCCGAGCATTCCACCGCGAGCTTCGGCCTGAAAACGAATAAACCGCAACCTAAAAAAAGAAAAGATAAATTTGCATTCAGGTTTTCTGAATGCACTGGAAGCCTGCCATTTTCGCACCGCTTCTTTTTCGTACTTCTTGCTTTTTCACACCCCTCGCCTTTCCGCATCTTGCTTGTCTTGCTGCATTCTGTCCGCCTTTTCACGTCTTGCCCGACTTCTCGCAGACCTCACCTTTTCACATCTTTCCGGTTTTTCCCGACCAACTCTGATTTACGCCTCACCTAACACTCGGATAAGTCCGTTTTTACCACTTCCGCAAGCCGATTTTAGCCCCTACCTCCGGTTTTTGGCCACCCAATGTTAACAAATTGTTAAATATATTTATTTAATTCATAAAATATTTGCATAATTAAAAAACCGCCCTTATCTTTGCAGAGAAGTTTTAAGGTTCATTTAGGTTAGTAGTTTTAGGTTGGTGAGGAGATCGGTAGGTTGCAACGTTAGTTGCTAAAACTCTGAAGCGGTGCTCGTTTCAAAGAGTTGAATACCTCCGGTTAAACCTCGATTTTTGACAGTGGGTGGTTCCCTGTCAAAGGAAGAAAGGTTCAAGTCGCGAGACTCGAACCTTTTCTGTTTTTATATCTATCCGTATACTACAGATTTTCCAATTCCTCGCGGCTTACCTCCACGTCGACCGCTCCCAGCGCGTAACATCCTATATCATAAGGTGAAAAGCAGAATGTGAAGCCTTCCGGCGTTACTTTGAAGTTTTCTGTCACGCCGATATATTCGGGAAAAAATCCCTGCGCCGAAAGTTCGTCGTCGTTTTTTGCGCCGTATTGTTCGTAGATCTTCGCGCGTATCAACCCGGCGAGCCGTTGCAGTTGGTCGCTGTCGAACAGATCGGCCGACATCACCTCGTAACCCCCGTTCAGCGCATATGTGTGGCATTCGGTGCTGTACATCCCGTGGGCTCCGCCGGTGTAGCTCGAGCGCGTGATGACATATGACAGCAGGGTGTCGATCACCGTTGCTTCGGCTTCGGCCGAAATATCGCTGCGCATTCCGCCGTGCGCCTCGGCCGCCGGAACCACATAGTCGGTCTCGATCTGGCGCAGGGCCTCGTCCGTAGCCAGCTCCAATCCTCCGTCGAACTCCTCCAGTTCGAAGAAATATTGAATATTGGCCCACTCTATGGCCTCGAGCGAGGGCGATTTGGCGGCATTGGCGATCGACACGAAGCGGTATTCGACGCTGCAGCCCCCTATGCTGTCACCCAGAAGCGTGTCGATGGCAATGGTCGCAAATTGCGGTTTCACGTTGCGGGGCTTGCATGCCGTGGCGATAATGGCCGCGGCGGCTATCAGAAGAGTATATTTCAGCATTTTCATATCCGTATGGTTTTAGAGTCTGTTTAAAATTAAGAATCTTGTTCTTTCCGCCCGCTCGCCCTCGCCTTTCCCATCCCGCCGCCTCGCCGTGGCTCGCCATGTTTTCGCCGGCGGAATGGAAAAATCGCCGGTGACAGCGCAAAAACAACGTCGGTAATAAATTTTAACGGACGCTTATTATCGTAAAGATAGTGAAAAAGAGATTCCGTGCACATGAACTCAAAAAAATCAACTATTTTTTCGGAAAATTTTGCAGAATCGAAAGAACACGCTATCTTTGCACCACAAAACCAAGCGGTGGATTCATCTAAGGGTTAGGATACGTGCCTCTCACGCACGACATAGGGGTTCGAATCCCCTATCCACTACAAACCGAGCGGCTGTACGAAAGTACGGCCGCTTTTTCTTTTGTCGGCGGTTGTGGTCGACAGCCTGGATTGGCGGTTCTGGATCGGCAATTTGGATCAGCGGTCTTGATCGACAAGAGATCGCAATGCAATCCGGACCAGCGAGACCAACGAGAGGGGAGTTTGTTTTTTCATGCTGCTATGTTTTTTCTTCGGCTTGCGCAGCGAGCCGGCAGACCTCCGCCCCGCGAACGTTTTCGATAAGCGAGAGCAGAACGAGCAGGTTCGTCCTGCCGAGCGCAGACAATGACTGCGAAGCCAAGGCCTGCATCATCACCGCATGCCGATTGGTCCCTGCGAGTTGCAGCCTGAAAACGAAAAAAGCCGGCGCCCTTCATCGAAGGCGCCCGGCATCTATTCCTGTCGATATATAGAGGCTTTCTATAAAACCTCCCCGACCACATAGGTGCTTCCGCCTATGAATATCATATCCTCTTCGGTTGCCAATTCGCGTGCGCGTGCTATCGCGGCAGCTACGGTTCCGGCGGTTTCGCCCTTAAGCCCGAACGCCGCGGCCTTCGCCGCAAGCTCCTCCGCGGGCAGCGAACGCTCGCTGGCGGCCTGCGTAAATATATAATGCGCCTCCACAGGCAGCAGAGGAAGTATCCGCGCAAGGTCTTTGTCGCGCGCAAATCCCATCACACAATAGAGATTTTTATGAGGCGTCGACTTCAGTTGCCGCGCCACATACTCCATCCCATGGGCATTGTGCCCCGTATCGCACACCACCAGAGGCCGCTCGCCCAGTTTCTGCCAGCGCCCCATGAGCGACGTCCCGGCTCCCGCCACCGCCACGCCCTCGAGGAACGCGCGTCGCGAGATGGTCAGCGGAGTCTCCTCATGCAGGAAATCCGCCGTCGCCGATGCCGTTACGATGTTGTGGGCCTGGTATTCGCCCTCGAGGTCGAGCCGCACGTCGAACTGGTATCCGTCGCGCGAACGACGCAGGTTGAACCTCTGGCATCCGTTTCCATTGCAGCTTCCCTCGCACGAAAATACCTCCTCGGCATATATCAGTTTCGACTTGTTGGCTGTTGCCGCATGCTCGAATACCTCATTGTAGCTGTCGTCCGCCTCGCCGAGCACCACGGGAATACTCTTCTTTATGATCCCGGCCTTCTCGGCTGCGATCTTCTGCACCGTGTCGCCCAGCAGCGACGTATGCTCGAGCCCGACGTTGGTTATTACGCTCACGATCGGCACCACGATATTGGTGGCGTCCAGCCGCCCCCCGAGCCCGGTCTCTATGATGGCCACTTCGACGTCGCTCTGCGCAAAATAGTCAAAAGCCAGTGCCGCCGTCATCTCGAAGAAGGACAACTCCAGTTCGACCATCTTGTCGTGGTGTTTGTCGACGAAGTTCACCACCTTCTGTTTGGGTATCATCTCGCCGTCGACGCGTATGCGCTCGCGGAAATCCTGCAGGTGGGGCGAGGTGAAAAGGCCCGTCCGATAGCCCGCCTGATGCAGCACCGAGGCCAGAATATGCGATACCGACCCCTTGCCGTTTGTTCCGGCGACGTGAATGGTGAAGAAGTTGCGCTGGGGGTTGCCGATGTGCTTGCAGAACGCGGTTATGCGCTCCAATCCCGGTTTGTAAGCCGCTGCGCCCTTTATTTCGAAGGCGGGCAGCGATGAGAATAGGAATTCGAGGGTCTGTGAATAGTTCATATCCTTATTTGACGAGGTGGTTCTTCTTTTTGACTCTGTAAGCTATGTAGTAGAGCACCGAGAGCAACATAACGTATTGCCCGATGCGGCCTATATAGTCGCCGTAGCGAGTGTAGAATGTCATTTCGCTGTTCAGCGGCACGCGCTCCGTGATCACTCCGCGCTCCTCCCAGCCCATTGTCCGGCCTACGTCGCCGCGCGCCGAAATAAAACCCGACTCCCCGGTATTCGCCGAACGCGCTATTGCGCGGCGGTGCTCGATGGCCCGCAGGCGCGAAATCGTGAACAGGTGTTTGTATCCCGGCGTGTCACCCCACCAGCCGTCGTTGGAAATGATCGACATGAACTGCGCGCCGCGACGCACGAACCCGCCGTAGAAATCGCCGTAAAGCCCCTCATAGCATATCGCGGGCCCGGTTTTGATGCCTGCATGGTCGAATGCCGTGCCGCCGGGACCCTTGCCTATCTGCCCCAGCGTACCCCCGAGGTCTATCACCAGAAACTCCATGGCGTTGAAAATCCACGTCGGCGTATTTTCCACGCCGATCACCAACTTGCCCTTATGGTGTATCTGTATGCGGCCCGCGGAGTCGAGCCCCACGGCCGTGTTGTAGACGTCGTAATAGCCGTTTCCGTAGCGGTCGCGGCGTGCCGTCGAGGTCTGTGCGCCCGCTGCGTAGCGGCGTATGGTGTTGGCTCCGGTTATGAGCAGCGCTCCGGGATGCCGCGCGCGCAGAGAATCGGTCAGGTCGACCCATATCTCGCCCTGGACCGCAGGCATAAAGTACTCGCCTAACTCGGGTTCGGAGTAATACCCCGGAATGGCCGTTTCGGGCAAAAGGATAAACTCGGCATCGGCGGGAACCTCGGCCAGCAGCCCGAAGATATTCTGCACCTGCCACTCCGTGTCGCCATGGAATTTGTCGTAGCAGTCTACATTGGGCTGTATCACGCTCACCGTCGCCGAGCCCTCGTCGGGCTGCTCCCAGCTCCACCACATCCCGAGCGACACGGCTGCCGGAACGACCACTACGCACGCCGCAGCCACGGCCCGGCGTACGCTGCGCGAACGAATCGCCTCGAAGAGCAGTATGTTGCAGACGATCACCCAGAGCGACCCTCCGAAAACACCCGTATACTCATACCACTGTACCAGCCACACGTCGTGCGAGAATCCGTTGCCCAACACCAGCCACGGCCACGAGAAGTCACCGATCGTATACCAGTATTCGGTAGCCACCCAGCCCGCCGCCAGAAGCGTATAGGCCAGCGCCTTCGAAGCCTTCTTTGAGACGGTATGGAAGGGCATGAACGCCAGCATATTGAAGAATGTCGAGGCCAGCGTCGCGGCCACCGGTCCCACGGGCGTCGCACCCCATATCCACCATATGGTCATAGCGTTCCACAGCGCGAACGTGAGCCATGCCCACCCGAAAACCCTCCACCACGAGCGGCGCGAAGAGTCATACGAGTCGCTGATCCACAACAGCGGCACAAATGCCACAGGCAGCGCCAGACCGGTCGTGCCGAGCCAGCCGGCCGAGAGCAGGAGTGCCGAGATTATTACCGCCGCGATTTTACGAGCCATAACGTGTGGGGGATTATACGATGCGCAAAAATAGTCAAATAGAGTAAATAATTCAAGTTAATGCCAATATAAATCTTGCGTCCCTGTGCCGCCCGATAACGAAAAGACCGGAGCCAAGGGCCCCGGTCTTTCAGGTAGTTCAGTGTCGTACGCCGCCGCGCTCGAGCACCTCTTCGAAGTAGGCGATGGTCTTCAGCAGCCCTTCGCGCAGCTGCACTTCGGGCTTCCAGCCGCCTAACACCTCCCCGGCCAGCGCGATATCGGGTTTGCGCTGCTGGGGGTCGTCGGAGGGCAGGGGGCGGTATACGATCTTCGACTTCGACCCCGTGAGCTCTATGACGAGTTTCGCCAGTTCCGAAATGGTGAATTCGTTGGGGTTGCCGATGTTGACCGGACCGGTGAAATCGTCGGGTGTGCGGTCCATCATGCGGGTCATTCCCTCGACCAGGTCGTCGACATACTGGAACGAACGCGTCTGGTTGCCGCTGCCGTAGATCGTTATGTCGTCGCCGCGCAGCGCCTCGACGATGAAGTTCGAGACCACGCGTCCGTCGTTGATATCCATTCTGGGGCCGTAGGTGTTGAATATGCGGATGATCTTCACCCGCACGCCGTGCTGGCGGTGGTAGCTCATAAACAGCGACTCGGCGCAGCGCTTACCCTCGTCGTAGCACGAGCGTATGCCGAGCGGATTGACGTGGCCCCAGTAATCCTCGGGCTGCGGGTGTACCAGCGGATCGCCGTAGACCTCCGAAGTCGAGGCCTGCAGGATCTTTGCCTGGTTGTATTTGGCCATGCCGAGCATGTTCATTGAACCCACAACCGAGGTCTGGGTGGTCTTTATGGGGTCGTGCTGGTAGTATATGGGCGATGCGGGGCATGCGAGGTTGTAGATCTCGTCGACCTCGGCCATATAGGGGTAGAGGATGTCGTGGCGTATGGCCTCGAAGTTGGGATTCGACAACAAGTGGCGGATGTTGCTCTTGTGACCGGTGAAATAGTTGTCCACGCAGATCACGTCGTTGCCCTCGTTCAGAAGACGCTCGCAGAGGTGTGATCCGATGAATCCGGCGCCGCCGGAGATGAGGATGCGTTTCATTTACAGGGAGGGTGTTGTTGCTGTAATTCAGGTTTTATTGCGCAAATTTATAACTTTTTGAGACAAAATGAACTATATTTGCTTCCGCAACATAAAAATTACCCGAACAATGGGCAAAAAAGCCGTAAAACATATCTTCGTCTCTCTGTTGATCGCCGCTACGGCCGCGCTTTTTGCCGCCGCCGCGGTCTGTTGGCGCGCGTCTTTCGTCGCACCGTCCGAGGGGCGCTTCTGGCTGACCGCGGCGATGCTGATGCCGGTTGTCCTCGGGGCTAATTTTCTGGTGCTGGTGTGGTGGATCATCCGCCGCCGGTGGCTTGTGGCGCTTATGCCCCTTGCAGGACTGGCTTTCGGCTGGGGATTCATGACGGCCTACGTCCAGCCGCCAGCCTTTTCCGAGGACCTCCCTTCGTCCGATGTCCGCATCGCAACACTCAATGTCCATGGGTTCCGCTACTACGATTCTGTCGAGGCCACCGTGCGCGCCGTCGCAAATATTATGCGGCACGAGGAGGCCGACGTGCTCTGCATGCAGGAGTTCGTTGTGGCGCGCGAGTTTCCGCTCGAGCGTATCGACGGCGTCTTCGACCGTCGCATGCCCCATTTCGTCAGCGGCGGGGGCCTTGCCATCGCAAGCCGCTTCCCGATCGTTGCCCACGAATATGCCGCAGCGCCCCGCGGCCTCGACGACTACCTTTGGGCCGACCTTCTGATCGGCGGGAACACGGTCCGAGTCTTCACGGTACACCTGCATACCACCGGTATTTCGGGTCTTCAGCACCGCTTCCGCGATAACCCCGAGGCCGTTGCCGAACGCGTATTCGAGACCGTCGAAAACAACAGCGTTATCCGTTCGGAACAGGTTCGGCGTATCTCCGCGGAGGTAGCCTCCTCGCCCTGGCCGGTTATTCTGGCCGGCGACTTCAACGATACTCCTTCGTCGTATACCTACCGCACGATGAGCCGCGGTCTGACCGACGGTTTCCGGGAGGCGGGCCATGGCTTCGGAGGTACATTCCGGGGTTTTCGCGGCTTGCTGCGTATCGACTATATCTTCCACGGCGACCGCTTCTCGGCCGTGCGCTACCGCACCCTCGAGGACGAGATCAGCGACCACAAAGCTGTCGTTGCCGAGTTGGTGATCAATAAATAGCGATTTGCAGATAACATTAAGAGCGCAGGGTGACAGCCCCGCGCTCTTATTTTTGTTTGCAGCACTTGCTACATCATATTCGGCATAGCTCTCCGCATCTGCATCCGCACCGATTGCGGCCGCATGCGGATCAAGCGCCCTCTCCCTCTCTTAATCGCAAACCTCCTCGCTGTTCTCCTTGGCGATCGTGAAAGTAAATGTCGAACCCTCGCCCTCCTTCGACTCCACGGTAAGCTCACCGCCGTTGCGGCGCGTGAGGTCCATGCAGAGCTGCAGTCCCAGACCCGATCCCTCCTCGTTGCGGGTTCCGTAAGTGGTGTGGTGCACCGTCGGGTCGAGCAGCTTGGGCAGGTCCTCCTCCTTGATGCCTATACCCGAGTCTTTGACCGATATCACGGCATGCGTCGGTGTCTCGCGCACCGAAACCAGCACCGATCCACCCTCCTCGCTGTACTTTATGGCGTTCGACACCAGGTTGCGCATGATGGTCTTGACCATATCCACGTCGCAGCGTGCCATGATAATCCCCGGGATATCGTACTCCACGGTTATATTCTTGACCTGCGCCACCAGATCCGATACCTTGCCCGCGAATACCACCACTTCGGCGATATCCACATCCTGCAACACGGTGTTCATGCGTCCGATCTGGCTCTTAGTCCACTTCAGCAGGTTGTCCAGCAGCATGAACGTATTCTCGGTGATGTTGTTACCCATTGATATCATCTCGAAATTGTCCTCTCCGACCTGATTCTTGGTGACGCTCATCGTGAGCATATTGAATATCATCTTCATGGTACCTATGGGCGATCGCAGGTCGTGCGAAATGACCGAGTACATCTTGTCGCGCGCCTCGATCGTGGCCTGCAGCTGGTCGCGCTGGGCAGTTATCATGCGTTGTGCCGCGGTGATGGATATGTGGTGCGCGACGCGGGTTATCAACTCGTCGTTGTTGAACGGCTTCGAAATATAGTCGCTCGCCCCGAGTTTGAATCCCTTGACGATATCCTCGGGGTTGTGGAGCGCCGTGAGAAAGATCACGGGAATATTCTCGTATGCCGGGTCGGCCTTCAGACGGCGCAGCACCTCGTAACCGTCCATATCGGGCATCATAATGTCGAGCAGGATAAGGTCGGGGATCTGCTGTTGCACCTTTTCCAGCGCCTCGACGCCTCCCGACGCCGTCTCGATCTTATATTTCGCGCGGCTTAACACCGCCTTGAGCAGCATGATGTTGGTCGTGATGTCGTCGACCGCCAGAATGGTGTAATCCTGGGGATTTATTGCAAAATTTGTCATTTCTATGTGGGTGTTTTTTTGTTGTCTTGTTTTCAGGTCATGCGCGCCGTGCCTTTTCCCATGCTCCGCTCTTGTTGCCGCGTCTTTGGTAGAGATAGCTCATGCCGCGGAACACGTTGAGGTTCATAAACACAAAATAATAGGCCACGAACAGCAGTTTGTTGCGCCGTCCGGCGCGTTCGAGGGCCCAGCCTGCGGCGGCTGCGAGCCAGAACACGGCCTGCATTCCCAGCAGTAGACCGTAAAACTTCGGATACGCCGACCATAAGAGCGCTATATTCAGCGGCAGCAGTGCCAGCAACGCGACGGGTGTCACGGTCCATCGCAGCACGCGGTGCGAGACATACTGGAACCACATCACCCCGTATCGGAACGGGTTGAGCAATCCCCGCAGACGCCATACCGACTGCAGACCGCCACCGGCGATGCGGCGCTTGCGCTTGGCCTCCTCTTTCATCCCGGCCGAGGGCGGTTCTATGGCGTAGGCCTCCTTGCAGTAGGCTATGGTATATCCCTGCGCGGCTATTTGCATCGAGCAGATGAAATCGTCGAGCAGCGTATCGGTAGGCAGTTGCTCAAACAACTCGCGGCGCACGGCGAACAACTCGCCTGCGGCGCCGACGGCCGTGTGCAGCCTGAAGTCGAGCTCCTTGAGTTTCGATTCGTATTTCCAGTAAAGTCCCTCGGTTGCCGCGGCTCCCGCGTCGCCGCTCTTGGCCACGCGTTTTTCGCCCGCCACACAACCCACCTTCGGATCGCTGAAGCAGCGCACGATCTCCTCGATCGCCTCGGGGTTGAGCATCGTGTTGGCGTCGGTGAAGATCACGATCGGCGTGTCGATAAACCCGATTGCGCGGTTCAGCGCCGCGGTCTTTCCGCTTCGTGGGGCGTCGTGCAGTACCTTGACGCCGGGATAAGCGCCCAGCAGCTCCGGAGTGCGATCCGTCGATCCGTCTGTCACCCATGCTATCTGCAACCGGCCTTGGGGATACTTCAGCGCATCGCAATTCTCCATCTTCTCGGCCACAATATCCTCCTCGTTATAGGCTGCAATGAGCAGCGTCACTTCGGGAGCGTCTTCAGGCATCCCGGGCCGGCGCTTGGGGCAGATCGCCTCGCGAATCTTCACCAGCACCCACAACACGATGCCGTAGCCGAAATAGGTGTAGAAGACTACCAACGCGCACGTCCAGAATAGAATAACTGTGATTGTCATATCTTTTGTATAAGGGATTTTTGGTAGTAGTCGTGTTTTCAGGTTGCGGACGTAGTGTCTTTATCGTTTGCGCAGGCGGCCTGCCAACGACCGGAGGTTATACACCCCTGCGAAGTGAATATAAGCCACCCAAATGATACCCGCCGCGGCGCTCTTCACGATCAGCGAGGGCACATGCGGCAGCTCGGGCATCCACAACTGCATGGCTCCCAGCGGCAGACACATCAGCATCGTGGCTGCCAGAGGCGATAAAAGCGACCTCCAGAACGGTCCGAACCCCCACCCGAGGGTCTGGCGGAAGAGCGTATAGTAACACTGCACGAAGTTCACGGCGAACGACCCACAGATGCACCACGCCACCGCCTCGGTGGTTCCGAACGCGAAGATTCCGGTGCATATAGCCGTCACGTTGAGCGTCGCCGAGAAGACCCCGCAGTAGAACATCATCTTGGTTGCATTTGCGGCCTGGAACACGGCGCCCGAAGTCGACATGATGATCTGCACGCCCACCGACAGCGACAGTATGGCGAACGTGGCGACCGAGGGCTCCCATTGCGGGCCGAAAATAATCAGTATCAGCTCCCGCGAGGTGAAACACAGCAGCGCCGAGAGCGGCAGCCCGATGAACGCCAGCACGCGCACGACCTTCAGATACGACGCGGCCAACTTGCGCAGGTCATCCTGCATCTCCGAGAATATGGGGTGCATGACCGGTGACACCACGAAAGCTATGTTTTGCAGCGGCATCATCATCAACCGGTATGACTTGTCATAATATCCCAGGTCCGCAAGGCTCATGTAGCGGCCCATAAGCAGCTTGTCGAGGTTGCGGCTGAAGTAGTTTATGAGTTGAAACGAGAACTGGTAGGCCGAGAACGAAAATACCTTTTCGATACCGCGCCGTGAAGGCCAAAACCTTATCGGCAGCGGATTCTGGCGGTAGTTTATGATGAGCAGCATCAGGCTTGAGAAGATCGGATTGATGGTCAGCGCATAGATTCCCAAGCCTGCATAGGCCGCCGTTATTGCGGCCGTGCCGCCTATGAGCTGCACTGCCAGCGAGCGTACGGCGGCAAACTTGAACCGCTTCTGTTTGAGTATCAGCGCGCTGGGGACGATGTTGGCGGCGGCGAAAAATATGTTGAGCGACAATACGCGGCACACGCCCCTCAGCACCTCGGCATCCTTGTAGAACGAGGCGATCAGTCCCGAGGCGAGGAAAAACAACGCCCCCATCACCGCCCCGCTCCAGATCATCATCGAAAAGATGCTTCCCAGCTCCTCGCGGTCGAGGTTTTTGCGCTGTATCACGGCAGGCCCCACGCCCAGGTCGCTCAAAATGGCGAAGAAGGCGATGAACACGGTCGCGATGTTCACGATCCCGAACTCCTCGGGCGAGAACAGCCGTGCCAGCACACCCGATACGGCGAGCGTCACGAAGATGCCCGTGTATTTGGCCAGCGAGGTGTAGAAAACCCCCGAAACCATCTGCTTGCCTACGCTTTTATTTTCCGCCATGAAGCCTTTCGTATAACTCTTTGTACATATTCGCTATGCGCGCCGTGGAGAAGTGTTCCTCGGCATATGCGCGGTTTTCCGCTCCCTTGTCGGTCCCGGCAAGCCTTACAGCCAGTTCCAGCGCCAGACTTACCGATTTGGGATCCGCGGGGTCGAACGACGGATTGCCCGTCTGGGCCAGCAGTTCTCCTATATTCCCGGTCGCGGGACCCACGACCACGCGCCCGAAGCTCAACGCCAGGGGCACATTGCCCGAATTGAGTATGTCGGTGCGCTGTATGAACACCACGTTCGCCGCGGCGAAGTAGTAGGGCAGCTCGCTGTCCGCGACCAAAGGCTGCGCGGTGGTTATGCGGCTGTCGAACAAACCCTCGACCAGCCAGCCCGCATAATATAATATCCTCTCGGCGAACTTGCGGATGCCTTTTTTGCGAAATCCGTTCTTCGAATAGGGCCACAGCCGCGGTGCGAGCAGGAACTTTGCCGTGCATCGCAGCCGGCGGAAAGCCCTCCAGACAAGCCTCCTCTCGCTCTTGTGGCGGAATGCCCCGAAGGCGAGTATCACAATCCGCTCGGGCTGTATGCCGAGCGCCTTGCGGCCTGCAGGGCGTGTGACCGAGGCATCGTACATTCCGTCGTAAATATGGTGGGGTATCACAGCCTGCACTTGTGTCGAATCGGGATGTGCCGCCAGGAACTCCCGGCGGCTGTAGTCGCCCAGATGAACCACCGCGTCGCTCTGTTTTTCGAGCAGCGCGTAAGCCCTGGCCACCAGGCGGTTGCCATGGTGTGGCTGTGTGTTGTGGCGGGTGTATACGATGGGGATGCCGCGCTCTTTGAGAGCTGCGAGTTGTCTTTCGAATGCACCGACCTCCTCGTGCGAGGGGTTCTTCCAGCGGAACAGCTCCTCGGGCCACTGGAAATGCACCACGTCGTAGGCCGTGGCATTCCGGCGAAACTCCTCGACCGAACACACCACCTCGCAGCCCGCGGCGCGTATGCCGTCGGCGAGCAGCCTCACAAAGGGGTTGTCCGAGACCCCCGAAGCGGTATATACGATCAATACCTTCATTGCGTTATGCCTTTACCCACTCCTGCCGCTCGTGGTCGAAACGCTTTATCACGCGCGCCGGATTGCCCACGGCGACACTGTAAGGGGGAATATCTTTCGTCACGACGCTCCCGGCGCCTATCTGACAACGCTCGCCGATGGTCACGCCTGCAACCACCACCGAGTTGGCCCCGATATGTGCCTCGCGGCCTATGGTTACAGGCTTGCAGACCAGCTCCTGGTCGTTCGAATCGCGCGTACCGTCGACGTAGCCGTGGTTGAATCCCGAAACAAACACATGCTGGCCCAAACCCGCGCCGTCGCCCATCGTCACCGGTCCGATCACCACCGAACCGATGCCTATGCGTGCCCGGTCGCCTATCACGATGTCGCCCGCACCATTGTTTATCACCGTATAATCCTCCACCAGCGTGCGGTACCCGAGTTTCAGCCGCTTCGACGGAATGACGTCCAGCCGCGCCGAGCGGCGGATGATCACCCCCTTGCCCTTCTCGATCACGAAAGGAATGACGAACGTACGCGTCCACCACCTCGGACGCGCCGTGTAGGGATGCATCAGCAGGTAGAGCAGGAACTTTTTGAGTTTCGGTCTGTTGTCGAGCATTATTTGGGAGTGTTATGAGGGCGTTAAGGGTATTATTCGTGTGCGTGTTATTTGGGAGTGTTATTCGGTGTGTGTTTGGGAGTGTTATTCGAGGGTGTTTGAGACCTTGTCGGTCACTTTTTTCATCTGGTTCTGCCACGACAGGTCGGCAACCGTGGCGCGTATCTCTTCGGGCGTCATCGCAACCCGGTCGTAAAATTCCACGATGTCAGCAATGCGCAGCGGCGTCTCGTCGGCCGGAGCGTTCATCACATAGGCCCTGCCGTCGAAATCGGCGTCGCGTTCCGAATAGACGAACGGTATTCCGCGGGCTGCGTATTCGCGGTTCTTGAGCGTCTTTATGTCGGTTATCTGGCTGCGGTGGCGTCCCAGACTGGCGATTCCCATGTCGGCGCGTTCGAACAGCGCGTCGAGCGCCTCGCCATACTTCGGGCCATGGAAGGTTACATACTCCTCCAGCTTATTTTCGACCACAAGCCGCTTCATCAGGTCGAGGGCCTTGCCGCCATATCCCACCACATCGAACAAAACCCTCACCGAAGGGTTGCCGGCGTAATATTCCGCCAGGCCGCTCACGACGCGGTCGAATCCGTGCCAGAAATGGATCTCGGCCACGGCTATCATGCGCAATTCGCCGTCCAGAGTGCGCGTGGCCGTTTTAACCGGTATCTTGTCGAAATCTATGCCGTTGGATATGCGTATGGTCGGTGCGCCGAATATACGTTCGGCATCCGAGTAGGTCACTATATAATCGAGATTGCGTGCGAGGCTCCGGCGGAAGATCCTGTCGATGCGGAACTGCATGGTCTTCACGCGGAACTCCCCGTCGTAGGGAAAGGTCGGAATCTCCATCACCACCCGCGCGCCGCTGCGGCGCATACGCTTCACGGCCGCCGTAAGAAACGGATTGGCGTTGTTGTCGCTGCGGATATAGACCATATCAGCACGCTCTTTTTCGACCAGCCCGACCAGCGAACGATAGCACACGCGCTTCTCGATCTTTCCGATGGTTGTGGCGGGGTATGTCTCCAGTTCCCGGTCGTCGAGCATTCGCGTGTGCGAGCCGTCGTCGTTCATGCGCAGGTAGCACAACTGCGTGGCGACTCCGTTCTGCCGGAGCGCTTCGACCTGACTGCGGATCTTCTTGCTTATTCCGTTGTGCTCGGAGAATCCGTGAAAGATTATAAAGAGGGTTTTCATTTACATACCTACCCCGGTCCTGACCGGTTTTTCATGTCGCGGCAACACCGCGGCATATATTAATCGCCCGACTTGTAATCGAACTCGTCTGCAAATATAAAAACTTTTCGCAGAAATAGAGCGTTAAAGCCTCGAAATAATGACGTTGCGAGCGGTTTTGATAAATTTTCACAAAAAACACGGGCTTTTTTGTATATAAATTTGGCGAAATTGATCAGATGTGCTATATTTGCAACGTCAGGATTCAATTTTCAAATTAGGAGAAATTCATAAATTTTTGTCAATCAATGAAAAAGGTTGTCATAATCGCGATTGCTGCGATGTTTGCCGGATGTGTCCAGGACATGTCCGCGGATAAGACCGTTAACAGCGGCGATAAATTCAAGAGCATGGTCGTTTCGTCTTCTTTCGACTGGAAGATGACCGCCGATGTCAATTTCAACATCACAGCCGATCAGGCCTCTCTGGTTACGGTTTCGGCCGCCGGGGATTCGACTCCGCTTGCCGTTTTTGTTGCGGGCGGCGATGCCGAGCAGGTTTCACTATCGCTTCCCGCGGCGCTTGCTTCGGTTAACGTAAGCTACGAGAACACTTCGGGCACGACGGTGAGCACCACCCTTCCGGTTTCTGCCGACATGTCGCTCAATGCGCTCGACGCCGCGGCTATGTCCAACGGCCTTGGCAATGATAACGAGTCTGTGGGCCATATCTACTATCCGGGCGAGAGCCGGTGGGGAACGCTTATGTTCGAGGACCTCTGGCCCGGCTACGGCGACTACGACTTCAACGACATGGTGGTCAATTACAACATCGACCTCGACATGCACAACCAAAATAAGATCGACATGATGACCGTCAACCTTCGCGTGAAGGCTGTGGGCGGTACTCTGTCCAACGATTTCTATGTTTCGTTGCTCGGCGTCAAGGGCGGCGAGATCGACGAGCAGAAGGGTGGCGTGCAGCTTCTCTCGAGCACCAACGCCAAAGATCAGGTTGCCGTTACGTTCCTCAATACCCGGAACGACAACCTCAATCCCGCCGTCGTACGTGTTTCGGGCATCCGCAAGAATGTCAACAACACCCATTCGACCTATGTAAATACAAAGAAGGGTTACGAGCTCTCGGCCGATCAGTATGTAACCGTCAGCTTCAAAGTTTGGTTCCGCAATTCGATCGCCACTTCGGACCTTTCGCTCGAGAAGTTCGACTTCTTCATCGCCCGAGAAACCGGAGGCAGCCTGCATGAAATCCACGAGGGCGGCAAGACCCCGAGTATCTACGGTCAGAGCGCTTATGCCGCCGCTGTGGCCAGCAAGAAGAACTCTGCCAGGGAGCTCTATTATTCGGTCGACAACCTGGTATGGGCGATCAACGTTCCCATGGACATCGCCCATGGCTACGAGACCGTCGATTTCCTGAATGCCTATCCCCAGATGAAGACCTGGGCGCAGTCGGGTGGCTACTCGGCCAAGGACTGGTACCTGAACGGCGTTTCGGAGTACTTCGTGAAGAAATAACCCCCAAACAGAATAGATTAAATGAGGAGAGAGGACACCCGCGGGTGTCCTCTCTCTTTGTGTATCTATTGCAGATTTCAGCAATCAGGTGCGCCCTTTGATTGTCTTGGCGGGGATTGCAGATTTTCGGCGATGTCGTTGCTGAACGCTTTAGCGCGTGGCAATCCGATGGTTTGCGATGCCGTGCGGGTAATCGCCGATTTCCACCTCGGGCAAGAACTTACCTCGGAATGACAATAAACAGATCCTATAACCTCTCCCCGATCCCTTCGTACAGCTTCAGCAGACGCTGTGCGGTCTTCTCCCACGAGAACGATTTCACGCGCTCCAGTCCGTATGCCACCTGCGCGGCGCGGAACTCTGCTTCCTCTTCCAGGCGTATCAACGCATTGGCGATCGCTTCGGGCGACGTCGGGTCGACGAGTATTGCCCCCGGCCCCGCCACTTCGGGGATCGCCGAGGTGCTCGACGTCACGACCGGCGTTGCGCAGGCCATGGCCTCGAGCAGCGGAATACCGAAACTCTCGCGCAAAGAGGTGTACAAAAACGCCGAAGCGCCGTTGTATATCGCCGGCAGGTCGCTGTGGGTTATATATCCCGGCAGGCGAAGCATATCGATAAGCTCGGGCGACCCTATTTCGTGCAGGATCGCCTCGGCGGCGGCGCGGTCGAGGTCGGCGACCAGCAGCGACAGCGGACGCTTCGAGCGGCCTGCATATTGGGCATAGGCCTGTAGCGTTCCTGCCGTGTTTTTCTTGGGGTCGGTATTGCCGAGGAAGAAGATAAACTCACCCTCGGGCACATATTTCGACACCGTCTCTGCAACACCCTCCTCTATGGGACGAAACCGCGGGCTGTAGCCGTTGTGTATCGCCACTATGCGCTCGGGGTCGAGTCCCAGGGCACTCTGTATACGGTCGCATTCAAACTGCGATACGGTGATTATCTTGCTGCAGCGGGGCAGTATGCGCGGCACGACCAGCCGGCGGTAGAGACGTCCCATCGACTGGTAGGTCGACTTATTGCGTGCGGTCTGCTTCTCCAAAAATATGATGTCGTGGAGCGTCAGCACCAGCGGGGTCGAGCCCCACACGGGCGCCGTGTTGCTGGTACAGTGCAGCAGGTCGGGCTTCACGCGTGCCACGGCGCGGGGCAGCGCCCACTGCTCCCAGAGCGGGTAGCTCGGGCAGCGCAGCGTTATGATGTGCATATTGGGGCTCTCTTCCAGACAGCGGTCGGGACCTTCGCCCACAAATATAAAGTACTCGTTGCGGGTGTCCATGCGCTGCAGACAGCGGATCGTCTCCAGCGCGACGAAGTCCATACCGTGCTTCTTGGTGCGGAATATGCGCTGCGCCTCGATTGCTATTTTCATTTTCCGGAGGTTTTTGAGCCCCCGGAGTTGGCTCCGGTATGCTCGGTGTGGATGAATTTATTTTTGGTGCCGCCCAGGCGGAACATATTGGCTGCGGTGAGCAGTATCAGAATAGGCACCCGGCGCAGTGCATGGCCCAGTTTCTTGTCGGTCTGCTCGTCGGGCAGCGCCATGGCCATTGCGAAGAGTAGCATGAGCGAAAACACCCACCACTTGATCGACCACATGGGCTCCAGAATGCTCATCGCCACGGCCCATGCGGGCACCATGCCCACCAGCAGCATCCGCGGAGGCATGCACCACTGATAGAGTTTGTCGCAGTAGTCCACATTTCCCGAAACGATGGCACCCGGCAGCCTCTTCGCGGCCGATCCCAGGGCATAGAACTGCGCGGCTATCCACCTGCGGCGCTGGTTGTAGTAAGCACCCTCGCCCTGGATCTTCTCGTCGAGAACGCGCACCGAGTCCAGATACGCTATATATATACCCTGGTCGAACAGCAGCGCCTCGAGCTCCTTGTCCTCGCCCGAGGTGGTGCAGAGGGCGATGTTTTTCACAAACCACTCATATTTGAACGCCATGCCCGACCCTATCAGCGCCGACGAAAGTCCCAGCGCAATATGCCCGGCGCGGAATATCGAGTTGTTGATCTCCTCGCTCGCGGCGTCGAGCACGGCGGTGTCGGTATCGCGGTTCTTGGCGGTCCGGTGGGCCTGCACGGCCTGAATTCCGGTGTCGAAGACGTCGTTGATGCTGGCTATGAAGTCCGGCCCCGCGAGGTTGTCGGCATCGAGTATCGCCACCACGTCGGCGGCCTTGGGCCCCAGTTGCTCCACGGCATAGTTGAGCGCCTTGGCCTTGGAGCTGTTCTCGAAAAAGACCTCCATGACCGTTATCGGCAGTTTGCGCAGCTCGGCAAGCGCCGCCGGACCTACCTTGTCGGCGATGACCACCACCTGATGTAGCTCCTCGGGATAGAACTGATGCAGCGCCGCCTCGGCCGTGCGAACGATCACCGCGTCGGCCTTGTAAGCCGGGATCAGCGTCATGAAACGGCGCTGTTTGCGGGCTTTTTTGTAAGGCTCGGGGTTGTGGCACATCGCCGCGAGCGCGAACACAAAGAGGTATACTGCCGGAACTCCCAGCACCACGACCAAAATCCAATCTGCAATGTTGAGTATCATGCCTTTCCGGTTTTTCCGCGTAAATAATCCGCCGCTCCGCATACCGCCGCGCGGGCCAGGTCGAAGCGCCCTTTCAAAAGCGACACGGCGATGCTTTTGGGTACAGCGACGCCCAGTTGATAGAGTATCGAGAACACACGCTCCGCACCCCGGCGGTTGCGGCGTGCGTATATCAGGCGGTTGCGCGTGAGGTAATAGGTGCGCAGGGGGCTCTGCTGACCGGTGGTGGCGCTCTCCTTGTGGAAGACCGTGCACCGCGGGTCGTAGGTTATGCGCCATCCGCATTCGGTTATGCGCTCCGACCAGTCGAGCTCCTCATAGTAGAGGAAATAGAGTTCGGGCATGACGCCGGCCTGCTCGATGGCCTTGCGCCGCACCATCATCGCCGCACCATGGGCGTAGGGCGTGTCGTGGGGCTCGTCGAACGATCCGTTGTCGGGGGCATTGAAACCGATGAGCGAGTTGCGCAGCGTGACGCGCGTAAGGGGTGTGTAGCCCGCGAACTGTATGTTGCGAGGCTCGGCGAAGAAGCGTATCTTGGGGCATACGGCGCCTATCGAAGGGTCGGCGTCGAGCGTCTCGGCCAGGTAGTGCAGCGTGTCGTCGGTGAATTCGGTGTCGTTGTTCAGCAGAAAGAGGTAATCTCCCGTCGCAGCCTCGAATCCGAGGTTGTTGCCGCCCGCGAAGCCCAGATTCTGCTCGTTGCGCAGGATCTTCAAATCGGGATAGCACTCTCGGAGCAGCGCGGCCTCATCGCGCGCCGAACCGTTGTCTACGACCACGATCTCGACCGGAGTGGTCATATGCCTGCGCAGCGAGTCGACCATGTTGCACGTGAGCGCATAGCCGTTATAGTTGACCGATATGATGGAAATTTTAGACGCCATATTCAGGCTTTTTATTCTCTGCCGCGAGCCGTGCAGCCTCGGCCTCGGCGGCATCCTTCTCCAGCATTTCCTGGTCGAAGTACGGCGAGAGGAAGATGAATCCCATAAACATATATAACATTGCACCCGTCGGTATCTGGCCCAGCACCTCGTTGGCATAGGCCATTACGACGATTCCCGCGATTCCGGAAATAAGCGCCGCCGTGAGTCCGCGGACCTGCACATGTTTAAGCTTGAACACCACCAGGAACGCCCCGTGGGCCAGCACATAGAGCAGTATTCCGATATGCAGCAGCACGCCCACGATGCCCGTTTCGACCCATATCATCACATACCATGAGTCGGTGGGTATCTGCGACAGCGCAGCGTCGGGAGCAAAGGTCTTGGCCTTGCCGCCGCCGTGCCCCAATCCCGCTCCGAAGGGCTTGTCGGCCATCAGCTCGCGCAGCTTGGCCTGATTCTCGAGTCGCACCTGGAACGACGCATCCTCGGTGTTGAACGAGCTTCGGGCACGTCGTATAATGGCGTTACCCTGGCCTATGTGGGTGTAGTTGAGGAATATGAATGCTCCGATTATGGCCACGATGCCCAAGCCTACGATCTTCACATTGCGCGACATCATCACGAACGTCATGTAGCCCGCGAACGGCACAGCCAGCGCGCTTCGGGTACCCGAAATAAGCAGTCCGTAGCAAGCTGCTGCGGCCACGATAAGCAGATATACCTTCATCCACGGATTGCGGTAGTAGAGCGCGGCGATCGAGAAGACCACCATCGACAGACCCATCGAAGCTCCGAAATTGGCCGCGTCGCTGAAGAACGAGAAGTAGCGGATACCGCTGTAGATGATGTGCGTAGTGCGCCCTCCGAGCACGAAGAGCCAGTAGTTCTCTGCAGCGTTGAATCCATAGAACTTCTGTATGCAGGCCTTGCCGACGGCGATGAGCGTCAGCACCGACCAGATGGCGAGGATGTATTTCAGATCCTTGAACCGCTTCATCGTGAGTTGCGTGAGCACGGCGATGAGCAGAAAGTGGTAGCCCACCGAGCGCACAGCCCCGAACCATCCGGCCACCGAGACCGTCTGGGGGTTGACCAGCTCGAAGGTGCAGTATATGGCCCATATTCCCGCCGCGACGGTGAGTCCCGTGCGGGTTTTGTACCACTCGATACCGTGTACGAAGGCGTGGAGCGTTATGATCAGAATATTGTAGAGTATCAGCGCGTCGAGGATCGTACCGAAGGGCATATCCTTGGCGTAGCGCGTGAGCCCCATGATGAAGTAGTTGGCTATGAAAAGCCCCATCATGGCGTATGCCGGATTGCGCAGCGAGATCCACAGCACACACAGCGCCGCCGGCAGCAGCCCCACGACGAGCCCCATGGCCATGCCGTATTTGTTGAATGCGTAGGCTATGGTGTATATACCGCCCACAAGCAGCGCCATGACGATGACGCGCATGATGCCGTAAGGCGATGATATGTTGCCGTATTTCTCCATGCCTGCTGCTCGCGGGTTTCCGCCCGCCTATTTCACGGCCGTGAATCCGAACTGGCTGATCTGATATCCGAGTCTGCGCAGGAAGCTGTAGGGAGGCATCATGCCCGTGAATGTCTGCACGGCGTCGCGTCGCGCGCAGTTGAGGCATATAGCCACGGGAGTGGTGTCGGCCAGCGCCTGGAGCTTCTCGAACAACAGCTGGTCGGTATCTTTCCATGTGCGGTTCGCCGGCGCTATGACCAGGTTGAGCGCAGCGTTGCGCAGCAGATCCTTGGGTATGGTGCTGTCGGCCAGCGGAGGATACTCCACCAGAACCATGTCGGCCTCGTGTACCGGCACCTCATCCTCCTTGTCGTGGATGAAGTCCGTGATGTTCGTTGCCAGCATGAACTCCTTGCGTCCGGAGTCGAAGTCTGTGTTCCACGATGCCGTGCGTACCTTCATACCTGCCTCGCGGTAGTATGTTGCGAGATATTCGGTCATGGAACTCTTGCCGTCGCCGCTCTCCGTACTCATGATGTTCACGATGCCGGGCCTGCGCTCGGGGTTGAAGTAGTCTATGGCGGCGTTGCCTATGAACCTTGCGGCTATCTCCTTGTACTGCTGTATGTAGCGGCGCTGTCCGAACTCGCCCTTGCCGGGGAATGCTCCGATGACTTTGCCCTTGGTGATCCGCTCGGCGCGGATCTTGTCGCGCAGCGTACGGTCGAGCAGCTCGAGCAGGACGAAGAACGCCAGCACGAATGCCAGAGTGGCCATGAACGCCAGCGCCACGATCAGCTTACGCTTGCTGGGCTCGGCCGAGATGGGCAGCACCGGCGGGTTGATGATCTTGAGCGTCGCCGAGGTCATCTGCAGGTTCTTCTGGCGCAGGCGCGCGGTGTTCAGCGCCTGCAATATCGAGAGGTACGACTGCTCTGTGAAGTTGATCTCACGACCCTTGCGCTTGAGCGTCGAGCCCAGCGGCGAGAAGTGGGTGTATTTGTTGTCGAGTTCCGTGCGGCGGTACTTCATCACGTTGAGCTCGGCCTCGGTCTTTACGCTCTGAAGCACGGCGTCGAGCCATTGGGCGATCATCGAGTTGGTCGAGACGCCCTCTTTGGTGTATTGCTGGTTCGAAATTTCCGACGTTATCTGTTGCAGTCCGCGGGTCTCCTCGTCGAGCCGGTTGCGCAGGCGGTTCAGGTCCTGACGGCTTGCGGCGGGCGATGTGGGAGCGCCGGGAATGTTGAGCTCCTCCTCGCTCTGAAAAGCCTCGGCGGCCGAGATGCGCGAATAGAGGTTGCCTATGACGTGGAGCTTCTCGACAAAACGTGCGTTGTTCTTGAACATCTGCAGACCCTCCAGCTGCGCCTCGATGGCGTTGCGCAGCTTCTCGGCGCTCTCGTTGCCCAGCAAAATCTCCTCATAGCGCAACTCGTAGTCACGATCGAGGGCGGCGATATGCTTGGTCTGCTCGTCGTAGTTGATGATGCGGTTGGCGACGTTGTAGTCGCGCAGCGAATCCTCCATCATCAGCAGCTGACCACCCACGCGGGCGAGCTCCTCCTCGAAGTATGCGATCACATTATTTGTCTCGCCGAACCGCAGCAGACGGTACTGGCGCACGAACTCATCGTTGAGGATCACCAGGGTTTGGTAGACGAGGTTCGGATCGTCGTTTTCGTAGCTCACCTCGAGCATATCGCTGGTGGCTATGCGCTTCACCTTTATCTGGCTCAAGGCTTTGTAGCTCCAATAGGGAGGATTCCAGTGGAATATACCGTATACGTGATTGTCGGGGTCGACCTCTTCGTATGCGATCAGATTCTCGAGCGTCCGCTCCTCCGATGTGTGGTCCACGAGGTCCATCACGTCTTTTGGGGTGTGCTTGAGCAGATACCGCGACGCGCGTGCGCCGATGTATTCGTTGTCGTTCCTGGGGTCCATGTGAACCAGACTCTGGGCGTAGAGGCGCATCGAGACGTTCTTGAGCGTGGACTGCGACATGATTATATTGATCAGGTTGTCCATCGCGTTATTGATAACGCTCCAGTCCTGACGCGTTCCCTCGAGGGTGGTGATGTCGTATCCCGAGACGATACCGGTGTAGATGGTGGTGGTGGATTTATACGTTCGGGGTGTTTTTCCCGCCTTTTGATAGACGATAAAGGCCACTACCAGAGGAGGTATGACGAGCCACCATTTTATACGGTAGAGGAACTTGGCTATATAGGCAATATAATTCATATCTTTCTGTTTTTAAAACCTATTCGGGACGGGAAATGATCGGGGTGCGGGTCATGATCTCGAGCCGGAGCAGCGCTGTGTTGAGGCGGCTGCGTATCTGCTCGTATTCGCGTATTGCGACGCTCTCGATGCTCTTCTGGCGGCTCAACGTCTGAATGTCGACCTGTCCGTTCACGAAGTCGACCTCAGTCATGCGGTACTGGGCCTTCGCCGTAGCCATCGCCTCGGCGGCGCTGGGGAGTATCGAGAGTTGCTCGATGGCTATGGTGTAGGCGTCGATGACCTTGAGTTTGAGTTCGTCATACCAGCGCTCGGTGTCGTATTTTGTGATCTCGATGCGTTTTTTCTGCTGCTTGGCGCGGTTGCGGCGGTTGAAGATCTCGTCGAGCGGGATCGACACCGAGGCGCCCACTGACCACCAGTTCTGACGGCGCCCCATGTTCGACGTGTAGACGGGCATCGAAGTGTCGACAAAGTTCTGGCTCCATGTGTCCCACACGCCGTAGGAATATCCTGCGTTGAGTTTCAGGTAGTGCTGCCACGTGCGGCGGGTGTTCTTGAGCTCGCGTTCCTCGATCTCGCGGTTGGCCTCGTAGTAATCTATCTGGGGCGTCTTGCGGGCGTTGGCTATCAGCACATGCAGGGGCGGAAGGCGCATACCGATATAATCTTCGGGCGTCAGACGCTGCAGGTCGCTGTATTCGAATTCAGCCGTGGGGGTAGCGGGCATCGTGCCGCTGCTTTGGGCAGCAGCGGAGAGTCCCGTCGCGAGGAGTATGAATGAGAGAATCGCTCTTTTCATTCTGCCGTTTCGTTTTTTATACGTTTTCTTTCTGGATGAAGGCCGTGAAAGTCCTCAATATAATCTTCAGGTCGAACCACGGCGACATACGCCTCGCATACTCTATGTCGAGCTGCTTGCGCTGTTCGGGCGACAGCTTTCCGGCCTGACCGCGCTTCTCTACCTGCCACAGACCCGTAAGTCCCGACGGACACATGAAGCGTTCGATATATTCGTCGCTGGTAAGGTGCTCGGCCTCGTAGAGCGGCAACGGACGGTTGCCCACCACCGACATATCGCCGCGCAGAATGTTGAACAATTGCGGCAGCTCGTCGATGCTGTATTTTCTCAACACACGGCCCAGACGGGTTATGCGCGGGTCGTTTTCGATCTTCACGAACGCGTTCTCATCTTCCGTGGCGGCCTGGTTGAGGTGGTTCTCCTCTGTGATTGCGAAATCGTCGGCGAAGAGCATTCCGTCGCCCATGGTAGCCAGCAGCTGCTCCATCTCCCTGGGGTCGAGCGATATCTTCGCCGCATCGGCGTTCTCCTCCTTTTCGGCATACTGGTTTTTGCCGCCCAGCTCCTTGAGGTGCTTGTCGGCGTCGGTGCGCATCGAACGGAATTTCAGGAAGTCGAACACGCGGTAGTTGCTGCCCACGCGTTTCGATTTGTAGATCACCGGCCCGGGTGTGCCGATCTTTATGGCCAGGGCCACCCCTATGAGCAGCGGCGACAGCATGACGATCGCCGCGAGCGATGCCAGAATATCGAACGTGCGCTTCCATAGCGGCATGTGGAACAGCCTGACCTCCTCCGCGACCTCGACCACGGGTTTGTGGGTGAACGTGTATTCGGTCATGAAACGTAGTGTCCGCCCGAAATCCTCGGCGGGGACGTAGGCCGTGACGGCGGTATTCACTCCGGCCGAGAGGTATCCCCGGCGCTCGTCGTTGTCAAGCTCGTGGGTGGTTATCAGTATGATGCCGGCGGCCGGGAACCACGAACGCAGAAAACGGATGTTGCGGCAGTCGGTCACCACGTCCCTCTGTTCGTAGAGGATGAACGCGTGGTCGGCCTTGACGGGTATGAGCGTACGCATCGCGGCGGTAAGATCCGACGTTACGGTCATCTTACCCCCGGCGAGTTCACGAAAGCGTTCTGCGCGCGGACCCCCCCCCTTATGCTTGATGTATATTACGGGGTATTTCAATGCAGGATCTTTTTGATTCGAACCCTCAATTCGAGCGGGTTGAACGGCTTGACGATATAATCCTCGGCTCCCTCCTCCAGGAGGCGTATGCGCTCCGAGGTGCTGTCCTCGCTCGAAAGCATCACCACGGGAATGTGGCGGAAGAGTTCGTTGCGCTTCAGAAAAAGCAGGAATTCGTCACCCCTCATGTTGGGCATGCGGATATCCGAGATGATAAGGTCGGGCATATTGCCGGCCATCATCCAGTCTATGGCCTGAACGGGGGTCTGGTGATAGAAACATTCGTATTCTCCGGCAAGGCTCGCAAAAATGATCTTCGCGATCTGCTCCTTGTCGTCTACGATAAGAACTTTGTGGGTGCTCATAAAATTCGGTGCTCACGGGTGTTACAAGGCTTGTAGTAGCCTTTTTGATCCGTAAATCGTGTAAATATAGTGTATAATTACGGACAGTCCTCCCTATTTTTCTGCAAATATGGTTAAAAAAACGGAGATAATTGCGTATTTCGTCGAAAAAGTCAACAAAAACGCCCAATTTGTTATCAAATCTACCTGCCTTCGTGTTTTTTTATAGTCTTTTTTGCCGTCTTTCCTGAAAAAAATGATACTTTTGTACAATTTGCTTTCCAAGGCTGTCATGCTGCCGGAAGATAAACAGACAAAAAACCTATGTTCAAATCTCTGAAATGCGATTTACTCCTTTTACTGTGTAGTTTTCTGCTGTCGCCCCTGGGCGCCGGCGCCCGGGAGACGGGCGATAAGGATATAATTCTCATCATTTCATCCTACAACCCCGACACGCGCCGCATGGCGAGTTTCATCACAGAGTTTGAGAAGAACATCGAATCGTCGGACGTTCCGTGCGACATCTACGTCGAGACCCTCGAGTGCAAAAGCGTCGGCGACGCTCCGCAGTGGATGTCGCAGATCGACAACATGATCACCCGCTACGAGGCCAAGGGCCTTCGCGCGATAATCCTTCTGGGCCAGGAGGCGTGGGCGTCGTTCGTGTCGCTCGACCGTATTCCCGAAGATGTTCTGTGTTTCAGCTGTTTCGTGAGCTCCAACGGCATCATGCTGCCGGCGCCTGCCGGCGGCGAGGCGGGCTGGATGCCCCGGTCGGTCGACTACATGAATATGACCGACAGCCTGGGCAATGTGGGCGGCCTTCTCAATAAATACGATATAGGCCGCAACGTCGACCTCATCCGTTCGCTCTATCCCGAGGTCGAGAACATAGCCCTCATCTCCGACAACACCTATGGCGGTATCTCGCTCCAGGCCTTGTTCCTCGAGCGGATGGAGTACTATCCCGACATCACCCCGGTTCTTATCGACTACCGCGAGGGCGACGAGGCCACGCACGAGAAATACGGCTCTCTTTCGGCGCGTTCGGCCGTGATGCTGGGCACCTGGCGCGTGGGCCGCGACGGCGAATACCTCATGCAGAAGGCGCTCACCGAACTCGTGCAGCACAACCCGCGGATTCCGGTATTTTCCGTATCGGGCATCGGTATCGGCGACATAGCCATCGGCGGCTACATCCCCAACTATGAGAACGGCGCGGCCAATATTGCGTCGCAGATCAAAGCCTGCTACGAGGCCGGCGACAACGGACCCATGCATTTTCGCCTCACCGACGGCAAATACGCCTTCGACTCCCGTAAGATCAAAGAGTGGAAGATTCCCGAATATTCGCTTCCGCGCGGCGCGGTGATCGAAGACACCATGGCTGTTACGCTCTCCAAATACTCCCACTATATCGAGATGCTTGTGGGCTGCGTGATGCTTTTGGTCCTGCTGCTGATCCTTGCTATCTGGCTTCAGGTGCGGGCGCAGCGCCTCACGCGCACGCTCCGTCACCGCGAAGAGGAACTTGTCGTAGCCCGCGAGCGAGCCGAGGTTTCCGACATGCTCAAGTCGGCGTTCCTGGCCAACATGAGCCACGAGATCCGCACGCCGCTCAACGCCATCGTCGGCTTTTCGTCGCTGATGCAGGATGGAGATCTCTCGCAGGAGGAGCGCGCCGAATACTGCTCGATCGTGGTCAATAACTCCGAGATGCTGCTTACGCTTTTGAACGATATCCTCGACATCTCGTCGCTCGAGTGCGGCAAGATACACTTCAACTACACCCAGGAGGATGTGGTTCAGATCTGCCAGCATGTGGCCCTCACCACATCGCATACGCTGCAGCCGGGCGTCGAATTCCGCTTCGACTGCGCGCTCGATTCGTATATGCTCACCACCGACTCCCATCGCTTGTCGCAGATACTTATTAACCTGCTGACCAACGCCGGAAAGTTCACCGCCCAAGGTTGCATTACGTTGGGTCTCGAGGTCCGTCCGGAGCAGGGCGAGGTGCTCTTCTCGGTGACCGACACGGGTATCGGCATTCCGCTTGAAAAGCAGGAGCAGGTCTTCAACCGTTTCGAGAAGCTCGAGGGTAATATGAAGGGCGGCACGGGTCTGGGTCTTGCGATCTGTCGGCAGATCTCGATCATTGTCGGCGGCCGCATATGGGTCGACCCGACCTACACCCGAGGCGCGCGTTTCGTCTTCGCCCACCCCATGAATATCCGCGTAGAGGATAGCCAGAACCGTGGGGGCATCTCTGACAGGCGAATAACCCCCACCCACCCCCGGGGAACTATGCAAAAAAATAGTTGCGAAGCTTGAAAATAGCAGAATCTACGCTTGGATCCTTTGATAGTGAAAAGCACAAAAAAAGAGGAGTTTACTCCTCTTTTTTTGTGCTCGCGATTTTCCGGGTTGCAGCTCCCCGGCTTCGCGGTTTCTTTACATCTTGGTCGGTGGTCTTTTGACCTGCCCCCTCTCTTGGATTGTGACCTCTTGCAATGAAGATTTTCCAGGCTTCCTGATTTTGTGGTTTTCGGCTTGCCGAAGGTAAGCCGGCGGGCCGAAGCTCCGCCCCGCGGAGGCCCGCTCTCTGCTGTGCGACGAGCATGCCTCCGCGAGCGATCGCGTCAATGAAATCGATCCTATAAAATCGAAACCGTTTAACGATCCGTATGCCGCGATCATCCGAGCTCTATCTCCCGGGTCACCCCGATCTCCTGTGCGAATCGCCGGTCGTGCGACACCACCACCACCGTTCCGTCGTAGCTCCCGAGCGCCGAGGTCAGGATCTCTATTCCCGCTATATCGAGGTTGTTGGTCGGCTCGTCGAGGATGAACATATCGGGCGTGTCATCGCTGATCAGCAGACAGCACAGCATGAGCCTCATCTTCTCGCCGCCGCTCAATGCCCGACACGGCTTGTCCCACACCCCGGCCGGGAACAAAAAACGGTGAAGTTCCGTACGCAGTTCATGGCCGGGGAGCCTGCGGCGGTTGTATCCCTCCAGTTGCTCTATCACAGTCAGTGAATTGTCGATCAGCGAGTACTCCTGGTCGATATATATGTGCGAAAATTCCGCATGCGCAAGCCTCCCCGAGGTCGGCGCCAGCTGTCCGGTTATCACCTTCAGCAGCGTGGTCTTGCCACTCCCGTTGTCGCCTTTTATTGCCACCCGGTCACCGCTCTCTATGCGCAGAGACAGAGGTTTGCGCCATAGCGGCCGACCCTCTTCGAACTCAAAATTTATACATTCGGCCTCCACCAACGCCTTGCCCGTGTGAAGTCCCGAACCGTCGACGGCGATCTTCATCGACCGCATGGGCGTCATTCCGTCACGAAGCTCGCGCAACTCCCGCTGCGTATCACCTATTTTTTCCGCATGCCGGTTCTTGAGCTTCGCGGCGCTCTGCTCTGCGCCGTCGCGCAGGGTATCCATCATGATGCGCGCCACGCCGGCCTGCTTCTGCTTCTGCTCGCCCCGCGCATCCTGCCGCTGCTTGCGTTCCGCAGCCTCCTGCGCACGGCGGCGCTCGGCCCGCAAGGTCTTCTCTTTTTCGCCGATCTTTGCCTGCAGAGCATCCAGACGTTCGTCGCGCTGCAACTTGTAGAAATCGTAATTCCCGCCGTAGCGCACAATGCCTGCGGGAGTAAGTTCGAGCGTGGTATCGAGCCGGCTCAACAACTCGCGGTCATGGCTCACGATAAGTATTGTGGCCGGTGAACGCGCTATAAAATCATATAATTTCTGCCGCGCGGTAGTGTCGAGATGATTCGTCGGCTCATCCATCACAATGGTCTGCAGCGGCTCTACGGCCATCCCGGCCAGGAAAATGCGGGTCTTCTCGCCACCGCTCAACGCCGACATCGGCGTCCCGAGCCGCACATGCGCCAAACCCCACGCCGCAAGCGCATCCGCCGCGCGCGTCTCGACCTCCCAGTCGTCGTCGAGCGCCGTATAAACCTTTTCCGACGCATCGCCTGCCAGAATTGCCTGCAGCGCCGCTACTTTCTCTGCTATGCCCAGCGCCTCGGCCACTGTTTTGCCGTCCCACTGCCCGAAGTGCTGCGGCACGACGTAAAGCGGCTCCGCGACCGCCACGTCGCCCTCCGTGGGGCGCAGCCGTCCGGTGAGAATAGCCAGCAGGGTCGATTTTCCCGTGCCATTGTCGCCGACCAGCGCAGCCTTTGCGCCCGCCGCAAGCGAGAATCCGACATGTTCGAACAAGGGTTCGCGGTCGGGGTGAACGTATGATATGTCGTTGATTGTTATGCTCATGATGAAAAAACGGTGTTTGAAGATTACGAAATCCCGCACGGCGTTTTCCGCCGCGGGTTTTCAACTGCTTTTGTAGCTTTGCAGTATGTTGCCGTTTTTTAGATTCTCATCGGAGCCGATATTGATTGTGATGCAAATATACGAAAAAAATAATTGATAGAAATAGATGTAACAACCGCAAAAAAAATCAGCCGGAAATAGCGAAATACAGACTATTGTATGTTTTTTATCGTTATTTTTGTATTCGTAACGATGCTGCTCATCATGAAGAAATTACTATTGCCCCTGCTGCTGTCTGCGCCGCTGTTGGGTTCGTGCATCGGCGAAGAGGAAGGTGGGATTAAGACCGAGAACTACATACGGGTCGGCGATCCGGTACCGGCGTTCACGATCGAGAACAGCTTCGGAGCAGGTTGGAACGACCTTACATCGCCCGAAGACTTTGCCGGCCGCAAAACGCTGCTGGTATTTTTCGTTACGGCTTGCCCGGACTGTCGGCGCGAGCTGCCCTATGTCGAATATGCTTTTACACGGTTGCAGGACGAGGGGCTGACCGTAGTTCCCGTTGGCCGCAGTGAAACCCATGCTGCAATAGATGCCTATTGGGCAGAAACCGGGTTTACAATGCCGCGCTATCTCGACGCGAGCCGTGCTGTGTTCAGCCTTTTCGCAAACCAGACCGTGCCGCGCATCTATCTGGTAAATGAGCATGGTGCGGTGGTTTGGATGTGTGTCGAGGACCTGAAAATGGGTGCTTTCACAGAAGATAGGGGCGATCGGTTCAATGCACTTGTGCGACAGAAATTATCTCTGTAACGCGGTGTTGACATAACCATAGATTATACTATATAACCAGGAAGTGGCTTTTCAGGTGTTCTATTCACCGTACCTCTTATTAGGCCACCCACCCTGAAACTCACAAACAAGAAACCCTGCGGATAGCGATATCCACAGGGCGGGCCGGCAGTCAACGCCCACATGTAAAAACGGCTGCCGGCTCTGTTTTTTAATACGATACAATATACTTTACCAATACTTTTCTCAATTCATTTTAAATTTTTGGCCATTAAGCCAATTTTTGCAACGCATCCTCGTTTTACGCTCTTTGTAATCGATAGAAATAGCTTGGCGGCAGCTGCTGCAAACCGCAGCACTCTAAAACGACAAAACCGGGGGCCGAATAGAGGTGCGGCACACATGTTTATTTATGGGTAAGTCTTAAATGGATTGGCACTGTTTGGTTGTGCCCGTTCTTTGAATGATGTGAATGCCGATAATCATGGCTTTACGTTGTGGGCAGACGGTAATCCATAGGCTTGTTAAAGGCTGAACGTGGGTAAGCGAATTGGTAGGTGAGTGGTACTAAAACCCTGCTTTTCGACACATATTAAACAAAAAATCAGCAATTATCTTTTCGATAAATTGCTGATTTTCAGAGCCGAAACCGGGACTTGAACCCGGGACCTCTTCATTACGAGTGAAACGCTCTACCAACTGAGCTATTTCGGCTTGTGGGGATACATGTGCTCCCTTTGGGTGTGCAAATATCTGAAAAAAATCTTTTTCGCGCAACTCTTTTGCGAAAATTATCTGTTTTTTGCTATATTCGCGCTAATAAATCGAATCCGTTTCTAAAACTACTTGCCTAATGATCACATTTTTATGCTGCCTGGCACTGCTCGTTGCCGCCTATTTCACTTATGGCCGCTACCTGGAGCGCCTCGTCGGCGTCGACGCCAAGCGCGCGGTGCCTTCCGAGGCGTCGTTCGACGGCGTCGACTATATCCCGATGCCGATGTGGAAAACCTTCCTCATCCAACTGCTCAACATCGCCGGCCTGGGCCCGATCTTCGGCGCGGTGCTGGGTGCGGCCTATGGCCCTGTAGCGTTTCTGTGGATCACCTTCGGAGGTATCTTCATGGGTGCGGCCCACGATTTTATCGCAGGCATCATCTCGGTGCGCAGCAACGGCGCGAGCCTTCCAGAATCGGTGGGCGAGTACCTCGGCCCCCGCGTCAAGATCATCATGCGCGTCTTCTCGGTGGGACTTATGGTCCTGGTGGGTGCGGTATTCCTTTCGCAGCCCGCGGAGCTTATCGCTAATCGCATCGACGCCCCGGCGCTGTCGGGAATGGCATTTGGCGACACTTCGTGGCTGCTGCTCATCATTCTGCTCATCATCCTTGTCTATTATATCATCGCGACGCTGTTGCCGATCGATAAGATCATCGGCCGCATCTACCCGGTGTTCGGCTTTGCGCTGCTGTTCATGGCGTTGAGCATTCTCTGGGTGTTGCTGTTCGACGGTCGCTATTCAATCCCCGAATTCACCTCTTTCAAGAATATGATCGCCGATGCCCGTGCGCTCCCCATCGTGCCGATGCTCTTCACGACCATCGCCTGCGGAGCGATCTCGGGCTTCCATGCCACGCAGTCGCCGCTCATGGCGCGCTGCCTGCGGTCGGAGCGCGAGGCACGTCCGGTGTTTTATGGCGCGATGATTTCCGAGAGTATCGTAGCCCTGATCTGGGCGGCTATCGCCATGGCGTTTTGGGACGGCGTTCAGGGTCTCAACGGCGCTATCGCCGATTATAACGGCGCCGCAGCCGTGCTTGTCGACATCATCGCCCGCGCGACGATCGGCGACGTGCTTGCCGGACTGGTTATCTTCGGCGTCGTGGCCTGCGCCATCACCTCGGGCGACACGGCGTTCCGCTCGGCGCGTCTTATCGTCGCCGACTTCATGGGCCTCGAGCAGCGCAGCCTGCGCAAGCGCATCTATATCTGCATTCCGCTCTTCACGGCCGGTCTTTTGATTATCTGCGCTTTGCCGTTCCAGACCATATGGGGTTATTTCGCATGGATGAACCAGACGCTGGCCGCCGCGACACTGTGGATGATCGTCGTGTACCTTGTGCGCACGGGCCGCAACCGCTGGGTCGGACTGATTCCCGCGCTGATCATGACCTACGTCTGCGCCTCCTATGTCTTCATCTCGCCGCTCATGTTCGGCATGGACAACCGTGCCACGGCATACATCCTGGGCGGTGTGGTTGCGGTGGTTATATTTGTCGCAGTTTTAATGAAACTCCGTCGCGATGCTCAAGGCAAAGCTTAATCCTACTCCCGACCAGACCTTCGAGATCGAAGGTGAAGGCCCCTACAACTTCGTCCGGGTGCTCTCGCATTCGCGTGAGATGCAGGCCGCGGGCGACGTCGAGGGAGCGTGCAACGAACGCTTTCAGGCGTTCCAGCGCCTCGCCGAACTCATCCCCGACGATGAAGAGGTCAACCTCGAATGGAACCACCGCAATTCGCAGGCGGCATTGGAACTGGTCCACGCCTCGGCCGTCGATCATTTTCTGATCAACGACTTCGAGATGTCGGCGGCACTGCTTGAGATGCTGCTCGACCTCGACCCCGAAGACCACCTCGAGGGCAGTGAGCTGCTGGCTTTCGACTACCTGGCCATGGACGAGCAGGAGCTCTTCGACGAGGTTATCAACGACGTGTCGGACAAATCGGCCAGCCGCGAAGTTTTGCTGTTGTGGTCGTCCTACCGTAACGACGGCAAACTCCCCGAAGGCGAGCTTCAGCGTTTCCGCACGCGCTTCGCCCCCTTCTACGCCGAATTCACGGCGACCGATCACCCCGCCGACGCGGCCTACCTGCGCGATATCGAGAACGAGCGCCCCTCGCTTGCGGCCCAGGCCCGCGAACTGTGGCTGCGGACCGAGAACCTCTGGGCTCTTTGGCCCGGGTTTATCGAGGCGATGAAATGAGCGGATGGGTTTCGACCCTCGGACCTTGGTTTTTTCGGCTTGCGCGGTGTGCTGGCGAAGGTGTGCCGGGGTTTGACGAAGGTGTGTCGGAGCTTGGCGAAGGAGTGCCGGTTATCTGGTTTTCGGCAGGCTTGCAGAGCCTGTCGGCAGGCCGTAGTTTCGCCCTGCGGAGGCCTGCATCTTCACTTCGCGATGCTCCGTTCCGATTTGCCCCCGCGAGCTGCGGCCTGAAAACGAATAGCCTCCAAATAAATAGAAGAACACCAATAAAAGAGCGCAGCCCCATTCCGGACTGCGCTCTTACTATTTGGCATCATCACCCTTAATTACTTGCCTTTTCCTCTCTTCGTGACCAACTCATTGAAACAATGCCGGCAAATCGCCTGATAGGTATCATGCGCCCCGAGCATCACCTGCTTGTCGTCGCTTGTGAGACGGTGGGAGTGGTGCGCAAGGTTACCGCAGCGCACGCATATGGCATGGACCTTCGTCACGTACTCGGCCGTAGCCATAAGCGCCGGCATGGGACCGAACGGTTTGCCCATGTAGTCCATGTCGAGACCCGCGATTATCACGCGAATTCCATTATCGGCCAGTTGGCGGCACACGTCTATAAGACTCTCGTCGAAGAACTGCGCCTCATCGATCCCCACCACGTCGACGTCGGCGGTCATCAGCAGAATATTCTGCGGCGATTCGACGGGCGTGGAGCGTATGGCGTTCGAGTCGTGCGACACGACCTCCTCCTCGGAGTAGCGCACGTCGATGCGGGGCTTGAATATCTCGACCCGCAGGTTGGCGTAGTTGGCGCGTTTGAGGCGGCGTATGAGCTCCTCGGTTTTGCCCGAGAACATTGAGCCGCAGATCACTTCGATCCAGCCCTTCCGGCTGGCATTTTCTAAAAACATATTGTCGTAAAGGTATTTATTTCTCGTATGGCGATTTCCAGAACCACTTGTCGTCGGTGACCACGCTGTGGGTCAGTCCCGCACTCTTTGCCGGGGTGTAGCCTTCGGGACAGAGGGCCGTGAAGTGCTGTCTGGGTTTACCCTCGGCAGGCGTCTCGGCATTGTAGCAGCTTTTGTCCCCGCAAACTATATAATAGAGGTTCTTAGCCATGTAGTTGTCAATATAATCCTCCCTGGTGCTCTTCACCTGGTTGTTCCAGTTGGCCTCGTCGTTCAGCACCACCGGGTGTCCGTCGCGCAGGCGCTCGCGCACTTCGCCGATGCCAAGCATCACGCCGTTCTCATCCATCACCCATGCGTTCTGCGTGGGGTCTACCCACACCCACTTGTCGAGCGTGGCGGAGTATACGGTGTTGATCACGTGGCAGTCCTGAATAAAGACCTTGGGCATGCAGGTCACCACCCGCGACTTAAAGCCCATCGACAGATAACACTCGTTCAGCACGGTGGCCAATCCGCGGCAGTTGAGTCCGCGCGAGCCGTCTTTGCAGGCCTCGGCCATAAATATGGCGTTCATTGTGCCGGGGTTGTCATGCTGCCCGTCGTGGCGGATCTGGTCGTGAACGAAGGTGAGCATATTGCGGATCTTCGACAGCTCATCGCCATTGCCGGCCACGCTGTCCAACTCGAAATACTCGCGCACACGCACCAGATCAGCATCATCCTGCGATTGATAGGTGAACGGCGGCACACCCTCCGTTCCGCCAGCCACATAGCCGCTCGCTTGCTGCAGAATCCAGATGTAGTCGCTCTCTTCGCGCATCGCCTGGTGCAGGCGCCGGAATGTCTCGTCGTCGCGGATATTGTCGAGATCGGTGTCTGTCTTCACATGCCCGTAGTTGCTGTAGCCTGATTCGCAGGCTTTTGCGAAGCTGGCAAGAGCCTGCCCGCGCTTGTTTTGCAGCGACTCCATGCAGGCGAGGTTGTAGTACAGACTGCCGATCAGGGCCGACCACTGTTGCCGTATCGCCTCGTCCTGCGCTTCAAAATCGCGTATCATCGCTACGTTCACGCGTTCGGCCGCGGCATAATCTTTAGCGTTTACGGCCTCGTGAAGCTGACCTTCGAGTGCTTCGAGGCGGTCGAAATAGGCCTGTTCGGGGTTTTGTGCCGTCGCAGAGAACGAGAACGCCACCGCGGCAAAAATTATAAAAAACTTCTTCATTACTTACTATCTATTGGCAATCGTCTATACGTGTGATCTTGGCTCCCAGTGCATTCAGACGTCCGTCGATATCCTTGTACCCGCGGTCGATCTGGTCGATATTCTGAATCGTCGACACGCCCTCGGCGCTCATCGCGGCGATCAGCAGCGCAACACCGGCGCGGATATCGGGCGAGGTCATGCGCGTGGCGCGCAGACGCATCCGGTGATCGTGACCGATAACGGTCGCGCGGTGCGGGTCGCAAAGAATGATCTGCGCCCCCATATCGATCAACTTGTCGACAAAGAACAGGCGACTCTCGAACATCTTCTGGTGAATCAGCACCGAACCCTTGGCCTGCGTCGCCACGACAAGGAATATCGACAGCAGGTCGGGCGTCAACCCCGGCCACGGCGCATCGGCGATGGTCATGATCGAGCCGTCGAGGAACGATTCGATGCTGTAATGATCCTGCTGGGGAATGTAGATATCGTCGCCCCGCTGCTCGAACTGAATACCCATGCGCGCGAACTGCGCTGGAATGATGCCGAGGTTATCGTAAGACACGTTTTTTATGGTCAGCTCCGACTGCGTCATGGCGGCCATGCCGATAAAACTTCCTACCTCGATCATGTCGGGCAGCAACGTGTGTTCCGTTCCGCCGAGCGCCTCGACGCCCTCTATGGTCAGCAGGTTCGATGCGATGCCCGAAATCCTGGCGCCCATGCGGTTGAGCATCTTGCAGAGTTGTTGCAGATAAGGCTCGCAGGCGGCATTGTAAATGGTGGTCGTACCCTTGGCCATCACCGCGGCCATCACGATATTGGCCGTTCCGGTCACCGAAGCCTCGTCGAGCAGCATATACGTGCCCCGCAGGTCCTGCCCCTCGACCATAAAGAACTCGTCGGCAATGTCGAAATTGAACTTCGCGCCCAGCTTCTGGAATCCGATGAAGTGGGTGTCCAGACGCCTGCGGCCGATCTTGTCGCCGCCCGGTTTGGGAATGTATCCCACGCCGAAGCGCGCCAGCATGGGACCGATAAGCATCACCGAACCGCGCAGGCGCATGGCGCGCTGACGGTAGTCGTCCGATTTTATATAGTCGAAATCGATGTTGCGTGCGCAGAACGAATAGGTGTCGTCCGCGAGCTCCTCGACCTCCACGCCCATGCGGCGCAGCAGTTCGATGAGCTGCATCACATCGAGGATGCGGGGTATGTTGTGTATAACTACTTTTTCGGGGGTCAGCAGCACGGCGCAGAGAATCTGCAGCGCCTCGTTCTTTGCCCCTTGGGGTGTGATGGCACCGTGTAGCCGGTGGCCTCCTTCGACCTTGAATACAGCCATAAATCCTGATTTTTGGGATATTAGGACGTGTTGTGCTTTTTTCTGTTTTTGCAGGGGACGGTACACATCCTATCTGACACAAAGTTAGCAAGATTTCATACTTTCAGAGTGCTTTTTGAAATATTTTCACCGAAAATTTTTGTTGATAACTTTTTTGTTGTACTTTTGCAATCCGTAAAAATGTCTAAAACAACAAAAAGTATATAGCTATGGCAATGAAGAGAACTTACCAGCCCTCGCGCCGGAAGAGAATCAACAAGCACGGTTTCCGCAGTCGTATGGCTACGGCAAACGGTCGTAAGGTATTGGCCGCACGTCGTGCAAAGGGTCGCAAGAAGCTGACCGTATCGGACGAATCGACGTTCAAGTACGCTTAATTTTGGATTATTTCCTTCGTTTTCGGCGCTCGACATACGAATAAATTCGTCTATCTTCGCTTATCGAAAACGTTCGTCTGAAAAGAGATACAGGTCGGCATTTTTTGCCGGCCTTTTTCTTTTTAACACTGTTTGTGCTCTGCCACCATTTTAATGCTGCCTGCCATGAACCTTACCCTTCGCCGCGCCACCGCCACCGACATTCCGCTCATTTGCACCCTCGCCGATGAGGCATTTCCCGCGACCTATGGCGCGATACTCTCGCCTGCGCAGTTGGACTATATGATGGAGTGGATGTACTCGCCCGAAAGCCTTGCGAGGCAGTTCGGCGAGCGATACGCGTGGTTTGTGGCCTATGCCGGCGACGAGCCCTGCGGCTATCTGTCGGTCGAGCGCGAGGAGGAGGATCTTTTCCATTTGCAGAAGATCTATGTTCTGCCGCGCTTCCAGGGCATTGGCGCCGGCGTGTTTTTATTCCGCGCGGCCATAGAGTATATCCGCTCGGTACACCCTGCGCCCTGCCGCATGGAACTCAACGTCAACCGTGACAACAAGGCCCTCGGCTTCTACGAGCGCATGGGTATGCGCAAGCTCCGCGAGGGCGACTTCCCGATCGGCAACGGCTACTATATGAACGACTATATCATGGGACTGGAAATAGAATAGGATTTGTTCTGCCACGGCTTGCGTAGCGAGCCGGCGGGCCGCAGCTCCGCCCTGCGGAGGCCCGCTATCTACTTCGTATATATCGGTCCCCCGCGAGTTGCAGCCCGAAAACGAAAAGCAACAGCCTCTTTTAATGTCATTATCCACAAAACAAGGGGTCGGCTCACAAAAGCCGACCCCTCTATCTTAACACGAATACCCGTCCGTCAATCGTTATCCTTAAACAAATCCACCTCTCCCCGCTCGACCTTGCCATGCATGGCCGCAAGCTCGGCTATCACCGGCGATATGAACTGCAGTGTATCCACCACCGCCGACTTCTCACCCTCGCCCTTTATCCGGTAGAGCATCGCGGCATAGAGCGCGCGAAAACAAAGTTCCGTATCGCTCATGCCCGGATTTCCCAGCACGGCGCGCAGTCGCGGCAACTCGGGCTCTAACTTCGCATATGTCGCGCGGTAGTGTTCGCCGATAGGCAACTTCATCAACTGCAGATGCAGGTCGTGGAGGTCATTTATCAGATGTAGCGTGTGCTCCAGATGCCCTTTTTCGTCCTTGCCCTCCTGATGCAGCAGGTTCGCGATATCCATGTACCACAACAAATAGTGGTGTTTCAGTTCTTCGCCAATATCCTTGCGCGGAGCGATAAAGGTCGAAAATATCGCTTCGGGGCTGAACTGCAGCGCACGCAGCAAATCCTCCAGCTGCCAGAGATAGAGTATATATTCGGCGATATTCTCGCGTCGTTTTGCCTGTGCTATATCCATGTTTAATTCGGTTTTATCCAAACCGTCTTTCCGGTGCGGTGCTCCATGAAATACTGTTGCGATTTCAAGAGGTTGCGCGACTGGAGGATCATGTTCTTGGTCTCGGTGAGGATCGTGAGGTATAACATACTGGCTTTAGTGTTCGACTGCGCGTTGTTTATGCGCGTGAGCTCCGACTTTATAGCCTCGGCTATCGACTCGAAGAGCTGGTCGCGCAGCACCAATACGGTATCGATCTCCGAGAAGTCGCCGTCGCGCAGCATCATGTTTATACGCTGGTAGATAGCCTCCACGTCGTCGTTAATAGACATCAAATCGCGTGCCTGCTCCTTCGACAGACCCTCGAAGTTGTTGTCTATATGCTCGAATGCCGGGCGCGTGATGTGCATCAGCGCCTTGGTCATCTCGTTCAGATAATCCACCACCTGAACATAATAATGTGCGGTGTTTACGTCGCTGCTCTGCAATTTTTTGAGCGTGGGGAGCAGCGAATATTTATGTTCGCGTGACTGGTAGAACAGGTCGTTCGACTCCTTGACCATGTCGCGCAGCACCTTGCGGTTTTCTTTAAAGACGGCTAAAAGTGTGCGGTCGTAAATTCTCGTGGCGCTCTCCATCGTGCGGCACACCTCCTCGCCGATGCTGGAGATGATGGCCTCGGTGCTCTCGGGAATATCGTCCGGGGCGTTGAGTACCGACTCCTTGGGTTTCTTAATGAAGTTGCTGTGAATGAGCATGTAGCCGCATAGCACGGTCACGATTCCAAAAGCTATCATGTCGCCGTAGATCAGCGCGAGACCCACCACAAATGCGATCATAAATCCGCCCAGTGCCGTCACGAACCACCCGGCCACCACGGTCATTACGCCCGAGATGCGGTACACGGCACTCTCGCGCCCCCATGCACGGTCGGCGAGCGATGAGCCCATGGCCACCATAAAGCATACGTATGTGGTCGAAAGCGGTAGTTTGAACGACGTGGCCAGCGAAATGAGCAGCGCCGCCGTGGTGAGGTTCACCGTCGCGCGAATCATGTCGTAGGGCGAGCCGCTGTGCTCGATGTCCTCGAATTCGAACCGGCGCGAGATGGCCGTACGGACCCGCTGCGGAATTACGCGCTCGATGCCCGAATTGACGTTGAGGGCCGCACGTACGATGGTGCGCGAGAAAGGCGACGAGCCATACTGTTCGGCCGTTCCGTCGGCCGTCGAGGAGAGCGAAAGTTCGGTTTCCGACACGTGCATGGCTTTTCGCGAAGTCCACAATGTGAGTATCATCACTACGCCCGCGGCCAGCAGGATCAGGAAGTTGGCCGGCACGTCTTCCAACAGTGCCTCCATGGTCATATTGGGGTCGCCCGCCTCCGAAGCTATTTTGAATGCATCGAAACCGGCCACCGGAACGCCGATGAAGTTCACCAGGTCGTTGCCTGCGAAAGCCAGCGCCAGCGCAAAGGTTCCCGAGAGGATCGTTATGCGCAGAATATTGATCTTGAATCGCTGTACGAAGAACAACAGCAGCGAGAAAAAGACCCAACAGCCCAGCATCATAACCGAAATATGGGTGTCGATATATTCGATCGCGGCATGATCGGCAAGCGCGTTTTTAAGCCCTTTGAAAACCGCGAAGTAGACGATCGCCGTGAGCGAAGCGCCGCACCACATCGCGCCGAAGCGGCGGAACATCCTGGTGTACCGGAACGAGAAGATCACACGCGAAACATACATCACGGCCGTACCGCAGGTGAACGCTATGACCACCGACAGCAGGATCGCCGAGACGATACCCATGGCGCGCGAGGTGTTGATGAATTCGCCCAGAGCACCTACGCCTAGATCCTCGGTGTGCGATATTTTGTAGATCGAGACGGCGATCGCCGAGCCCAGAAGACAGAATATCAGCGACACGGTGGTCGAGGTGGGTAGTCCCCACGAGTTGTAGAGGTCCAGCAGGATGATGTTGGCAAACATCACGCCCAGGTAGAGCATCATAACCTCGTGGAAGGTAAAGAGCCCGGGGTTGAACATGCCGCTTCGCGCGACCTCCATCATGCCGCTCGACGTCACTACGCCGAGCAGGATGCCTGCGGTGGCTACCGTGAGGATTACGCGCATCGATGCGGCTTTGGAGCCGATTGCGGAGTTCAGAAAGTTGACTGCGTCGTTTGTCACGCCGACAAAAAGACCGGAAACAGCAAGAATTCCGAGGATGACGACAATGACGGTGTAGATTTCGCTCATGTATTGAATCAGTTTCTTCGCTTTCTTCGCTCGGCAAAACGAGCAAACTCGTTCTGCCCTAACTTATCGAAAACGTTGGGTGTTGTTGCAAATTGATTACAAAAATACTCCATTTTTCCTGTCGCTCTATCGGCAAGGGCAATGTTAACGTTTTTTTAACACAACATGGGCAATAGGCGGTCTGTGGGGCTAATTCGTTGTTTGTCATTGCGAGGGAGGGCAGAAAGTCCGATGCGGCAATCTGCTTGCCGTGCCGTTTGACCGATCATCAGATTGCCGCGTCGGTCCTGCGGACCTCCTGGCAATGACATGTGCCAATGGCGTACACGCCCAGAGGCTCAATTCTTTTGTTATCTTGTTTTCGGCCTTCGGAGAAGGTCGGCAGGCCGCAGCTCCGCCCTGCCGAGGCCTGCATCTTCACTGCGCAACGCTCCGTTACGATTTGACCTCCGCGAGCTGCAGCCCGAAGACGGAAAGAGCCATCCGACCGTATTTTTTCCGTGTAAATTCCTCGCACGTTTCGCGCAGGCTGAAGCGGGAACTGAAGCCTGATTCCAAACCCCTGCCTCCAAAAAAACAGACGGCCCCCCGAACCGGGAGCCGCCTGCGTCGAATCTGAACCTCGAAAAAGGATTACTCCTCGTCGGTATCTGTGTAAGCCTTGAGCAACTTGTCCTGCACGTCGGCCGGCACCTGCTCGTAAGACCCGAATTTCATGGTATACGTTGCCGAACCCGACGTCAGCGACGACAGGGTGGTCGAGTAGCGGTAGAGTTCCGCCAGAGGCACCGTAGCGTTCAGTCGGTCGAATCCCTTGTCCGACTCCATGCCGGCGATCATCGCGCGGCGGTTTTGCAGGTCGCTCATCACGGCGCCCATGTAGTCGCTCGGCACGAGCACCTCGATATTGTATATCGGCTCCATGATCTTGGGCCCCGCATTGCGGAACGCCTCCTTGAAAGCGTTGCGTGCAGCCAGCTTGAACGAGATTTCATTCGAATCCACCGGGTGCATCTTACCGTCGTAGATCACCACGCGGATGTCGCGCGCATATGAACCCGTCAGCGGTCCCTCGTCCATCTTCTCCATAATACCCTTCAGGATCGCTGGCATAAAGCGCGCGTCGATAGCGCCGCCCACGATTGCCGAGTAGAACTGCAGCTTACCGCCCCACGGAAGGTCGTACTCCTCCTTGGTCTTGGGGTTGACGACCATTTCGCCCTTTGCGATCTTGTAGTTCTTGGGTTCGGGCATGCCTTCGTAGTAAGGCTCGATGATCATGTGAACCTCGCCGAACTGGCCTGCGCCTCCCGACTGCTTCTTGTGACGGTAATCGGCCTGCGCGACCTTGGTAATGGTTTCGCGGTAGGGTATCTTGGGGGCGATGAATTCGAACGCGATCTTGTTCTCTTTCTCGATCCTCGACTTCAGAATGTTGAGGTGGTGTTCGCCCTGACCCTGGATAATGGTCTGCTTCAGCTCCTTCGAGTAGTCGACCAGAATCGTCGGGTCTTCGTACTTGGCGTCGTTGAGAATTTTTCCTAATTTTTCCTCATCATTCTGATCCTTGGCTTTGATAGCCGCGCGATAGCGCGGTTCGGGGAAGGTGATGGGCTCGACCGTAATGGGCGCCGAGGGGGCTGCCAGTGTGTCGTTGGTGCGCGTGCCCTTGAGCTTCACCGTGCAGCCGATATCGCCTGCCGAGAGCTCGGTAACCTTTATGCGGTTCTTGCCGGCAACGGCGAAGAGCTGCGAAACCTTCTCTTTGTTTCCGGTACGCGTGTTCACAAGTTCCGTACCCTCGGCGATCTTGCCGCGGATCACGCGGAAATAGGTGATCTCGCCGATATGCTGTTCCAGCTGGCTCTTGAACACGAACGCTACGGCGGGCGCAGCCTCGTCGGCAGCGATCTCCTCGCCTTCGGCCGAAAGGAACTTGGGCGCCATCGTCGGGCCCGGAGCCACGTTGATGATGAACTCCATCAGACGCTTGGTGCCGATATCACGCTTACCGCTGGTGCAGAAAATAGGCATGATCTCGCGGTTGGCGAGGCCGATCTTGAGTCCCGAACGGATGTCGTCCTGCGTGAGCGTACCCTTGTCGAAGTACATCTCCATCAGCGCCTCGTCATGCTCGGCGGCCATTTCGATAAGCTCCTTGTTGAGCTCCTGTGCGCGATCCATCTCCGATGCGGGGATTTCGAGCTCTTCGCGGTGTCCGTCATGGTCCTTGAAACGGTACATTTTCATCATCAGCACGTCGATGAATGCGTTGAACTCCGCTCCCTGATTCACGGGATACTGAACGAGCACGGGTTTTACGCGCGCGCCTGCCTTTATGGATTCCAAAGCCGACTCGAAGTTAGCCTTGTCCGAGTCGAGCTGGCTGATCACGCCGATCACGGGTTTTTTCAGAATACGGGCGTAGCGCGCCTGGATCTCGCTGCCTACTTCCCAGCCGTTCTGGGCGTTGAAAAGGAACACGCCCACGTCGGCGACTTTGAACGCCGAGAACAAACTTCCGCAGAAGTCGTCGGAACCCGGACAGTCGATGATGTTGAGCTTGCGGTCCATGAATTCGGTGAAGAGGATCGTGGAATAGATCGAGCGCTTGTATTCGTGCTCGATATCCGTGTTGTCCGAGAGCGTGTTGTTCGCCTCGATACTACCCCTGCGGTCAATGACCTTACCCTCATAGGCCATTGCTTCGGCAAGGGTAGTTTTCCCCGTGCCGGGAGCGCCGATGAGAACGATGTTTTTGATCTCTTTTGCTGAATAGTTTTTCATATTCTATTAGGTTTTAAGGTATTTTTCGGTTCGGTGACTATAAATATACGAAAAATTTGAGACAAACAAGAAAAATCGTATTTGAGACACAAATATTTTAGAGAAGTGCTTTTCGGCCTTCGAAGAAGGTCGGCAGGCCGAAGCTCCGCCCTGCGGCGGCCTGCTATTTACTGCGTACATAGCCGACCACCGCGAGCTTCAGCCTGAAATCACACAGAACAAAAAAGCGACCACACAATGCGGCCGCCATAAGATCTGCAGGTATATATATTAACTTCGTACTCCCGTCAGCATCTCCACCGCCCTGTGCCCTTCCGGACCCAACGATAGCGAAAAATTATTCACAAACAGCGCGATATGCGAATCGATGACCATATCGTCCAACTCCTGCGCATGCTCTTTTACATATGCGCGCGACTCCGCGGGGTGCGCAAAGCCGTATGCTATGCTTCGGCGTATCAGCCGCTCTATTTTGAGCCGCTCTTCCCGGGGTATGGACCCCTTTGCGACGATCCCGCCCAACGGCAGCGGCAGCCCCGTGGTCGTCTCCCAGAGTTGTCCCAGGTCGGCAACCAACTCCAGTCTGCGCTTATGATAAACAAAGCGCCCTTCGTGAATCAAAACCCCCGCGTCAGACTCTCCCCGCTCGACCGCCGCGGCGATCTCCGAAAAGAGCATTGGCACGCGCTCTTCGACCTCGGGGAATAACCGCCCGACAAGCGCATTTGCCGTCGTGTCGAGCCCCGGAACGGCTACGCGCCGTATGGGAGCGGCCTCACCCTCACGGCGCACCAGCAGCGGTCCGTTTCCGCGCCCCAGCGCCGACCCGCTGTCCAGCAGCACATAGTCGCCGGCGATCGCCGGCAGCATGACCGTGCTTATCTTGCTGATGTCGGCGCGCCCCGCGCGAACCCTGCGGTTAAGCTCCTCGATATCGTGGTATTCGACCTCGAAGCGCATGCCCCCGGTGTCGATGCGTCCGTTGATGAGCGCATCGAAAGAGAACGTGTCGTTGGGACACGGCGAAATGTGAAGTTTATAATGCACAATGCAAAATAGTCAATGCACAATTTGCAACACCAGCGGTCGTGTGTTGCAGACCGTGCACAGCGGATCGAAGGGTTACTCCTGCGCCTTGGTGATGTTCTTTGCGTTTTTCCTGTCCCGGCTGCTTCGGCCGCTGAAGTATCCCAGCACCCATCCCACGCCGAACACGATGGCGTAAATAAGTATTGTCACAAGCCAGTTCTCGAACCAGTTCCAGATGTTCTTCGAGAAGATTACCACCAGCAGGAACGCGATCAGGCCCAGACCGGTGTAGATGATCCATTTTTTATTCATTGTTACCGTATATTTTGATAAGTTGTTCCGTGAGATTTTTCACCGCCAGCTCGACCGCCCACTCTTCGAACGGCTCTCCGACATAGTTCGATACCGCGCGTATCTGGCATGCCTCGACCCCCAGGGCCTCGCACACGGCGAAAAACGCCGCACCCTCCATATTTTCGACCTCGGGCAGCAGATCGGCGTCCGCTCCAGCATCTGCCTCTGCCTCCACTCCTGCATCCGCAGTCGCTCTGTCCTCCGCCCTCTCTGCGGAGCGGCTGACGGTCACCCCGGCGGCAAGGCGCAACCCGGTATCGGGCCCCGTGGTCTCGTATTCACGTCCGTAGCGCTCGGGAATCCCCGCCACGCGCTCCGTCACGACCTCCACCACTTCGCCCTTTTCGAGCCCGCGATCGTAAACTCCGGCTATGCCGCACAAAACCGCCAGTTGCGGCTTCTTGGCTTTCACGGCGCGAATGGTCGCGGCTGCGATCTCGGCCATGCCCACACCCGCCACAAAGACCGGGTCCTTGGGCTCGGTGAGGATAAATGCCTTGGCCTCCTCGACGGTGGGAAAGATAAATATCCGCTTCACGCTACTTTCCTACCGTGGCTTCGAGTTCTTCGACTGTTACCGGGATCTTTTTGTCGCCGATCATACGGCATCCGTCCTGGGTTACGATCAGATCATCCTCGATGCGTATTCCGCCGAAGTCGCGGTATGCCTCCAGCGCTTCGTAATTCACAATGCCCTTGTAAAGCCCCTCGGAGCGACACTTGTCGATCAGCGCGGGGATGAAATAGAGTCCGGGCTCATCGGTCAGAACGGTCCCGGGCGCGAGTTTCCATGCCGCACGGTAGATGCACGTTCCCGACTTGACAGCACGCTCGGCGATGGTCGAGAAGTCGAAGCTGCGCTCGCCAAAGGCTTCGCAGTCGTGAACGTCCATGCCGAGTCCGTGACCGAGTCCGTGGGGCATCAGCATCGTCATCGCCCCCGACGCCACAGCATCTGCAGCGGTGCCCTTCAGCAGCCCGAGGCCGATCAGGCCCTCGGCCAGCGAGGTGTAGGCCGTTTTGTGAACCTCCGTGTACATCATACCGGGCTTCACGATGCCGGCCACGCGGTCGTGTGCCGCGAGAACTATGTTGTAGATATCTTTCTGCTTCTGGGTAAATCGCCCACCGACGGGATATGTGCGCGTATGGTCGGAGCAGTAGTTGTTCACCGTCTCGCCTCCGGCGTCGCACAGCAGCAGACGTCCCTCCTCCAACACGCCGTCGCAGTTGAGGTTATGGAGCGTCTCTCCGTGCTGCGATACGATCGAGGGGAACGAAACTCCCGAGCCCATCGACTTGGCAATGCCCTCCAGCGCTCCCGCGATCTCGCGCTCCACCACACCCGGGCGGCACATCTTCATGGCCGTGGTGTGCATGGCGTAGCCTATCTGGAACGCGCGCTCCATCTCCTCGATCTCCTCGGCGCTCTTCTTTTCGCGCATCTCACCGATGGCCAGCATCAGATCCACCGACTTGTAGTCGTGCAGCAGCGCGGGCTTTATGCCAAGCAGGGCCGAGAGCTGCAGCTTGGTCTCACCGCGGTATGCGGGCAGAAAATGGATGCGGCGGCCCTGGGCGATCGCCTTGCGCAGACGGCCCTCGAGCTCGGCCATGGGGAATGTGGCCGTGACGCCTACCCCGGCACCCATCTCGCGCAGCGTGGGCTGCGGCCCGGTCCAGATGATATCCTCGACCGTGAAGTCGTCGCCATAGAGCGCCTCCTCGCCCGAATCGGTGTCGATAACACCCGCCACCGACGGAACGTTGAGTCCGAAGTAGTAGAGGAACGACGAATCCTGGCGGAAATAGTAGGCGTTATTGGGGTAGTTGTTGGGTGTGGGGAGGTTGCCAGGCAGGAGGATGATCCCCGAACCGATCTTTTTGCGTAGCGTCTGACGCCTTTGGGCGTATGTGTTTGCTGAAAACATAGCTCTGTGATGTTTGTTCTTACAAATATACAAAAATATTATTTATTTCTCCGCAGCCCCTCGGGCAAAGGCTGCCTTAACCGCGACATACTGACTATCGACCCCACCAGTGCAAACCCTCCGGCCAGCCAAAGTGCTGTGTGGGTACTGTTCTGGGGCACGACATGGAACAGCAGTGCCATCATCGCTGCACCGGTCGTCTGACCGATGAGCCGCGCCGTGGCGAGCATTCCGCTGGCGCTTCCGCTCCTTTCGGGCGGCGCCGAGGCGATGATTATACTGTTGTTGGGCGACTGGAACAGCCCGAATCCCGCGCCGCACAGCACAAGCCTCCAGATGATATCCGCAGCCGTCGGCTCTGCTGGCAACACCGCCAAGGCGAACATACCTGCGGCCATGGCTGCAAGACCCACGCCCCCGAGCGCCCCCGCATGAACCCTCTCGACCAGAAATCCGGCCGCCGGCGCCACGACCATGATCACCGCTGGCCACGCGGTCATCAGCAATCCTGTGTTCACCTGGTCGTAGCCGCACTCATACTGCAGATAGAACGGCAACGCCACCATGGCCAGCGACTGCCCGACGAACGAGCAGATAGACGTGGCGATCGACATCGAGAATATCGGTATCCGCAGCAGGTCGAACGGCAGTATGGGGTAGGGCTCGCGCAGCTGCCCGCGGATAAAGAAGAACCCTATGACGAGCATCGCTGTTATACCTACCCAGATGATCCGCGGATCGAGCCCGTGCGAAAATCCCTCGACCGAGGCCATCATCAGTCCGAAGGTCAGGGCGTTCATCAGCGCATCTTTCCACTCAAACCGGTGGTTGCGCACCCGCACCGGATTGTCGGGCAGGAAGCGCTGGCCCATTGTAAGCGCCACGATGCCTATGGGAATATTGACCGCGAAGAGCCACGGCCAGTCGGCCACCGCGAGGATTCCCGCCGCCAGCGTAGGCCCCGCCACCGACGACACGGCGACGATTGTGGCGTTGATGCCCAGGCCGCGTCCGAGCTGCGCCTTGGGGTAGATGATGCGTATAAGCGTCGTGTTGACCGAGGTCACCGCCGCGGCGCCGAAACCCTGCATCACGCGGGCCAGCACCAGCGTCTGCAGCGAGTCCGACATGGCGCAGCCCACCGAGGCTATCGTAAACACCGCCAGCCCCCCGATATAGACCTTGCGGTAGCCGATGATATCGCCCAGCGACGAGAACGACAGCAGCGAGACCATGATGGCCAGCTGATAGGCGTTGACAATCCATATCGAGTCGGCGGCCGATATTCCGAGCTCTTTTCCTATCGTCGGCAGCGCGACATTGGCTATCGCGCTGTCGATCACCGACAGCGAAACGCCGAATGCTACGGCAAGAATGGCCCATATGCGCTGCGGCATGGGTATTCCGTCGCCTGATATCCTACGTAGTGAATTTTCCATCGAGAAGCAGAATTGCATCACAAAGTTAGTAGAAAAAGGGTTTACTCATCCTGTCCGATCCGTAAAATAACGAAAGCCCGACATCAGTCGGGCCTTCGCCGCACAATTTAATCTTCTATAAGTAGCTCTGCCGCGGCCTCGGTTGCCTGGCGGAGTCGAAAAACGGAATTTGAACTTTTTTATTTTAAGGTCGCGCGCTCTGGTTTTGGGTGTCGGTCGTTGTGCGGAACTGGTGCTTAATGATAATTGGTCCTTTTGGTTCTATTGCAAAGTTATAAAAGAATATTTTGAAAAACAAATAAAATTTATTGTTTTTCGATAAAAAATCACAATATGGCCCGGAGATATGTGTGACCGTGTTTTTATGTTGAAAATAACGCGCAGGCTTTTTGCGGCATATAAAAGAACGAGCTGAAACATTCAAAAAACGGACGGAAACATTGTGCCTCCGTCCGTTATCTTTTCGTAAAAGTATCTTTATTTCATCACGATCTCCGAGGAGCCGATGAGTCGTCCGTCGCAGTAGAGCTGCACGAGGTAGGTTCCCGCGTCGAATCCCGTGCTGTTGTAGTAGATACCGACCTCGAGATCCGCGTTCTGATAATCCACCTCGCGCATGGCCGAATAGGTCGTGCGCTCGCCCTCGAAGTCGAACGTGGGCATCGACTCTGTTGTGAGCACATAGCCGTCGGGCGAGGTGATGCGTACGTAGACCGCCTTGTTGCCCGGATTTGCCAGGTCGTTGGCCGTGAGTACGAAGTCGGTGCGCAGGCGCGCGGCGTTCCGGACGCGTGTGACGGGCTTGCTGTTGTTGTTCAGCGCCGAAAGACGTATGTCGCGGGCTTTTATCACGGCGCCGGTGCGGACTTTGGTGTCGAGCTCGGCTGCTTTCTCCTCGGCCATGTCGGCGCGCAGCCTGGCGGTCGATATCTCCTTGCGGAAACCGACGTTTTCGGTTATGAGCTGCTTGTTGAGGGTGTTGAGTGAGTCTATCTGACGCAGATAGCCCTGCATGATCGAGCGCAGCGTGCCCACCTCTTTTTCATACTGTTTGATCTTCGCGAGGCTCAACGAACGCTCTTTTTTGAGTCGCTCCATCAGCGAGTCGGCCCTTTCGCGCTCTATGCCGAGGTTCGTCGAGATGGTGTCGTTGGTGACCTGCAGATTGTCGTAGTCGGTCATCAGCTGGCCGAGGTCGTTCTGTATCGAGTCTCGGTCGGCCTGCAGCAGACGGTTATCCTGCATCTGCTGGCGGTGCATTCCGAAGTAGAGCGCCGAGAGCGCCACCAGGATCACCGAAAGAATGATTATTACGATGCGGTATCCGCGTATCGACTTGTCGTCGCCGGCGCGCGGCGTCGTGTAGTCTTCGTCTTCGTATTCCGAAGGGTCGTATCCCTGCTTGTTGTCTGCCATGGTAGCTTATTTTTTACAAAAGTAAGAAAAAATTATTTTATAAGGCTCGTCACCGGATATTTGAGCCCCTTGTACCCCGAAATATAGGCGTTTATGCTGCCCACCTTGACCGGCGATTCGATGTAGAGCGGAATTTTGTTCTCGTCGTCGGAGATCCATATCGTAAAAACCGTGCCGTCGGTGAACGAAAATCCTTCGGATGTGCCGAGCTGGCATTCGAACTTCAAGGTCTTGTACTTGCCCATGTTGCGGATCTTCTTGCTCTCTTTGCCGATGTAGCGGTAGTTGATGTGGCGTATGGTGTCCTGGAGGACCATCTGGAGCTGCGCCGTCTTGCCCTCCTTGAAATCCTCGGCCTTTGCCGAGCGCAGGGCGAAGAATAACGATATGGCGTCCATGCTTTCGTTCGTCAGGGCCATGGTTTTCTCCCTGGGGGCCCGGTTGCCCTTGCGCCAGCGGGTGTAGACCTCCTTCGTGCCCCAGTTGTAGTCGTAGCGGCTCTCGAAGGTGTAGTCGCCCTCGCGCACGTCGCCCTCGAATACCACTGGACGCAGTTTCTCGGTATCGACCCACACCGTGTATATATCCTCCAGGTTGTAGAACCAGCGGTATGTAGGCAGGGTCCTGGCGATGCCTTCGACCTTGTAGCGGGCCACGCCGTCGAGGTTTGCGCGCGTGGTCTTCACGTCGACCATGCCCACTTCGGTATTGGGGAACATTTTGGCTTTGTAGCTCACGCGGTAGTTGAGCACTTCGCCCGGGTGGTAGAGCTGGGCCGCCGCGGTTGCGGCTGCGAGAAGCGATATTACTGTGAAAAAGAGTCTCTTCATGGGGATTGGGTTTGGAAAGTAAACGCTGTTAAGATGGTATATATTACGAAATTTTCGAAAAATCGATCTCTTCGCGCCCCGAATAGCGCTTGCGGAGCGCCAGAAGGCCCCGGTTCGCGGGCTGCGCGAGGGCGGGATCGGCGGCGAGGATCTCTGCTGCGGCGTCGCGTGCCACGGTCAGGATTTGCACGTCGAGCGTGGGGTTGGCTATCTTCAAATCAAAGGCCATGCCGCTCTGGAGCGTGCCGCTCAAGTCGCCTGCGCCGCGCAGTTTAAGGTCCAGTTCCGCGAGCCGGAATCCGTCGTTGGTCTCGCACATGGCCTCGAGCCGTGCCCGTGCCTCCCGCGAGAGCTTCTCGCCCGACATCAGTATGCAGTACGACTGCTCGCCGCCGCGGCCCACGCGTCCGCGCAACTGGTGGAGCGCCGAAAGTCCGAAGCGCTCGGCCGACTCGATGACCATGACCGTGGCATTAGGCACGTCGACGCCGACTTCGATCACCGACGTGGCAACCATGATATGCGATTCCCCCGATTTGAACTGGCGCATCGACTCTTCCTTGTCGGCAGGCTTCATCTTGCCGTGGCAGACGGTGGTAACATATTGCGGCAGCGGAAAATCCCGCGAAATGGATTCGTATCCGTCCGTCAGGTCTTTATAGTCCATAGCCTCCGACTCCTTGATAAGGGGATAGACCACATACACCTGCCGGCCCTTGGCAATCTCCTGCCGCATGAACCCGAACATGCGCAGTCGCGCGGCATCGGTGTAGTGCGCGGTCTTTATCGGACGGCGGCCCGGGGGCAGTTCGTCGATCACCGACACGTCGAGGTCGCCGTAGAGCGTCATGGCCAGCGTGCGGGGTATGGGCGTCGCGGTCATGACCAGAATATGCGGCGGTTGCGCGTTCTTGGTCCAGAGCCGCGCGCGTTGCTCGACGCCGAATCGGTGCTGCTCGTCGATCACCACGAAACCGAGGTTGGCGAACTGCACCTTGTCTTCGATCAGGGCATGCGTGCCCAGCAATATATCTACCTCGCCCGAGGCTATGCCTTCGAGCGCGAGTTTTCGTTCTTTGGCCTTCGAAGCCCCGGTCAGAATGGCGACCTTGACATCCATACCGGAGAGCATCTTGCAAATTGTAGAAAAATGCTGGCGCGCAAGAATTTCGGTTGGCGCCATCATGCAGGCCTGAAAACCGTTGTCCACGGCCAGCAGCATCGACATCAGCGCCACGAGGGTCTTGCCGCTGCCCACGTCGCCCTGCAGCAGCCGGTTCATCTGATATCCGGTGACGGTATCCTGCCGGATCTCCTTTATCACCCGTTTCTGCGCTCCGGTAAGCGGGAAAGGCAGTTTTTCGTTGTAGAAAGTGTTGAACACCCCGCCGACCTTGGTAAATACGAATCCGTTGCTCTTCGACAGACGCTCCGTGCGGCGGCTCTGCACGCCCAGCTGAATGCCCAGCAGCTCGTCGAACTTCAGACGGTACTGCGCCTGCTTCAAAGCCTCGGGGCCCTGCGGAAAGTGGATGTTGTAATAGGCGTCGCGCAGACTCACAAGGCCGTATTTTCGTCGCACGTCATCGGGCATATACTCCTCGATATGGTCTTTCAGGATCGCCCACGTATTGCATATTATCTGATACATGCCCTTGGCGCCCAGCACGTTCGATAGCTTCTCGGTCGAGGGGTAGATGCCCTGCATGCCGCTCTCGGCCTTGCGCGAGAGCGCCTGCTCGATGGTCTCGAGCTCGGGATGCACCACCGACAGCTCGCCGCGGAAGAACGACGGGCGCCCGAAAACCAGGTACTCGCGCCCCACCTCTATGCGCTTCTCGATCCACTTCACGCCCTGAAACCACACCAGCTCGGCCGAACCCGTAGCATCCTGGGCATAGGCCGTGAATCGTTGTTTGCGCCCCGTGCCGGAGTACGATACGCCTGTTATGCGCGCGCGGAACTGCACCAGCGTAGGCGAATCTTCGGTGATCTCGTTTATCTTGTAGATTTTCGTGCGGTCGATGTAGCGGTGCGGATAGTGGCGCAGCATGTCGCCGAGCGTACGGATGCCCAGCTCGCGGTCGAGCAGTCTGGCGCGGGCATCACCCACGCCCGCCACGAATTTTATGTCGTTATCCATGTAGTCCACACGGCAAAGATATAAAAAAACAGGTCTGCCCGGAAAGAGCAAACCCATTAAGACGAATATCCGAACAAATTATTCCTTTTCTTTGAGCGCCACGTCCACGCCCGATTTGGCGAAGTTGTCGCTTTCGTTGATCCTATTCTCTTCGGAAAGTTCCACAGATAGATTCTGTTCGGCGAATTCTCCTCCGTTTGCAGAGCCGTCGACATCGACAAACCACAGAGTCGACCGATTGCCGTATACTTTGCTGGCTATGACGTAGTTGCCGTCGGTTGCCGTCGTTGTCTTATTGCCGCTGGTGCGAACCTCTATGTCCGGAATCGGGTTGCCTTCTTTGTCGGTCACTTTTCCGCTTATGCTCGCCTCTACATCGGGCCATCGCACTCCGTACATATCGGGCCCGTATTTGGTCTGGTCACTGGCTGTGGCGAAGCCCAGCATCGAGGCGATCATCAGCAAAATCTTGTTTTTCATAACGGGATGATTTCGGATTGATGTTATAAAAGTAGTCAATAATCCATAATCTGCAAAATTTTCTATCTTTGTATTCTCTAACGAATGTAACGATGAATCTGTCGAAATTTCTCCGCCGCCCCTCGTGCGAGGTGCGCATAGGCCAGACTGTTATAGGCGGCCAGCATCCCGTGGCCGTGCAGTCGATGACCAATACCGACACCAACGACACCGAGGCCAGTGCCGCCCAGATCGCGCGCATCGACCGCGCGGGAGGCCGGATCGTGCGCCTCACCGCCCAGGGCCGCCGCGAGGGCGAGAATCTGGCTAACATCGTCCGCCGCATCCGCGAGCAGGGCTTGACAACAGCCCTGGTCGCCGACATCCACTTTGTGCCCGAGGTCGCGGCCATCGCTGCGAAATACGTCGACAAGGTGCGCGTCAACCCGGGCAACTACGGCACCGCGGAGGGCGAATTCGAAGCCCTCATCGAGCAATGCCGCGAGCGCGGCGTGGCGCTGCGCATCGGCGTCAACCACGGCTCGCTGGCCAAACGTATTTTCGACGAGTGGGGCGATACGCCGCAGGGAATGGTGGTTTCGGCTATGGAGTTTCTGCGCATCTGCAAGGCGCGGAATTTCGATCAGGTGGTGGTGTCGATGAAGTCGAGCAACACGCGCGTCATGGTCGCCGCCTACCGTCTGCTGGTAGAAGCAATGAACGCCGAGGCGATGTGCTATCCGATACATCTTGGTGTCACCGAGGCCGGTAACGGTATCGAGGGACGCATCAAAAGTGCCGTGGGTATAGGTGCGCTGCTGGCCGACGGCATCGGCGACACGATCCGTGTGTCGCTGACCGAAGCCCCCGAGAACGAGATCCCCGTGGCGCAGCTGCTGGCCGACTATTTCCGCGAACGCCCCGGCACATTAGAAATGAAGCACCCCGAAAACTACTCTCCGACCGAATACCGCCGCCGCTCGAACATACAGATCCCGATCATCCACACCGAACCTATGAAGGGTTTCCGTGTGATAGAGTCCACCTCGGGCAACCCGACTGCCGAACTGCGTGCCGCAATACTCAGCCTCGATTCGGCCGAACCGGTGGTCGTGAAGCGCCGCTACGACGATACAAATCTCGAAACCATGGCCGTAAAGGCGGCCGCCGACCTCGGCGTGCTGTTTCTCGACGGCCTTGCCGACGGCATCTGGATCGATGCCCCGCAGTTCGCCGGGGCCGATATCCGCGAGGTCGAACTCACGATCCTGCAGGCCGCCCGCGTACGCTTCTCGCATACCGAATACATCGCCTGCCCGGGCTGCGGGCGTACATTGTACGACCTCGAGGGAACCCTCGCGGCGATCAAAGCCCGCACTTCCCACCTCAAGAACCTGAAGATAGGCGTCATGGGCTGCATCGTCAACGGTCCCGGCGAGATGGCCGACGCCGACTACGGCTACGTGGGCGCCGCGCCCGGCCGCATCACGCTCTACAAGGGCCAGGCGGTCGTGGAGCGCAATATTCCGCAGGAGCAGGCCCTCGACCGCCTTGTCGAACTCATCAAATCCCACGGCGACTGGGCCGAAAAATGACCATTCTCCCGCTCACATACCTCCCCTCCGTGGAGATTTTTGTCGAACTTCTGCGCGGCGATTGCGTCGTCGACCTCGGCGAGCATTTTGTGAAGCGCTCGGAGCGCAACCGCGCCCGGATTCTGGCCACCGACGGCGTCATGGAACTAACGGTCCACGTCCAAAACGCCAACCGCCCGCGCCAGAAGATGCGCGACATACGCATCGACTACTCCAAGCGCTGGCAGCACCAGCACTGGGGCGCACTGGTCGCCTCCTACAAAAGTTCCCCCTATTTCGACTTCTACACCGACCGTTTCGAGCCCTTCTACCGTCGCGAGTTCGGCTTCCTTGCCGACTATAATATGCAGCTGCTGGAGCTGCTCTGCGAACTGATACGCGTCCCGATGCCGGCCGTGTCAGATAGCTATGTCGATGCCTCGGAGGCCGATTTCGACCTGCGGCCCAAACACAAAAAAGGCCCGGCGCTGATCGCCGAGCCCTATTTCCAGGTCTTCTCCGAGACGCTGCCGTTCGAACCTAATTTGTCGGCTGCCGACCTATTGTTCGCCGAAGGTCCAGCAGCGATTTCGGTTTTGGAGCGCTGCCGACGCGGATAGAGGCGCTGTCACGCAAATCCCCGGCCGAGGCCTTCAGCACCACGCTTCCGCTCACCGCCACCGAGTCGGCGCGATACTGACACGGCGCATATTCCGTCACCGCCAGCGTATCGGCCCCGATCATAAGCACCGGAGCTCCGACCGACGAGTATACGCGGAATGTCTGGAGCTCTCCGTCGCGCAGTGTGAGTCGCTTTTCGGCAATGTGCAGCGTCTTTTCCGACTTGTTCCACATCGCTTTGTATAAATAATACGCATCCTTATAGTCGCGGCGGTCGATCGTCACCAGGCCCGAGCCGTTGACCCCATAGGGCTGCCGCGAAGATCCGTAGTCGAACATATTCCCGATCCATATACCCCAGAACTGCTGCTCGCCCTGCAGGTTTTTGGCATACTCCTCGTGGAACCGCGTCTGACGCTCCTCGGGCGTGAGTCCCGGGTTGGGAGTCCCCTGCGCGGAGTAACTTTTCTGACCGATGAATCCCGCGCCGCCGTAGGTCACCGCCGAGCGCATATGGGCCCAGTTCTTCCGCAGCTGCTCGCGCCATATGGCGAGATCGGCCGCCGAGCCTTTGGCCCAGCCCACGTCCTGACGCCATACGATCAGATCGGTAATGAAGTTTATGGCGCCGTTCTGGTCGCTGCACGCCACTGTGGGACGTGTCGGATCCATTGCCTTCGCCGCGTCGTTGAGCTTGCGGACATAGGCCGCGGCATCGTCGCCGCGCGTCAATAACTGTGAAAATATTCCCCACATCACCACCGAGGGGTGGTTGTAGTTCTGCGCCACAATCTCCTGCAGCTGCTGCATGCCGTTCTGTTCGAACTGCGGCGTGGCGTAGTAGGCTATGTCGCCCAGGAAGTTGGCCCTCTGCAGCGGGCTGTCGACCCACACGAGCAGGCCCTGCTCGTCGCAGCGGTCGTAGAGATACTGCCCGTGGGGCATTACGGCCGAGCGAATGGCGTTGGCGCCCAGTGCGCGGACCTGCTGCAGATCGGCGTCGTAGTCGGCGCCGATGAGCGTACCGCCCGATAGGGTGTTGTCGTGGTGCATAGCCACGCCGTGAATCTGCACGCGCGAGTCGTTGATCGCCAGACCTCCCTGGGACGTGACCTTCACCGAGCGGAATCCGGTGCGGACGCTCACGCGGTCTTTGGCGCCGTCGTCGTCGACGCTTGCCGTGACTGTGTAGAGCGCGGGTGCCGAGGTGCTCCACAACCTGGGGTTTTCTATTGCGAACGGCACCGCTACGGGTTTCCCGTCGATGCGCACCTTCTGGCGCTTCGAGAACACCACGCGGCCGTCGGGAGCCTCGATCTCGACGGTCAGGGTACATGTATGGTCGCCCGCGGCGGTCAGGTGAACTTCTACCTCGCCCTCGGCTTTATCTTTTCCGACCGCTGTCTGGCGCACCAGCACGCCGTCCGAGCTGAAGTACAACGGTGACACGGCTGTCTTGTCGGTGACGATAAGCTCCGCTTCGCGGTAGAGTCCTCCGTAGAGGTTTATGTCGGTCGACGTGGGCAGTACGTCGTTGCGAAAACTATTGCTTACGACAACCAGGAGCGAATTTTCGGTTCCGAACTTCACCTTGTCGGTTATCTCGAACGTGAAAGCCGCGGCGCCTCCGCGGTGCGATCCGGCCAGAAATCCGTTCACAAAGACATCGGCCGAATTCTGCGCTCCGTAGAACTTCACGAAAAGGCGCTTCGCCGACCAGTCGGCGGGAATGAAGAGGTCGTTGCCGTAGTTGCCCGTGGTCTCGAGCCAGAGTCCCGCCGCGCGCGGATCGGTGTTCCAGGTGTGGGGCAGGGTCACCACGCGGGCGTTGTCGCTCGTGTTCTCCGATTTGAAGAAGAAGCGCCAGCCCTCGTTCAGCGGCAGGACCTCGCGGGCCCGGGTTGCCGAGCAGAGCATGAGCAGTATCAGGAGAGTTATGTATCTTTTCATGGCTGTTTTGTGTTTGTCGTTGCGGTACAAAATTAATAAATCGCGGGCATAAAATCAAATACCGTGCTCCTTCCGCTAAAACCGGATCTGCAATGCTATTGCGAGGAGCCGAAGGCGACGCGGCAATCCGATGATATGCAAGACAGTGCCGATAATCAGATTCCCGCGCCGCACCTGCAGCACTTCCCGGAATGACATTGGCTGATCCGGGTTGCTCTATCCTGGTCGATCTACTGCCGATCTCAAATTATGCCGTTTCGCCAATTTGTCGTATATTTACACACAATTAACGAAAACCGCGACACATTGAATGCGATAGATCTTATTGTCTGCCTTGTACTTGTCCTTGCCGTATGGAACGGCTGGCGTCAGGGCTTTATTGTGCAGATATGCTCACTCGCCGGACTTGTGGCGGCGATATGGGTCGCCGCGCGCTACGGCGCCTGGGTGGGGGAGTTGCTGCGTCTCGACGAGTCGGTCTCGGCCGCCGGAGGCTTCGTCGCGGTGCTTGTGGTTGTCGTGATACTTGTCGCGATCGGCGCCCGCGCGCTGCGCAAGGTCTGCCGCTTCGCCGGACTGGGCCTGGCCGACATCATTCTCGGCGTGGCCGTCGCAGCCCTCAAATACCTGCTGCTGCTTGGGGCTCTTTTCATGGCCTTCGATAAACTCAACGAAGACTACTCCATCGTTGGCCCGCAGACCATCGAAAAATCCAAAAGCTATCGACCCGTCATGCGCCTCTCCGAGTCGGCCTTGCCGTTCCTCGACTGGATCAGCGAGCAGGTTCCGGAGCAAAAACCCGGCAAGGAGTAATGGAAAAGGAGTTCTGGGGAGTAGTGACGCGGGCCACGGGCAGCTGGTACGACGTGATGCACGGCGGCGAGACGGTTCAGTGCCGCATCCGCGGTAAGCTGCGCCTGCGCGGCATCCGCTCGACCAATCCGGTCGTCGTTGGCGACGAGGTGCTGTGTCAGGCCGACGAGGGCGGTGACTATGCGATCTGCGATATCCGCACCCGCCGCAACTACGTCATCCGCCGCGCCTCGAACCTCTCCAAAGAGTCCCATATCATCGCCGCGAATATCGACCAGGCGGTTATCATGGCTACGTTGCGCGAGCCCGAAACCGCCCCCGAATTCGTCGACCGTTTTCTGGTGACGTGCGAGGCCTATAAAGTCCCTGCTACGATCCTGCTCTCGAAAACCGACCTTCAGGACCCCGAGGCCGTTGCTGCATTCCGCAAGGTGTACGAAAGCGCGGGCTATAGCGTGATGGAGGTCGCCTCGCCCGACGGCGTGGGCGTGGAGGCCGTGCGCGAACTTTTGTCGGGCCGCGTGACGCTCCTCTCGGGCAACTCGGGTGTGGGCAAATCGACCTTGGTGCGCGCTATCGACCCCACGCTCGACATCCGCACCGGCGAAATATCCGAAAGCCATCACAAAGGCCGCCACACGACCACCTTCTCGACCATGTATCCCCTCTCGGGCGGCGGAGCCGTGATCGACACCCCGGGCATCAAAGGCTTCGGTCTGATCGACATCGACGACGCCGAACTGTGGCACTATTTTCCCGAGATGATGCGCGTGGCCCCCGACTGCCGCTTCTATAACTGCACCCACACCCATGAACCCGGCTGCGCCGTCGTGAAGGCCGTGGAAGAGGGCGAAATAGCATACGAGCGTTACGAAAGCTACCTGAAAATCCTCGACGAAGATGACAAATACCGCAAATAGGGATACGGCATGGTACGCCGAGTGCACCGAATGGCTCGCGGAGTTTATGCTTCCCGAGCGCGCGGAGGTCCTGCGGCGCACCCTCTCCATGCGCACGAAATACATGACCGTGCTGGCCGAAAATATCTTCCACGACCAGAACGCCGCGGCTCTTATCCGCCATTGCGAGGCGTTCGGGCTGCAGACGATGCACACCATCGAGAACGACTGCAAATTTCGCCCCAACAAACTCATCGTGCGCGGCACCGACCGCTGGGTCGACACCCGCACCCACAATTCAACTACAGAGGCCCTCGCCGCCCTGCGGGCCGAAGGCTACCGTATCGTCGCCACGACGCCCCGCGCCGACGATAAGACCCCCGAGTCGTTCGACGTCGCCGCCGGCAAATTCGCCTTGGTTTTCGGCACCGAACACGCCGGCATCTCCGACGAGGTCGTCGCCTCGGCCGACGAATTTCTGCGCATACCCATGTGCGGCATGGTCGAGAGCCTCAATGTCTCGGCTTCGGCGGCAATATTGATCTATATGCTCTCGGAGCGGATGCGTTCGACGGTCGACCACTGGCGCCTGACCGACGCCGAGCAGGCCGAGGCGCTCTACCGCTGGATGCTCACGAGCGTCGGCGACGCCGAGGCTATTCTGAAACGTAAATTCGGAGTCGAGCGTTTTCGATAAACGAGGGTAGGGCTGCTTATAGGCTATGCCGAGCGCAGAAAACGAAGAAAATGATTCAAAAATGATATTACGCAAACAATTCCTGGCCAATGTTGCCCAGACCTCGCCGTCGCCGATGCTTGTCGAGGTTGAGCGCGCCGAGGGCGTATTCTTCTATACGCCCGAGGGTAAGCGCTATTTCGACCTTGTGGCGGGTGTCTCGGTGAGCAACGTGGGCCACGCGAATCCCGCAGTCGTGAAAGCCGTCCAGGAGCAGGCGGCCAAATATATGCACGTCATGGTCTACGGCGAAATGGTCGAACGTCCGCAGGTCGAATACGCCGCGAAGATCGCCTCGCTGCTGCCCGGCGGACTGGAGAGCGTCTATTTTGTGAATTCGGGCGCCGAAGCCGTCGAGGGATCTCTTAAACTCGCCAAACGCTTCACCGGCCGCACCGAGATCGTCTCCATGCGCCGCGCCTACCATGGTTCGACCCACGGCGCGATGAGCGCGATGGGCGCCCCCGAGGGCGAGGAGTGGAAGGCGGCTTTCCGGCCTCTGCTGCCCGATACGCGCGCCATAGAGTTCAACGACCTCGATGCTTTACGCCATATCACCCGCCGTACGGCCTGCGTACTTGTCGAACCGGTGCAGGGCGAGGGTGGCATACGACTCCCGAATCCGGGATATCTGGACGCCCTGCGCAAGCGCTGCGACGAGGTCGGAGCGCTGCTTGTCTTCGACGAGATACAGACCGGCATGGGCCGCACGGGGAAGATGTTTGCGATGCTGAAATACGGGGTCACACCCGACATCGTGTGCCTCGCCAAGGCTTTCGGCGGCGGAATGCCGCTGGGGGCGTTCGTCGCGCGCCGCGAGGTAATGGACACCCTGCAATCGAACCCGGTGCTGGGCCATATAACCACCTTCGGCGGACATCCGGTATGCTGCGCGGCAGGCCTTGCGGCGCTCGACTACCTCATCGATAACAAAGTCGTCGAGGAGGTCGAAGCGAAGGGCGCTCTTTACCGACAACTGCTCGCCTCTCATCCGGCCGTTCTCGAAATCCGCCGCGCAGGCCTTTTGATGGCCGTCGAATTGGGCGATCCCGAGAAGCTCTACCGCCTTATGGAACTCTTCAAAGAAGAGGGCATCTTGAGCGATTGGTTTTTGTTTTGCGACACGGCGTTTCGCATCTCCCCGCCGCTTGTGATCTCCGAGGATGAGGTGCGCGAGAGTGCCGCGATCGTCAGAAGGTGTTTAGATAAATTATAAAAACTTATCCACCATCTCCAGAAGCTTTGCCTGCGACTTGGTGCCGCTCACTTTCTCCCTGGGCGGGAAGCCCTTGTCGAACTCCTCGCTCTCGTCCGGAGCGTTGATATAGAGGTCTCCCTCGTTATAAGATCCTGATATTCCCGTCAATGAGCCCTCATATAATTCCCGGACAAGCATCGCCGCGGGGAATTTGCCCTCGCCGTTGGTTATGCCGAACTCCTTCGACGCCTTGAATCCGAATCGCCCGTAATAATCGGGGAAGCCATATATTATCACGGCTTTGTACCCCATCTCGCCGGCCAGCTGCATGGTGTGGGTTATAAGCCGCCCGCCAACGCCCTTACCCTGATATTCGGGCAATACGCTCACGGGACCGAAGACCGCTATTTTGTGCGCATGGCCGTCCGCGCCGTCGATCGCAGCCTCGAGATAGATGATGTTTCCGACGATTTTGCCGTCGACGATGGCCACATAATCGAGCGGCGCGATGAATTGTGCGGCATTGCGAAACTTATGCACCAGCAGATGCTCCTCGCACCCTGGCTGATAGACGTTCCAGAACGCCTCGCGCGTGACCTCTTCGACGCGGCGGTGATCCTCCGCCCGCTCGGGACGTAATACTATATTCATTCTCCTGCAAACGATTTAAGTTTGGCGATCTCCTCGGCCCAGCGCGCCTCGTCGGGGGTCTCGAGGATGAGCGGTATGCCGTCGAAGCGGTTGTTGGCAGCGATATATCTGAAACATTCCATACCGATTATACCCTCGCCAAGCGGTGAGTGCCGGTCCACATGGCTGCCCTTCATCTTCATCGCGTCGTTGAGGTGCATACCCTTCAGATACTGAAATCCCACCACGCGGTCCAACTCCCCGAATGTCTCCGCGCAAGCCTCGGCCGTACGCAGGTCGTAGCCTCCGGCAAAGGCATGGCAGGTGTCGATGCAGACGCCCACGCGCGATTTATCCTCCACGCGGTCGATGATATATGCCAGGTGCTCGAACCGGTAACCGAGATTCGACCCCTGCCCGGCGGTGTTCTCGATCACGGCGATTACCCCGCGTGTGCGGTCCAAAGCCATATTTATCGACTCCGCGATAAGGTCCATCGACGCCTCCTCGGATATCTGCTGCAGGTGGCTCCCGGGGTGGAAATTCAGCCGGTCGAGCCCCAGTTGTTCACATCGGCGCATCTCGTCGAAAAACGCCTCGCGCGACTTGGCGAGCTCCTCTTTGCCCGGATGCCCGAGGTTTATCAGATACGAATCGTGCGGCAGGATCTGCTCCGCCTTGTAGCCGTATTGCTCGCAGGCGGCGCGGAATGCGTCGATCTGGGCCGGGGTCAGCGGTGCGGCGATCCACTGCCGCTGGTTCTTGGTGAAAAGTGCGAAGCCCGTGGCTCCTATGGCGTGTGCGTTTCGGGGTGCGTTGTCCACGCCGCCCGCGGCACTTACGTGTGCTCCTATGTATTTCATCCTGGTTTGGGGTTACTTGTGCAAGGCAAAGTTAAAAATATTGTAAATATTTTCATAAATTTGCAGTTGGAAAACTTAAATATTTAGCAATGAAACATTTTTACCTTATCCTCGTTTTCGCAGGCACGCTGCTGACAGCCGCTCCGGCTTCGGCCCAGATATCGCTCGACGAAGTCGCTGCTCCCGAGGAGAGTGTCTCTTTTACGGACGAGGTCAAATCCACCGACGTCGACGTCGATTACTTCAATCGCGCGCGATACCGCGCCGAAAGGGCCGCTATCCGCAAGGAGCGCAACTATCTGGAGCTCGGCGGCGGACTGATGGGTTCGCTGACGTCGTACAACGATTCGTGGATCCAAACCTCGGGCGGCGATAACTCCATAGCCATCATCGCTAACCTTTTCCTGCACCACAAATTCGAGAAAAACCGCTTCATGATCGAGACCAAGTTCGATGCCAAACTGGGCTACAACCGCATGAAGGTCGAGACGGCCGTCGCCGACGGCTCCACCACCAGCGAGGGCATGTGGTTCAAGAATCAGGATGAGTTTGCGGTTTCGACCGCCCCATCGTTCAAGATGGCCAAAAACTGGTCCTACGGAGCGATCATGAAGTTCCGCACCCAGTTCGTTAACGGCTACGTGTCGCGTACGCAGCAGAAACCCGCCGATCGCAAGAGCACGATCATGTCGCCCGGATACCTCGATGTATCGCTGGGTGTGACCTACAAATGCCCCCAGCCCAAGTTCCCGATCGTCATCAACTTCGCACCCATCGCCTTGAGCGCCACGTTCGTCGAGAGCGCGGCCGTGCGCATGAATATCTGGGACAAGAAACCCGGCTGGCAGGCCTACGGTCTCGACGGCCCCGACAAGACTTCGAAATACGAGGGCGGTTCGTCGATCCAGGTAGACTTCGACCGCAAGTTCGGCAAGAACGAATATATGCGCTACCGCACGACCTTCTTCTCGTTCTACGGCTGGATCACCAATATCGACAAAGAAAATAAATGCAAGAGCTATTCGGACTACTGCACCAAGATGACCGCATGGACCGCCGACGGCAGCATTCCCGAAAAGAAACCTTTCCTACCGATACATCCCACCGCCCGCTGGGAAAATACGCTCGACATCAAAGCCACGAAATACCTGACCACCACGTTGAGCTTCCAGCTCTACTACAACCGGGCACAAAATGTGGATATACAGACCCGCACGCTGTTGAGCGTGGGCCTGACCTATACCTTTAAGAACAAATAAAGCCTGCCGCCCGGGTCGCGGCACACTGACAGAAGATGTATAAAAATTCGAAACATACCATCGTTTTCCCGCTGCTGCTGGCCGCGGGCGTGGTCCTGGGCCTGCTGCTCGGACACTACATGGGCCGCAACAACACCCAGTCGCAGATCCGCGGCATGCTGCGCCTGCTGACTGCCCCGTCGGGCAAACTCAACTACACCCTCTCGCTGATCGAGAAGGAGTACGTCGACCGCATTTCGATGGATTCGCTCACCGAGATAGCCATCCCTGTGATTATCAAAGAACTCGACCCTCATTCGGTCTATATCCCGGCCGAGGAGATGGCCCAGCTCAACGAACCTCTCGAAGGTGAGTTCGACGGCATCGGCGTTGTTTTCAACATGGCCACCGACACGGTTATTGTGCTCAACGTCATTCCCCAGGGCCCGAGCGATAAGGCGGGTATCCGCGCCGGCGACCGCATCATCGAGATCGACGATTCGCTCGTCGCGGGTCGTAAGATACCCCAAAACCAGGTCGTGAAGCGCCTGCGCGGACCGCGCGGCACCACGGTTCACCTCGGCATCGGCCGCCATGGCATTGAGGAGCTGGTGCCGATCGACGTGGTTCGCGGTGTGATACCTATCAAGAGCATCGAGTCGTCGTTCCAGATCGCCCCGGGCATCGGATATGTCAAACTGGGTCAGTTCTCGCGCACAACATCCGCCGAGCTGCTGCAATCGCTCTCGGCATTGTACTCCGAGGGTGTGACGAAGCTTATCTTCGACCTTCGCGGCAATTCGGGCGGCTACCTCGACCAGGCGATAGCCGTTGCCAACGAGTTTCTGCACAAGGGTCAGCTGATCGTCTACACCGAGGATCGCAATGGCGAACAGGTGCGTGAATATGCCGACGGCAAAGGCGCGGCCCAAAATATGGAGGTTGCGGTGCTGATCGACGAGGGCAGCGCTTCGTCGAGCGAGATCCTGGCCGGCGCACTTCAGGACAACGACCGCGGCACGATCATCGGCCGCCGTTCGTTCGGCAAGGGCCTCGTCCAACGCCAGATCCCCTACAGCGACGGTTCGGCCCTGCGGCTCACCACGGCGCGCTATTACACCCCCACGGGTCGCTCGATCCAGAAGCCCTACACCAACGGCGACGAGGCCGGCTATGCCGACGATCTGTGGAACCGCTACCGCAACAACGAGTACTTCTCGGCCGATAGCATCCACTTCGCCGATTCGCTGAAGTTCGTGACTCCGGCCGGCAAGACGGTCTACGGCGGCGGCGGCATCATGCCCGACGTGTTCATTCCGGTCGATACCACCGACATGACGAAATACTTCGTCGAGGTCGCGGGCCGCAACATCATCTACCGCTATACGATCGAATATGCCGACCGTCACCGCGAGGCGCTCAACGGTGTTCATACGATAGCCGAACTCAATGCGCTGCTCGATGCCGACAAGGGCCTGATGAACGATTTCGTGCGCTACGCGGCGCGTCAGGGCGTGGCCCCGTCCTACCGTGATATCGCGCGTTCGCGCAAGTTGATCGAAGCCCAGTTGCGGGCTTACATCAGCCGCAATACCCCGCTCGAGGAGAACGGTTTTTATGCAAATATCTACCCCGTGGACAACGTGATCGTTCGGGCCATCGAGGAGTTGAAAAATTAGAAATATGGTTAAGAAACTTATAGGTCTGCTGTTCGCCGCGGCCGTGATCGCCGTGATCGTCTTCGTCATCGCCCACCGCGACAATTTCACGACAATGATCGAGTTCGACAAGACTGCGGACCAGCCTGTTGCCGCGCCGGTCGCCGTACCTCTTGCGGTTCACGACGAACCCGCCCGCGATGATGGCCCGGCCCACGGCCAGCCTGCCATGCCGGCCGATAGCCTCGTCCGGCCGGATAGCCTCGCGGCCGAGGTTGGCGAGGCCGTAGTCCCGGACGCCAGGTAGATATTATATATTAGGTATAATGACGCAGGGCAGTCCCATATGGAGCTACCCTGCGTCATATTATCTCGAAATCCGTTTAGAAGAACTTGATCTCTTTCTCCTCGATCGACGAAAGGATATTATTCGCAGCCGATGAGGCTCCGATGCGGAACATATCGGTCGTGAGCCACTCACGGCCCAGAATCTCTTCGACGATGGTGTAGTAGAGCGCTCCGTCCTCGGCCGTGCGTACGCCGCCCGCGGCCTTGAAGCCCACCATACGTCCCGTCCTGTCGTAGTATTCGCGGATCGCCTGGCACATCACCACGGCGGCCTCGGGAGTCGCCGCAACGTCAATCTTGCCCGTCGAAGTTTTCACGAAGTCCGCACCTGCGAACATTGAAAGCAGCGATGCCTTGCGGATCAGATCGGGGGTTTTCAGCGCTCCCGACTCGATAATAACCTTCAAGATCACCTCTTCGTCCATCTCCGCGCGGATAACCTCCACCTCGTTGGCTGCCTCGTCGTACTCTCCGGTGAGCATGCGGCCCACGTTCATCACGATATCCACCTCATCGGCGCCGTTTTCGATAGCCATGGCCACTTCGAGGGCCTTCACCTCGAGGAACGTCTGCGCCGCGGGAAATCCGCCGCCCACGCTCGTTATGCGCATCGAGGTATTCTCGACGGCCAGGCCCACGGTCTCGACAAACGCGGGGTAGACGCATATCGAAGCCACATTGGGAATATGCGGGTACTTGTCGTAGAACTCCACCGCCCGGCGCGCGAACGCCGTGACCGATTTCGCAGAGTCGGTGCACGCCAGCGTCGTGAGGTCGATCGCCGAATAGCAGAATTTGTAGACCTCCTTGTTGTAGTTGCGCGGTGCCAGGGTGCGTATGCGTGCGACCTCTTCGTCCACGCGCTGCTCGCTCCATGCCGGAGCATATTCGTTGAGTCTGTTAGCGTACTCCATTCTATATCTGTTTTTACGATTTTCCACATTTTAGGGCAAACCGCTCCGGCTCGTTTTGCCATAGGCGGTATACCCCATAGATTACAAAAATAACAAAAATAATTTATACCGGCCACCCGGCGGTGAATTATCATGCTAATTTCGGGGTTGATAATTCCTATCTATACAAAAAAAGAGCCTGAACCGAAGTTCAGACTCTTTTTTCTGTAGGGAAGTCGGGCAACCTTTTTGTCAGCGGGCAACCTGCTCCGCTTTCTTGGTCGGTGGAAAACCTGCTTCCGCCCTTTCCATTCCCCCCCCCTTAATCCGCAGGACGGATTATTTGTAGAGAGCTGCGAGGTTGATGTCCTTTGCAGCCTTGTCAGCGAGCTCGGGCTTCTTTGCGATAGCGCTCTTGAGCTGTGCCTCTGCGGTCTTCAGGTCGCCTTCCTTCGTCGCGATTACCGAACGGAGGTAATCAGCGTCAGCCGAAGCGTCGTTGGCGATAGCCTTCTTCGCACCTGCCAGGTCGTTAGCCTGAACCAGAGCGATAGCCTGGTTGTAGCCGGTCAGACCCTTTGCAGCAGCCTGATAGTCACCCTTTGCAGCAGCCAGAGCGGCCTTTGCCTCGGCGTTTGCCGACTTGGCGTAAGCCTCGGCAGCAGCGGTGTCGCCGTTGGCGATGTTAGCCAGAACCATGTTGTTGTTCACCTCGCTCGAAGCGTCCAGCTTGGCAGCCTTCTCGAACGACTTGAGAGCAGCAACAGCGTCGCCGGTCTTTGCCTGTGCGATACCGAGGTTGTTCCATACGCGAGCGTCGTCGTACTTCTTCGAAGCGGCGGTCAGGATAGCAACCTGCTCGTTAGCGTCGAATGCGAGCTGATCGGCAGCGTAGAGGTACTCCTCGACGGTCAGGTCACCACCTTTGCGGAAAGCGTCCATGATCTCGGCGTCGGTCTTGCCCTGGATGTCGGTGCTGTTTACAACCTGCGAACGACGGAGTTCGGGAAGAACGTCGGTCTTGAGCGACTCAAATACGGTCGACATGTTCTTGATCTCGCTCTCGCGCTGTGCGGGCGAGTTGTACATGTTCAGTACCTGGAGAATGAGGTTCTTGTCCTTGATGTCCGATTTCTCGACCAGTTCCTTGAAACCGTCCCAGTCCTCACCGTAAGCGGCAGCGTCTACATCCAGACCGTAGCCCTTGAGCAGTTTGGCAACAACCTTCTTACCCGACTCGCTACGAGCCTTCGACAGCTCGTCGTTGAACTTCTCGGGACCGTCGGGCGAAGCGTAGCCCTTAACAGCGATGTTCTGCGTTGCGCGGTCGTTGCTCTTCTTGCTGTCTACGTCCGACTTGAATGTGCCGAAATCGGCAGCCTTCTCGTTCTTTGCAGTTACAGCCGACGAGTTGATAGCGTAGAGCAGGTCGGTCTTGTTGACAACGGTGGTAACCTTCTTGTAGTTGTTAGCCATCGGGGTCATCATGTCAGCGTTCTTGATGTCCTTCTGCAGGGTGTTCAGACCGTAAGCAACCGTCAGGCCGAAAGCCTTTGCGATGTTGGTCTTCGCAGCCTCGTCGTTGCCTGCCAGAACAGCAGCCTCCTCCTTGGTGGGGATGGCACCGTCGTTCAGGTTCACGAGCGTGAACTCCTTGCACTTGCCTTTCGGGCACTTGATCTCGGCGCGGAGCTGGAGCTCGCAACGATCCATGCGCGAATCGTAGGGAAACTCGACGCTCATCGTAATGGCGCCGCCGTTTTTTGCGTCAACAACGGTGTAGTTGTCGTCGACCTTCGAACCCTGGTAGTAGTGCGAAGCGGCAGCTACCTCGCCGCCCTCGAATACGAGAACCGGAGTAACCTTGAGAACAGCCTTGGCGTTGAAATACTTCACGGGGAAGGTTACGTTAACGTCGGCGTTGATCTTGCCGTTGTTCAGAACCAGAACCTCGGGAGTTACCGTGAGCTGAATGTCGTCACGATTCTTTGCCATCTTCTTGAAGCAGTTGCAGCTCGAGAATGCCAGTGCGGCAACCACGAGAACAGCGCTCAATTTCATTAAATTTTTCATAATTAGAATAAGATTAAATGTGTTTATCTTTTAAAGTTTGCTTTTTCGTTACAATTTCAGAGCCATTTTGCCTGAAAATGTTGACAATACAATGCAAATATAGAAAAACTCTGGCAAATGGTACAAATTTCGACCGAAAAATCTGATGTTTTTTTATTCCGAAAAGGTCACATTTGCAGCCGGGTTTACTCCTCTTTGCGCTCGCGATGCTCTCTGCGCTCGCCACGGTCGCCGCGATCACGACGGTCGCCGCGGTCGCCTCTTTCGGGACGGGGTGCGCGCTCACGCTCGACGTAACCCTCGGGTTTTTCGAGCAGAACCTTGCGCGAAAGCTTCAGTTTGTTGGTCTTGGGATCTACGCCGATAAGCTTCACGTCGATCTCGTCACCCTCCTTCAGGCCGGTCTCCTCCATGGTCTCGAAGCGCTTGTAGTCGATCTCCGAGATGTGAAGCAGGGCATCCTTGCCGGGCATGATCTCCACGAACGCGCCGAAGGCAACGATCGAGCGGATCTTACCGTGGTAAACTTCGCCTACCTCGGGAATGGCAACGATAGCCTTGATGCGGTCCAGAGCAGCGTCCAGAGCCTCCTTGTTGATACCGAAGATGTCGACCATACCCTTGTTGTCGGCCTCGGTGATGGTGATGGTGGTGCCGGTAGTCTTCTGGATATCCTGGATAACCTTACCGCCGGGGCCGATGATCGCACCGATCATATCTTGAGGAATGGTGATCTGAACCAGACGGGGTACGTGAGGCTTATACTCCTCGCGAGGGGTGTCGATGGTCTCAACGAGCTTGCCGAGGATGTGGAGACGACCCTTGCGAGCCTGCTCCAGCGCTGCAGCCAGCACCTCGTACGAGAGTCCGTCGACCTTGATATCCATCTGCGTCGCGGTGATACCGTCCCTGGTGCCCGTGACCTTGAAGTCCATGTCTCCCAGGTGGTCCTCATCGCCGAGGATATCCGACAGAACGGCCCACTTGCCGCTCTTCGAATCCGAGATCAGACCCATTGCGATACCCGATACGGGCTTCTTGATTTTAACGCCTGCGTCCATCAGCGCGAGGGTGCCTGCGCAGACGGTGGCCATCGACGACGAACCGTTCGATTCGAGGATGTCCGACACCACGCGAACAGCGTAGGGGTTCTCCTCTCCCATCGGGATCATCGGCTTTAGCGCGCGCCATGCAAGGTTGCCGTGGCCGATCTCGCGGCGGCTCAAGCCGCGTGCGGCTTTCGGATCGCCCGTCGAGAACGGGGGAAAATTATAGTGGAGAACAAACTTCTCGGTTCCCTGAACCAATACCTCGTCCTTCATCTTCTCGTCGAGCTTCGTGCCGAGCGTGACGGTCGTGAGCGACTGCGTTTCACCGCGGGTGAAGATCGCCGAGCCGTGGGCTCCGGGCAGATAGTCGATCTCGCACCAGATGGGGCGGATCTCGTCCGTTGCGCGGCCGTCCAGACGCTTACCCTCGTCGAGGATCATGTTGCGCATGGCCATCTTCTGTACGTTGTCGTGGAAATATTTCTTCACCAGGGCTGCCTTTTCGGGCTCCTCGGCGTAGCGTGCTTCGAACTCTGCCTCGAGGGCTGCGAACGCGTCCGAACGCTCGTGCTTCATCGTGCCGCTCGTAGCGATCGCGTAAGCCTTGTCGTAAAGCTCCTTGATAACTACCTCGCGAAGCTCCTCGTCGTTGCATTCGTGGCAGTAGGTGCGCTTCACATCCTTGCCGAGCTCCTTCGAGAGCTCGATCTGCACGGCGCAGTGCTTCTTGATCTCCTCGTGTGCGACCTTGATCGACTCGAGCATCACATCCTCGGAAACCTCTTTCATCTCGCCCTCGACCATCATGATGTTGTCGATCGTACCTGCGACCATGATGTCGAGGTCGGCGGCAGCCATATCCGAATAGCTGGGGTTGATGACGAATTTACCGTCGATGCGTGCCACGCGGACCTCCGAGATGGGGCCCTCGAACGGAATGTCCGAGCAGGCGAGGGCTGCCGAAGCGGCCAGACCCGCCAGCGCGTCGGGCTGGGTATCTTTTTCTGCCGAGATGAGGTTTACCGTTACGTAAACTTCGGCGTGGTAATCTGCGGGGAACAGGGGGCGGAGTGCGCGGTCGATAAGACGCGCGACGAGTACCTCGCTGTCGTTAGCTTTGCCTTCGCGCTTCATGAAACCACCGGGGTAGCGGCCGATAGCGGCGTACTTCTCCTTGTATTCCACCTGCAGGGGCATGAAATCTGTGTCGGGTTTTGCATCCTTGGCGGCTACCACGGTTGCGAGGAGCATCGTGTCGCCCATGCGGACAACCACCGAGCCGTCGGCCTGTTTGGCCAGTTTGCCCGTTTCGATCTCGATCTGACGTCCATCGGCCAGGGCGATCGTCTTGCGGACTGCGTTGTACAACTTCTTTTCTTCCATAATTTATCCTAAAGTGTTTCTTTTGTGTTTCTCTGTAAAAACCCGGGCGGTCCCGTGTAATTTGTGTTTCTCTGTAAATCCCGGTCTGTGGAGTCCGGGCTGCCCTGCATAAAACAGACTCTGTTGCAACTATAAGGCCGGCCCTCGTTCTTTACCGGCGGGGTTCGGATTTATCACCTTTGAACAGCACTCCGATGCCCCTTTGCTTGTCTTCGCAAACCGGCGGTCCTTGTAAAATCGCCGACCCCGGTCTTTTACGAAAATGAAGGCAACCCCTCGCGGGAATTGCCTTCATTCTTTCCTCGCGGATTACTTGCGGAGGTTGAGCGTCTTCACGATTGCGCGATAACGTTCGATGTCGATCTCCTTCAGGTACTCCAGCAGCTGGCGGCGCTTACCTACCAGACGCAGCAGCGAGCGCTGCGTTCCGAAGTCGTGCTTGTTGCTCTTGAGGTGATTCGTAAGGTGGCTGATACGGAACGAAAACAGTGCGATCTGGCTCTCGGGAGAACCTGTGTCGGTGTTAGACTTGCCGTACTGGCCAAAAAGCTCTTGCTTTTTTTCAGCTGTTAAATAAGCCATTGTGTTTGTTGAATTTATCAAGTTCCACTCTACGACGCATCCTCCTTACCGTGGATAACGCCAGAGCGTGCCGCAAATGTACGAAATAATTAAACACCAAGCGTTAAAAATCTAAAATTATTTGCTTTTAGCGGCTAAATTTGGCCGTATGATGCAAAAAGTACTACATTTGTGCCGGATCGTAAAATCATGACGACTAAAAAACTCATATTGACCGCATTCGCCGCCGCCGCTTTCTGCGGCTGCAAACCCTTCGCCGGGAAGTATATTACCATCGAGGGGGCGATGCTGGGCACGACGATGCGCATCGTGGCCGACGTGCGCGGCGTCACCCCGCAACAGCTCTACGCTGCGGCCATGCAACTCGACCGCGAGGCCAAAGCTTCGATGTCGATCTTCGACAGCACGTCGCTCTTGAGCCGCCTGAACCGCAACGAAACCGACACCCTCGACCGCCATATAACCTTCAACCTCCGCCTTGCCGATAGCGTCGGCGCGTTGAGCGGCGGACGCTACGACGTGACGGTTAAACCGTTGGTCGAGGCGTGGGGATTCGCCGGCCGCGAATACGACGCCGATCCCAATATCGACTCCCTGCTGCAATTTGTGGGCCGCGAAAAGGTCCGCATCGTCGAGGGCCGCCTGGTGAAGGACGACCCCCGCGTGCAGCTCGATTTCAACTCCGTGGCCAAGGGCTACACGGTCGATTTGTTGGCCGAACTGGTCGTCTCGATGGGCGCCGAAAACTACCTGGTCGACATCGGCGGTGAGGTCCGCTGCCAGGGCGTCAACAAACAGGGGGCCCCGTGGCGCATAGGCGTCGAAACGCCGTTCGATGGCAATATGACCAATGGCGAATACGTCCAGAAACGCATCCGAATGAGCTCCGGAGGCCTCGCCACCTCGGGCAACTACCGCCGCTTCCGGCTCGATGCCGAGGGCCGGAAAGTCGCCCACACGATCGACCCGCTCACGGGCCGCAGCGCGCTGTCGAGCCTGTTGTCGGTGACGGTCGTGGCTCCGACCGGCGCCGAGGCCGACGCCCTCGGTACGATGTTTCTGGCCATGGGCGCCGACGAGGGCCTGGCCGCCGCTCGATCGATGCCCGATGTGAAGGTCTACTTCATCCTTGCGGGCGCCGACGGCTGTTATGAAGAGTATATTTCACCCGCCATGGAGGCGTTGATCATGCCATAACCTGCAATAATCCAACCTATGAAAACAGCAGTTTTTCTCTACAACACACGTTCGGGCCGCGGCTGCATCGAATACTTTGCCGAAAGGATATGTACCGTATTCTGCGCCTATGGCTACGATATCCGCCCGCAGCTTATCGACTTCAAGGCCAACCCGTTCGACGGCAACGAAGAGATCGCTCTGATGGTCGTAGCAGGTGGTGACGGCACGGTCAACTACGTTCTCAACTCCATGAAAGCCAAGGGTCTCGATATTCCTATCGGCGTCATCCCCGCAGGTACGGCCAACGATTTTGCCATGGCGATCGGCATGTCGCGCAAACCGCTCAAGGCTGCGAGTCAGATCGCCTCGGGCTTTGTCGACCGGGTCGACTACGGCCGCGTGAACGACCTCTGCTTCGTCAACATATTCAGCTTCGGACTCTTCACCACCACATCGCAGCGTACCTCCGACGAACGCAAACACAAGATCGGCAAACTGGCCTATATCATCGAGGGCCTCAAGGAGCTGTGGAAGATCCACGCCGTGCCCCTCGAGATCGAGGTTGCGGGCAACACTTTCGACCTGCGGTCGCTCATGGTGCTGATCTTCAACGGCGAAACCGCCGGCGGATTCCGTCTTGCCCGCGCCTCCTCGGTGCGCGACGGGCTGCTGGACTGCATCATGCTCGAAAAGCGCAATCTTTTCCTTTCGTCGATCGATATGATACGCTACCTTCTGGGCGGGTCGCCCCGAACGGTGCGTCACCTCCATGTCCCGAGCATCGACATCCGCTCCACGATCGACGAGCCCACCGACGTCGACGGCCAGTCGGGCGCCCGCTTCCCGCTGCATATCGATTGCGTGAAGGGCGGCCTGCAGGTCATGTGCCCCCGCCATAAGTAAACGGCGACGGTTTTAGGGGTGTCGGCTGAACGGAGTCAATTGAGTGGTGCCATTGGGTGGCATCTGATGAACGGTGCCGGCTTCGCGGTGTTCGATGAGCGCCGCCTGTTTGGTGGCGTCTGTTTATCACATTCGGCTGTTCGTTGAAAAATAGGAGATTTCTGCTAATTTTTGTCCTTTTTGTTGTATTTGTCCCTGTATTTTGTTATATTTGTCGCAAAACTTGGATAATATGACGGATAGTAAAACAATACGTGCGCAGCGCGAACATGGCCGCGAGAACCTGCACAAGGTCTCTATCTCCCGCATTAAGAAGGAGATGTCGGATGTTTTCTATCTCTCCGACGACCTCGTTATCACCACCCTCGACCCCAACAAAAATACCACGAGCGACTATCCCGCCTCGATCGACGGTTTTTCGGCTATCGTGATGATGGCCGGCGAAGCTACGGTTTCGATCGACATGCAGAACTACCAGATCAAGCCCAACACGCTGGTCTTCTTCAACCCCGACAGCATCATCCGCACCATAAAGTGCTCGGCCAACGCTGCGGCCTACTTTCTTGCTTTCTCCAAATCGTTCGTCAACGAGATCCAGATCGACCTTTCGACTTCGCTGCCGGTCTATATGCGCTTCGGTAAGGCCCCGGTTCTGGAAGTCACGCAGGAGGATGTGGATGAGATCCGCCAGTTGTTCCAGCTCATAAAGACCATGCTGCGCAACGACAAGGAGCTTTACCGCCACGAGATCATTCGCACGCTGTTCACCACGGCATTCTATATCATCACCGAGATCAACCAGCGCGAGCGTCCGGCCGAGATGAAGCAGGGGCGTTGCGAGGTGCTCTTCGACCAGTTCATCTCGCTGCTTCAGCAGCATAACAAGCAGGAGCGCAACGTGAGTTTCTACGCCAAGCAGCTCAATATTACGCCCAAATATCTGTCGTCGGTAGTGAAGGAGGTCAGCGGCAAGACCGCCGCGCGATGGATCGACGAATCGGTGATCCTCGAGGCCAAGACGCTGCTGAAATATTCGGGCTTGAGCATCCAGGAAATCGCCTACCAGCTCAACTTCAGCACCCAGTCGTTCTTTGGCAAATACTTCAAACAACACACCGGTACTTCGCCTTCGCGGTATAAGCGGAAGGGCTGATATTAAGCCAAGAGTGATAATATCTTAAATAAACAGAGCGTCGAGGACCGGCGCTCTGTTTTTTAGTTCGATTTTGCGCATTGGATCCGTGCATTTAGGCTTCGGAATCGTTTTGTCAAGGTACGTTTGTGGCGGGCTTGTTCGTTCTTTTCGGCAGGCTTCTGAAGCCTGCCGGCAGGCCGAAGCTCCGCACCGCGGGGGGGGCGGCTCATAACGGAGCATCGCGAAGTGGAGAGCCCGCCCCAGCGAGCTTCGGCCTGAAAGCCGAGCATGGCGTTTTCTCTCTAAATGAAAATGCCGGACCCTCAAACGAGAGTCCGGCATCTTTCCGTTATAACGAACAGTGATTACGCCTTCTTTGCAACCTGCTTTGCGGCCAGCGCTTTGTCGAGCTCGATGATGAAGTCCGACAGTACGTTCATGTAGTTGATGAACGCGTCGTAAGCCGAGTCGTAGGGGTTGAAGTAGGAGTGCACGTCGCCGTCCGACAGCCACTTGGTAGCCATATAGTAGAAATGGTCGGAGGTCTGCAGGAAACTCCACACATAATCGAAGTCGGGATTCTTCAACGCCGCAACCTTCTCTTTTTGTGCATATAATTTCGAAAACGCCTCGTTCTGCAGCTCATTGCCGAGCCATGCCGTCACATCGCGCTCCTCGTCGGCCCATGACATGGCGTGAGGGCAGTGGAGTACCGATACCGGCTGATATTTCTTCGCCGCCTCGCTCGCCGTTGCGAACTCCAGATCGGCCTTTTTGTTCAGAATAGCCTTGGGCAGCGAACGCATGAATTCAAAAATTCCGGTGTCGGCCAGTTGATGTTCGCCGAACGTCTCGTAGTCCATAAACAGGTCTACAACCTCACCCGGCGTCTCGTCCGACGAGAGCCACTTCACATATTTCTCCGCCGTCAATGGCCACTGGTCCCAACCACGGTTCGAGAAGCGGAAGGCGATATCGTCCGAAAGTTTGTAGTTGCGCAGCAGCAAACGGAGCTTCTGGTTGATCGAGTTGGCGTAGACATAGTTGGGCGATTTCCAGCCCAGCACATGCTTCGCACCCTCGGCCAGCATGGTCTTGAATCCCATGTCGGCGACCATCGCTCCGATCTCGTCCGAATAGATCAACTCCGTGTTGCGGAACGCCGTGGGCTTCACACCGAACTCCTTCTTGAGCATGGCCGTGTGGAGCTTCACCTGATCCACGAAATCCTCTTTCGACGCCAGCGACGCCAGCGAGTGCGAATAGGTCTCTGCGAGAAATTCCACGCAGCCCGTTTCGGCCAGCGCGCGGAACGACTCGAGCACTTCGGGCGCATATGCGCGGAACTGTTCCACGGCGGTACCCGTGATGGAGAACGTGCACTTGAAGTTGCCTTTATTTTCTTTTATCAGCTTCAGCAGCAGGGCGTTCATCGGCAGGTAGCATTGGCGTGCGACTTTCTGCATGATCGAGCGATTGAGCATGTCGTCCAGATAGTTGTGATCCTTGCCCATGTTGAAGAAACGGTATTTCTTCAGACGCCACGGCTGGTGTACCTGAAAGTATAAGCAGACGGTTTTCATAACGGGGATTATTATTTTTGATTGTTTTTACTCTCTTCTATCGCGGCTTCGTATACGGCCTTGATCTTTGCCGCCGCGTCGTTCCACTTGAGGTTGGTGACCTCCTCCAGTCCTTTCGACGCAAACATTCCCGCCAGCGCGGGATACTGCACCAGACCGTAAATAGCATCTGCCAGCGCATCCACGTCCCAGTAGTCGACCTTCACGGCGTAGTCCAGCACCTCGGCCACGCCGCTCTGCTTGGAGATGATCACCGGCACGTTCGAACGCATCGCCTCGAGGGGCGAGATTCCGAACGGTTCCGAGACCGACGGCATGACATACACGTCCGAGAGCTGGAACATCTTGTGAACATCCTCGCCGCGCAAGAATCCCGTGAAGTGGAACCGGTCGGCGATGCCCAAACGCGCCACGCGGCGGATCACGTGGTTCATCATATCGCCCGAACCGGCCATCACGAAGCGCACGTTGGGGATCTTCTTCAGCACCTTTGCGGCGGCCTCCACGAAGTAGTCGGGGCCTTTCTGGTAGGTGATGCGGCCAAGGAACGTGACGATCTTATCCTCCACGCCGCGCTCGGGCAGCGTTTGTTCGCCACCGGCGAAACGCACGGCATTGTGCACCGTAACGACCTTCTCGGGCGGCAGCCCGTAGCGGTTGATGAGTATGTTGCGCGTGAGGTTCGACACCGCGATCACGCGGTCGGCAGCCTCCATTCCGGTGCGTTCCAGTTGGTATACCTGGCTATTGATGTTCTCGCCGCTACGGTCGAATTCCGTGGCGTGCATGTGTACCACGAGCGGTTTTCCCGACACGCGCTTGGCGGCGATACCGGCGAAATAGGTGAGCCAGTCGTGGGCGTGGATCACATCGAACTGACCCTCGAGGTCCTTGGCCACCTGCGCGGCGACCACGGCGTAGCGCGCCACCTCCTCCATGAGGTTGGCTCCGTACTTGCCCGAGAACGTGTAGCGCTGCTTCCAGACGTCGCTCGTCTCCCAGACCTTCTCTCCCGACTTCACGAAATCCTCGTGGTAGGTCGCATACTCCTCGGGCGAGATATAAGGTACCATGTTCGAGTCGATGTGGATGAACGACATCTTCTTCAGGATATCGTCGGCGCCGCTCTGGGTAGATCCGTAGAGCGCTTCGACGTCGCTGGCGTTGACCACCCGCGTGAATCGCTGATCCTCGTCGCCGTAGGCATGGGGCATCACGAACGTCACTTCGACGTTGTTGCGCGCCAGACCGCGGGTCATGCCGTAGCATGCCGTTCCCAATCCGCCCGCAATGTGGGGCGGGAACTCCCATCCGAACATTAATACTCTCATAAGGCTTATTCCTTTTTATTTTCTTCCTTGTAACTACGTTTCGGGGCGCTTTTGCACACGGCGTTCCGCCGTGTTTACAAATTTGACCCCACCCTAAATCCCTCCCTTGGGAGGGACTTGTCTGCCGAATTCCGGACCCTTGTCTTTCTGATGACTTGTCCGCCTTTGCCTCCATTTTATAGGGCGAAAGTTCGTCGTTGAAGATTACAACATCGAGGTTTTCGGGCTCCGGCGATTATCCGGCTTCAGTTTTTTATTTCTTTGTCTTCGCCGTCTTTTTCGCGGGCCTGTGGTCGCATATCATGCGGTGTATTTCCAGTACCGAGCCTACGCTCCAGGCCTGCGACACGGCTCCGCGCGGTGTGAACGGCGGGTCGGCGTCGTAGAGCTCGCCAATGGAGCCGATGCAGTAGATCTGTATCTCATCCTCGAATCCAGCCAGTATATCTTCTGCCTGCTGGAGGAACTTATCGCCCTGAATGTCGAAGCACGCCTTCACGTAGAACGACAGCAGCCAGGGCCACACCATTCCGTTCTTCGCCGCGAGATCGCGCTCTGCGGGAGAGCCGTCGGCTGCGATACCCTTATATGCCGGGTTGTGAGGCGAGAGCGTACGCAGGCCCTTGGGCGTCAGCAGATGCTGCTGCACGGTGCGGATAACTTCCGTTTGTGTGCGTTCGTCCACGGCCTTGTATCCCAGGGCGCAGGCTATGATCATATTGGGGCGCACTTGGTTGTGCTTGCCGGTGCCGTCGACATAGTCGGCCAGGTAACCCTCGGCCAGCGTGAACGTCTCGGCGAACGATTTTCCGATCAGCGCGGACATATCTTTCCACTCCTTCTCGAATGCCTTGTCGCCATGCTTGCGTGCAAGTTCCAAAGTGTAACAAACGGCATTGTACCACAGAGCGTTGACCTCGACCTGATAGCCGTTGCGCGGCGTCACCGGGCGTCCGTCGACCACCGAGTTCATCCATGTCATGGGCAGCCACTGATCCGCGGCCCACACCAATCCGTTGTCATGCACCGCTACGCGGCCTCCGACGCCCTTTTTGTAACAGGCCAGAAGATCTTTCATGGCCGGGCCATAACTCTCCCATATTTTTTTGGCTCCTATCTCGCGTTCGAGCTGCTGCAGCGTATGGAAGAACCACAGCGGAGCGTCCGCAGCCTCCACGGCCGAGGCGTTGCCGGTGAACATACCGTCGCGCATCTGCCGCACCATCGTGTCGAGCACCTCGATGCAGTCCTCCTTGTGGCCCTGCTCGAGCGTGATGCCCGGCAGTGACACGAACGTCTGGCGTCCCGACACCGAGTGCCAGGGATAGCCCGATATAACCTCCGTGCAGTCGCCCGGACGACGGATCAGGAACTGGCGCGCCGAGTGACGCAGGCAGCTTATGAAGTCGATCTTGTCGTTGCGGCGGGCGATCGAAGCGGCGAATACCTCCTCGATGGTCTTGGTCGAACCCATCTCGTCGAGCGATGCCGAGAAGATGATGCTCTCGCCCTTCTTGAGTTCCGCCTCGAAATAACCGGTCGTCAGCAGATCCTCGTGACCCTCGTATCCGCGGTCGAGCTCATTCTGGTACTCAAAATCGTAATACCAGTCGGGTGCCGGCACGAACTCCGTTCCGGGCTTGCTGGTCTGGAGGTACAGCCACGGGAACGAGCCGTAGAGGCGGCACTTCACGCCGTTGATCGCCGGATAGGAGTGTCCGTCGGCGACCATGTTGGCTTTGGTGAGCGCATGCTTGTCGCGGAAGGCCAGGAACGGACGCAGACGGAGTTTGGTCTCCGAGTGCGCCTCCACGAGCGTGTAGCGGATCATCAGCTGCGTGCGCTTATGGATCCACAGCATCTCCTTTTTAAGTATCACGCCGCCCACACGATAGGTGATCGTGGGCGTAGGCGTGTAGGCGAAGTCGGTGATGTACTTGTGTCCGCGCGGCTCGTACATGCCGCGGAAGCGGTGCAGGGCCAGGTTGAACGTCTGGTCGTGCTGCACGACGGTCTCGTCCAGCGACGAGAGCAGGACGTAGGTCATGCCGCTGTCGTCGATGGGCGCAACCATCAGGCCGTGGTATTTGCGCGTGTTGCAGCACACGATAGTGGTGCTCATGTAGCCGCCTATACGGTCGGTGGCGAGCATCTCGCGCTGGAGTGAGTACTCCAGGTTCCCGAGTTCGCGTTTGTCGAAAGTTAATGCTGACATATCTTTTAAAATACTGTTCGGTCTTTAAAGATATTAAATTTTTCGCAAATCAAAGCCGAATTCCTTCAAAATAAATACTTTTCGGCTTCGATTTTCCTGTTTTTTTGTCGCTTTTGTCTTGCCCTTACGCCCACTTCACCAGCGCGAAGTCCATGCGGTGGGGAAGGTTGGGGTTCGAGGGAAATATACGCAGCGCCACGTCGAACGTTCCGGCCTCGGCGGGAGCGTAGTCGAGCGTGTATGTCGCCTTGTTGTCGCCCGCGGGGCTGCATGCCAGCGGCATCGTGCGGATGACCTCGGCGCTCTCGTTGCCCACGATCTGACGCGCTACCACCAGCTCCACGCCGATATCCTCGGGACGCAGGTTAGCGATGTCGAGCGTGACCTCGAAGTGGTACTTCTGGCCCACGAACATAGCCTCGTTGTCGATCCGCGCGCGCTTTACGTCGACCACGTTCACGCGGTCCCAGGCGGCCGAGACCTTGCGCTTCCAGGCCGCCATTTCGCGGGCCGTCTTGTAGCCGCCCTCGACCATTTTGCACTTGCGCTCGGCGAGCTTGTTGTAGAAACGCTCCTCGTAGTCGATAAGCATGCGGTTGGTGGTGAAGTTCGAGGCGATGTCTGCCACGCACTTCTTGACCGACGTAACCCATGCGTGGGGTATGCCGTCCTCCGAACGGTCGTAGTATTTGGGTGCGATCTGCTCCTCGATGGTGTTGTAGATCATCTCGGCGTCGAGTTCGTCCTGATAGTGGGCGTCGGCGAAGGTGCTCTCCAGAGGCAGCATCCAGCCGGCGTCCTCCTTGTAGCCTTCGACCCACCAGCCGTCGAGCACCGAGAACTGCATCACGCCGTTCATCACGCACTTTTCGCCCGACGTACCCGAAGCCTCCAGCGGACGGGTCGGGGTGTTCAGCCACACGTCCACGCCCTGCACCATGCGGCGGGCCAGCTCCATGTCGTAGTTCTGCAGGAAGATGATCTTGCCCACGAACTGAGGCATGGCCGAAACCTCCACGATGCGCTTGATCAGGTCCTGACCGGGCTTGTCGTTGGGGTGTGCCTTACCCGCGAAGATGAACTGCACGGGGCGTTCCTTATTGTTGACGATAGCGGCCAGGCGTTCGAGGTTGGTGAAGAGCAGGTATGCACGCTTGTAGGTTGCGAAGCGGCGTGCGAAACCTATCGTAAGCACGTCGGGCTTGATGCTCTCCATCACCTGCAACATCTGGCGAGGCGAGTCGAGGCGAACCTGATTGAGGTTGCTATAACGGCGTTTGATATGATTGACAAGCTTGTTTTTGAGCACCATGCGCTCCTCCCACAGCTCGGCGTCGGGAATGTTGTGTACCTTTTGCCATGCAGGGATATTGTAGGTGTGGCCCTCGTATCCCTCGGGGAAATAGCGCGAGTACAAGCGGCGCAGGTTGCTTGCCACCCATGTCGGGAAGTGCACGCCGTTGGTCACGTAGCCGATGTGGAGTTCGTTCTTGAAGTATCCGGGCCACATGTTGCCCATGATATCTTTCGAGACCTCGCCGTGGAGCCACGATACGCCGTTGACCTCCTGCGAGAGGTTGCAGGCCAGCACCGACATCGAGAACTTTTCGTTGGGGTCGTTGGGGTTGGTCTTTCCGAGGTTGATATACTGGTCCCAGGTGATGCCCAGAACGTCGGGATAGTGCGACATATACTGGCGGATCATCGACTCGGGGAAGGCGTCGTGGCCTGCGGGTACGGGGGTGTGGGTGGTGAATAGCGACGACGAGCGGATCACCTCCAGCGCCTCCGAGAACGAGAGCTTCTTGTGGTTGACGAGCTCGCGGATTCTCTCCACGCCGATAAATGCCGCGTGGCCCTCGTTGCAGTGGTACACGTTATGCTTGATGCCGAGCTGGCGCAGCGCGCGGATACCGCCGATGCCCAGCAGGATCTCCTGCTTCAGACGGTTCTCCCAGTCGCCTCCGTAGAGATAGTGGGTGATCGAACGGTCCTCCTCGAGGTTTGCCTCGAAATCGGCGTCGAGCAGATAGAGGTCCGTGCGGCCCACCTGGCATTTCCAGACGCGTGCCGAGAGCGTGCGGCCCGGGAAGGCGATGGTCACCGTAACCCAGTTGCCTGCGACGTCGCGGACGGGCGAAATGGGGAGTTTATAGAAATTCTGCGCCTCATAGGTCGCCTCCTGCGCACCCTGCGCCGAGAGACGCTGCGTGAAGTATCCGTAGCGGTACAACAGACCCACGGCGGTCATCGGTACGTTCTTGTCCGAAGCCTCCTTGAGGTAGTCGCCGGCCAGAATACCCAGACCTCCCGAGTAGATTTTCAGCGACGAGTGCAGACCGTACTCCATCGAGAAGTAGGAGATGGTCGTGGCCTTGGGGTCGGGTTTTTCGTTCATGTATGCGCAGAACTCGGCGTATACCGAGTCGAGGCGTGCCAGGAATTCGTTGTCGCGCTCCAGTTCGTTCATGCGCTCCACGCTCAACTTGTCGAGCAGCGCGATGGGGTTGCGGTCGACGGCTCTCCAGAGCTCGGGATCGATGTCCTCGAACAGGTCGCGGGCAGACGCCGTCCAGCACCACCACAGGTTGTGCGAGAGTTCCTCGAGAGCACGCAGACGATTCGGCAGGGTTTTGTCGACCATCATGCGGTTCCAGTTGGGCTTTTCGGCGAAGAGCTGCTGGCGCACGAAGTTCAGCTGCTCGGTCTTGGCGCCGCCGTCGTTCAGCACCGCGCGGTTGGTGCGGATCACCGAAGCCTCGATAGCCTCGGAGTATGCCTGCAGATAGGCTGCGAACAGATGCTCCCAGAGGGCGGTATCGGCGATCGATTTGGCCGAGGCGCGAACTTCGGTCAAACGCTTGGCGTCGAGCAGGCTGAATCGTATCAGCGCGTCGGCGATCTGTGCCTCGACCTCCTTGTCGTTGTAGTCGTCGCGACGCACGACCTCCACGCCCGCATGCTCGGGCTGCTTGTCGACCCACATGCCGAAACCTGCGAGGGTCGTGGTGAGGGTCGGTACGGAGAACGCCACCGACTCGAGCGGAGTATATCCCCAGGGCTCGTAGTAGGAGGGAAATACCGTGACGTCCATGCCTACCAGAAGCTCGTAGTAGTTCTTATTGAAGATGCCGTCGGCCTGGTTGAGGTACGTCGGCACGAAGATAACCTTGACCTTCGAATCGTCGGTGGTGAGGATGCTGCCGTTCATGGCGTTCACGATGGGGTCGTGTGCCTGGTTCTCGAGATAATGGGTCGAGAACTTCCACTGACCGCCGTCGATGGGTTGTGCCTTGTCGGCCAGATGAGCCTGCAGGTCGATGCGCGGGCCGCGGTGGCCTGCCGGAACGGTGATATAGGCGAGCACCTCGCGCTGGAGAGAGTCCGACGCGGCGAGCTGCTTCAGCGATTCGATGAAAATGTCCAGTCCCTTGTTGCGGAATTCGTAACGGCCGCTGGTGCCTACGATCAGCGGGTCCGAAGCGAACTTCCTGCCCAGGCATGCCTCGGCGACCTCGATCATCGCGCGGCGTGCTTCGGAGCGCTTTTGGTCGTACTCCTTGCCCGTCCATACGAAGTCGTTCTCGAATCCGTTGGGCGTCACGCCGTCGACCTCGCGGTCGAGCAGGTACTTACACTCGTTGGCCGTGATGTCGCTCACGGTGAGGAACGCATCGCTGTTGGCCGCGGCCTGCTTCTCGATCGAGTGCTTGGCCGTGACGTTGAACTGACGGGCCAGCTCGTCGGCGTTGAACTTCGTGAGGTCGTTGTAGAGCGGCAGACGGTTGCCCGCGATGCAGCGGCCCATGACCGTAGCGTGCGTGGTGAAGAGCGTCGACACGTAGGGTGCGTTGTTACGCAGGTAGAGACCACCGGCGGCGGTCATCCACTCGTGGAAATGAGCGGCCACCTTGTCGGTCGCCGAGCAGAAATTCTCGACGTACGACGCCACGACCATACCCGCGGCCCAGCCGAACAGCACCGGCTCGGTGTAGTCCCACTGACCCGAAAGCGAATCGACGTGGTACTCTTCCCAGAGTTTGCTCAATATCTCGTCCTTGCGGGGGAACAGCGACGTGAAGTCCACCAGCACCACGATCGGTGCGCCGTTGATCTTCCAGCGTCCCACGCGGATGCGGATGCCCTCGCCGTAGAGGCTCTGGCGCCAGCCCTTCAGCAGGTTGGCGTCCTCCTCAAACTCGGGGTTCACGCCTTCGTGCTGAAGGTCGGGCCCGATGAGGATATATCGGTCGTTGAATTTGCGGAGTGCGGTCTGTGCTTTGGTCGCGATCACGGTGTGAATGCCGCCGACCTTGTTGCAAACCTCCCAGCTGGCCTCAAAAAGGTAGTCGGGGGTCATTTTTGCGTTGCTCATCTCTTAATATTCTTATTAAATTTCCTGTAAAATCGTCAAAATCCGGTGCAAAGGTAATACTTATATTTATAAAACTACTCTTATTTGTGTGTTATTAAAAATATTTAGTAATAACTTAACATTCTGTCATGCTCTTTTTTACACCTCGAAAAAGGCTTCGATCACGGCGTCGGACAGCAAAAACCTTTCGGGAGGTATCGCAAGCCTATTTTTCGTGTCGGGCTCGGGGGTTTTCCCGAGGCGTTCCCGGGTGTTGTTCCGGGTGTCGCCTCTGGCGCTGTTCCCGAGAGTGCCCTCGGCGTTGTTGTCCGTATTATCCCTGGTATTGTCCCTGGCGCTGTTCCCGAGAGTGCCCTCGGCATTGCCCCCGGTACGGCTTTCCGTATTGCCTCCAATTTGGCGGAGCGTCCCGGCGTCGAGCATCGGGGCTGCCGCCCGGCGCATATTTCCGGCACGTGCGGGACCGAATAGTCTCTCGACCTCGGCCAGATCGACTCCCTCGGCCGTGCGCAGCCTTGTCATCACGAATTCGTTGAACCGGTCGCTCTCGGAGAGCACTTCCGTCTCGGCCTGCGCACCGTCTATATAACCACTCACGGAGCTCACGTTCCAGTGTCTCTCCGACCCGTCGAACGAGTGTGCCGCGGGACCTATGCCGAGGTATTTGGCTCCGTGCCAGTAGGCGGCGTTATGGCGCGCGCGGAATCCCGGCAGGGCGAAATTCGATACCTCGTAGTGCTCGAATCCGGCCCTTGTCAGCGCCTCGTGCACCTTCGAAAACTCCTCCTCGCTCGTGGGTTCGTCCACGGCGCGGAACTCTCCCCGCGCTGTCCGGCGGCCGAAAGCGGTGTCGGGTTCGATTGTCAAATGGTATGCCGAAATATGCTGAACGCCCATGTCGAGTATACCGTCGATGGTCCTGTGCAACGAGTCGCCGCCGAAGCCCGGCACCCCGAAGATCAGATCGGCGGTAATATTTCCGAACCCGGCCCGCTGGGCCGCCTTTACGGCTTTCACGGCCTGCGCGGCGTCATGGCGGCGGTTCATCAGCCGCAGGCAGTCGTCGTCGAGCGACTGAACGCCGATCGACAGCCGGTCGATGCCCGCCCCGCGGATGCCGTCAAGGTATTTTTCAGAGAGATCGTCGGGATTGGCCTCGAGGGTCGTCTCTTCGGTGTGCGTGCAGTCGAACACCTCTGCCGCATGGTCCAATAGCTCCTTTATGGTCTCCGGCGAGCATAACGAGGGGGTGCCTCCGCCAAAATAGCGCGTCGCAATCGCCTCGCCGCCAAGGTAATCCCTGCGGTCGTCGATCTCGCGGTGCATGGCCGTCACGAGCTCATCCATGCGCCCCAACTCGACACTCTTATAAAAGTCGCAGTAGGCGCACACGCGTTTGCAGAAAGGTATATGAAAGTATAATCCGGCCATATCTTACCAAAGATACATCTTTGAAATGAAAAAAGAAAAATTAAGAATTAAAAATTGGCATCATTGCAAAGAGGGCTTTTGTCCGACGTGGTAATCTGATTCCCTGCACGGCATCGCATATCATCGGATTAATCCCTCTGTGGGGTCTTTTGGTTGCTCTCGCCCGGCAGGGCCGTTTTACGGCCGCTGCACTTGCTTGCCCGCAGCCTTGCCACGCTCTATTCGTTCGTTCGCAATGACATTCGGGCAATTTTTAATTCTTAATTTTTTATTTTAATAGTGCAAATGCTTACATTTGCACTATGACATCGCTATTCCACGACATAATCTTCGGCCCGGTACGCTCGCGGCGTCTGGGCCTTTCGCTGGGGGTGAATCTGCTTCCGGCCGATTCGAAACTCTGCTCGTTCGACTGCATCTATTGCGAATGTGGCTGGAACGCCGAGCACCCGGGAGCCAAACGGTTCAACTCGCGTGAGGATGTCCGCACGCTGCTCGAAGCCAAACTCCGCCGCATGGTCGCCGAGGGCACTCCGCCCGACGTGATCACCTTCGCGGGCAATGGCGAACCTACGATGCACCCCGAATTCGAAGCCATCATCGGCGACACGATCGCTCTGCGCGACGCGCTCTGCCCTGCGGCCAAAGTCTCGGTGCTATCCAACGCCACGCAGCTTCACCGCGACGACGTGCGCCGGGCCCTGCTGTGCGTGGACAACAATATCCTCAAGCTGGATTCGGCTTTCGACGCCACTGCGCGCCTGGTGAATAACCCCCAAAACCCGGCCTACACGATCCGCAAGGTCGTGGAGCAGATGAAGCGTTTCGAGGGTAAACTGATCGTCCAGACGATATTCCTGCGGGGCGAATGCAACGGTCAAAGGGTCGACAACACGACCGAAGAGGAGGTCTCGGCATGGCTGAAACTGATAGAGGAAATACGCCCCCGACAGGTCATGGTCTACTCGCTCGACCGCGATACACCGTGTCAAACCCTCGAAAAAGTTTCACGCGAGGAGCTGCAGACGATCGCCCAGAGTGTCGAAAGCCTCGACATTCCCTGCTCTGTAGCATAACAAAACAGATATGAAACCGAAGATCCCGAAAGCCCGGAGGGCCGGCTCTTCGGCCAACGACGAGGCGCGCAATTTCTTGAAGCCGTATGTTATCTTCGGCAGATTCCCCAATAAGCGGGCGGCCGCGGAACAGTGATCCGTCACTCCGGGTCCTGGTTCACAAATATCAGATCGTCGGTCGGGTAGCCGCGTCTTTCTGCCAGGCTGAAAATATGGATGAGCGTCTCATCGGGCAGTTCCGGCGTGCGCGAGAGTATCCACAGGTATTTCGGCGATTTGCTGCCTACAAGTGCCCACTGGTAGCCGGGGCCCAGCTCCATGACGATATAATCGGAATAGAAAAACCAGAAAAAAGATACGCGCAGCATCCCTGACTGTTTTCCCGCCTTGGCTTTGCCCTGCGCCTCCTTCGTGTCCCCCGTTCGCGGATCGTAGCCGCTGTTGCGCACAATTACACTACCGTCGTCCTGTAATTCATACCGTGCCTGCACCCTGTCCAACCCCCGCTCGAACGAATGGTCGTAGCGGGCGATCTCATACCAGGTGCCCATGTAGCGGTTGAGGTCGAGCGACCCGACGGGCGTATTGTCCGGGCGGTCGGCGGCGCAGGCTGAACATACGGTCAGCAGCGCGGCGCATAGAAAAAGATTTGTGATTTTCATTTTGCGGCAGTTTCGGATCGTACAGCAGATTTTGTGCCGCAGGTGCTTTGTGGTTCTCGGTCCGCAGCCGGCGGCGGGGTGAGTCGAATGCCGCAGACGTGAGATGCAGCCCTCCGCGCCGGGCGGCTGCGGGCTCGCTGCGCAAACCGAGAAACATTTAACGATATAATTCTGAATAAAAAAGGAGAACGATCGTTCTCCCCTTCATTATTTTTCCAATATCGCCTTCAGAATACCCTCCTCGTCGTAGCCGCACTCGGCATAGAGTTCGGCAGGCGTTCCGTGCTGAACCCACTTGTCGCCGATACCCAGCGAGTGCACCGAAACCTTGTAACCCCGGCGGTTGAAGAGTGCCGTGACGGCCTCGCCTACGCCTCCGCGCAGCGCTCCGTCCTCGACGGTTATAACGCGGCTGAAACGGCGTCCGACCTCGTCGAGAAGCTCCTCGTCGAGCGGCTTTGCAAAGCGCAGGTCGTAGTGTGCGACGCTGATGCCCTTGGCTGCAGCGCGCTCTGCGGCCCTTGCGGCGCAATTACCTACGGGGCCTATCGTGAGCACCGCGACGTCATTGCCCTCGCGCAATTTCCGCCCGCGTCCCACCGGAATTTCGGTGAACGGTTCTCCGAGCCAGTCGGCTCCGGGACCATTGCCGCGCGGATAGCGTATCATAAACGGATGCCCGTGATGAAGGGCGGTGTACATCATGTTCCGAAGTTCGCTCTCGTCCATGGGCGCGGCTATCATGAGCCCCGGCACAGCCCCAAAGGCCGCCATGTCGAAAACTCCGTGGTGCGTCACGCCGTCCTCGCCCACCAGACCCCCGCGGTCGAGACAGAAGACCACCGGCAGATCCTGGATCGCCACGTCGTGGATCACGTTGTCGTAGGCGCGCTGCATGAACGTGGAGTAGATATTGCAGAACGGAACCATGCCCGACGCGGCAAGTCCCGCCGAAAAAGTCACGGCGTGACCCTCGGCGATCCCGACGTCGAAACAGCGCTCCGGCATGGTCTTCATAAGTATATTCAGCGAGCAACCCGAGGTCATGGCGGGCGTCACACCCACCACGCGGGCATCGGCTTTCGCAAGGTCGACGAGCGTCTCGCCGAAGACGTCCTGATAGCGCGCCGCTGTGCTTGCCGTCTTTATGCGTTTGCCGGTCTCGGGGTCGAAACACCCGGGGGCATGCCATACCGACTGGTTGTCTTCGGCCGGCTGGTAGCCCTTGCCTTTGGTCGTCAGTACGTGGAGCAACTTGGGCCCCTCGATATCCTGTAACGCGCGCAGCGTACGCACAAGCCCCTTGAGGTCGTGTCCGTCCACCGGTCCGAAATAGCGGAAGTTGATACTCTCGAACATATTGCTGCGGCGCAGTATACCCTGCTTCACGGCGTTGCCGGCGATCTGGCACATGCGCAGGATGCGCGGCGTGTGCGACAGGATGTTCCACAGCCGCTGCTTGAAGCGGTTGTAGTGCACCGAGGTAGATATCTTCAGCAGGTAACCTTTCAGCGCCCCGGTGGCCTGGTCGATGGCCATGTTGTTGTCGTTGAGGATGACCAGAATGTCGGTCTTCTTGCTTGCTCCGGCGTTGTTGAGCCCTTCGAACGCAAGGCCTCCGGTCATCGATCCGTCGCCTATCACCGCCACCGTATGCCGCTTCTCGCCGCGCAGTTCGGCCGCTTTGGCCATGCCGAACGCCGCCGATATCGACACCGAGGCGTGCCCTCCGCCGAACGCGTCGTAGGGGCTCTCATCCATGCGCGGAAACCCGCTGATGCCGTCCTTGCGACGCTTGGTGGTGAATGCGGCGCGGCGGCCGGTCATAATCTTGTGGGGATAGGTCTGGTGTCCCACGTCCCAGACTATTTTGTCGTCGGGAGTGTTGTAGACGTAGTGTAGCGCCGCAGCCAGCTCCACCGTACCGAGGCTCGAGGCCAGGTGTCCGGGGTTGACCGAGCATTCGTCGATGATGTAGCGGCGCACGCTGTCGCAGTAGGTGCGCAGCTCCTCGGGCGACAGTTTTTTGATGTCGTCGGGGGAGTCCACTTTGCGCAGAAGTTCGTAGTCCTGAAATGTCATTGGACTACAAAGATAATAATTTTTGGCAAACTCGTGCAGTTTTTCTTGTCTGCTTATATGGCGGACGGGTGAAAATTGCTATATTTGTGGTATACAGCTAAAACCACACTATTCCATGAAACACCTTCTGCGTTTTGCGACCTTGGTCGTCCTGCTTGCAGGTATGCTCTCCTGCGCCCAACAACCCCGCGATATCGCCTACACGATGCCCGACGGCGAGGTTAAAACCATATTTTTCAACCTTCGCTTGAGCAGCGCGGCGCTCAAAGACGGGCCCGACCGCTGGTCGAACCGCCGCGAAGCGGTGCTCAATATGATCGAGCGTGAGAGCCCCTCGGTGCTGGGCGTCCAGGAGGGGCTGATCGACCAGGTGGATTTCATCGCCGAAAACTGCCCGCAGTTCAAATGGGTAGGTGCCGGCCGCGACGACGGCAAACACGGCGGCGAAATTATGGCCGTCTTCTACCGCGCCGACTACTTCGAGGCACTCGATTCGGGGACCTTCTGGTTGAGCGAAACTCCTGCCGAGGTGTCGAAAGGCTGGGACGCGGCATGCCGCCGCACGGTCACATGGGCCCACCTGCGCGAGAAATCGACCGGCAAGAGCTTCTATTTCCTCAACACCCATTTCGACCATATGGGCGAGATCGCGCGCCGCCAATCGGCGCTTATGCTCGCCGACTATATCTCGAGCCTTCCCGTCGATGCGACGGTCGTCGCGGGCGGCGACCTCAACTCCGACATTTCGGATGCGATCTTCGATCCTCTGAAGTCGGTTTCGGCCATTGCGCGCGAAATCTCGACCCCCACCGACCACGCCGGAACGTTCAACGGCTTCGGCTCGGCCCCGGGCAATATCGTCATCGACCATATCTTCTGCCGCAACGTGATAGCCCCGGGGCTGCGTGTGCTGCGCGGCGATTACGGCGCGCCGTATATCTCCGACCACTATCCCTTGTCGTTCACTTTCGCTCTTCCGTAGATATTTTGCCTGCGGCCGCCCGTCAAAAACTTATTTTTTCAAAAAAATAGCTATCTTCGCGTTACGATAACAACATATTGGTATGAGATACAACAGAATACTCCTCAAATTGAGCGGAGAGTCGCTGCAGGGCGAACAGAAATACGGACTTTCGCCCGAGGTGCTCCACTCCTACGCCGAGCAGATCAAGGCCGTTCAGGCTTCGGGCGTGCAGGTGGGCATCGTCATCGGCGGCGGCAATATCTTCCGCGGTCTGACGGGCGCCAAAAAAGGTTTCGACAGAGTAAAGGGCGACCAGATGGGTATGCTGGCCACGATCATCAACTCGCTGGCGCTGCAATCGGCGCTCGAGGACAATGGCGTGAAAGCCAAGGTACTGACCTCGATACGCATGGAGCCCATCGGCGAGTATTTTTCTAAAGCCAAGGCCATCGAATACCTCGAGGCGGGCTATGTGGTCATCATCGGCGGCGGCACATCGAACCCCTATTTCACCACCGATTCGGCTTCGGCCCTGCGCGGCATCGAGATCGAGGCCCAGGTGATGCTCAAGGGTACGCGGGTCGACGGAGTGTACACCGCCGATCCCGAAAAGGACCCCTCGGCTACGAAGTTCGACGAGATATCGTTCGACGAGGTCTACAAACGCGGCCTCAAGATCATGGACCTCACGGCCTTCACGCTCTGCAAGGAGAACGGCCTGGAGATCATAGTTTTCGATATGGATACCCCCGGTAATCTGGGAAAGGTACTGGCTGGCGAAAAGATCGGAACACTTGTAAAACAATAAGATTATGGCAAAGAATAAATCAGGTGTAATGTTGGCGGTCGCCGCCGCTGCCCTCGCCGTGGTATTTCTGATGCCCTCGTGCGGCAACCGCACCAAGAAAGCATCGTCGGAATTCGAACAGACGACCCTTGTCCGCGAGGGCGATACGGCTCCCGATTTCACGGTCGAGATGTTCGACGGCTCCCGCGTCGCGCTCTCCGACCTGCGCGATCAGGTCGTGCTGCTCAACTTCTGGGCCACGTGGTGCCCGCCGTGTCGCGAGGAGCTGTCGCGCGTGGAGACCGAGCTCATCGAGCGCTTTTCGGGCCGCGATTTCATCTTCCTGCCCGTTTCGAGGGGCGAAACCCGCCAGGCCGTAGGGGAGTTCCTCGACAAGATGGGATATATCTTCCCTGTGGGTCTCGACCATGAGCAGGCGATCTATAACCTCTACGCTACCAACTATATCCCCCGCAACTTCCTGATCGGCAAGGACGGTAAGGTCGTGCTGGCGACCATGGGCTACGAACCCGAGGAGTTCGACGCCCTGATCGAAACCATCGAAAAAATTCTCGAATAAAATATTGACACTATGGATACCAAGACGATTTTAAGCGAAGCTTCCGACCGAATGCGGAAGGCTATCGATCACCTCGAAGAGGAACTCCTCAACGTGCGTGCCGGCAAGGCGTCGCCCAATGCACTCAATGGCGTTATGGTCGACTATTTCGGCTCGTCCGTGCCGGTTTCGGGCGCGGCGAGTGTCACCGTACCCGATGCCAAAACCATCATCATCCAACCGTGGGACAAGAACATGCTGCGTCCCATCGAGAAGGCGATCATCGACTCCAATATCGGTCTCACGCCTTCGAATAACGGCGAGCAGATCCGCCTTTCGATACCCCCGCTCACCGAGGAGCGCCGTAAGGACCTCGTGAAGCAGGTGCGCGGCGAGGCCGAAACTGCCCGCATCAGCCTGCGCAACGCTCGCCGCGATGCGGTCGAGGCGTTCAAAAAGGCCCAAAAAGAGGGTATGCCCGAGGATGAGTCGAAGGATGGCGAAACCCAGACCCAAAAGTTGCTCGAGAAGTTTTCTAAACTTCTGGACGAGGCGCTGGATAAGAAGGAGAAGGAGATCATGACGGTGTAAAACCAAAAAAGAGCGGCATTCAGCCGCTCTTTTTGGTAATTAAGAATGAAAAATTAAAAATTGCCTGCGGGAAAAATGGTTGGCCCAACGGCAGTTTTGTGTTCTTACTAATTTTGGCATCATTACCATTTTTAATTGCTCTGTAAAAGTAAAGCCCGGACTCGAGAAAGAGTCCGGGCTTTACTTTTACAGAGTGTGATTATTTCGTCTTCGGGCCGGCGGCTACGAGGCTCTTGCCTTCGTCGTTGCCGGTGAACTTGGCGAAGTTCTTCACGAAGCGACCTGCGAGGTCTTCGGCCTTAACGTCCCAGTCTGCTGCGTTAGCATAGGTGTCGCGGGGGTCGAGGATCGCGGGATCTACGCCGGGAAGAGCCGTGGGAACCTTGAAGTCGAAGATCGGCATCTGCTTGGTAGCGGCCTTGTCGATCGAACCGTCGAGGATCGCGTCGATGATACCGCGCGTGTCCTTGATCGAGATGCGCTTGCCGGTGCCGTTCCAACCCGTGTTCACGAGGTAGGCGGTTGCACCCGACTGCTTCATGCGCTTCACCAGCTCCTCACCGTACTTGGTGGGGTGGAGCGAGAGGAATGCCGCGCCGAAGCAAGCCGAGAAGGTCGGCGTGGGCTCGGTGATGCCGCGCTCCGTTCCTGCCAGCTTGGCGGTGAAGCCCGAAAGGAAGTAGTATTTGGTCTGCTCGGGAGTGAGGATCGAAACCGGAGGCAGCACGCCGAATGCGTCGGCCGAAAGGAAGATAACCTTCTTGGCAGCCGGAGCCTTCGACACGGGCTTAACGATGTTGTCGATGTGGTAGATCGGGTACGATACGCGGGTGTTCTCGGTTACCGACTTGTCTTTGAAGTCGATCTTGCCGTTTGCGTCAACCGTTACGTTCTCCAGCAGCGCGTCGCGGCGGATAGCGTTCCAGATGTCGGGCTCGTTCTCCTTCGAGAGGTCGATAACCTTGGCGTAGCAGCCGCCCTCGAAGTTGAATACGCCGTCGTCGTCCCAGCCGTGCTCGTCGTCGCCGATAAGCTCACGCTTGGGGTCGGTCGAAAGGGTGGTCTTGCCAGTTCCCGACAGACCGAAGAAGATAGCCGTCTCGCCGGCCTTGTTGGTGTTGGCCGAGCAGTGCATCGAGGCGATGCCCTGAAGCGGAAGCAGGTAGTTCATGTAGGAGAACATACCCTTCTTCATCTCGCCGCCGTACCAGGTGTTGAGGATGATCTGCATCTTCTCGGTGAGGTTGAAGACAACGGCGGTCTCCGAGTTCAGACCCAGCTCCTTGAAGTTGGTGGCCTTCGCCTTCGAAGCGTTGAGAACCACGAAATCGGGTTCGCCGTATGTTGCGAGTTCAGCGTCGGTCGGACGGATGAACATATTCTTTACGAAGTGAGCCTGCCATGCAACCTCCATGATGAAGCGGATTTTGAGGCGGGTGTTCTCGTTAGCGCCGCAGAACGTGTCGACGACATAGAGCTTCTTGCCCGAGAGCTCCTCGGTAGCGATCTTCTTGAGCTCGGCCCATGCAGCTTTGGTTACGGGCTTGTTGTCGTTCTTGTACTCATCCGACGTCCACCAGAGGGTATCCTTGGTCGTCTCGTCCATCACGAAGAACTTGTCTTTGGGCGAACGGCCGGTGTAAACGCCGGTCATAACGTTCACGGCACCCATCTCGGTTACCTGGCCCTTCTCGAAACCTTCGAGTCCGGGTTTTGTCTCCTCTTTAAACAGCTCGTCGTACGAGGGGTTGTACACGATCTCGGTTGCGTCCGTGATACCGTACTTGGTCAAATCCATTTTGTTCATAACTTAAGATTTTATTATAATTTAAAACATCTCCTTGTTTGGTTCGGGGTGGGGGCTTCCCGCTTCCTCTTTTTCATTGCAGGCCCGGATTTGTTTCCGATGCCCCTTTTTGTTGCAGGCCTGGTTTAGAGTTTCCTTTTTTACGAGGCCCCGATTCCAGTCCGGTTTTCCGCCCGGCTGCGGGTTTGGTTCTACTCCTCCCTCGTCCGGTTTTCCGCTGCATCTCTGCCGCCGGTCTTTATTTGCCACTCTGCATTCCTGCCCGGTTCTCGGCCGCATTTCGGCCGCCGGATCGCCCCTGTCGGACCGCGGTTTTTCGTCCGCGCGGAATTAGACGGCACAAAGGTATTAAAACTTTTAGACTTGTGAAAAAATTAACAATAAATTTTCAAAAAATCTTAATAATAGGTGAAATCGACTAATTCGCAGGTCTATAACGATTGTGTCGGGTCGTTTGTTGCCGGGTTTTTACCTTTGGTTGTATGCAAATATGCAGCCGCGATTGTGGTGGCGGTGCAGGTGTGGGACGCAGGTGTTACCAGAGGAGGTGTGTAATTTGTCGATTTCGAGCCGTAGCTCGCGGGGGCATGCTCGTCGCGCAGCAGAGAGCGGGCCTCCGCAGGGCGGAGCTGCGGCCCGCCGGCCCGCTTTGCAGGCCGAAACGCCCGTCAGAATACCCGCCGCATACTTGGCACCTATTTAGATTCCGCGCCGTCGGGCACGAACTTATACAACTGATCCCCGCGGCGTATAAGCCCCGGCGTGCGGATTGCGCAGAGCTGGCCCTGCAAGGCTTCGTTCACCACCTCGCCGTCGGGGCCGTGGAGCTCCGTGAGGGGCTGTTCGGCGACTCCGGTGGTGGGGCCCATGAAGAATATCTCCTCGCCCACGGCCAGAGGCGTAGCCTCGACCAATACCTCGGCCACCGATATTTTCTTATAGAAGTTTACGACCTTGCCCACATAGACCTTACGCTGTGTGGCGGCCGAACCGTAGTGCTCACTGTATTCCGCGACGGGGCGGCCGGCATAGTAACCCTCCCAGAAACCGCGGTTAAAAACGGTTGCAAGGCGCTCTTTGAGCCCCGCAGCGAACTCCGGGGTGTATGTTCCCTCCTCGATCGCCCGCAGCGCCGCGTCGTAGCATTCGACCGTGCGCTTCACATATTCGGCGCCTCGTGCGCGGCCCTCGATCTTCAGCACGCGGACGCCCGCGGCCAGAAACGTATCGAGAAAATCGATCGTGCAGAGATCCTTGGGCGAGAGTATGTAGCGGCCGTCGGTGTCGAACTCCGCTCCGGTCTCCTTGTCCGTCAGGGTGTAGCTGCGGCGGCACAGCTGTCGGCATGCGCCGCGGTTTGCCGAGCAGTTTGCTTCGTGCGCCGAGAGGTAACACTTGCCCGAAATGGCCATGCAGAGCGCTCCGTGGGCGAACATCTCGATCTCGACCAGCTCGCCGCGCGGTCCGCGGATATCGTTTTCTGTGATTTCGCGGTGGACCTTCCCGATCTGCTCCAAGGTCAGCTCGCGCGCCAGAACCACCGTGTCGGCCCATTGCGAAAAAAACTTCACGGCCTCGGAGTTGGTGATGTTGCACTGGGTCGAAATATGCACCTCTACACCTACGCGGCGGGCGTAGAGAATGGCCGCGAAATCAGATGCTATTATGGCGTCGATGCCTGCCGTTTTTGCATGGTCGATGACCTCATGCACGGCCTGCAGCTCGTCTTCATAGACGATGGTGTTGACCGTGAGATAGGTTTTTACGCCCGCCTGGCGGGCTGTGGCGACGATCCTGGCGAGGTCGTCCAACGTAAAATTGGCCGCCGAAGCCGAGCGCATATTGAGTTTCCCGACCCCGAAGTAAACAGCGTCCGCCCCGGCGTTGATTGCTGCGGCGAGGGCTTCGTACGACCCCACGGGGGCCATGATCTCTATATCTTTGCGTTGCATTTCGTCTGTTTAATATGAGTATATCCACCAGCGCCGCGACTCTTCGTCCTGTGCGGCTTTGGTGCCTGGGTTTTGGTTTGGCTGGCCGTCGGCGTCGTAGTAGCTCTGCCATCCGTTTTTCCGGTACTTTTCGTCCGGAATGAAAAGACCGCATCCGCTATCGAGCTGTCGGCTGTCGGGAATACGGAAATCGCCCCAGTTGCAGGGCTTTGCCGCTCCGGTTTTGTAGCTGCGCCACGTGCCTTTCCACTGGCTGTTGGAATAGCCGTCGGCTACAAGGTACATCGTGTCATAATATATATTGCCTTGCATGTCGGCGGCAATATCTAATGTGTGGATGCCTTCCAGTACCCCGGATCCATTGTTTTCCGGATTTTCCCGCAACACATAATGCCCGTTGATACGCCAGCCGGAATAGATTCCGCCCCAGACGTCGAACCCGTTGTCCTGATAGGGTTGCAGCGAGTCTATATGCAGCTCGCCTTCGAAAGCGCAAATATTATCGCCCGTGCGGGTTTCGCCCGCTAATTCGTAACATAACGGATTTCCGGCGGAGCGGCATATTTTGCCTGTATGGATATAAAACCGCTTGAAATCCTTTCCGATATATCCGATCGGGTCGGGTCGCTCGACCCACTCCAATTTCAAGGTGTCCTCTCTGTCGATCAGCGGAATCGCACCGATCCAAAGCTGCGAAATATCTTTCTGTTTCAGTTTGTCGAGCGACAGATCGGGAGATTTTTTCGGCTGAACAGATTGTTGGGCCATGGTACTGCCCAGCATAAATATTCCTATGATTATAGGAGAGAGGCGTTTCATGCGCTTTACGTTTAGTTTTTGCGGTCGATCAGGCTCTCGGCATATTCGCGCATTCGCTCTGTGCGCGAATGTTCGACCGAAAGGGTGTCGAGGATCGACAGCGCGCGTTCGAAACGCACCGAGATCTGCTGCTCGGCCAGATGCGGAACGTCGAGACTGTCGTAGATGCCTTTTATGGCGGCGATCTTCTCGCAGTCGGTTTTCGTGGCGTCGAGATGTGTCGTGCGGAGTATCTCGCGTGCGGTCTCGCCGGCGCGGCTCATGGCCGTAATCATCAGATAGGTCTGCTTGCCCTCCAGTATGTCGCCGCCGATGGCTTTGCCCAGACGCTCGTCGCCGTAGCTGTCCAGCAGATCGTCCTGCAGCTGGAACGCGAGCCCCAGCTCGATTGCGAAGCGGCGCAACTTGCGGCAGTCCTCCTCGGGAGCCCCGCCAAGCAACGCGCCTATGGTCACTGCGCCGGCCAGCAGAACCGAGGTTTTGAGCTCGATCATATTCATATATTCCACGACCGAAACCTTCTGCTTTTGCTCGAAGTCCATGTCGTATTGCTGCCCCTCGCATACCTCTAACGCCATGGAATTGAACGTCGAGAGTATCTGCGGCAGCAGCGCGGCGGGAGCTTCGGCCAGCAGCTTGTAGGCATAGATAAGCATTGCGTCGCCCGAGAGAATGGCCACGTTCTGGCCCCACTTGGCATGCACCGAGGGTTTTCCGCGGCGTACGGCGGCGTTGTCCATGATGTCGTCGTGGAGCAGCGTGAAGTTGTGGAACACTTCGACCGCTGCGGCGGCGGGCAGCGCCTGCTCCGGACGCTCGTTGAATATGCCGTTGGCAAGCAGCAGCAGCATGGGACGCAGGCGCTTGCCGCCGCCGGCGAGCGAATAGCCGATGGGGGCGTAGAGCCGTTCGGGCTCGGCGGGGATTTCGGCTTGTGCCAGGTAGTTCTCGATGGCCGATAACAATTGCTCGTTTGTATACATGATGTCGATGTCGTATTTTGTGCGTATTTTGTTCCAAAATTAGGAAAAAAGTTTGGAGTAGCCGAATTTTGGACTAACTTTGACAGAATAAAACGAAAACGTTTTCGATAAGTGAGCGCAAATCGAAAAAGCAAATTTTGTTTTGCCGAGCGGAGAAAACGAAGAACGAAGATCAACCTTAACTTTATCGAAATATGAAAAAACTCGCTATCGGCGTGGACATCGGCGGTATCAACACCGCTTTCGGCCTTGTGGATGAGAACGGCGACCTCTATGCCGAATCGGTCATCTCGACAAAAAAATACCCCTTTGTGGAGGATTATCCGGCTTATGTCGACGACCTCTGCCAGTCGATGAAAGCACTTGCAGATAGTGTTTCGTTCGATTACGAGCTCGTAGGCATCGGTATCGGCGCACCCAATGCCAACTACCATAAAGGTACGGTTGAAACGCCCGCCAACCTCTGGAAATTCAGCGAGGGAGACAAGAAACAGGACGAATCGCGCCGCATCTTCCAGCTTGCCGCCGACGTTTCGAAATGCCTCAACGGCGTGAAGACGCTCATCACCAACGACGCCAATGCCGCTACGATCGGCGAGATGGTCTACGGTAATGCCAAGGGTATGAGAGATTTCATGATGGTAACGCTGGGTACGGGTCTGGGTTCGGGCTTCGTTGCCAACGGCGAGATGATCTACGGCCATGACGGCTTCGCCGGCGAGTTCGGCCATGTGACGGTCGAGCGCAACGGCGGACGCGAGTGCGGCTGCGGTCGTAAGGGCTGTCTCGAAACCTATGTTTCGGCTACGGGTATCAAACGCACGGCGTTCGAACTGATGGCAAAAATGAATGCTCCGAGCAAGCTGCGCAGCGTGGCTTTCGACGACTTCGACGCCTCGATGATATCGGCCGCCGCCGAGCAGGGCGACCCGATCGCTTTAGAGGCATACCGCTTCACGGGCGAAATGCTGGGCCGCGCGCTGGCCGACGCCGTGACGATCACTTCACCCGAGGCTATATTCCTCTTCGGCGGACTTTCGAAGGCCGGCAAACTGATCTTCGAACCCACGCAGTGGTACATGGAGGAAAATATGCTCTTCGTATTCAAGAACAAGGTGAAGCTGCTCCCGAGCGGTATTCAGGGCAAGAACGCCGCGATCCTCGGTGCTTCGGCGCTGATCTGGCAGGATAAATAACATACTGCAATATAAATATATGGGGAGGAGGGCTGATGGGTCCTCCTCTTTTTTTTGTGCTCCCGATAACGGTATGTCGGGTTCAGGCTGCAGCTCGCGGCGGATAGCCGGCTCGCTTTCGCAAGCCGAAGAACGTGTGATCAATATCCTGTGAAGCTCTTCCCGTTTTTGTAAGCCCGAATCAAAATAATTCCTATCTTTACAAAAATCATCTCGATATGAAATTCCGGTTCGGACTTCTTCCGCGCGTCGTCGTAGCCATCATGCTGGGTATCGCCTGCGGCCTTTTCCTGCCGCAGTGGGTTGCGCGCATCGCTCTGACGTTCAATGCCATATTCGGCGAACTGCTGGGTTTCACGATCCCTCTCCTGATCCTCGGTCTGGTGGCCCCGGGAATCGCCGACCTTGGCCGCAATGCGGGCCGCATGCTTGCCATAACGGCAGCCCTGGCCTATGCCTTTACGCTCTTCTCGGGCTTCGGAACCTATTTCACGGGTCTCGCGATTTTTCCGAGGCTATTAGCAGGCTCCGAGGCCGTGGTGCCGGTCGGTGCCGAGGTTGCTCTCGCGCCCTATTTCACGATCGAAATGCCTCCGCTGTTCGGCGTGATGTCGGCATTGGTGCTGGCCTTCGTACTGGGCCTGGGTATGGCTTACGTGGGCAGCGTAAAACTCAAAGGCGTGATGGACGATTTTCGCGAGATCATCGGACGCACGATCTCGGGCGTTATCATTCCGCTGCTGCCATTCTATATCTTCGGCATTTTCACCTCGCTGGCGCAGTCGGGGCAGGTGGTGAGCGTGCTGGGCGTCTTCGTCAAACTCATCGTCGTGATTTTCGCCATGACCGTCATCCTACTGCTTATACAGTTCTCGCTCGCAGGCATTGTGGCGCGTAAAAACCCTTTGAAGATGCTCCGCACGATGCTCACAGCCTATGTAACGGCTCTCGGAACCCAGTCGTCGGCCGCGACGATCCCCGTGACGCTGGCCCAGACTTTGAAGATAGGCGTGCGTCCCGAAATCGCGTCGTTCGTCATCCCGCTCTGCGCTACGATACACCTCTCGGGCTCGACAATGAAGATCGTGGCCTGCGCGCTTGCCGTGTCGATGATTGCGGGGCTCGACTATTCGCCGGGCGTGTTCACGGGGTTCATCTTCCTGCTGGGTATCACGATGGTCGCCGCTCCGGGCGTTCCGGGCGGCGCGATCATGGCGGCGCTGGGACTTCTGGAGTCGATGTTAGGCTTCGACGAAACGCTTCTGGGGCTTATGATAGCCACCTATATCGCCATGGACAGCTTTGGCACGGCGACCAACGTCACGGGCGACGGCGCGGTGGCGGTCATCGTTGACGAGATCGACCGGAGGCAGAGCTGTGGACAGGGAATTAGAGTGTCTGGCAGGGAATAGTCCTGTGGGTTGCTTTTCGAGAGGCTTGCAGAGCCTGTCGGCAGACCGCAGCTCCACCCCGCGGAGGCCTGCTTTTGCTGCGCTGCAATCACTCCTCCGCGAGCTGCGGCCTGAAAACGAACTCCACTGCTATCCCCTAAAGCTTGCTTGCTCCCTAACTGGCCCTATTTCGCATCATTCAAAATAAGTATTAATACGTATCACGGCCGAATAAAAAGCCCCTAATTTTGAAGGATAAAAATGATTTTCTATTTTTGCAGGTCCGTAACACGAATATAAACTTAAATCTATAATAATATGGTTGATATTTTTGCCCGCTTGGAGAAGAACGCCGGCGGCCCCATTGGTCAGTACATGTCGTACGCACATGGCTACTATGCTTTCCCTAAACTCGAGGGCGATATCGGTCCCCACATGCGTTTCCGCGGTAAGGAGATGCTCAACTGGAGCCTGAACAACTACCTCGGTCTGGCCAACCATCCCGAGGTGCGCAAGGCCGACGCCGAGGGTGCTGCCCAGTTCGGTATGGCCGCCCCGATGGGTGCGCGCATGATGAGCGGCCAGACGGTCTACCACGAGCGTCTGGAGCGCGAGCTGGCAGAATTCGTGGGTAAAGAGGATGCCTTCCTGCTCAACTTCGGCTACCAGGGCATGATTTCGATCATCGACTGCCTTTTGACGCCGCGCGATGTTGTCGTCTACGACGCCGAGGCTCACGCCTGCATCATCGACGGTCTGCGCATGCACAAGGGCAAGCGCTTCGTATTCGGCCACAACGACCTCGACTCGCTGCGCCTGCAGCTGCAGCACGCCACCGATCTGGCCGAGGAGCAGGGCGGAGGTGTTCTGGTCATCACCGAGGGTGTGTTCGGCATGAAGGGCGACCTAGGTAAGCTCGACGAGATCGTCGCGCTGAAGAAGGAGTTCTCGTTCCGTCTGTTGGTCGACGACGCTCACGGCTTCGGTACGATGGGTAAGGGCGGCGCAGGTACGGCCGACCACTTCGGCGTATCGGAGGGTGTCGACGTGCTGTTCAATACCTTCGCCAAGTCGATGGCCGGTATCGGCGCGTTCGTAGCAGGTCCCCGCTGGCTGGTCAACCTGCTGCGCTATAATATGCGCTCGCAGCTCTATGCCAAGTCGCTTCCGATGCCTATGGTTATCGGTGCGCTGAAGCGTATCGAGCTTATCCGCAACCACCCCGAGCTGCAGGAGAACCTCTGGAAGGTTGTCCGTGCCATGCAGGGAGGCCTGGTCGAGAACGGCTTCAATATCGGTGTGACCAACTCGCCCGTGACCCCCGTGTTCCTCAAGGGCGGTATCCCGGAGGCAACGAACCTGGTGGTCGACCTGCGCGAGAACCACGGTATCTTCTGCTCGATGGTCATCTACCCCGTAATCCCCAAAGGCGAGATCATCCTGCGCGTTATCCCCACGGCCGTTCATACGCTCGAGGATGTGAAGTACACAATCGAGGCGTTCAAGTCGGTGCGCAAGAAACTCGAGGACGGCATCTATGCCAAGATGGAGATTCCGGCCCGCGCCGACGAGGGCTTCAAGATCCGCTAATTACCGCCGCCGGGCCGCGGGATTATTCCGCGGCATTCCGGCATATCCATAGAAAATCCCCGACCTCTGCAGGTTGGGGATTTTTTTGTGCTTCTTTTGCCCTTGCCGCTCTCTTTTTCGGTCTGAAAATTTTGCAAAATAATTTTTTAGATTTATATTTGCAGTCCCGAAACCGATGTTTCGGTATGCAGCCGCGGGGAGCGCCGTTGTTGATTTGCAGCTCGGCTACTCTTGGATAACCCGCTCCTACTTTGGGCTGAAAATTATATAGTGTGCGGAAATAGCTCAGTTGGTAGAGCACAACCTTGCCAAGGTTGGGGTCGCGAGTTCGAGTCTCGTTTTCCGCTCAAAGGGTCTCTCTCGGAGGCCCTTTTTTTTGCATTATGCGGTTCCGCCGTAAATCGCTTTCTTCTACCAGTCAGTCAGATTGTGTTAATACTTCTGCCCACTATCTATTCCAGGCAGCATTATGCAAGGTAAACGCCCTCGGCTGCAACAATGCAAACGCTCTAACTTCAAAACTGTATCACAATTAAGATTTTTACAAGTCGTGTTACTTCAAAAAGAGTCCGCATACGCGCCGAAACGCGTATGCGGGTTATGGATTGTAGATTTGTTGATCAAAACTTAAAAATGCGAATATTCGGCAGACATACATCCCGGTCGTTTATTTATTCTCTCTCATCGGGTTAGCGATTGGTGTAACCATCACTTAAAACTTAAACCAATATTCCATTAGCTGCCTGTTAAAGCGTGTCGTCATACGTGATCGTGTAACCGGTGCTAATCTCCGGCCAATCCCGTGTCAGGTTGCTGGGCCCGCAGACCACTACCGTGTCGGCACCGTATGCCCCTTTGGCCAGTCTGTCCAATACGGGCTGGGGATCTACGTCTCCGCTGCGGCGCAGGTTGAAGCCCATAAGAGCGCCGTTATCAGCGCCTGCGGCTTGAGCTGCCCGTGTCTGTACAGCATCAAGCATCGTGTCATTGTACGGAGTGCCGAGTTGGTAAGCCACCGGTGACCATTGTTCGGGGTCCAGGTAGTTATGTGGCCAGAATCCCGCGGACTGCCATGTGTTGGTGCCGACCGGTCCTGCATATCCATAATTGACAAGCCCACAGTCGGTCTGGCTGATATCGTAGGCGCGACCCCAGTCGAACACGGTGATCAACTTATCGTTCCCCATCAACGCACGGAGTTTGGAGATGTTCTCGCCGTAGGAGGCGGTCCTGACTGTCTCACCCGGACCGTTATACTCGTCGTCGAAACCTATACCGTCGAGACCGTAGCGGTTAACGACATAATTGAGTATTGCGGCGAACTGGGTGGTCTGGGGAGCGGTCATGGAGGATAAACCGATATCCTGCCAGTCGCCCAATATCGTCAGCACCACTTTGATACCCTTGGCCTGCAGAGGCTCCACAAAGTGTTCGTAGCCCCATTCCCCTGTTACAGGATCCGGCTCGAGCACCCGCGTCAACTTGTCGTTGAGGTAGAGTGTCGGGCGAACCTGGCCGCCTACTGTTTCCTTGTGGATATTGGCGGCGAATAACTCTACGATGTCGATCATGACCGTATCGCATTCAGGCGGTTGAGCATTGCTCATGTAATAAGCGCCTGCATTGAGAGGATTGGTGTCGTTGGTTTCGACATAGACGGCCACTACCGGCGTCTTGTCACCATAGGCACGGGTTTTCGGTGCTGCAGAAGAGTCTCCCAGGGGTTCTTCGACTTGCTGGCATGCCAACATAAATATTGCTCCGATAAACAGAGCGGCCAATGTTTTAATAGTCTCTTTCATATTTTTCGAAATTTTAATATTAAAAGTTTTTAAGGTTTTAATTAATAAAACAATGAGAGAGAGTGAGATGTATATCCGGATCCGATTTTTATCTGTTAAATATATTTACCAGTCTTTAAACCATTTTACGTATGTTCTGCCGACATTGGGGTCGAAGCTCAAGAAGCTTTCGATAAAGGCAAAGTTATACGGTGACGAAATATATGCATCCCATCCGTCATCTGAAAAGCACATGTACATTAGGTAAATTTGCGATGCTAACACACCTTCGTATGGCCCTTGCACGACGGTAATCAGATCTTCGGTTACCAGTATGTTGTTTTGCTTAAGTCCCGCAAGCCTCCAAGTGCGAATATGGCCCGGATCATTTAGTGTTATATCAGTTCGTTTGTACCAAGCCATATTTATACAACCGTATTTCGAGGGATCAAGCCCCGCAATAGGTTTGCGCGTATAAGCCGATACAGATGTTCCACCGGGATGCCACGGATCGACGATCTGGGTCTTTTCCGTTTTGCTGCAGTAGCCCGACCATGCATAGTCGATATACTCTCCGACCTCGATGCCACCAGTAGCTGCGGTATCCCAGAAGTATTCGGTAGGTTCCATATGGTCGACGACCGTCACGAGCTTATCCGCTCCGAGCGCTTCGCGCAGGGCTACGATAAGCTTGGGATAGGAGGTGGTGTTCACGGCCGGCATCCCTTCCTTGCCGTAACCCGAGTTGCGGTCCCAGAGGTTCACGCCGTCGAGACCGTACTCTTCGATCGCGGTTTTGACCTGCGCCGCGAAGTCGGCGATCTGCGCGTCGTTCATATTGCAGAATCCGAGTCCTTTGCCGCCGCCCTCTATGCAGAGGCAGACCTTGCGTTCGGCGTCCTGTATCGGCAGGATATATTTCACCCTGTTGTCGAGTATATAGCGCATATCCTTGCCGAGATTCAGCAGGGCGCGGCCCGAGGCGTCGTCATAATCGAGCATTACCGTACGCAGATTGACGATATTGCCGAGGGTACGATACCACACCTCTATGACAGGTCGGAGGCCCTGTGTTTTTTGCGCATAATAATCCGTGACTATCCGGGGATCATACTCGCTGGTATTGATGTAGAACACAAAGAATATGTCCTCCTTGAGCAGTTCACGGTCACCGGGCTGCGGCTGGCGGATCGTAATATTGTAGTAGAGTACCTGGGGCGTGGTGCCCACTGCTGCGTTCTCGACTGCAATGGGGAGCGCATACTCTCCCGGGGCGAGCCCGTCGGCCAGGAACCGGATCCGCAGAGGCTGCGAATGCTCTTTGCCCGAAGCCATCGAGAGTGTCTTGCCGTCGGGAAATTCGTAGTTGGCCTCGGGAAGCAGTGTGCGCTCCATTCCGGCAGCCTGGTTATAGGCATCCAGCAGTTCGGGGTCTACCTCGGCCTCGAGCGTCAGGGTGCCCGGGGCGGGCTTGGTGAGCTGATAGTAGAAGTTATCCGACGAGGAGCCTCCACCCTCGTTCAGAAGCATCCCGACCGAGTTGGTGGCCGAATTGCTGCTGCGCAGCTTTCCGTAGGTATTTTCCAGCCCCTCCTTGTCGGGCTGTTTACCTCCCGTCCGTTCCACGAGGTCGGCGTCGCAGGCCGTGAGGCCCGCTAACGCTGCCGCGCAGAAGAGGATTATTAATCCGTTTTTAAGATTCATCGTTTTCATGGCTTAATTGTCTTCTTCGTTAATTTTCGGAACTTCGATACCGTCCGGCCAGATGATGTCGGAATTTGCCACACCGTCATTGCCGTACTGTGAGTAATCCTCGATCACATTGCCCTTGCCCTCGTTGAACTTCCAGTAACCCACAAGGGTAGGATCGCTCTGCGGGTTGTCGATACCGTACATATTCTCCCAAATCTGTTCGGGAGTGCGCGCAGCCGACCATACCCTCGCCTCGGCGATCTTGCCGTTCAGCGGACGAGTGTCGTCGTACGAGCGGCCGATAAAGAATTGGTAGGCGTCGCCGAAGGTGTTGTAGGGCTTGTCGTCGGTCTCATACTGCGCCTTGTTTGCAGCGTTGTACCAGAGGTCATAGAGTGCGCGCATGGCCAGATTGATGCGGTTCTTCTCGACCGGCAGGGGAACGCCCACTCCGGTAGCTTCGCTCTGGATCTTGCCGTCGACATAGATACGCACGGTGCGCGTATTCTGGTCGTAGGTGCAGGCTACATGGTACCACCTGCCGCTTTCGAGACTCTTCATGGGGTCGTTCGCCGGGAATTTGGCGAACATGGCGCATGGCCCCGAACCGTCGAATTGCAACTGCTGGCGCTCGAAACTCACATCGCCGATGCGCAGCAGCAGATACTGCTCAACGCCCATAACAGACGAAATGCTGGCGGTGGTCGAGAATTCGTCGATGTAGATCAGCGCTTCGTAGGTCATGGCGGTAAGTCCGTTGAAGGCCTGACTGCCGGGACTGTACTTGTCGAGCGTCGGGAAGTTGATCCAGTTATTGGTGAGCTGCGCGGCGACGGTGATTGCCGACGAGCGCTTCACGACATAGTAGGCTACCGACGAGCCGTTCAGCACCGGTAGCGACGCGTAGTCGATACGCACGGGCAGCAGGTAGGTTTCGTCGATGGGGAGCGCGCCGGTCTGCTCGCCGCCCTCGCCCGTCAGCTCTTTGAGCTGCAACGTCACGACCTCCGATACGGTCTTGCCTGCCGGAATGGTCACATCCTCGGTCGAAAGAGAGTAGTACTTCGGGTCGAGCATCGGCCAGGAAGTGCCGTAGCGGGAGTTGTAGGTCGTCACGAGCGACGGATCGACCGAGATCGCTACCGAAACGTCACTCCCCGCCGGGTAAGCCAGTGTCGCCTGCAGCAGTCTGTCGATCGTGGGGGCTGTATTGCTGAACGTCATAGGCTGCACCTCGCTGGTCTTCGACACGTCGAGGTAGACGGCGTTGTCGAACTTGTGGTTGTCGGCGTCGTAGTTTTCGCAGGCCGTAAAAGCCAGCGTGGTAGCGACTGCCGCAACAATGAATGATTTATATCCTTTCATGGCTTCGGTTATTTAGAAGGATTCAACGTCTGGATGGCTCCGCGGATGGTAGAGTAGTTCTTGTCCGCGTGGTAGTAGTCGGCGGCGATGTTGTCGCAAGCAAGACCGGCCAGCGGGCCGAACGATATCACGCGGCGGGCCATCTCTTCGATCGCCGGATATTCGTTGCGGGCCTCGTCCGTAAGCGGCGCATTAGCCCTGGCCGCAAGCATGATCTTGCCGGCGGGAACAGCGGCGAAATTCAATGCATTGAGAACCTGCAGCTTCACATCGCCCGCGGTTTGGGTATGCTCGGTGTCGAGAATGAAGTAGTCGACCTTCGCATGGTCGGCCGAAGCGACAAAGAGCGGGTTGCCCTCGAAAACGAGCAGCTTGCCCGCCTCGGCAGAGAGTTTGCCGACGATCAGTGCCGCGGCTTCGGCAGCCGAGGGGTCGGTCATGCTGGGAATGCCCGTGAAGGAGTATCCGTCGAGATTTTCGGCTTTGACCGCAGCCACGACTTTGTCGAGATAGGCGCCCAGCGTCGCGGCGGTAAACTCACCGGCACGGCCGGCGTAGTCGACCCGGTAAAGCACTTTCGTCCCTTTCTGGCGCATGATGGCCATGTCTTCGCGGTCGAACGTCGAGAAGTTGTCGCCATTGGTCAGCGAAACGATGTCGAGCGAGTCGGGCAGACTGCGCATAAAATCCTTCTCGCTGGTAGCCACCTCCGGGGAGTTGTGCAGGCGGGCATATACGAGGAAGTGCTCACGCTGTTTATAGGACCTCAACGCGGCAGTATATTCTGCCCATAATGCCGGATCCTGCTGCCATGGTTTCTCCACACGGCTGTCGACGACCTCCGTGTCGGTCCAGTCGCTGCACGACGCCGCGGTGAGCAGCGCGAGGCAGCATGCGCCGAGGCGGAGGAGTCTTACTGTTTTATTCGGTTTCATAGCGCTTAATTGTTATAAGGTTTGCAATCCCACCATACGCGAGTACCCATTATATCGCCTTGACGGCTGCCCTGGGTCTCCTGATTGAGCACTTGTATGGCTTTTTGAAGGTTGGTGTTGTTCATCTGGTACTCCTCGATGGGATAGGGCAGGCGGCTGGCGCCGTGGGCAAGGTCTACCGTGCCTCCCGACTTGTCTTCGACGGCAGGCAGCAGAGGCGGATAGCCCGTGCGGCGGTGCTCCGACCAGGCCTCGACGCCCAGCGGGAAGATAGCGATCCACTTCTGGGTGACGATGCGTTCGAGATTGGCCTCGAATTTCTCGGCGCTGCTTTCCCAGGCTATCGTGATATTGCTCTGGCGGGCTGTCATGCTGTAAGTGCCCATCGGGTCGGTGTAGATGGCAGGCATCGAGGTGGCGTCGGCTATGTAGGCGTCGGCGCCCGCGGCACCCTTCTCTTCGAAGGAGAGGCGTATGGCCTGCTCGTAGAGCGATTTGGCGGTGTCGGCGCTTCCCCAACGCAGTTCGTATTCGGCGCGCAGGAAGGCAACCTCGGCCGCGTTCATCCACAGATAGGGCGTCGAGGAGGTGACGCGCATGCTCGAACACTTCTCCACGGCCTGCGACTTGCTGCCCACGTCGATGCCGATGCGGATGCCGGCGTAGATACCCTTGTCGTTAGTGGTGAACATCATCGGACGCCGCGGGTCGTTGTAACCGTTCATGTAATTTATGATGTCGGCTCCCACGCGGTGGTCGGCCCAGTCGGTGTAGATGAGCGTCGTGCGGTTCTCGGCGGCGTGCATGGCCGCATTGTCGGCATTGGAGAGGATCACTCCCGCGGCAATGGCCTCGGCCGCTTTGGCTTGCGCTATGTCGGGTTTGATATAGGCAAGGCGCATAGCCAGACGCAGTTTGAGCGAATTGGCGTATTTGAACCATTGCGGGATGTTGCCGAAGTAGACTGCGTCGTAGCGGTTGAACGCATCGGGCGGGAGGGTCATATTGCCGCCAAACCCGGCGATCGCCTCATCCAGTTCGGCGAACATGGCCGTATATACCGCTTCCTGCGAGTCGTACTCCACATAGATCGATTCGGTGGTACTTTCCGCAATCTGGGTATAGGGTATAGGGCCGTAACTGTCGGTCACGCGGTTCATGATCGCCACGCGCAGCAGCTTTGCAAAAGCAATGGCCACTTCGTCCTCCGTGCCGTCGACAATACCGCGGTAAGGCGTGTAAGTCTCGGTTATCACGTTGGCAAATGGCCATTTACGCCAGTCGGCCGAGGGGTTGAATGTTTCGAATTTCGTGCGCCAGGTATCGACCGTGGCGCCGATGTAACCGCCGAACGGGCCTCCCGTAAGGCTTTCGTTGAACTGGTACATATGTTCCTGCACCGGAACGACGAGGCCCTGGAGCGTCTTGATCTTGGTTCCGATCTTATAGTTCAGAGCCTCCATCTCTTGGTCGGTTACCTGATTGGGGTTGCGGTTCATGTCTTCGAAGTCGCCTGTACACCCCATACTACCGAGCAGCACTACCGAAAGCAGCAGTAGCTGCATATAGCTGTTTATCTTTCTCATTTCGGTCATGGTTTAGAAGTCAAATTTCACGTTGAAGCCCACGCTGCGCAGCGACGGCATCATGAAGTAATCGATGCCCTGGTAGCTCAATCCTGTCGAAGCCACCGCTTCGGGATCGAAGGGGGCTTTGTTGTAGATCATCCACAGGTTACGGCCCACCAGCGATACGGAGAGTCCCATCTTGTCGCGGAACCATTTTCGGGGGAATGTGTAGCCCAGCGACAGCTCCTGCAGACGGACGTTGTCGGCCGAGTAGGTGTAGTACTGGGGCAGTCCGCTCTGCGAGCCGATCGCCTGATACCACTTCTGGGCATCGACCGTCTCGCGGCCGTTGACCAGCACTCCGCCCTTGTCGCGTGCGGCTGCCGAGGCCTCCGATACGCCGTAGAGGTCCATGTTGGCCTGTGTGGCCGAGTAGCATATGCCGCCCAGACGGGCTGTGAAGAGAATTCCCAGATTAACTCCTTTCCAACGGAAATCGTTGCGCCAGGCGAGGTTCTCGCTCGGGAAAACCGATCCCAGGTATATATCCTGCCCTTCGTCGGTGAGAATGAGGTTGCCGGCGTTGTCCACTTCGACATATCCGTTGTCGTTGAATTTCAGATCGGACGTCGTGTAGAGATCGCCCAGCGTGCCGCCTTTTTTGAGGATATACTTGGCTTTGCCGAGTCCCTTGATGTCGAGTGCTTTCAGGTCGAGCGGCTGTCCCGTTACGGGATTTAAGGCTCCGTCGGCCAGGTCGATGATCTCGTTCTTGTTCCACGAGAAGGTGAATGAGGACGACCAGCCGAAATTACGCCACTGGTTCTGATAGCCGAGCATCGCCTCTACGCCCGTGTTGCGCACGTGTCCTGTTTGCAGATAGATGGTTGTGTAGGACGACGAGGGCGGGAGCGCCGGGTCGAAAGTCTGGTTATAGGTATCGGCCCAGTACCACGATGCGCTCAAGCTGATGTGCCGCCACAGACGGGCGTCGACGCCCACTTCATAGGTGCGCGTCCGTTCGGGCTTGAGATCGCCGATGGGATAGTGCGTTTTGTCTTTCCAGATGCGGCTCGTGGCGTCGTACTCATAGGTCGGCGAGGTCAGGAACCGTGGGAAGGGAAGTCCGACCGAGGCCACCGAACCGCGGAATTTGAGGTAGGTAAGCGCGGTGCCCGTATTCCATAGCGACGAAGGTACCCACGAAAGGCCGGCCGAAGGATAGAAGAACGACGACTTGGGAGAACCTGCTATTTGTGAAGCCCAGTCATTGCGTCCTGTGAGGGTCAGATAGAGCATCTGCCTCCATCCCACTTCTACAGACGCGAAGATAGATTGCGTCTGATCGTGCCAGCCAACTTTTTCGGCGCGTTTTTTCGTGTCATCCAGGTCGAAGACGTTAAAAATATTGGGAAGACCGTTTTCCTGAATAGGACCGCGGTAGCTCAACTCATCGGTTTTGATGTTATTGATCGACGTGCCGACATTGGCGCCCAGCGACCAGTGGTTGCCGAAAGTTTTGTTTATGTTGATCATCAGGTCGGCATAGGTCTGCGTATCATATGCCCGGGCCTCGGTATAGTGCCCGTTCGTACCGCCGTCGGTGAGGGTTGTGTTGGACGAAGCATAGAGTTTCTGCGTATAGAGCGAGTTGGTGTTATCCAGCCTGACGCGACCCGAAACATTCAGCCACGGCAGGATATCATACGCCGCCGAGAACGAAAGCATATAACGCTTCTTGTCGGTGTTCCGCAGGTTGCGGTAGGCAATCCAGTAGGGGTTCTGCATGCGCAGATCACCGCCCTCCATATCCGCCGACCAGAATTGCTCCATCAGTTTCGAGCCCGGATTGTAGCGCTCGAAGAGCTTGTAGATCGAAAAATCTTCGCCCCTGGGGAACAGATAGGCCGGAACGAGCGGGTTGGAATAGACACCCTGGTTGGTCATGTTCTGGTCCTGCTGGTAGATGTAGCTGGCGCCCGCGTCGAGCCGCAGCTTGTCTTTCAGGAAATACGACGTGTTGCGAAAAGTGAAGTTGTAGCGGTCGTATTCGTTGTTGGGGATGATGCCGTCGGAGTTTACCGCCGCCGCCGAGAAGTAGGTCTGGTTCTTGTCCGTACCTCCGGAGACGGTCACTGCGTTGGTGTAGACATGTCCCGTGTCGAAGAAGTCGTCGGGCGTGTAGCCGTAGCGCGCTCCGGGCAGGAGTTTCTCACCCCAGCTGTAAATGCCCGACCCGCTCCTGGCGCCGTTGCTGCCCGTGCCGTAGCGGTTCTGGAATTCGGGCTGCACGAAGGGCGAAAGGAATTCGGTGTTGCTGTTGAGCGTGACTTTTAACACGCCGGAAACACCCCGCTTCGTGGTGATCATAACCGCGCCGTTTGCTGCATTCGAACCGTAGAGGGCCGCTGCCGCTGCGCCCGTCAGTACCGACATCGATTCGATGTCCTCGGGGTTGATGTCGGCGATAGACTCCGTCGCGCCGCGCGAGTCGAACTCCTGGCCTCCGCCGCCTCCGAAATTATACATGGGGATGCCGTCGATCACATAGAGTGCGTTCGACGACTGGCTTATGGATTTGTTACCGCGCAGAATCACTTTCGATGCGCCGCCGATGCCCGACGACGAGGGGTTGATCGTCATACCGGCCACTTTACCCGCCAGCGAATTGATGAAGCTGGGGTCCTTTACGGTCGTGAGGTCGTCGGCGTTGATCTGCTGAACGTTATAGGAAAGTACCTTTTGTTCGCGCCGGATACCGAGGGCCGTGACCACGACCGTTTCGAGCTCGGAAGCCACCTCGCGGAGCGTGATGTCGAACGATGTACGGTTGCCGACAGTGAGGGTCGCCGTTTCATATCCCAGAAAGCTGACCACCAATTGGGCCGATGCAACGGGAGGCGGGATCGTAATGCGAAATGAACCGTCGGAACTGGTAGTGCTGCCGGCTGTTGTTCCTCTGACTGTTACAGAGGCGCCGGGAATAGGTTTACCCTCCGCATCGTGCACGATACCGCGCACGGTAACCGGATTTTCAACTGGTTTTTTTGCCAGAATGATGTATGCACCATCGATGTTGTAGTTGATGTCGGTGCCTTGCAGCATCCGACCCAATACCTCCTGAATGTTTTTTTGCGTGAGGTTGATTGTTAGCCGTCGGTTTGTATCCACATCATTGCTGATGAACAGATATCGGGTTTGATTTTCAATTTCCTTCATAACCTGCGACATGGGTGCGTCGGCTTGATTTATGGTTATCAGGGCGTTTTGAGCTTGTGCCGTTAGGAAGGATATGCACAGAGAAATTGACAATACGAACCCAAACAGTCTTCGGAAACTTTGGTGGAATACTGTTTTATTCATACTTTTACATAATTAAAAGGTGATAGGTAAATTGTTCTGGGTTGTTTGAGCCTCTGTTTAACCTGTTGCCTTGCCTGCGGATCCGTTCATCCGCAGGCTCTTTGTTAAATAGGGCTTCGGGAAGAAGGTTTCGTCATTTTATCATAGGCGTTTGGGGGTTTTATGTGGTGATATACTTCGCTCGGACGATAGTTATAATATCGTCACGGTATTGGTCTCTTCATCTTTCTCGAAGGAGAAGTCGGCGGTGTGCTGCAAGATGCGGAGGGCGTTCTCGATTCCGTCGCTTACGCGGATTTTGCCGGCAATCTTGTCCATATTGGGAAGCGTTTTGCGTTCGATGACGATATTGACGTCGAAAACCTGCTCGAATTTGGTCATCAGCTCATAGAAGTTCAGCCCACTGATATTGACCAACCCCTCTGTCCAGCACATTGCGTCGGAATTTTGCAGCTCCCCGACCTGTAAACGATCGTGTGAAAGTTTCACGATGTCATTCGGTTTCATAATGATAGCCGCCTGTTCCGGGTTGATTCGGTTGGTGACGTTGATGCTGCCTTCGAGCAGGATCGCTGTAAACCGGCGGTGGTGTTCGTCCGCATCGACGTTGAACCTGGTGCCCAGTACCTTTATATCCGTTGCAAATGTTCTGACGACAAACGGGTGATCGGCTTTGTGGTTTACGTCGAACAGCGCTTCGCCCGACAGTCGGATCTCGCGGAGGTTTTTCCGGAAGACCACGGGGTACTCGAGCGTCGATCCGGAACTCAACCAGATATTCGAGCCGTCGGAAAGAGCTATTTCCATACGGTGCCCGCGGGGAACTTTCAGGGTGTTGGTCTGGCTGGATATCGAATCGAAGGTATATCGCTGCGCGATATATCCGCTCGCGACTGCAATTACCGCCACTGCGGCAGCCCGCATCGCATAACGGCCAATCTTTTTCCAGGGCAGAAAAACCCTGCGCCCCAGATTGAGTTCCTCCCTGATATCATCGCCGTATAATTCGACCCCTTCGAATATAAAGCGTACCATATCCAACTCCTTTCGATGCTCTGTGGGGTTTTCGCGCAGCCATTCTTCGATCTGCCGCTCTTCCTGCGGGGTTGCTTCTCCTAAAAGAAACCTGTATAAAATCTCCTGTTTCACGTGACTTGTTTTTTAGTGATCCTTGTTATAATAAAAACGCATGGGATGTCCGACATTACAACGATCCGGATAAAAAAAAGCCCGGTAAAATGTCCAGTTTTATACTATTTTTATAATAAATGGCCGGGAAAGAAGGAATTTTCAAACAAAATACATTACCTTTGATTTCAAACCTATAAGTCACACCCGATGACTGAACGACCACCCATACTGTTCAATGAGGTTGAATTTGGGAAGTTCTTTTCCAAATACAGGTTGCATTTTGTTCGTATCGCCTTCTCCTATGTGCGTGATTCCGCCGCGGCGAAAGATATCGTCGCAGACAGTTTTATGTATGTGTGGGAACACCGCGACAAGCTCGACTGGAGTCTGAATATCAAGGGCTATATCTATTTCGGTGTCCGGAGCCGATGTATTTCCCATCTGCGGAAACAGCAGAATTACCATAAAGCGCGTGACGAGATCACAGAAACGGAGATGTGGAAAATACAGTCGGGTCTCGACGCGCTGTATAACAACGATCTGTCGAGAAAACTCTTCCAGGCTGAAATCATAGAGATTCTTCAGCGAGAACTGGCTAAAATGCCGGAACTGACCCGCGCGGTTTTCATGGCAAGCCGCAAGGATGATATGACACATGCCGAGATTGCGGGAAAACTCCGTTTGACGCCGCGGAGGGTAGCATACGAAATGCAAAAGGCGTTAGAGATACTCCGCCTTTCCCTTGCGGACTATCTGCTCTGACCTCCATGAAGCGGAGGTCACTTCGCTGCCATTTATAATACCTCCAATGGTATGTCGCAGTTGTTTCCTGACGAGGAAGGGGCTGTGAGTTGCAGGAAAACATACTCCGTTTTCACTTTCCGGTTTTTTATATATTTGGATTTGGTTTTCGGATTTCCGCGACCTCGTTTTTACAATTGCATATCGGATGTCGATCTGATAGTGCAATTAAAAAATTCACTACATTTAGTATTAATAGGAATACCTTCGCATCTGCAAGTGCAAGCTACGGCATTGTCAGACAGCGCAACCGAGTGCCGGACAATTGTACAACGCACACGTTTATTCGTAAATTGACCGATAATAAAGAGATATACAGAGCAGGCTCGTTATTTCCCGCTCCAAGAAAGGACAGTCCAAAGGCTGTCCTTTTGTCTTTTAAAATACCCGCCGGTTATCCCCGGGCGATCTCTGGCTGACGAAGATGAAAATGTGCCGGCGGCGCAACCCGGACCTCGGGCCGTCCTGCCTATCCCGTGTTGTTGAAAAAATAGTTTGCAATTCTGCGAATATCTGCTTATTTTTGTTTGGCTGTCTTGCGACGGCATTTTTATTAAACACCCTCCCAATGATCGAATTTTCACCCTGTACCCTTATTTTAGTCAACACCGCCGCTTGCGCCATATTGCTTATGAACGCGCTGTTTCTTTTCGCACTGCGCGGCTCCCGCCCCGTGATCCTTATCGCTTCGGTGTTCCTGCTGTCGGGCTTTATGCCCATCGTGGCCACGCTGCAGCACTTCCAATCGGAATTTTATATGCGCGCCATCTTCAACCCTGCGCACGTAATTCTGGTTATGGTAGCCTTCCCGGTGGTCTATTTCTACCTCTTCGAGCTTATGCGTCCGGGGTATGTGCGGCTCAAGCACTGGCTGGCGGTGGGTACTCCGCTGGCAGTCTATATCCTGGTGTTCGCCCTTGCAAACATGTTCCGCCCCCTGCCTGCGTTCTACGCCTACGATCAGATCGCGCCCTACTGGGATAACCCCGCAATGTGGGTGTGCCTGGCTGGACTTGCAGTTTGTGCCGTCGAACAGGTGGAGCTTGCCATCATCACGATGCGCATGTACAAAGATTATAAACACCGCATGGTCGACGAATTCTCTACTTTCGAGGGGTATAATCTGAACTGGGTGCGGTGGATCATTGTGCTGATGTTCGTCTACGGCCTGCTTACCCTCGTCGGTATCACGACCGAAGGCTACACTATAAAGTTTATCGTCGCCGGACTGACCGCCTTCGTGAATACCATAACGACCATCTTCGTCATCCTTCAGAAAGATATCTACGCTCGTCCGGAGGTGGAAAACGGTAATAACGCGGACGCCTCGTGCGATGCGGCGCAGCTCGAAACCAAACGCGAGCAGTTGCAGCAGAAGCTGCGCTATCTGCTCGAGACCGACCTTATATTCAAAGATCCCGATCTCAACGCCGACAAGGTGTGCCGCATGCTCAACACCAACCGCACCTACCTCTGGGAGGTCATTGCCCAGGACATGGATACCAATTTCTATTCGCTGGTCAACGGCTACCGCCTGCGCAACGCCGAGTCCGTACTTCGCGACCAGACCTTCCGCGGCATGCCCCTCGGCGATATCGCCACGATCTGCGGCATGCGTAATTTGAGCACTTTCAGCCGCCTGTTCCGCCAGGAGTACGGCATCTCGCCGTCGGAGTTCCGCAAGAGCGCGCCGGAAATATAATGTTTATTCGCCGTCGAACGAAAAAGCCGTACAGAACAACTGTACGGCTTTTTTGCTGATCCTTTCCGTCCCGAATGGGCTTTAGGACGCTGATTTTGAGAAAAAGACGAATATTTTTGAGTTAGACGCAAATGCGGATTTCCGCTCTTCGGATAGATTTGTATTACTTTGCTTGGTAAATTCGCCGGCCATCCAGGGTGCGGCTTCACGATTCAAAACATAAATCTATAATAACTTTCAATACCGTTTTTCGTATGAGAAAACTTTATCTTTCAATTTTGACCATACTGCTTGTCTTCTCGGGTGTACAATGCACCAAGGATGAGACAGATATTGCCGATCCCGATAGCAAGCTGCTGCTGACGCGGGCGAAAGATCTGCTCTATGGCGACAATTACAAATACATAAAGATCGGGGAGACGGTCGCCATTCCTTTGAACCTGAAGGGTGAGGTGCCCATAGATATCAGTTGCCTGAAGACCAACAGAGAGGGAGAATTCGAGGTCGAGTGGGTTATTCGCGACGGCCGAACTTTCCTGGAAATTCGCAAGACATCGAACACCGATGAGTTTTGCTATGCCAAGATCCACCTGTCGATCCCCGACACCCGCCTTTACAAGCAGTTTACGCTTATTCACCATCCGATGACGGCATCGGCAGGTTTGCCTCTTGCGGCGGAGGTGCTGGGTAAGGGGATCGATTATGCCCAGTCGATTAATGCCATATGCGAACGTGTTTACAACTATAACGTGATTGCCGAGTATATCAACATGGATCGTTCGAGTACGGCCTATGCCATCCAGTTCTCCGACCAGAAGTATAACGAAACCTGCTCGCAGATCACGAAATCTTTCGGCGTGGGAACGACTATTCCCGGAAGACAAAAGCTCGGCGGACTCCGGTGTTCGATCAGCGCCGATCTCTCCACGTCGACGCAGGAGTTCAATAAATCGTATTTCGAATACAATGTCATTTATGCCCGCAAGCACCTGTTCTTCGCCAGTGTGAATCCCGATGCGCTGCTCGATGTGGAGCCGGCGCTGCTGCTGGATTCCGTCCTGAACAATGTGCTGAATAATCCCTCGTCGAAACAATACAAACAATACGCGAACACGAAACAGGGAATATTCGATCTGCTTACCAGATATGGCACACATATTATTACCCGAGGCAGCTTCGGCGGTACGCACCGATACGTTTATGCCCGTGAGGAGAACCAGTACGGTTACAGCTCCTCCAGGTCGGCGGTAGCCAGTATGAGTGCGAGTGTGCCTAAAGGCGGTACCGGAACTCCGGCGTCGTTTCTGCAGGTTTACCTCAATAAATTGAGTGCTTATCAGCTTAACCTGTCGGGTTCGGTCAGCGATTTCGAATCCGAGGTGCAGGGGGTTACCCGCAGTTTTTCGGCTGTGCAGTCTTCGGGAGGCGAGGGCGCTATCGATATAGATGTCTGGGACTCTAAAGTTTCCAACGACAATGCCGTGCTTATCGGTTTCGCGCGCCCCAACACCCAGGATTCAGAGAGCGACGGCGGCCTGATCCCGCTCTATGAACTGATATCGAAAGATTCGCCCGAGCGCCTTGCTGCTATGGAGAAATATTTCGACGACTATTTCGACTACCGTGCGCCGGTTATGAAACCTGCGGCCCGTACGATCGTCGTCGATTTCAGAATGCGCTATGAGGAAGGTAAACAGAAAGGGCAGCGTGTCATGACGGGCCCGGACGGTAAAAAACGACTCTACAATGTCCTGTATGGCAACTCCCATGTCGAAGAGGAAGACCGCTGGCTGCCGATGAATACGGCTGAAAACCCTTACATTCACGTAATCCAGCGCGGCGCCCATAATTGGTATTATGCTCTTGGCCATTCGGACGAGGATATAGGAATTACCGATATCATTTTTGCTACCAAGTCGAATACCTATGTAAAATCGGGTAGCAAATGTAGCGAGGGCATACCTTCGACGTGGTCCGAGACCTCTACTTATCTCAAACTCGGTCCCGATCCGAAGAAAGGGGCTGTGGATACTACCGCGTTGATCACGGCGGTAGGCCTGGCGAAAGATAAAAAGAAAGTCTTTGCGGCCTCGGCGGGCACGGAGATGGAGAATAAGGGTAGTGACCGCGTGGCCTATGACTATTATTGGATCAAGGGGCCCTTTACATCTGCGGGATCGACGTTTTACGGCAATCTGTCGGTTGAATGGGCTATTTATCCTGCCTATTCGAAACAGTATGTGCCGCCTGTGAAAAATCGGGACCTCTACGTTAAGGATCATTAATCGCCGCGCCGCTCTGCCGGAGAGTATGATCCACGAAAAAGCCGCCCTTTCTCCGGGCGGCTTTTTCGTGCCGCGGCGCATTTCTTGGCGGCGCATTCTTAAATTTGAATTATATTTTCTAATTTTGCGGTTCGATAGAAACTGAATAAAATAAAGATATATGGCAAAGGAACTCAAAGACCTTACAAAGTCGGACGACAACTATTCGCAGTGGTACAACGAACTGGTCGTGAAGGCCGGACTGGCCGAGAACTCGGCTGTGCGCGGATGCATGGTCATCAAACCCTACGGATATGCTATCTGGGAGAAGATGCAGGCGGCGCTGGACAAGATGTTCAAGGATACGGGACATCAGAACGCCTATTTCCCGCTGTTCATCCCCAAGTCGTTCTTCTCGAAGGAGGCCAGCCACGTCGAGGGCTTCGCCAAGGAGTGCGCCGTGGTGACCCACTACCGCCTCAAGAACGACCCCAACGGCAAGGGCGTGGTTGTAGACCCCGACGCCAAACTCGAGGAGGAGCTTATCGTTCGCCCGACCTCGGAGACCATTATCTGGAACACCTATAAGGGCTGGATACAGTCCTACCGCGACCTACCGATCCTTTGTAACCAGTGGGCCAACGTCGTTCGCTGGGAGATGCGTACGCGTCTTTTCCTGCGCACGGCCGAATTCCTCTGGCAGGAGGGCCACACGGCCCACGCCACCCGCGAGGAGGCGATCGAGGAGGCCAACCGGATGATTCACGTCTACCAGACCTTCGCCGAGCAGTGGATGTCGCTGCCGGTGGTCGTGGGCCACAAATCGCCCAACGAGCGTTTTGCAGGCGCCGAAGATACGCTCACGATCGAGGCGCTGATGCAGGACGGCAAGGCGCTGCAGAGCGGCACTTCGCACTTCCTGGGTCAGAACTTCGCCAAGGCGTTCGACGTGCAGTATGTCAACAAAGAGGGTAAACTCGAATATGTCTGGGCAACTTCGTGGGGCGTTTCGACGCGCCTGATGGGTGCGCTTATCATGGCACATTCCGACAATAACGGATTGGTCCTGCCTCCGAAACTGGCGCCTATCCAGGTTGTGATGATTCCTATCTACAAAGGCGACGTCCAGTTGGCCGAGATCACCGCGCGCTTCGAAGCGATTGGCGCGCAGCTGCGCGCCAAGGGCATCAGCGTGAAGATCGACGACCGCGACAATGTGCGCTCGGGCTTCAAGTTCGCCGAATACGAGCTGAAGGGCGTTCCGGTGCGTCTGGCCATGGGCCCGCGAGACATGGAGCAGGGGACGATTGAACTCGTACGCCGCGACACGCTCGAAAAACAAACTGTATCGCAGGAGGGTCTGGTCGAAAAGGTCGAGGGCCTGATGACCGAGATCCAGGAAAATATCTTCAAGAAGGCGCTGGACTACCGCGAGTCGATGATCACCAGGGTCGACACATGGGAGGAATTTCAGAGAGTGCTGGATGAGAAAGGCGGATTTATATCGGCACACTGGGACGGCACACCCGAAACCGAGGTCGCGATCAAAGACGCCACCAAGGCCACGATACGCTGCATTCCGGTGGATGCCGTGGACGAGGAGGGTAAATGTGTCTTTTCGGGAAAAGCGTCGGCACGCCGCGTGCTGTTCGCAAGAAGCTACTAAAAGATATTAAGATAAGCCGGGGGCTGCCTTTTCAGGCAGTCCCTTTTTTTGTTTTTACCGTTTTGATTTTTTCGATTTTAGCCCTATATTTGCTGGTATAGCCGTAAACTACGACCATGCAGGACGACGCACAGACCCGAAAACACAAAATATACCGAGTGACCTTCATCGGGCTGGTGATCAACCTTGTCCTTGCGGCCGGCAAACTCGGAGCCGGTATCTTCGGCCGAAGCGGCGCCATGGTTGCCGATGCCGTACACTCGTTTTCGGACCTCGCCACAGATATCGTGGTCATAGTTTTCGCCAAAATTTCGGCCAAACCCCGCGATGCGGGACACGACTTCGGTTATGGAAAATACGAAACTCTTGCCACGGTCATTATCAGCCTGGCTTTATTCGCCGTGGGTGCGGGCATCCTCATCGCCAGCGCGCGCGATATCCGTATTATCGTCGATGGCGGTTTGCTCCCGCGCCCGGGAGCCATCGCACTGGTAGCTGCTGTGGTTTCTATCGTCACCAAAGAGGTGCTGTACCGATACACCCTGTGTGTAGGCCTTGGAATCAACAGCCCGAGCGTCGTGGCCAACGCGTGGCATCACCGTAGCGACGCCCTTTCGTCGCTGGGCACGCTGATCGGCATCGGCTGCGCTTATTTTCTGGGCGAAAAATGGCGCATTGCCGACCCTATCGCCGCAGTGCTGGTGGCGGTGTTCATCTTTAAAATATCTTTCGACTTGTTAAGCACGGGAATAGGCGAGCTGCTCGAACATTCGCTGCCGGCCGATGTAGAGCAGGAGATTCTGGACATCGTCGGCGCCGGCCCCGATGTTTGTGAGCCACACAACCTGCGCACACGCCGCATCGGTGCTTCGATTGCCATCGAGGTACACATACGCGTCGACGGCACGATGAGCGTTTCCCGTTCGCACGAGCTGACCGTGGGTATCGAACGCCGACTGCGCGACCGCTTCGGCGCGGGAACGATGATCATTGTCCATGTTGAGCCGAAAAAATAAGCCGTTTTTTGCGAACGTTTTGAATCATCATGCCGTTTCACCCCTCGATTCGGTCATTTCGCCTCTGCGGACGAAAAAACAAAAACGACCGTCCGGTTTGTTGTGGCGCGGATTTTGTTTGGTAGTCGTGCAATAAATGCCGCCGGTCGACCGTTGCGGCGCGGAGGGAAATTTGGATTTTCAGAAAATAGTGTTTATCTTGCCGCTGTAAAGGATAGTCGAAACTACGCCGTTACAGTTCAAAAACACTAAAAAAGAAGCCTATCGGAAAAATTTCTACTCTTTGAATCTTTTAAAAAGAAAGAGTATGAACGTGCAAGTATTAAGTGACCAGGTATTGCTTAATCACTACCTCTCCGGGGATAAGAGTGCCATTTCGAGGCTTATCGAACGTCACAGCCGCCGCGTGAAGGACTACATCAACATGATGGTCAAAGATCGCGATGTCGCTGACGACATTTTCCAGGAAACATTCATCAAGGCTGTCCGCGTCATCGACGACGGACGTTACGTCGACAACGGGAAATTTCTCTCGTGGGTGCTTCGTATCGCCCATAACCAGGTGATCGACTACTTCCGCGCCCAGAAGCAGAACAAAGCCGTCACCGAGGCCGAAGCGGGCTACGACGTGCTGGGTTCGGTGCGCATCGAGGAGCGCAACGTCGAGGATGCCATGGTCAGCGCCCAGATCGACAGCGACGTCCGCACACTGGTCGACCTGCTGCCCGAAGAGCAGCGCGAAGTGGTGCTTATGCGCTACTTTTCCGGCTTGAGTTTCAAAGAGATAGCCGAGCATACCGACGTGAGCATCAACACCGCTTTGGGGCGTATGCGCTATGCGCTGATCAACCTGCGGAGGATGATAAAAGAGAAAAATCTGGTTTTGAGTTAAAATCTTTGCAAAAGATCCGGGTTTAGCACAATATTTTCATAGCAGGGGCGTTATCTCAATGTTGAGTAACTAAAACATAATGCTCGTGCCTATGGATGACATTGACAAAAATCACGTTTCAGACAGCATCTCCGACGACGAAGATTTGATGTTAAGGGAGGTAATACAAGATGATGCCGAGTTGTACTATCTGCATCATTATCTCTCGGAAGTCTTCCGGGACGGGGATAATTAAGGGTTAATTTTTGATGGGGAAGGGGAGCCGTGAGGCTCCCCTTCATTTTTTGTGCGTGTGTCATTAATCCTCCTTCGGGGGCTTTGCGTTGTTTGCGCTTGCCGACTATGCGAACGTGAGCAACTACATGACTATGCGAGAGAATTTAAACGGCTCCTAATCCCTTACAACTTGTTTATAGCCGTCACCTTGGGATCTCCCTTGCCGGGCAGGGGCTTGAATACCACTACTTCGGCCTTGTATGTCTCGGGCTCGCGCGTGACGGTCGTCGCCGAACATACGAAGCGGTAGTTGGTCCCGGCCACCACCTGCGTCGCAACGCTCTCGGGGGTGTAGCGCACGCCTACCATGCCGTGGGTCGCGGCGTTGAATACCGCCATGTCCTCTTCGGTCAGCTCGCGCTGCTGGGTATAGCCTCCTACAAGCTGTTTGTCCGCGGCAGCGGTTTCGACCGCAGTAGCCGTCGTTTCGGCTTCTGTATTTGCCGCAGCCTTGCGGTTGCCGCAACATCCGCCTGCGACGAATGCTGCGGCAAGTGCGAGGATAGCAATCTTTCTCATAATTTTATACGTTTTTACGGCTGTAAGGTATGTATTTTCGGCGTGAAATCAAAAAAATCTGCCACGGATTCGTGCGCACACTCCCCCGAGGCGCGGTATTCGAGCGGCGAGCGGCCTTTGAGTTTCCGAAACGTGCGGCAGAAATGCGCCGCACTGTTGAACCCCACGCCGTAGGCTATCTCCGATACTGCGCGGTCGGTCGACGCGAGCAGACGGCAGGCCATCTCTATGCGATAGGCGTTCAGACACTCGGTGAACGACATTCCAGTCGTGCGGCGGAAGAAGACGCAGAACGACGAACGGTTCATGTGTACCAGCGCGGCCATCTCGTCGATGGATATGTTGCGGTTGTAGTGGAGTGGGATGTAGGCATTCAGGCGCATCATCTTCTCTTCGGCTTTTTTCATCGGCAGGCGGCGTCCCGACGGATTCAGTTCGTCGGACGAGGCCAGAATATGGAGGATACGCATCATCATGCCGAAGCGTACCGCCTCGTCGGTTCCAATCATCGCCGACATCAACCGCCGTACTTCGTCCAGCGTGTTGCCGCGAAGCCTGAATGCCGTTTGTGAACGCGACAACTCCCCGAGGCGCTGCAATTCGGGCATCATGGTCGCCAGCACATCGAACAATTCTCTTCGAAACATCACGCATATATCCTCCACACGGTTTTGATCGTCACGGTCGCTGTTGCCGAAAGCCCAGCCGTGGGGCATGTCGGGCGGGACGAGAGTCACCTCTCCGCTTATGAAAGGGTGTATTTCGTCGCCCATAACCACCGTGCCGCTGCCTTGGACAACGCAGGCTAACTCCCATTCGGGATGCGAGTGAAGGGGGAATTCCTCATCGGGGGTCATCAGGTCATGGCGAAGGGTATAAGATTGCCCGTCGCGGAGGATGTTGTAGTATTTCGTTTCAGAGGCATTCATACCAAAAACCAATCGTAATGCAAATATATATCAAAATTCTCTGACTATATGCAAAAATAAAATAACTATTCCATATTACCTTTGTGCCTGCAACTCGAAACAACCGAACATGACCAAAACCACCCTTGCACCCCTCGGCGCGAAACCGCGCTATGAGATATTGGACGGCCTGCGCGGCGTCGCCGCGATGATCGTCGTCATATTCCACCTCTTTGAAACCTACTCTTCGGGGCCTGTCGACCAGATAATTAATCACGGCTATCTGGCTGTCGATTTCTTCTTCCTGCTCTCGGGCTTCGTTATAGGCTATGCCTACGACGACCGTTGGGGCAAAATGTCGACGTGGGAGTTCTTCAAACGCCGCCTTGTGCGTCTGCATCCCATGGTTATAATGGGTTCAGTAGTGGGTGCTCTGCTGTTCTATTTCGGCGCGAGCGGAGACTTTCCGCTCATCGCCCAGGCGCCATGGTGGGCGGTTGCGCTGCTGACGCTTTTGGGCTGCACGATGATTCCCGCTCTGACAGGCTGGGATATCCGCGGCTGGAGCGAGTCTTATCCGATAAACGGCCCCGCATGGTCGCTGATGTGGGAGTACCTCGCTAATATACTATACGCGCTGTTCATCCGTCACTTTTCGAAGACCCTGCTTGCTGTATTTGTCGCTTGCTCGGCGTTTCTGACGTTAGACCTCACGCTTAATTTCGACGTTTTCGGGCTTTTGGAAGCCCGTCATGATGCGGCATACACCGTTATCGGCGGCTGGAACCTTACCCCGGAACAACTTTATATTGGCATCACGCGCCTGCTGTACCCCTTCTTCTGCGGACTTTTGCTGTCGCGAATCGGTAAGATGCCGAGTGTGCGGGGCGGTTTCTGGTGGTGCTCGCTGTTGGTTGCGGCTCTGCTGGTCTTACCCCGCATCGGTGGAACCGAGCATATGTGGCAGAATGGTCTTTACGACGCTTCGTGCATCCTGCTGCTGTTCCCCCTGATCGTGCTTCTGGGCGCGGGCAGCAAGGTGACAGACAAGCGCACGACGGCAGTATGTACTTTCCTCGGCGAGATTTCCTACCCTTTGTATATCACACACTATCCGCTGATCTATATGCAGATGGCTTGGGCGTCGCAGCATCCCGACACACCTCTCGGAACGCACATTTTCGTAGGTGTTGCGCTGTTCCTGGTCTCTATCGGAGTGGCGTGGGCGAGTCTCAGGCTCTATGATCTACCCGTGCGTGCGTGGCTGCAGAAGAAATTCCTTGTGCGGAAGTAGTTTTGCGTTTTCCGGCGGATTGGCTACCTTTGCGTAGTCTGCCGGCAGCGTCTGATCCGCTGCTGCCGAAAAATTCGCATATGGCTTCATGGAAAAAATCGCGTAAGGCGGGATTTCTCATTCTTACGGTTCTATATTTGGTCGCAACGGCGGTCGGTGTTGTCGCCTATCTGCTGACCCCCGAATGGCCGGAACTGCTGCGCTGGTTCTTGGGCGATTTCTGGGCGACGGTCATCGTATGGCTGGCCGGCGTGGCTATAGGTAATTCATCGGCTTACGATCCCTATTGGAGCGTTGTGCCGCCCGTAATGCTTACGGCTGCGGCATTAGTTTACGGTGCACAGGGCCCGGCCGTCGTGCTGCTGCTCGTGGCGGTGTGGTTCTGGGGCATACGCCTGACATGGAACTGGGCCGTGACCTTCGCCGATCTCTCCGTGCAGGACTGGCGGTACGACCATTACAAAACTTCGTTTCCCCGCTTGTGGCATCTGCTCAACTTCTTTGGCATCAACCTTATGCCTACAATCGTTGTCTTTCTGTGCATGGCTCCCGCCCTGCATCTGTTAGAACAGGGACCCGGAAGCGCTTCGTGGATGGCATGGATTGGTTTCTGCATCTGTATCGGTGCGGCGCTGCTGCAATTCTTCGCCGACCGTCAGGCGCATCGTTTCCGAGCTGCGCATCCTGGCAGAGTGTGCGATAGCGGTCTATGGCGCTATTCGCGCCATCCGAACTACCTCGGTGAGATCCTGATGTGGTGGGGTGTGTATGTACTTTGTCTTGCGGCATTGCTACCCTGGTGGATGATCCTTGGTGCGGTGGTCAACACATTGCTGTTCCTGGTAGTCAGCATACCTCTTATGGAACGTCGTCAGTTGGCCCGCAAGCCTGCTTATGCCGGCTATAGACGCACGACTTCTATGCTGCTGATCCTGCCGAAGAGGTCACAAAAATAAATTTGTCTTAAAATCATAATCCCTATGGAAGAACTCACACTTACCACGCCGGCCTTGCTGTTCTCGGCCGTGTCGCTTATCATGCTGGCCTACACCAACCGCTTTCTGTCCTACGCCCAATTGGTGCGCACGCTCACCGAACAGCATGCCCAGCACCCCACCAAAGTCACGCGTAAGCAGATCGACAACCTGCGCCGTCGCCTGCACCTCACGCGTTGGATGCAGATTCTAGGCGTATCGAGCCTGTTTCTGTGCGTGGTGTCGATGTTCTTTATCTACGTGGGATTTCTGCTTTCGGCGGCCTATGTATTCGGCGTCGCGCTGCTGCTTCTGATCGGATCGCTGGGGGTGTCTATATGGGAGATTCAGCTTTCGCTGCGGGCGCTCGACGTGCACCTCAAAGATATGGAGTGCTAAAAAACGAAGATGCGGCGACATCCCGTCGCGGCATCTCCCACTAACCTACTTATATAACCTAAAACCAACTGTGAGAGTATCTTGTTCTCACTCTACAAAGATACGTGGCCGTTATGACAGCGTCATAACGGCCACGTTACATTTTGGTTGCGTGTTAAACCTCCGCCGGAATCCCGTTCTGGCTGCTGTGGGTCAAAAAGTGCTGCTGCGACTTCAGCAGGTTGCGCGACTGCAGCACCATGGTCTTCGTCTCGTTGAGGATCGTCAGATAGAGAACGCTTGCGCGCGTACTGGCTCCCGTATTGCCATTGATGCGGCGGAGCTGGTTCTTTATCGCCTCGACAATGGTGTCGAAGAGCCTGTCGCGCATCTCGAGCACCAGGTTGAGGTCCGAAAAATCCTTGGTGCGAAGCATGTCGTTTATCTTGTCGAAGATCTCCTCGACCTCGTCGTTCACATGCATCAGATCCACGATCTGCTCCTTCGAGAGCCCCTCGTGGTTGTTGTCGATATGGGCATACGCCGGGCGGGTGATATGTATAAGCGCTTTCGTCACCTCCGACAGATAGTCCGTCACCTGCACATAGAAATGCCCGGTGTCGATGTCGCAGCGCTGCAGACGGCGCAGGGTCGACATCACGCCCTCCTTGCGTACCTGTGCCTCGGTCCGCAGGTTGTTCGACGACTGGACCATATCCTTCAAAACTTTGCGGTTTTCTTTGAATACCGCCACCAGCGTGCGGTTGTAGATGCGCATCACCTGCTCCATGGTGGTGCAGACCTCGCCGATGCAGGCACACAGCACCTCGTCGGGTGTCTCGACCCCTTTCAGCCGCAGTTGCGCTTCGGTTGCTTTCTCCACCTCGTGCTTGGTGCGGTGGCTGCGGATCAGCAGCCATGCACAGAGGATCGTGAGCGCGCCGACGGCCACGGCCCCGCCCCACAGCAATATCAACGTAACGCCGAAAGCGATCGCAAAACCACCCAAAGCGGTTATGAACCACCCCGAAATCACAGCCATAACACCCGTTATGCGGTATACGGCGCTCTCGCGGCCCCATGAGCGGTCGGCCAGCGACGAACCCATGGCCACCATGAACACGACGTAGGTCGTGGAGAGGGGCAGCTTGTAGGAGGTGGCTATGGCGATAAGAATGGACGCGGCGGTGAGATTGACCACGGCTCGGATCATGTCGTAGGGCGCCGATGAACGCTCCTCCGCGGGTAGCGGATCGAAGCGGCGTTCGATGACACGTTGCAGACGTGCGGGAATCACGCCGGCCCAGAAAGTATTTAGTACGAGCGTCGCGCGTACGAGCGTGCGGGAAACGGCCGTGGAACCGAAGCGTTCGTCGCCCTCGTGTTGCGAGGCTAACGCAAGTTCGGTCTCCGTGACGAGCCGTGATTTTTTCGAGAAGAAGAGCGTCATCACCATCACCAGGCCCGCGGCCAACAGAAGCACGAATTCGGCGCGCGCGGGACCCTCGAGGGCTCCCATCATGATCGACTCGCTGCCCGCTTCGCGAGCGATGCGCCATGCGTCGTGACCCGCCAGGGGTACGCCGATGAAGTTCACCAGGTCGTTGCCGGCGAACGCCAATGCCAGGGCGAATGTGCCCGCGAGAATGGTCGTGCGCATGATGTTGAAGCGCATCTTCTGCAACAGCCACAGCACCAGCGCCGCGCCGATCCAGATAATGAGAAGCGTCGGTATTACGTGGTCGGCGACCCAGGCTGCGATGTCGGCGGGGATGAGCCCCGAGCTTTTCAGACCTTTGAACAGCGCGAAGTAGATGATCCCGGCCAGCGAAATTCCGCACCACAAAGCGCCCCAACGGCGGAGCATGGGCGCGTACCGGAACGAGAAGATCAGCCGCGAGATATACATGAAGAGCGTTCCCGCGGCGAATGCCAGGGCCACCGACAGCAGGATCGCGGCGATGATGACCATGGCCTTTCCGGTGTTGATGAACTGCGGCAAGTCGGACATCGTAACGGTCGGGTCGGTGCCGATACGGAACAGCGCGGCGGCCACGGCGGCACCGAGCAGCCCGAAGACCATCGACACGGTGGTCGAGGTGGGCAGCCCAAGGGTGTTGAAGATATCGAGCAGCAGCACGTTGCCGAGCATCATGCCCAGAAAGAGCATCATGATCTCGGGGAACGAGAACTGCCCGGGGTAGAACACCCCGCTGCGTGCCACCTCCATCATGCCGCTCGAGGTGAGCGTGCCGACGATGATGCCCGCGGCGGCGACCCAGAGGATCACACGGCGGGGTGCGACTTTCGAGCCGAGGGCTGAATTGAGAAAGTTGACAGCATCGTTGGCCACGCCCACGACAATGCCCATCACCCCGAGCAAACCCAGGATGACGACGATGCAAGTTGATAAAGGAGTCATGATTCTATCTATTTTTTCGTAATTTGCGAAGCGCGGGCCGCATATTCTGACAAGGCGGTCTTTATGCCTGCAAAGTAAGTTGACAGATATTACACGGGTATTACAATGGGGTTGCGCCCCTGTGAATGTTGGTCTTGCGGCGATTCGCACCCCTCCTTGAGGAGTAGGAAGGTTTGCTTTTCGGCTGGAGAACCGGGGCTATCCTTTGATTGGAGGACTGTTCTTCGGCCAGCCCCCCCCCTGCAAGTTGTGGCCCGAAAACGATACATTGTATGTGATTCCGAGGATGAAAAAAGCCCGACGTGGCGATCCGGTGATATGCAAAGCCGTGTAAGTAATCGGATTGCCTGCGGGCCTCCTCTCAATGACACACAAAAAACAACTTCGGGCCGGAAACGACGACAGCCCCGGTTTGAGGCCGGGGCTGTCGTCGTTATAGCGTCGGATAACCGAATCGTCAAAAACTTTTGCGCAGCGTGAACACAAACTCCAATCCCCCTCGTTCGCGGTTGCGGACGGTGATCGCGCCGCCGTGTATCGCCACGGCGTTCTTCACGATCGCAAGCCCGAGCCCCGTCCCGCCGAGCTTTCGCGAGCGTCCGGTGTCGATGCGGTAGAATCGTTCGAAGATATGCGGCAGGTGATCCTCGTCGACGCCTATGCCGTTGTCGGCGAAGAGTATCGTGCACGAATCGTGGGAGTCGGAGAGCAGACGGATGAATATGTCGCGTCCGCCCGAATACGACACGGCGTTTTCGGTGAGGTTGCGAAATATCGAAGCCAGCAGCGAGGGGCTGCCGACAACCTCCACGGGCCGTGGGAAATCGCAGTTCACGCGCAGACGCTTCTCCTCGGGATAGAGCCCCATGTCGGATGCGATGTCGGCCACGATGTCGTTCAGGCACACACGCTCGCGGCCTATAAGGTCGCTGGCCTCGTCTATGCGCGTTATGGTCGACACATCGGAGAGCAGGCTGCGCAGACGCTCGGCCTGGGTGTGGCTCTTGGCGATGAAGTCGCGGCGCGTGGCTTCGGCCAGCCCCGGGTTCGACATAAGAATCTCGAGATAACCCTGGATGGCCGCCACGGGAGTCTTCAGCTCGTGGTTTATGTTGTTGGTAAGCTGTTTTTTGATGCGTATCTTTTCCTGCTCCTCGTGCATGGCTATGGCGTGCTCGCGGTTGCGGTCGGCGGTTGTCTTCTGCAGGCGTGCGTAGAGGCTTATGATGTGCTCCGATATCTCGCCCAGTTCGTCGTGGGGAAATGCGTCGTGCTGGTCGATGCGCTCCCCGCGCTCGGCCTGCTCGGCGAATTCGTTGAGGCGCGTGATGTTCTGCCCCAGACGCCGCGTGGCGAAGTATCCCGCGAGGGTCATAAGTATCGTGATGCCGACCATGAACCACAAAAACCCGAAGTCGGCCGACAGTGCGTAAATCAGCGACAAGGTATAAGGTATTGCCGAGCGGACGATCATGCCGTCCTCGCCGCGCATGGCGGAGTAGAAATAGGTTTCGTTGGTACTCTCGGAGTGGCGGCGGATGGTGAATCCGGTGCCGTAGGTCGTGGCATCGATCACCTCGGGTCGGTCGAGGTGGTTGGAGAGCGGAAATTCGTCGGCCGAGGTGTCGAATACGACGCGGCCGAAGCGGTCGATGATCGTTACGCGCAGATCCTCGCTCGGCCCGGTATGCGACGCGACATAGTCTGCCGGCTTCTCACCACTGGCCAGAGCCTCCACGAGTCCCGTGTTGAACATCTGCAATTGGTCGTTGAATTTATCGGCCTTGAAATGTTTTTCCCGACCGTATTGGAATGCGATGAAGCATATCACCAGCGCCCACAGGAACGTCAGCAATAGCGCGAACAGCCGCCGGTGATAAGGCATCTTAATCTTCAAAGCCATAGCCGTAGCCCAGTCTGGTTACAATGTGGTCGCCGTAGACGCCGATCTTGCGGCGCAGGCGGGTGATGTTGACGTCGATGGTGCGGTCGAGAACGATCACCTCGTCGCTCCAGACCTGGTGGAGTATCTCCTCGCGCGAGAAGATGCGGCCGCGGTTGGCGACCAGCAGGGCGAGGATCTCAAACTCCTTCTTGGTGAGCGGAAGAGGCTCGCCGTCCATGGTGCAGCTCTTGCTCACGAGGTCCATCAGCAGGGTTTCGTAGCCTACGGTCTTTGCCTCAGCCTCCTGACGTGTGGCGCGGCGCAGAACGCTGCGTACGCGGGCCAGCACTTCGCGTATCGAAAACGGCTTGGCGATATAGTCGTCGGCACCGAGGTTGAGTCCCGCGACTTTGTCGTCCTCGGCCTCCTTGGCGGTGCAGAATATGATCGGAATGCGCGCCGTTTCGGGCTTCGATTTGAGGATTTGTGCCATCTTGAAGCCGCTTATCTCACCCATCATAACGTCCAGTAGCAGCAGCGAGTAACGCTCGGGATGCATCTCCAGAGCCTGCTCGGCACTATAGGCCACGTCGACCTCGTATCCCTCGACCTCGAGGTTGAACTGAAGGATCTCGCACAGCGACTCTTCGTCGTCTACGACAAGGATTTTATATTTTGTCATATCTGTTACAGATTGGAGTATGCCCCAAAAGTACGCAACAATCTCTCTCCGCGCTCCGGTGAGGGCGATATTTAACTGAAATGTAACAGCATTGCTCCTTATTATTTTGTTTTGGCCCGCAGCCGGCGGTGGGTGGAACTATGCCGCAGGCAGAACTGCAGCCCTTTGTGTCGGGTGGCTGCGGGCTGCCGGCTCGCAAAGCAAGCCGAAGAGCAAAAGCAAGCCTTAATGGCGGCACATTTTATCGCCGATGGCCGCAGGATGCCAGCCCTGAAGAGCTCCGAAAGCTACTCTTTCATGATCTCCACCTGTTGACGTATCGACTCCTCGTGGATCGCCTGCAACACCGCGAACATAAAATCGCGGTCCATGCCCATACGTTCGGCCTGCATGGCGCGGCCCTCGACCAGCTGTTCGTAGCGGTGGGCCTGCAGAACAGGCATGTTGTGTTCCTTTTTGTAGTGGCCAATGTCGCGCGAGACACTCATACGGCGGGCCAGAAGGGCTATGAGCTGGTCGTCGAGTTTGTCGATGCGCTCGCGCAGCTCTACCAGACTCTCGGTGTCCTCGGCGCAGTCGCGGATCACGAGGCGGCGGCGGATAGTGGACAGTTCTTCAGGCGTTAGCTGCTGTTCGCGGTCGCTCAACGCACATTCGGGCGTGCAGTGCGACTCTATGATAAGGCCGTCGAATCCCAGGTCCATGGCTTGTTGAGAGATAGGAGCTATGAGTTCGCGCCTGCCGCCCATGTGACTGGGGTCACAGAAGATTTGTATCCGGGGCAGGCGCCGGCGAAGTTCGATGGGTATCGACCACATCGGCACGTTGCGGTAGGTGCTCTTGTCGAGCGACGAGAATCCGCGGTGAACGACTCCTATGCGGCGTATTCCGGCGTTGTAGAGGCGCTCCACGCCGCCGATCCACAGCTCCAGGTCGGGGCTCACGGGGTTTTTTACGAGTACCGGGACGTCATGCCCGCGCAGTGCGTCGGCGACCTCCTGCATGGCGAACGGGTTGGCCGTCGTGCGCGCGCCTATCCATATAAGATCCACACCGCCGGCGAGCGCCACCGCAACGTGTTTGCGCGTCGCGACTTCGGTAGCGGTGTACATGCCGGTCTCGGCCTTCACGCGGCGCAGCCACTCCAGCCCCTCGGCGCCCACACCCTCGAATCCGCCCGGCTTGGTGCGGGGTTTCCACAGCCCTGCGCGAAAGATACGCACGCCCTCGGCCGCCAGCGCGCGGGCCGCTGCGAGCACCTGCTCTTCGCTTTCGGCGCTGCATGGTCCCGCGATGACCAGAGGCCGCCGCATGTCGATGTCGGGAAAACGGATAGGTTGAATGTCGGTCATTGAAAAGTCACCTTATTATGGCCGAAAATTAGCGAAATAATCCGGAACGGCCAATTATAGACCGTGCTTTTTGCTCGCCAGAGCGGCTCTGCGCTCTTTGAACCGCTTTTTCATCTGCTGGCGGCGCCTGAACGTCAGGCGGAAAAAAGTACCGTGCAGCATCGTGTCGTCGACGTCCCAGCCGCGGGCCTCGGCGTAGCGGTCGAGGATGTAGAGAAATGTCTCGGTGTTGCAGTTGAGTCTGCGCAGGCTCGCCATGCTTGCGCGGGGTGGCTGCGGGCGGTTTGCGAAATCCATGCGGTTGACGTCGATAAGCTGGAACCGGCAGTCGTTTCCGGCCGGGTCGAATTGCCAGAGAATGTTGCCCTGGTTGAAGTCGCGGTGGAGGATGCCCTTCTCGTGCAGACCGACCGCGAAGCGCGCGAAGGCGTCGAGGACCTCGCGCATGGCCGGGTTGCCGGGGTTCCGGAACGCGTCGTCGAGCGGACGGTAGTCGGAGTACCGACATATATAATAGGAGTCGCCGAGCAGCCCGCCGCCGTGGTATTCGCTCCAGGCGACCGGCTCGGGAGAGTCGATGCCGCGGAGCCGCAGGCGCATGGCATGCTCGTAGGAGCGGCGCGCCTTGCTCCGGCGGATGTAGGTGTAGACGATGCGGTTGAAAAGACCGGGTTTCCCGAAACGCTTGACGACGATGCGTTCGCCGTTCAGGTCGAAGCATTTAATGGTGTTGCGCTTGGCGTAGAGAACCGTGCCGCCGGCGTCGAACAGGGCCGGGAGCTGTTCGATGAAGGGACGCAGATGCTTTTGTGACTCGTTGACCTCTATACGCATGGTTTGTGGTTATATACGGCAAAGGTAGGGTGTTATGACGGATTCGTACAGTTCGTTTAAGGTCGAAAATTGTTCTGGAAGAGAGCAATGTCCTCTTTTGTCCCCTCGGGGCGCCGTTTTTGACACAGTTGTTAATTTTCTGTTACATTAAAGCCCCGAGGTATCTGTGTTGGCGCTATTTGTGTTATTTTTGTGTATACCCCTAAAAATTATTATATTATGGATCCTATCTTAGAACAAGCTCCTTGGTGGATATGGCCCGCTATACTATGTGTGTTATGGGATGCGGTCTGGAAGATGATCGGATTGTGGTGGTCGGCGCGAAACAGGCATGTGTGGTGGTTTATATTCATTGCCATCATCAACAGCGTGGGCCTACTGCCCATAATTTACCTGCTGATCTATAAGCGCAGGCGTCCGAGGCGCAGGGCGGCTGCCGCGGAGTCCTGAGGGTTAGGTTACGGTGGTAGTTGAATTTAGTGGCGCTCTTTATTTAACTTCGCTATGCTCAACTTCCGTTTCGCTCCGTTCGTTTTATCCCTCCCGCTGCCGCGGGGCGCTGTCGAATAAAAGATGATTTTGCTTCGTAAAATTTATCGCAAACAAAAACCGCCTTCATGCGAGCATGAGGCGGTTCTTATTTGCGATATTGCCTTCGGCAACCATCTTTTATTCGAGCTGTTTCCGGGATTTGAACCCGGGACCTCTTCCTTACCAAGGAAGTGCTCTACCACTGAGCTAAAACAGCAACTAACTCTGTTGAGTGGTGCAAAAGTAAGTAAGAAAAATGAATCGACCAAAAAAATGTACGCTTTTGTATCACGAATAATAATATTTTCTACCTTTACTTCCAAATCATAACCCCAAACCTATGAAACGCATCCTGATAGTAGGCGCAGGCGGTCAGATCGGTTCCGAGCTGACGGTCTACCTGCGTAAGATTTACGGTGGACACAACGTCATTGCAACCGACATGCGCGAGTGCAAGGCGCTCGCCGAGGACGGTCCGTTCGAAGTGCTCAACGCGCTCGACGCCACGGCCATGGCCTCGGTGGTTGCGCGCTACCATGTCGATACGATCTTCAACCTCGTGGCCCTGCTGTCGGCCGTGGGCGAAAAGAACCCCCAGATGGCGTGGAGCGTCAATATGGGTGCGCTCAACAACTCCCTCGAGGTTGCGCGCCAGCACCATTGCGCCCTCTTCACCCCCAGTTCGATAGGCGCTTTCGGTCCTACGTCGCCCAAGGATTGCACTCCGCAGGATACGATCATGCAGCCCAATACAATTTATGGCATCTGCAAGGTCACCGGCGAACTCCTTGGCGACTACTACCACCACAAATTCGGCGTCGACACCCGTTCGGTGCGCTTCCCGGGTATCATTTCGAGCGTTACGCTCCCCGGCGGCGGCACGACCGACTATGCTGTTGAGATATATTATGAGGCTATAAAATCGGGTAAATTCACATGCCCGATTCCGCAGAACGAATATATGGACATGATCTACATGCCCGACGCCCTGCGCGCCTGCGTGGAGCTGATGGAGGCCGACCCTGCGAAGCTCGTCCACCGCAACAGCTTCAATATCGCCTCGATGAGCTTCACCCCCGAGATCATCTGCGCTGAAATTAAGAAACGCCTGCCCGATTTTAAGATGAACTACGACGTCGATCCCGTGAAGAAGGCGATCGCCGAGAGCTGGCCCAACTCGCTCGACGACAGCTGCGCGCGCGCGGAGTGGAGCTGGAAACCCGAATGGAACCTCTCGACCATGACCGACGATATGTTGGAGCATATTCGCGTCAAACTGGGACTTCATGCATAATTGAATAAAATCATTCGATGAAACAGCTGATAGCCTGCTGCGGGCTGGATTGCGAAGACTGCGACGCCCGCATAGCCACCGTCGCAAATGACGATGAACTGAGAGAGGCGACAGCCCGTAAATGGAGTGCGATGAACAATGCGCCTGAGATCACGGCGGCGACCATAAACTGCATGGGCTGCCGTGTCGACGGAGCGAAATTCGCCTATTGCAGCGACTATTGCGCGATCCGCAAATGCGTGCAGGGGAAGGGATTCGATACCTGCGCAGGCTGCGGCGAGTTGGATGATTGCCCTATAGTCGGTGCTGTACATCAGCACGCGCCCGGCGCAAGGAAAAATCTGCGGGTTTAGCCAAACAGGTCAAACCCGAGAGGAATTCGTCATCGATGACCGATGATATGTTCGAACATATCATGTTAAATTGAATTTGTAATAATGACGATGAGAACTAAACTTATATGCGCTTTGTTCGTCCTTGCGACGGTGACCTTCGCCTCGTGCAAAAAAGATGAAACATTGTCTTTGAGATCTAGAATGAAAGGCGTCTACGTCGCGGGCTGTAGGTTTAACGGCCAAAATCGGATTGCCAAAACCTGGACGAACGGCACAACGACGAATCTCACCGATAGAATGCGATCTGCCAATGCCTATTCGGTATTTGTGGTAGAATAGCTAATTATTCATTAAACAAAAATCCCCGAACTGTATTGGCTCGGGGATTTTTTATTTGGAGATACGATTGGATTAAGCCTTGCCGGCCGAACCCAGAACGTTCTCGCACTTGTGCTTGTAGAGCTTCTGGAGCTCGTCGCGAGCGGGACCCAGGTACTTGCGGGGGTCGAACTCTGCGGGCTGCTGGTTGAAGATCTGACGAATCGCGGCGGTCATGGCCAGACGACCGTCCGAGTCGATGTTGATCTTGCAGACTGCGCTCTTGGCTGCCTCGCGGAGCTCCTCCTCGGGAATGCCGATCGCGTCTTTCAGTGCGCCGCCGTTGTCGTTGATGATCTTCACGTACTCCTGGGGTACCGACGACGAACCGTGCAGTACGATGGGGAATCCGGGGATACGCTTCTCGATCTCCTTGAGGATGTCGAAACGCAGCGGGGGCGGAACCAGAATGCCCTGGGCGTTGCGGGTGCACTGCTCGGGCTTGAACTTGTTGGCGCCGTGCGAGGTGCCGATCGAGATGGCCAGCGAGTCTACGCCGGTCTTCTTTACGAAGTCCTCGACCTCCTCGGGCTGTGTGTAGGTGTGGTGCTCGGCCGAAACCTCATCCTCGACGCCTGCCAGAACGCCCAGCTCGCCCTCGACGGTTACGTCGTGTGCGTGAGCGTACTCAACGACCTTCTTGGTGAGCGCCACGTTCTCGTCGTAGGGAAGGTGCGAACCGTCGATCATTACCGATGAGAAGCCCATGTCGATGCAGCTCTTGCACAACTCAAACGAGTTACCGTGGTCGAGATGCAGAACGATAGGAATGTTCTTGCCCAGCTCCTTGGCATACTCCACGGCGCCCTGTGCCATGTAGCGCAGCAGCGTCTGGTTGGCATACTTGCGTGCGCCTGCCGAAACCTGCAGGATCACGGGCGACGAAGCCTCTACGCAAGCCTGAACGATGGCCTGCATCTGCTCCATGTTGTTGAAGTTGAAGGCCGGGATGGCATAACCGCCTTTGATAGCCTTTTCGAAGAGCTCTTTCGAGTTCACAAGGCCCAGATCTTTGTACGATACCATAGTTGTAATTTATTTATAGTGAATTGTTTTTTCAGAATGACGCCGCAAAGTTAATAAATATTCTAAAAAACTCCGGCATTTTGTTAAAAAAATAACAGAGGTCGGAAAAATGTTGTGCGAACGGATAGTTTTTTATATTTTTGCGTGATATTTTCCCATTTTGCGGGGGATTTGCACAACAACGTCACAACAAACAAAAAAACATACAAAAACCATGGCAGATTTCATCTATCAGGAGCCGTTCCCCGTGGGGGAGGACAAAACCCAGTACCGCCTTTTGACCAAGGACTACGTGAAAGTCGTCGAATGCGACGGCCGCAAGATCCTCAAAATCGACCCCAAGGGCCTCGAGCTGCTCTCCAGGGAGGCTTACGCCGACGTGTCGTTCTACCTGCGTCCTTCGCACCTGCAGAAGTTGAGCAATATCCTCCAGGACCCCGAGGCTACCGACAACGATAAGTTCGTCGCCTATACGATGCTTCTGAATCAGGTCGTTTCGGCCGAAGGCGAGCTTCCGACGTGCCAGGATACCGGTACGGCCATCTGCATCGGCCACAAGGGCGAGGATGTCTACACGGGTGCCGACGATGCCGAGTGCATCTCTCGCGGCGTCTACGAAACCTACGCCGAGCGCAACCTGCGTTATTCGCAGGTGGTGCCGCTGACGATGACCGACGAGAAGAACTCCGGTACCAACCTTCCGGCGCAGATCGACCTCTACGCAGGCCATGGCGGCATGGAGTACGAATTCCTGTTCATCACCAAGGGCGGCGGTTCGGGCAACAAAACGTTCCTCTACCAGCAGACCAAAGCTCTTTTGAACGAAAAATCGCTGACTGAATTCATCAAAACCCATATCTTCGACCTCGGTACGTCGGCCTGCCCGCCCTACCACCTCGCCATCTGCATCGGCGGAACTTCGGCCGAGATGTGTCTCTCGACGGTGAAGAAGGCTTCGGCCGGATACCTCGACGAACTGCCCACTTCGGGTAACGAGGGCGGCCGCTGCTTCCGCGACCTCGAGTGGGAGGATAAGGTGTTGAAAATCTGCCAGGAGAGTGGCGTAGGTGCCCAGTTCGGCGGCAAATATCTGGTCCACGACGTACGTGTTATCCGCGCTCCGCGCCATGCGGCTTCGTGCCCCGTGGCGATCGGCGTGAGCTGCTCGGCCGACCGCAATATCCGCGGTAAGATCACCCCCGAGGGTATCTTCCTCGAGGAACTGGAGAAGAACCCCGCACGCTTCCTGCCCAAGCAGGCGCCCGCCATGTCGCCCGCCGTGGATATCGACCTCGACGAGGGTATGGACAAGGTGCGCGAAATCTTGAGCAAGTATCCGATCCGTACGCGTCTGAACCTGAAGGGTACGCTTATCGTGGCCCGCGACATAGCCCATGCGCGCATCAATGAGATGCTCGAGCAGGGTAAACCCATGCCCGAATACTTCAAGAAGCACCCCGTATACTACGCAGGCCCCGCCAAGACCCCGCAGGGTATGGCTTCGGGTTCGTTCGGCCCCACCACGGCCGGCCGTATGGACTCGTACGTGGGTCCGTTCCAGGCCGAGGGAGGTTCGCTGATCATGGTGGCCAAAGGCAACCGCACGCAGCAGGTGACCGACGCCTGCAAGAAGTACGGCGGTTTCTACCTCGGCTCGATCGGAGGTCCGGCGGCGATCCTGGCCAAGAACTCGATCAAATCGGTCGAGGTGGTCGACTTCCCCGAGCTGGGCATGGAGGCCGTGCGCAAGATCTACGTCGAGGATTTCCCCGCCTTCATCATCGTCGATGATAAGGGCAATGACTTCTTTGCCGATTTCAAGCACTAAAGAGAAGGGCCTGCATACTAACAGGCAAAAGTTTACGTTGTAAAACCGTATAAGGTTTTTAGAGTCTGTTTAAAAATATAAATCTCGTTCTTTCCACACTCTCGTTCTCGCTTTTTCCACCCCTCCGCCTCGCCGTGGCCCGCCACGCCTTCGTCGAAGGGACGGAAAAATCAATAGCGATAGTGCAAAAATAACTTCGTTGATAAATTTAAATAGACTCTTATCGAAAAATGCGATGAGAAATTTTGTTGCAAAAATAGTTGTTGCGGCGTGCTGCGCAATGGCGGCGTTTTCCGTGTCGGCGGCCGAGAAGGTCACCTTCACGGCCAATTCACCGCTCATGGTCGCCGCGGGCGAGGCTTTCCGTGTGGAGTTCGCCCTGAATGCCAAGCCCGAGAAAGATTCGTTCCGGGCCCCGACGTTCGAGGGGTTCGACGTGCTGGCCGGCCCTTCGGAGTCGACCGGGCAGTCGATCCAGATCATCAACGGTTCGATGACCCGTTCGGTCAACTACACGATCACCTACGTGCTGCTTCCGCAGGGCTCGGGCAATGTGACGATCGGTGCCGCGGAGATCACGGTCGACGGTACGACCTACCGCACCAACGCGCTGCCGATCGAGGTGGTGGAAACGGGTGCCCAGGCGCAGCAACGTCAGCAGCAACAGCAGCCGTCGGGCGGCCAGACTTCGGAGAGTGCGGCCAACGGACAGATCGCCAAGGACGACATCCTGCTGCGCACGGTGGTGTCGCGCACGTCGGTCTATAAGGGCGAGCCCCTGCACGTCCAGCTCAAACTCTACCACCGCGTGGCCATCGTCGACTGCCAGTTCGGCTCGGCGCCGTCGTTCAACGGCTTCTGGGCCCAGGACATAACCGACAACACGGCGACGGCGCCCAAGCGCGAAACCGTGGGCGGCAAGGTCTACGACGTGGGCGTTCTGAAAGAATACCTGCTCTACCCCCAGCAGTCGGGGACGCTTACGATCGACCCGGTGGATATCACCGCCGTAGCGCAGGTCGTGGTGCAGAGCGCCCGCAACCGCGATCCCTTCTTCGGAGGCGGCCACGAGGTGCTGCGCGTTCCCCGCAAGGTGCAGGCCGCGCGCCAGACGATCACCGTCAAGAACCTCCCCGCCGGCGCTCCCGCGAGCTTCAGCGGTGCTGTAGGCCGTTTTACGATGGACGCCACATATCCTGCCGAAAGGCTTGCGGCCAACTCGGCGGCCACCTATACCGTGAAAATTTCGGGTACGGGCAACCTGACGTTCGTGCAGGCTCCCAAACTCCCGCTTCCGGCCTCGTTCGAGATCTATAACGTCAAGACCACCGAGTCGATCAATCCCGCCGCGGGAGGTATCTCGGGCTACCGTCAGTTCGAATATCCGTTCATAGCGCGCGCCGAGGGCTCCTATAGCGTCGATCCGGTCGAATTTTCGTACTTCGATCCGGCGCGTATGGAGTACATAACCTTGCAGACCAAACCCCTGGTGCTCGAGATCACGCCCGATGCCAACGGTGGCGGCGACGCCGTGGTGATGCAGGGCCGCGGTATGTCGAAAGAGGAGGTGCGGATGCTGGGCCAGGATATACGCTTCATCAAGCTGGGCGGCGCGCAGCTGCATTCCGCACGTGTGCCTTTCATGTTCGGTCCGGTATATTGGGGCGTGCTGGGAGTCATACTGCTCTTCTTCTGCGCGGCGTATGTGGCTTTACGCCGTCAGATCCGCGAGTCGCAGAATGTGGTGGCCGTGCGCGGCAAACGGGCCAACAAGGTCGCCGTGCAGCGTTTCCGCGCCGCCAAGCGCTATATGGAGGAGCAGAACCGCCACGCGTTCTACGAGGAGATGCTTCGTGCGCTGTGGGGCTATATGAGCGATAAATTCAATATCCCCGTCGCCAACCTTACGAAGGAGAACGTACGCGAGGAGCTGCACAAACGCGGCATATCGGCCGACGAACTGCTGCGCTTCACGGCCATCATCACCAAGTGCGACGAGGCGCAGTATTCGCCTGCCGCCGGAGCGCAGATGAGCGAGGTCTATACCGAGGGACTGGATATCGTTTCGCGCATCGAATCGGCAATAAAGAGGTAAGAAAATGAAAAAATATATCTTAACAATTGTGGCGTTGGTGTGCTGCGCGGTCGTTTCGGCGCAGGAGCCCTCCGACAGCCTTTCGGGGACGGAACCGGTTCCGGTTCTCGAGCCCACGGCCGACAGCATGTGGGACGCGGCCAATACGGCCTATATCAACGGCAACTTCCGCGAGGCCGCCGCGACTTACGAGCTGATTCTGGCGCAGGGACTCTCATCCGTGAAACTCTACTACAACCTGGCCAACGCCTGCTTCAAAGAAGGCCAGTTGGGTAAATCCATACTTTACTATCACCGCGCCCTGCGCCTCGCGCCCGGCAACGACGACATACGCTACAATTTGAGCGTCGCCGAGGCCCGCGCCAAGGACAACATCGAGGAGATCCCTGAATTTTTCCTCACCACATGGATGCGCGACCTGCGCCATACCATGAGCTGCACGGCGTGGGGTATTATGTCGCTCACGGCTCTGGTCGCGATGCTGGCGCTGTTTCTTGTCTACCTGCTTGCGCAGCGTATCTCGTGGCGCAAGACGGGGTTCTACGGAACACTGGCCGCGGGCGTGCTGCTCGCGCTTTCGGGGTGGTTCGCCGCCGGCGAGCGCCGCGAAATGCTCGACCGGTCGCAGGCCGTGGTGATGCATGCCTCGATATCGGTGAAAAGTTCCCCCGACAAGTCGTCGACCGACCTTTTTTTGCTGCACGAGGGTACCGTGGTGACGATTACCGGAGAGCTCGATTCGTGGTCGGAGATAGTGATCGCCGACGGCAAAAAGGGGTGGATCGAGAGTAGAGTAATAGAGGCTATTTAATCTCGATAATGAATAATTTCATGCAATTTCCTATACTCGGTCGTTAGCGGACCCTTGTCGTTTTCGGCGCCAAGTCCCTCCCGAGGGAGTGATTTTGGGTGGGGTCAGACTTGTAAACGACGCCAACGTTGCGATTAAGCGAGAGTAAAACGAGCTTGCTTGTTTTGCCGAGCGGGAGCAACGAAAAGCCACCATAGGTGGATTAAAGGCGGCGACTACAGCCTGGCAAGATAGCTGCCGGTATTTTCATTATTAACCCTTCATTTAATGTCTAAATTATTGCAGGATGTTGTGGGCGAGCTCTCGAAGCTGCCCGGGATCGGACGCCGCACGGCGTTGCGCCTGGCTATCCATATCCTGCGCATGGAGCAGGGCTCTGTGGGCGATATGACGGGCAGCATCGCCCGCTTCCGCAACGAGATCAAATACTGCACCCGCTGCAACAACCTCTCTGACGAGGATATCTGCCCGATCTGTGCCAATCGTGAGCGCGACCATGCGACGGTGTGCGTCGTGGAGCAGGTGGCCGACGTGCTGTCGATCGAAAACACGCGCCAATACAAGGGCTCTTATCATGTTCTGGGCGGCGTTATCTCGCCCATGCAGGGCATCTCGCCCTCGGATCTGAAGATCGACCTGCTGACCGAACGCATAGCCGCCGGAGGCGTTAAAGAGGTGATCCTGGCCATTTCGACCTCGGTTGAGGGTGAAACGACGCTTTTCTACCTGATGAACCGCCTGCGCAATTTTCCCGCTGTGAAGGTTACTTCGATCGCCCGCGGCATAGGCTTCGGCGACGAGCTGGAGTATGTCGACGAGTTGACCATTACCCACGCGCTGATGAACCGCCGCGAGATAGAGTAGGGCATCATAGGATATAAAAAGTCCGCATTCCCGGGAGGAGATGCGGACTTTTTTCGTATATTTGTAATAATACCAAATCTATACCTCTATGAAAGCACTGAAACACATCATTATTTTAGGAATATTCGCTCTGTGTTCTCTGCCCGCCGCGGCGCAGAACAAAACATCCGATGCTGATGCAAAACTCGCCCGGATCGACGCCCGTATTGCCCAAATCCGCCTCGACATCAACGTCGCAACGATCGACGGCTACCTTGCATATGCCGAGAGCCAGCGCCTGCGCCCCGATCTGTCGAAAATCCCCGGACTGAACGTGCGTATCCTGTGCGACTCCGTCCCCGAGCTCAAGGCTTTGGACGACGAGCGCACGGCTGCCTCCGAGGCTTATGGCAAAGTGCTGGCCACGGATTCGAAATACAAGGCCATTCAGCAGGAATATACCAGTCTGAAGGGCGTGGAAGACAAAGCGCGCAAGAATGCCAACGAAGAGCAGTGGAATCTGCTGTATGAGCGCCTGAAAAAGAATAACCCCGACTATGTACCCGCGCGAGACCGCCGCAACGAAACCCGGCGCGCGGAGGCGATGGCCGTTGTGCGCTACCTTGCCGACTACTATAAGAGCAACGGACGCGAAATGCCCCTTGACGATTTGATCGACTATAAGCAGAGAAGTGCTATCCGCGCGACGAACCCGTCGCTGGGAAGTATGGAGTCGGAACTATCGGTGCTGCAGAAACTTCGCCGCGAACTCTATGAACAGATCCAGCGCGAGGAACTCGGTCTTCCGGTGCTATAAACGTGCAGGTCTGTTTTTAACTATAAAGGGAGGTCGAAAACCTCCCTTTATCTATTTTGCCTGGAATACCGCCTTCAGCTCACCGTCGCCGAGGATCAGCAGCATCGGGCCATCCATGTCGTAGTGGGTCGCCGATTCGAGCGCCTTGAAGAATTTGCCCTCTGTGTCGATGTCGGGGCAGGCCATGCGCGTCGAGATCAGGGGGCTGATCGTCAGCGCCCGCTTGTCGGTACTCTGGTAGGTTCCCGAGAGGCGGTTGCAGGCTCCGACGCCGGTTATCCGTTTGTCCGCCGCGTCGAACGTTATCGAAAACTTACCCTCCACGGGCTGTACAGCCATGCCGCCCAACTGGATGAGCTGCCATTCGGTCCCGGCCAACGGGCGGTTGGTTTTCTTTTGGTATGAGCGGCATTTGCAGCAGCCGGCGGCCATGGCGACCACGGCGGCCAGGAGTGCGAATCTGACGATGAATTTCATGAATGATCTGATTTTATACGGCAAATATAGGTAATAAATCTTAACTTTGTACAGCGGTTTTCAAGATTGGGTCTGCCGCGCCCCAATGCCAACCATACAAAAAACATACTATGAAAAAGATCATCGCATCACCCTTCGCGCCCAAAGCCGTGGGTCCCTACTCGCAGGCCGTCGAGGCTAACGGTACGCTCTATGTCTCGGGTCAGCTCCCCGTCGACGGCTCTGTGGGCAAGATGCCCGAGGGCATCGAGGCGCAGACGCGCCAGTCGCTCGCCAACCTGGGCCATATCCTCCGCGAAGCCGGCTACGACTATCCGAATGTGGTGAAAACCACCGTCCTGCTCAAGAGCATCGGCGATTTTGCAGCCATGAACGCCATCTACGCCGAGGTCTTCACCGCCGAGATGCCCGCGCGCATCTGCTACGAGGTCGCGGCTCTTCCGATGGGCGCCCTGGTCGAGATCGACGCCGTGGCGGTAAAATAGCCGGGCGCGCTTTTCGCGGCAAAATCTAAAGTTGCGTTCTGCGTCACGCAGAGCGCGCTTTTGTTTTTTTGTAAATAACTTGTGGATAAATAGGTGCGGCTATGTCCCCTTTTTACAAAGAAATGTACCAATTTTGTAAGGTCGGACTCTGCCCGCCAATCCCGAAATCGTAATCGTATATAAATATATAGTCATGTCAAAAGTTACAACACCCGAAGTGCCGCACAAAGTCAACTACAACGATGCGGTTGCCGAGTCGAAGGTCTATTTCGACGGGGATGAGCTCGCCGCCACGGTGTGGGTGAGCAAGTATGCCCTCAAAGACTCTTTCGGAAACATCTATGAGTCGTCGCCGCGTCAGATGCACGAGCGCATAGCCTCCGAGATCGAGCGTATCGAGCGCAAATACCCCAATCCCATGTCGAAAGCCGAAGTGTTCGAACTGCTCGACCACTTCCGCTACGTCATTCCCCAGGGCGGTCCGATGACCGGTATCGGCAACAACTTCCAGGTGGCGTCGCTGTCGAACTGCTTCGTTATCGGCCACAAGAACCCCGCCGATTCCTATGGCGGTATCTTCCGCATGGACGAGGAGCAGGTGCAGCTCATGAAGCGCCGCGGCGGCGTGGGCCATGACCTTTCGCACATCCGCCCCACGGGCAGCCCGGTGCTGAACTCGGCCCTCACGTCGACGGGTATCGTTCCGTTCATGGAGCGCTATTCAAACTCCACGCGCGAGGTCGCGCAGGACGGCCGGCGCGGAGCGCTGATGCTGTCGCTGTCGATCAAGCACCCCGACGCCGAGAAGTTTATCGATGCCAAGGTCGATACCGGCAAGGTTACCGGGGCCAACGTCTCAATCAAGATCGACGACGAATTTATGCGCGCGGTGGTTTCGGGAGCATCCTACCGCCAGCAGTTCCCCCTGAAGTCCGACAACCCCAAATATGCCCAGGAGATCGATGCCCGCAAGTTGTGGAACAAGATCATCCACAACGCCTGGAAGTCGGCCGAGCCCGGTGTGCTGTTCTGGGACACTATCCTGCGCGAGAGTGTGCCTGACTGCTATCCCGACGAGGGCTTCGTGACGGTCTCGACCAACCCCTGCGGTGAGATTCCGCTTTGCCCCTACGATTCGTGCCGTCTGATCGCCATCAACCTCTTCAGCTATGTGGACAATCCGTTCAAGAAGAACGCGAAGTTCAACTTTGCGAAGTTCAAGGAGCACGTGGCCAAGGCGATGCGCATGATGGACGACCTGATCGACCTCGAGTTAGAGAAGGTGGATCAGATCATCGAAAAAATCGCCGCCGACCCCGAGGATCAGGACGTGCGCCGCGTGGAGCTGGAGCTCTGGAAAAAGATCCGTACCATGGCCGAAAAGGGCCGCCGCACCGGTCTGGGCATCACTGCCGAAGGCGATATGCTGGCCGCTCTGGGTCTGCGCTACGGTTCCGACGAGGCTGTGGAGTTTGCCGTCGAGGTGCAGAAGACCCTCGCCGTGGAGGCCTACCGCGCATCGGTCAATATGGCCAAGGAACGCGGTGCGTTTCCGATCTACGACACTGCCAAGGAGCATGACAACCCTATGATCAAGCGCATCGCTGAGGCCGATCCCGCGCTCTACGCCGAGATGCAGAAGGTCGGCCGCCGCAATATCGCCATGCTGACCATCGCCCCCACGGGCACCACGTCTTTGATGTCGCAGACCACGTCGGGCATCGAGCCGGTGTTCCGCACGGTCTACAAGCGCCGCCGCAAGATCAATCCTTCGGACGTCGACACGCATGTCGATTACGAGGACGAAACCGGCGAAAAATTCCAGGAGTACTACGTCTGCCACCACAACTTCGTGAAGTGGCTCGACGCCAACGGATACGACACCTCGAAGCTCGCGAATATCTCGGACGAGGAGCTCAACAAGTGGCTCGAAGCATCGCCCTACAACGGCGCCACGGCCAACGATATCGACTGGGTCGCCAAGGTCAAGATGCAGGGTGCGATCCAGAAATGGGTCGACCACTCGATCTCGGTGACGGTCAACCTGCCGAACAACGTTTCCGAATCGCTCGTCGCCGACGTCTACCGCACGGCCTGGGAGTGTGGTTGCAAGGGCGTTACGGTCTACCGCGACGGTTGCCGCGACGGCGTGCTGCTCGATAAGAACTCGAAAGACAGCAAGAAGGCCAAGTGCGAGAGCCACCCCAGCCAGGAGCAGCGGCGTCCGAAGTCGATACCTGCCGATATCGTACGTTTCAAGAACGGTAAGGAGGACTGGATCGCTTTTGTGGGCCTGCAGGACGGACGTCCCTACGAGGTCTTCACGGGTAAGATCGAGGAGGATGCCATGTACATCCCTGCGAAGATCAAGAACGGCTTTATTATTAAGGTCCGCGAGGAGGACGGCTCGAAGCGCTACGACTTCCAGTACTCCGACCGCTACGGCTACACCAATACCATCGGTGGCATCTCGCGCCTGTTCGACGAGGAGTTCTGGAACTACGCCAAGCTTATCTCGGGCGTGCTGCGCCACGGAATGCCCATCGAGAAGACCGTTTCGCTGATCGAGTCGCTGCATCTCGACAGCGAGAGCATCAACACCTGGAAAACCGGCGTTTGCCGCGCTCTGAAGCAGTATATCGTCGACGGAACCAAGTCGAAGGAGAAGTGCCCCAGCTGCGGTCAGGAGACTATGGCGTTCCAGAACGGATGCCTCACCTGCATGTCGTGCGGATATTCCAAGTGCGGTTGATAACTGTTACTTAATTGATAAAGAGCCCGAAAGCAATTTCGGGCTTTTTTGTTGTTTTTTGCGTTTTTTGCCCGTAATTTGCTTGGAGTCAAGAAAAAATGCCTAATTTTACAGCGTATTATTTTAATAGTCAGGAATTAAATAATTTATAATCATGAAAAAAATTTTACTTACATTGGCGTTGGCACTGGTCGTGACCGGTGGTTTCGCTGAAGAGGTGGCGAAGAAACCCAGTTGCAAGGGCTTCGTTACCAACCGGTTCTGGGATAACTGGGAGATCTCGGCCGGCGCGGGCGTCGGTATGTCCTTGAATAACGGCAAGGACTTCGGTAAGGTAAAAGACCGCCTCGGTTGGGTGGCGGACTTTTCGGCAACTAAATGGGTGCATCCCATTGCCGGTGTGCGGCTGCAGTTGCAGGGCGGAAACTTTAAGACCTACAACAACGATAACGTGGACTACAAGTGGCCGTATGTATTTTTGCACACCGACTTCATGCTCAACTTCTCGAATTGGGTGGGTGGCTACCGCGAGGACCGCGTATACTATGGCGTGCCGTTCGCCGGCTTCGGATACATGGCCGGTAACATCACCGAAAAGAGCCGCGACCGCAACAACGTCGATTTCGAGAACTACTTCGCTTTCACCATGGGTTGGTTAAACAAGTTCCGCGTCTGCAAGGCGATCGACATCAACCTCGAACTCAAGACCCTGCTGGTTCCCTCGCAGGTTAACTCGGTGGATGTCTCGGGTAACTACACGTTCGGCTTGAGCGCCACGGCGGGCCTTACCTACCGCTTCAACAAGCGCGATTGGAAGCGCTGCAATAACGGCTATTCGCCCGAGGATATCCAGGCGTTCCAGGATGCTGTTGCCGCCGGTAACGCCGCTCTTCTGGCTGCAAACGCCGCACTGCTTGCAGCAAATGCCGACAACGACCGCCTGAACAAGGAGCTGGCCGACGCACGTAAGGGCGCTCCCGCTTCGGCCAAACCCATGGCTATCGTTCCGAAGACCGTTATCCTCTACGATATCGCCGATGCCGAGCTTACCGACAAAGAGCGCACGCGTCTCGACATGCTCGCTCTCGACATCAAGAATGGTTCGAGCAGCCAGACCTACAGCATCATCGGTTACGCTGACCAGGAAACCGGCACCGCCGATTTCAATAAGCAGATCGCCGAGGAGCGTGCCAAAGCCGCTTACGACTATCTCGTATCGAAGGGCGTCGACGCCGACCAGCTGACCTACGAGGGCCGTGGCAACGACGAGGATATGACCAGTATCATCAAGGGTAACCGCGCTGTTATCATCAAATAAGCGAGACTCCCGATAATAAAGAAAAGACCCGAAGCGCTTCGGGTCTTTTCTTTATTATGACAGGCTGGTGGTGCCGGTTTATTGGCCAGATCCTATTTGGGTGTGATCATCTTGCTGATATCTGTGTGCCGGCACCGGCCGCAAACTGCGACCGTTCTGCAAAAAATGCGGTTCTGTGAAATGCAGAATTTGGAGGACCTCGTTTTCAGTCCGAAGCACGCGTGGGAATGCTGTATATGCAGTAGACAGCGGACCCTGGCTTCGCCGTCGTTTCCTATGCTTGGTAAAACGGGCAAGCTCGTTCTGCCCTCACTTATCGAAAACGTTCGCGGGCGGAGCTTAACTGCGCTATGCTTGGTCTCCTCCTCGCGGCTCGGCATAGTTCGCAAGCGGCCTCTGCGCTTGCTCGCAGCATCGGTTCTGCCTGCCGGATCGCCGCGCAAGCCGCAAACCTGAAATGCAGACCCCGGGCCCTGAATCCTGAATCCGGCCCCCCGAACCTTCGAAATCTAAAATTCCGAAACCCGACTTATCGTATTATCACCGCATTGACCAGCCTCACGCCCGACACCCGGTTGATCTCCTCCTTGAGTTGCTCACGCTGGTAGAAAAGCTCCGAACGCATCACACTCGACTGCATCCTCACATGGAGTATGTTGCGTTCCAGCCGGAGTTCGGTGGTGTCGTCGGCCACGCGGTCGCCCACAACCTCGCGCCATGTGTCGGGAAGTTTGCCCTCGGCGACCTTTGCGGCGACGTGCGGACGCTTGAAGAATTCGTCGAGCAGGTCGCCCATCAGCATTGTTTTGGTGCGTCTCATGGCTTCTCTGCGTTATCTGGTTGCTTCGCAGCTTTGTCTGTTTGCTTCGCGACGCTGTCTTTGCCGGGTGACACCGCGCTATCTTTGCCAGACGACATCGCGCCGTCTGGCGGCGTCACTACATTGTCTGCCTGCGTCATTGCGTCAGCTGTTTGCGTCGCGGTATTGTCTGTTTGCTTTGTGGTGTTGTCCTTGTCGGGCGTTACTGCGCCGTCGGCCACCGTGAATAGCGAATAGTCGCTTCCGGCATCGTCCAAGATGCTTTGCAGACGGGTTGTGTTGCAGTCGGTGATGAATATCTGGCCGAAACTCTCGTCTGAAACCAGCCTTATGAGTTGTTCCACACGTCCCGCGTCGAGCTTGTCGAACAGGTCGTCGAGCAGAAGTATCGGTTTCTCGCCTTTTTCGGCAGCGACGATTGCGTATTGTGCGAGTTTGAGCGCTATGAGAAACGACTTTTGCTGTCCCTGCGACCCGTATTTGCGCAGCGGATAGCCGCCGATCTTCAGCACCAGATCGTCGCGGTGAATACCCGAAGTGGTGAATTCGCTGACTATATCTTTCTGCCGTGCGGCGCGCAGCAAATCTCCGAACGAGGTGCCGTTCAACTCCGATTTGTAGTGTAGCTCCACCTGCTCGCGATCGCCCGAAAGCACGCGGTAGTACTCCGCGACCGCGGGCTGCAGGCGCTCGGCGAATTCGCGACGGCGGGCGTGTATCTTCTCGCCGTGCTCCGTGAGCTGCATGTCGTAGATCTCGAGCATCGTCTCGTCGGGCCGCATCTTCAGCAGGCGGTTGCGCTCGGCCAGAACGGCATTGTAACGCATCATAGCCGTGAGATAGGCGCGGTCGAGTTGCGAAATAAAGGCGTTGAGGTAACGTCGGCGCTCGTCGGCGGCGTCGCTGATGAGTGCGCTGTCGGCCGGCGACACGATTACCGCCGGAATAAGCCCCACATGGTCCGAAAGACGCTCGTATTCCTTGCCGTTGCGCTTCAGAACCTTGCCGCCCTTGCGCGAGAACGAGCACACCACGGCCTCTGATTTACCCTCGTCCGTCGTGTAATGCCCCTCGGCCATGAAGAAGTCGGCATCGTGGCGCACGCTCTGCCCGTCGGTGGTTTGCAGCGACGATTTACACATCGAAAGGTAGTGCACGGCATCAATGACGTTGGTTTTGCCCGCGCCGTTGTCGCCCACGAAGCAATTGACCCCGGGGCAGAGCAAAAGCTCCGCTTCGGCGATATTTTTGAAATTAATGAGCGCTATTTTCTTTAAATACATCGCTGTAAAGATACAAAAAATCCAAATACCGCATTGTACATTCTGAATAGTTTTGTATCTTTGCCTCCTATTGTAACGACTAAATTAAAACACTATACTTTTTTATGGCAAAACAGCATGGTGCCGAGCAGGAAGTTCTCGGCGAAGCAATCAACAAAACGGAGTTTTTCTTCCAGAAAAACGGCCGTCTGGTATCGTATATTTTCTTTGGCCTGCTGGTTCTGGCCGCTTTGGTTTTCGGCTATCGCTCGCTGATCGTCAGCCCCCGTCAGACAAAGGCCTCCGAGATGATCTCGGAGGCGCAGGTGCGCTTCGAGAGCGAGACCCCCGACTACCTTCTGGCATTGGAGGGTGACGCCAACGGCGCCGGTTTCCTCGATGTGGTGGCCAAATATGGCTCGACCCCTTCGGGTAACCTCGCCAAGCACTACGCCGGTATCTGCTACCTGCGTGAGGGCGATCTGGACAACGCGGCTAAATACCTTGCGAAATATTCGACCGTGCGCGGTATCCCCGGCGCACTGATCAACGCCCAGAACTTCGGTCTGCAGGGTGATGTCGCGGTAGAGCAGGGCGACTATGCAAAGGCCGTGAAATTCTACAATAAGGCTGTGAAGGCCGCCGACAACAACCTTACCGCTCCGATGTACCTCCGCAAAGCCGGCCTCGCCGAGCAGGCTCTGGGCAACGACGCGAAGGCTAAAGCATACTTCGAGCGCATCACGACCGACTATCCTACGTCGATGGACGCTCGCGAGGCCGAGAAATTCATCGGCAGCTCGAAATAATCCCGCTATGGCTACAAAGAACCACAACCTTTCCAAATTCGACTCTCCGCTGCCCTCGGCCGCAGATATGCGGTTCGGTATCGTCGTGGCCGAATGGAACCGTGAGGTTACCGAAGCCCTGCTGGAGGGTGCTGTGCGCACGTTGCGTGCCGCCGGATGTCCCGATCTGAATATCCAGATCAAATACGTTCCCGGCACGTTCGAACTTACGCTCGGCGCGCAGTTCTTCGCGGAGTATACCGACGTCGACGCTGTGATAGCTCTCGGATGCGTGATCCAGGGCGACACACGCCACTTCGATTTCATCTGCCAGGGCGTGACGCAGGGCATCACGCAGCTGCAGATGCAGTGGAATATGCCCATCGCTTTCGGAGTGCTCACGGTGAACGATATGCAGCAGGCTATGGACCGCTGCGGAGGCCGCCACGGCAACAAGGGCGACGAAGCTGCCGCTACGGCTGTGAATATGGTCAAGTTGCAGATCGACATGGAGGCCGCATCGCCTAACCATGAACCTGACCGCCGCAGTATCAACTGATATCTGTAAGCAGTATACAAACAGAACGCCGTCCCTTTCGGGGCGGCGTTTTTTGTGCATGAACTCCGATCGCTGTATACCCTCCGTTCTCGGACCGAAGCTCGCGGCGGCTTGCTCGTTGTGAAACATAAGAGCAGGCTTCCGCGGAGCGGAGTTTAACTGCACTGTGCTTGTTTCCCTCCTCGCGGCTCGGCAGAGCTCGCAAGCGACCTCTGCACTTGCTCGCAGTGTCGGTTCAGCCTGCCGGCTCGCTGCGCAAGCCGAAAACCAAAACCAAGAACCCGTGGAGCCGCAAGGCCCCCAAGAACCCTAACCCGGAAATTTTCAGTACATCCTGAAGCCCTATAGGGATATTAATACTTTACAATCCCCAGATTGTCGAGAAACAGCGCCAGCAGAATCAGCGGACATACGTAGCGCAGTAGCACACTTATAAGCCCATAGATCTTGAATTTCAGCTGCCCGTCATTGGTGACCTGCGCCTTTAGTACGTTCTGGTCGAGCTTCCAGCCCACGAATATGCAGGTGAAGAACCCGCCTGCGGGTAGAAGAATATTCGCCGTTATAAAGTCGAGATTATCGAAGATATTGCGCCCAAATGCCGTCCAGCCGCTCAAAACTCCGAGCGACAGCGATGCCAGCGACGCCAGTGCGAGGGTCGCGCATGTCGTAGCCCATGCTGCGGTGCGGCGCGAGAGGCGCCACTCCTCGTGCATATATGCCGTCACAACCTCGTGTAGCGAAATCGTCGAGGTCAGCGCCGCGACGACCAGCAGCAGGAAAAATATCGACGACCAGAGCATGCTCAACGGCAATCCGTTGAAGATGCTCGGCAGGGTGATGAATACCAGCGAGGGGCCCGACGAGGGCTCGATCCCGGCGCTGAATACTGCGGGAAATATCACCACGCCAGCCAATATGGCAACCATCGAGTCGATGATCGTGACCTGCACGGCCGTATGGCGCAGGTTGGTCTCCGATTTGAAATACGAGGCATAGGTCACCATGATGCCGATGCCGATCGACAACGAGAAGAATGCCTGGCCCATGGCTACGAGCAGCGTCCGGGCCGTGACTTTCGAGAAATCGGGTGCGAAGAAGAACTTCAATCCTTCGGCGCCGCCCGGCAGCATCAGCGAATGTATGGCCAGCGCTATGAGGACGATGAATAGCAGTGGCATAAGCAGTTTTGCCGACCGTTCGATACCCTTCTGCACGCCCATGGCGATCACGCCGTGGGTTGCGAGGACGAATATGGAGGTGTAGAGAATCGGCTTCCACGGATTGGAGACGAAAGCCTCGAAAAAGCCCTTATACTCCTCGGCGGAGGCGTATTGGGCCAAATTCCCGGTGACTGAACCGATGAAGTATTCGGCCGTCCAGCCCGATACCACATAGTAAAATCCGAGGATCAGGAATGCGGCGATAACGCCGTTGTAGCCCAGGAAAGTCCATTTGCAGTCGAGCGCGCGGTATGCGCCCACAGCATTCTGGCGCGTGGCGCGGCCCACCGAGAACTCGGCGAGCATGAGCGGCAGTCCGATCAACAGCACGCATACTATATATATAATAAGGAACGCTCCGCCGCCGTTTTCTCCGGCGACATAGGGAAACCGCCAAATATTGCCCAGTCCGACTGCGCTTCCCGCCGTGATCAACACGGCGCTCAACTTGCTTCCGAGCGTCGCCCGGCCCTGATTGTGTTGCATATCCTGTCGTTTTTTTATGCGAAAACGGGCGCACGCCTAAAGCGCACACCCGTCCTTATTTCTCCATCACAACGCTCACGCGCTCGATCTTGCCGCCGAGGGGCGGCGCGAGCTTCGAGACGGTGCACCGCACATGGCTCACCTGTCCGAAAACGGCGTATATGGCCTCGATGATATTCATCGCCACACGCTCCAAAGTGTGTTGCGTGATACGCATCTGCGCGGCCACGACCTCATAAACCGTGAGGTAATTTACGGTCTTCGTTACGTCGTCTGTCGCCGCAGCATCGCCCAGTTCGGCCGTTATTTCGAGGTCGACCTCGAAGCGGTTGCCGACCTTGCGCTCGAGCTCGTAGCAGCCGTGCAGCGCGCGGAACTCCATATTGGTGAGGACGATGCGGTACTGCATGCTATTCGGCGATTACGAGGTAGTAGTTCTTCTTGCCTTTCTGCACGAGCAGGTATTTGCCGGCGATAAGATCGCTTTCGGCGGTCGGACGCATGGGGTCGGCGACTTTCTCCTTGTTGAGCGAAACGCCTCCGGCCTGCACCATCTTGCGGCATTCGCCCTTCGAAGGGAAGATGTCGGTCTCGGCGGCACAGAGGTCCGTAAAGGGCACCTCCATGAGTTTTGCGCGCGCGATGCGGTATTGAGGAACCCCCTCGAATACCTGCAGCAGGGTCTGCTCGTCGAGCTTGCGCAGCGCATCCGACGTGGCGTTACCGAAGAGTATCGCCGAAGCCTCGATGGCTGCGTCGAGCTCCTCGCGCGAGTGAATCATGGTTGTGATCTCCTCGGCCAGACGCTTCTGCAGCACGCGCAGGTGGGGCGCCGCGTCGTGCTCGGCGACAAGTGCATCGACCGTTGTGCGATCGAGCAGCGTGAAGATCTTGATATAACGTTTGGCGTCGTCGTCGCTGACGTTGAGCCAGAACTGGTAGAATTTGTAGGGCGAGGTGTAGCGCGGGTCGAGCCACACATTGCCGCTCTCGGTCTTGCCGAACTTGGTGCCGTCGGCCTTGGTGATCAGCGGGCAGGTGATGCCCCAGGCTTCGGCTTCGGCGCCCAGCTTGCGGCGGATAAGTTCCGTGCCGGTGGTGATGTTACCCCACTGGTCGGCGCCCCCAAGCTGAATCTTGCAGTTCATGGTCTGGTAGAGGTGCAGAAAATCGTAGCCCTGGACCAGCTGATAGGTGAACTCGGTGAACGACATGCCGTCGCCCTCGCCGCTGAAACGCTTCTTGACCGAATCCTTGGCCATCATGTAGTTGACCGTTATGCACTTGCCGATGTCGCGGATGAAATCAAGGAATGTGAAATCCTTCATCCAGTCGTAGTTGTTGACCAGCGTCGCGCGGTTGGGGGCGTCCGATTCGAAGTCGAGCAGTTTGGCCAGCTGGCGCTTGATGGCTTCCTGATTGTGGCGCAGGGTGGGCTCGTCCAGCAGGTTGCGCTCCTGCGACTTGCCCGAGGGGTCGCCGATCATGCCCGTCGCGCCGCCGACGAGGGCCAGCGGACGGTGTCCGCACATCTGAAAATGCTTGAGTATCATTACGCCTACCAGGTGACCGATATGCAGCGAGTCTGCTGTGGGGTCGATGCCCAGGTATGCCGTGGTCATCTCTTTTTGGAGTTGTTCCTTCGCGCCGGGCATGATCGTGTGGATCATGCCGCGCCATTCGAGTTCTTCGATGAAATTCTGTGTTGCCATTTTATTTGTTTTTCTTTGTTCTCATTTATTTTCGACCCGGTACCTATTCTACATCCAGATCCAGTGCCCTACGGAGTTCCGCCACGAGAGGATTCTTCTCGGTGATATACTTCACGCGGTCCTCGAGCTTGATGGGGCGCGCGGCCCGTATCTGTTCGTCGACTTTGACCTCCAGTTCGATCAGACCCTCGATCCCTGCGATCTCGGCGAAGCGCATCAGCATCTCGGTCTTGTTGCGCAGGATCTCCTCGCGCAGTTCCGCGGTCGGAACGCTTACTTCGATGGTGTTGTCGCAGAAGATCATCAGCTCGAACGCCGCCACGAAGCGCGGACGCTTCGTTTTTATGAGATCCAGAATCCGTTCGCGGGCACTCTCCAGCTTCTGCTGACAGCGGGCGTCCACCGTGGTTTCGGCCTCGTCGGGCTCCTCGCCGTCTGTTTCCTCGTCGGAATCGGATGATGTGCCGGCAAGCAGATCGGCGATCGAAGCTCCCGATATCAGCGGGCGCCGGGGCACAGCGGGTGTCGGCTTGGAAACCTCTTCTGCAGGCTTCTCCTCGCGCGGCTGCGCCAGGGTGGTTTTTGCTTCCGAAACTGGCTCCGGAGCCGATTCCGCAACAGGTTCTACTACCTGTGAGACGGGCTTTCCCTCTGCCGCGGGCTGCTGTACCGCACCTTGCGGTGCAGGTTCGGCAACTGCCTGCGGTTGAGCCTTTTCAACTTCCTGTGCTGAAGCAACCGGAGGTGCGGCCGCCACAGATGTTGCCGCGGGCGTTGCAGGTGTTACGGACGTGGAAGCGGGTACTGCAGCGGCCGGGGCCGTGCGGGGCGTGAGTTCGGGAAGCGGATATTCCTCCCCGGATGTCAGGTCGTTATTTTTTTTTTGGCCGAGCCCTGCGATTTTCATCAGGCCCAGCTCCACGAGCAATCTTTGATTGGACGATTGTCGTATTTTACCGTCGAGTTCCGTGAGGACGGCTATCGCTCCGAAGAGGAACTCGACATCGCAGGCGCCGGCCTGCGTCCGGTATCGCTCCAGAAGCGTACCGGTCATTTCGATAAGGCGCAGCGTCTCGGGCCGCTTGGCCATGAGCAGGTCGCGCATATGACGATTCAGGCCGGCCATGAAGGTCTGACCCGAGAATCCTTTGGAAAGCACCGTGTCGAAGGTCACCAAAGCGTCGACATAGTTGCCCGCGAGCAACATTTCAGTAACGCCGAAGTAGGTGTCGTAGTCCAATACATTGAGCGTCTGGGCCACGTTGCGGTAGTCGAGCGCGGCGCCGCAGAACGAAACGGCCTTGTCGAACATCGACAGCGCGTCGCGCATACCGCCGTCGGCCTTCTGCGCAATGAGGTTCAGCGACTCCTCGTCGGCCGTCACCGACTCTTCGCCGGCGATATACTTGAGGTATTCGACCGAATCTTCGACGCGGATGCGGTTGAAATCGTAGATCTGACAACGTGAAAGAATGGTCGGTATGATCTTGTGTTTCTCGGTGGTGGCGAGAATGAAAATGGCGTGTGCGGGCGGCTCCTCGAGCGTCTTCAGAAAGGCGTTGAACGCCGCGGCCGAGAGCATGTGAACCTCGTCGATGATGAACACCGAGTAGCGTCCGATCTGGGGGATGATGCGCACCTGCTCGATGAGCGTGCGGATATCCTCGACCGAGTTGTTCGATGCGGCGTCTAATTCGTGGATGTTGAGTGAGCGTCCCTGGTCGAACGAACGGCACGATTCGCATTCGTTGCACGCCTCGGCACCCTTGGGCTGGAGGCAGTTGATCGCCTTGGCGAAGATACGTGCGCAGGTGGTCTTACCCACACCGCGGGGGCCGCAGAAGAGATAGGCGTGAGCCAGCTGGCCGCGCTCTATGGCGTTGCGGAGGGTGGAGGTAATGTGTTTCTGCCCGACGACCGATGCAAAGGTCGCGGGGCGGTATTTGCGTGCGCTGACGATGAAATCACTCATAGTAGCGCAAAGATAAGAATTCTGTGTGAAGATAAAAAAATCCGGACCTAAAATCTTTGCTTACACTCCGGAAGGGTTATCATCGCGCCGGTCTTGTGCTGGAATTCCGATGTGAAGGACCGGGCTACGCCGGCACTCGCCGACATGGTTATCTCGCCGAATATGGCCCGGCCGTCGACTTCGTAAAAGTCGATCCTCGTCTGGGGATGCCCTGCCGAAAAGCGCCTTGCCGCCTCGAGCATCCTGTCGAACGACCTGGGCCGCGGTATGCGCTTCATGCTTGTATCGTGGTGGACGCTGGGGGTGGTGTATTCGGGATGATACTCCCAATTCGTGACGTCGAAAACTCCGATCTTCATTCCGTCGCCCAGCATACTGCCGTAACAGACCACGCACCAGCGGGGCTCGCCGTCGAAACAGTGGATCTTGTAGTCGATAATGTGCTCTCCGAGCGCCGGGTCGAACGGCAGGTACTTCTCGGCGATTATGCGCGGCGGGATCGCAAAGTAGTGGTACTCGCCGCTCATGCGGCCGAATTTGCGCTTGAGCGCGTGCCTGAGTTTGCGGCGTATCCTCTTCGGATCGATATCTTTTTTGTCGCGAATCACGACCGCATGACCGTTGCCATTGTTGGTCTTGATGATGCAGGGCAGGGGCAGCTTCTCGAAATCTATATCCTCGGGCGACTCCCACACCCCGTACAGCTCGTTGAGCATATCCCCGAATCCGCACTCCTCGACGTACTCTCTCACGCGATATTTGTCGGCCAGGAGCGGCCACTGGGCCGTGTCGCCGAACAGACACATCCAGAGTATCTTTTCGTTCATCGTTTGCGGGTTGTCCAGATCGGGCTCGCATCCCAGCTTCTCTCTGTAGCGGATCTTCACGAGCTTCACGGGGTCGTGAGAAGCGTAATAGAGTTCGAGCAGCTGATTCCGTTTTCTTTTCAGAAATCGTAATGTTCGGGTTAAGGGGCGCATTATGCGGTATTTTTTGTGGGTTATGGGCGTCGATACATCGAGGGCTGTTTGCCGTTCGGCAGACCGTGCGTATCACTACAAAGATAAAGATTTATGTGTGGAGATAAAAAAATCCGCACGCAAAAATCGTTATTTGCGTGCGGAAAGATTGCGGTGTATCGACTACTCATTGAATCCGGGAGGATAGATATATCCGGTTTGGCCGTGGAGAGTTCTGTCTTTATATCCGCTTCTCACATGAAGCCAGTAGTTCAGCTGTTCATCGCCTAATACGGAAAAAGTATTATTATTGCTAGTGCTATTTATTCTGTAGAAAGGCAGTGTATTCGGCATCTGAATAGTATATGCATATCCTGTTTGTCCTAGGTATTGTCTATCATTATAACCGGAGCGTACGTGTAGGTAATAATATAGTTCGGAATCCATGAATACTGTGAACCGATTGTTGTTGCTCGATCTTTTAATCGAATATAAGGGTTCGCAATACATATTGACAGGTTCTTTTAAAACATATCCTACGACTCCTCTGAATTCTCTGTATTTTTTACTCGGTGCTTCATTTAATAGTGAATCTAACTCTCTTTCGCTATACACATTGTATGTGTTGGTCACGTCGCTCCTATAAATCTGATATAAAGGCATGAGCTCCAGCATCTCGACTTTTGCATTAGCAATATATTCGATAGCGGCATTCTTTATCGCCTGCTGCTTGGCCGGATCGGAAATGAAATCATATATCGGATAAGCGTTATCCCAGTTTATATGGACCAGAACGCTGTGGGTGTCGTCGACGCTGGCCGCCCAGGTGCCGATATTTATTGTGGTGCTGGGTGTGGGGGTTGCGGACGAGAAGCTCAATGTGAGACCGTTGGTGTTTCCGCCGTGCGATTCGAGTTCAAATTGCCAGCCTACCTCTTGTATATCCTTCTCCGTGATAGTTGTCGTCGATGATGAGCCCCCGATATTTATACCTACAACTGCCAGATTGAGGGATACTCCTACCTTGGCGGTTTTTGTTTTCGAATCTAGCGATGACGCTCTGATGACCTGTGTTTTGTAATTGGCCTTGTATATACCGCCTACCTCTATGTTAAGCATAACGTGCGTGCCGTATTTTTCAACTACCTGCATGGGTGTCAGGTTATTCAGATCGTCGACAAAGTCGGCGGACAGATAATCTGCGAGGTTGGCTGGCGTAGCATCGATTTCGTGCTGACGCTGTCTTTTGATAACGTCGGCCCGCGCATAGCTGTATTTGCTTGTGAAATCACGTTTCTTTTTTGTTACGTTGTCGACACTTCCGCTGAATGCGGCCGAATCCGTTCCGGTTATTTTGGGTTTAACGCTGGCGCTGAATCCCGAAGTTGTCTGCACCTCACGCATATACGACATGAAATTCTCTCCCGCATAGACGTTGGTTTTTATGTTGCCTATAAATGGATTGTGGTACTTCGACGGATAATCCCGGATAAATGCGGCAACGTCGACGACCGGCTTCTTGATGGAGTAAAAATCGAGATATTCGCCGGTGATGTCATAGCCGTAGCCGAGCGTTTCATACACTCCGTCGCCCTGAACTCGCGTTTTCACCTCCCGGGAAAAATCGGCGGTGTCCGATCCGAGGTCGGCTTTGCTGCAGCCGGCCATTGCGGAAAATAACATAACCAGGATGCTTAAATGATAAATTTTCTTCATTTTTTTGATGGGTTTGAATTAAGATTTTTTTTTGCTGTAAAATGTTGATTTGCAAAAATATAATAATAATTCGGCATAGTCGGCCGTTTTGACGATACTGGCATAAATACGCCTTTTTGGTGTATCGTACCGGGCAAATACAAGTGCGGACTATGAGTGATCTCATAGTCCGCACAAAGACAAAATTATATAATTATTATTTACGCTTCGGAAGAGTTATCATCGCCCCGGCTATATGTTGGAATTTATCCGAGGTGCTCTTGAGCAGACCGGCCCCCGGTGCCATCGTGAGCTCTCCGAAGATGGGTTTGCCGTCTATCTCGTAAAAATCGACTCTCACGAAAGGCTGCCCTGCCGACAGACGCCGTGCCGCATCGAGCATCTGGTCGAGCGACTTGGGACGCGGTATAGGCCGCTGATCCGGGTCGAAATAGATGTCGTCGGAGGCGTAGTCTATGCGATTTTCCCACTTCTCGCAATCGTAATATGCAATTTTTACGGGTTTGGTGTATGTGCGGTCGTAGCATACCATGCAGACGCGCGGCTCTCCGTCGAAGCAGAAGAATTTGTAGTCGACCAGCGATTCGCCGAGTGCGGGATCGGTAGGTAATAATTTTTCGGCTATGATGCAGGGAGGGATGTCGAGATAATGGCGCTCGGCGGTCATGCGTCCGAATTTGTGGTGCAGCGTATGGTTGAGCTGTCTGCGCACCTTCCGCTGGTTGATATCTTTTATGTCGTGAATGATGATTGCGTGTCCACAACCGTTGTTGGTCTTGAGGATGCAGGGCAGAGGTAACTTTTCGAAATCGATATCGTCGGCGTCCTCCCATACTCCGTAGAGGTCATTGAGCATATATCCCAATCCGCGCTCCTCGACGTACTCCCTTACGCCGTATTTGTCTGCCATGCGCGGCCACTCCGTCTTGTCGGCGAACAGCATGAGCCATAGAATCTTCTCGTTGAGCGTCTGCGGGTTCTCCAGATCGGGGAACCGACCGAAGAACTGGCGATAGCGAAGCCGCACCAGCATTTCGGGGTTGTGGTAGGAGTAATAGATCTTGCGCAACTGGTTCCAGGTGCGTGCCGGCAGTCCGATTATGCGTGATAATGTGGTCATTGGGAGGTAAATTTTGCACAAAAGTAATGTTTTGTATCGAAATCGTCCGCTCTTTTATCGGATATTTCTCTTTTGTCCGCCAATTTGACGCGTTTTGACACTCGCGGTGTGACAAACAGTGACACAATGCGACAAGATGTCGTACCCGAACGGCTTGGCAGGCGTTTTGCGGAATACGATTTTGTAAACAGCAAATCCAAATAACGAAAAATATGAATATCAACACACTGACTATCAAAGCGCAGGAGGCGTTGCAGGCAGCATTGACCCTTGCGCGGGAGCGCGGACAGCAGGCTGTCGAGCCGCTCCATGTTCTGGACGTGATCATCCGCGAGGACGACTCTCTGGGGGCGTTCCTGCTGGGCCGTGTGGGCGTGAATGTCCGCACGCTGCGCGACGAAGCGAAGGCCGCCATGGGTTCGCTGCCCCGCGTCGAAGGCGCCGGCGAGCAGTTCTTCTCGCAGGACGCGTCGAAGATGGTGCAGAGGGCCGTGGACTTTACAAAGAACTTCAACGACCGCTACGCTTCGGTCGAGCACCTGCTGCTGGCGCTGGTCGCCGAGCGCGGGCCGGCCGCCGATATACTCAAGCGCAACGGAGCTTCCGAGAAGGAGCTTATCGAGGCCATACGCACGTTCCGCAAGGGAGCGACTGTCGATTCGCAGACCTCCGAGCAGCAGTTCGACGCGCTGGGCAAGTATGCTATCAACCTCAATGAGATGGCCCGCTCGGGCAAATTGGACCCCGTGATAGGCCGCGACGAGGAGATCCGCCGCGTGCTGCAGATCCTTTCGCGCCGCACCAAGAACAACCCCATTCTGGTCGGCGAGGCCGGCGTGGGTAAAACCGCCATCGCCGAGGGCATCGCCCACCGGATCGTCGACGGCGACGTGCCCGAAAACCTCAAATCGAAGATCATCTTTTCGCTCGATATGGGGGCCCTTATCGCCGGCGCGAAGTACCAGGGCGAGTTCGAGGAGCGACTGAAGGCTGTGGTGCAGGAGGTCGTGTCGAGCGAGGGCGAGATACTGCTCTTTATAGATGAAATTCATACCCTTGTAGGGGCCGGAAAGTCGTCCGGAGCCATGGATGCGGCCAATATTCTGAAACCTGCGCTGGCGCGCGGCGAGCTGCGGACCATCGGTGCCACGACCCTCGACGAGTTCCAAAAATATTTCGAGCAGGACAAGGCCCTCGAACGCCGTTTCCAGAAGGTGATGGTCGACGAACCCACCCAGGAGGACGCCATTTCGATCCTTCGCGGTCTGAAAGAGCGCTACGAGAACCACCACCAGGTGCGCATCAAGGACGAGGCGATCGTCGCGGCAGTCGAGCTCTCGACCCGCTACATCACCTCGCGATTCTTGCCCGACAAGGCCATCGACCTCGTCGACGAGGCGGCGTCGCGCCTGCGTCTGGAGATGAACTCCGTGCCCGAGGAGATAGACACCCTCGACCGCCGCGTGCGCCAGTTGGAGATTGAGCGCGAGGCCATACGCCGCGAGAAGGACAAGGAGCGCGTGGAGGCCCTCACGAAAGACATCGAGGAACTGAAGTCGAAAGAGGCCGGGATGCGCGCCAAGTGGCAGGGACAGCGCGACCTGCTCAAAAAGATCCAGGAAAACAAGGATAAAATAGAGCGCCTGAAGATCGAGGCCCAGCAGGCCGAACGCCAGGGCGACTACGGTCGCGTTGCCGAGATCCGCTACGGCAAGGTTCAGGAGGCCGAGAAGGAGATCGCGGCGTTCCAGGAGGAGTACCGGCTCGCCTCGGCCAACGGGTCGATGATCAAAGAGGAGGTCGATTCGCAGGATATCGCCGAGGTCGTTTCGCGCTGGACGGGTATTCCCGTGACGCGCATGCTGGCCTCGGAGCGCGAAAAGCTGCTGCACATGGAGGACGAACTTCACAAGAGGGTCGTGGGGCAGGAACAGGCCATAGCGGCCATTTCCGACGCCGTACGCCGCTCGCGTGCGGGGCTCAACGACCCCCGCACGCCGATCGGTTCGTTCATCTTTCTGGGCACGACCGGCGTGGGTAAGACCGAATTGGCGAAGGCGCTGGCCGAGTTCCTTTTCAACGACGACCAGATGATGACCCGCATCGACATGAGCGAGTATCAGGAGCGCCACAGCGTGTCGCGTCTGGTGGGGGCGCCTCCGGGATATGTGGGCTACGACGAGGGCGGCCAGCTTACCGAGGCCGTGCGCCGCAAACCCTATTCGGTGGTGCTTTTGGACGAGATAGAGAAGGCGCATCCCGACGTATTCAACATCCTGCTGCAGGTGCTCGACGACGGTCGTCTCACGGACAACAAGGGCCGCACGGTCGATTTCCGCAACGCGATCGTCATCATGACTTCGAACATGGGGTCGCAGGTCATCCAGGAGAATTTTGCCGCGGCGTTCGACGGTAAGAAACTCGACCCCGAGGTCGTCGAAAAGACGCGCCTGGAGGTCATCGACCTGCTGAAGCAGCAGCTCAAGCCCGAATTCCTGAACCGCATCGACGAGATCGTGATGTTCGAGCCGCTGACGCGCAAGGATATCGAGCGTATCGTGGATATCCAGTTGGGTATCGTGGGCAAGATGCTCGCGGGTAACGGTATAAAGCTCGAATACACCGAAAAGGCCAGGCAGTGGATCGCCGCTGCGGGTTATGATCCGCTCTATGGCGCCCGCCCCGTGAAGCGTACGATCCAGCGGTATGTCGTGAACGACCTTTCGAAGCGCATCCTCGCCGGCGAGGTCAACCGCGAGAAGCCTATTCGGATCGACGTGGATAAAGATTCGCTGACGTTCGCCAACTAAATCTGCAAATGAATGAAAACCCTCCTGATTTGTCAGGAGGGTTTTTTATTGACAAGTCATTGCGAGCGCGCTTTGCGTGCGTGGCAATCCGATGAAATGCAACGCGGTCTCGCTGATCCTATTTTACATACTGGCTGAAAAACCGCCATATCAATTCCCCCGTGTCGATATCCTCATCGCCCCACTTGTGCTTGCCGCCGACAATCTCGCACAGCCACACCTCGCAGCCGGTGGTTCCGCCCGTGAAGCGGTGCAGGAATACCTGATGCCCATTTTCCGGAGTCCGGGGCTCGAGCATATCGGTCTGCATAGCCGTGCATTTTGCCTTGGCCGCCCAATAGTTAACGGCCATGGGGACAGATATATAGCTACCCCAGCCGCCCTTGCCCTCGAGATCGCCCTCCCAGTAGGAGGTGCGGTCGGCGGTGCCGTGGATTTCCAGCAAAGGAACGGCCGCGGTGCTTCTGTCGGCACGGTGAACCCATTCGAACATCAGCCCGCCTACGGGTGCCATGGCGGTGAACAGCTTGGGCCGTTGCGACGCAAGCTGGTAGCAGATGTCGCCGCCGTTGGAAAATCCGCAGCAGAAGACGTTGCGGCGGCTGAAGTTGTGCCTCTTTTGCAGATGGGCCACAAGGTCGGCCATGAATTTCACGTCGTCGACCTTCATGCCCTCCTGCGGAGGATATCCCACGTTCCAGCCCGGTTTCCCCCGGCTGTCCTTCTCTCCGAGCGGGTAGCATATGGCAAAACCGTGGCGGTCGGCCGTGGCGTTCATGCCGAAAAGTGCGGGATTGTTCGTGCCGCCGTAGCCGTGCAGAACGATCACCAGCGGCGCGCCGTCGGGCAGCCCTTCGGGAATATGGAGTTTGTAGGTGCGCTCGATGCCGCCCGAACGCATGGTGTAGGAGGGCGTTTCGGGGGTCTGCGCCGCCACGGCGACGGTCGCGAAGATCGCAAACGGAAGGAGGATTCTAAAAAGGCGCTTCATAGGGTCGTATTATTACTATATCTACAAAGATATGAAATTTGCCGATAAAGATTCGGGCTTTTTTTCGTAACTTGGCAGAATAATTCACCGTCTAATGAAAGTCCGTATCGTCGATACGATAGCCCGGGGGCCGTTCCACGAGATATTCAACGCATCGCTGCTTGTGATGTGCCTCTCGGCGTTCGACGAGGCCGAATACGTGTGTCACCGCTCGCAGGAGGAGTGTCTGCGCAGGGTGCTGGCACACCACCGTCCCGGTATGGACCTGTCGCGCGTACGCTTTCGGCCCGCCGCCGTCGTGCGCCGCGAAGGACCCGCGGGGTGGGTGGTGAAATATCTCTTGGGTGCATGGCTCAATATGTGGTATCTGCTGACCGCACCTTGCGGAACGCAGATCGTCTATACCTATAATAACCCTTTCGCCCTGTGGCCCGTCGACGCGCTCAACCGGCTGTTGAGGCGCCGCGTGCTGATCGTCTGCCATGGCGAACTCGAACTTCTGACGCAGCGAGCGCCCTGGTATAAGGTCTCGGGCTGGTTCGGGTCGATCATGCGCCGCCGCTTCAGACGGAAGAGGATCGTTCCCGGCATCCGCTTCTGCGTACTTGGGCAGTCGATACTCCGCAATCTGCAGCCATACCTCTCGGACGCCAACCGCGCTAAATTCTTCGCCGTCGACCATCCCTATTTTTTCTCCGAGCCCCCTGCTGCACAGCCGCACGAGGCTCTGCGCATTGGCTCCGTGGGTCAGCTGACGCCCGAAAAAGGACTCTACACGCTGCTCGGCCTTTCGCGGCAAATCCCCGTGCCTTTAGAGGTGGTGGGCCGTACATACGGCATTTCCGCCCACGGCGATTATCCCAACGTCCGCTTCGCCGCCGGCGTCCAAAACACCCCCATTCCGCGCGAAAAATACGATGCCGAAATAGCCGCCCTCGACTATGTGGTCTTCGCTTATGCGCCCGACAGCTACCGCCTCACGGCCAGCGGTGCGGTGTTCGACGCCCTCAATATGCGCAAGCCGGTCATTGCCCTGCGCAACGACTACTTCGCCGACGTTCTGCACCTGCCCGTGGGATATATGGCGGACAGCGCCGCCGAAATGGCCGAAGTCATCGAACGCCTTACCGCCTCATATCCCGAAGCTCCCGATTACGAAATTTTCACCGGCAATATCGACCGGCTGCGCGCCTATTATGAGGTTGAAGCCGTCGCCGCGCGGTTCCGCGCGGCCCTTGCCGAAGCCTACCCCGAAAACTGACCGCTATGACCCCCTCGATGAAAATCATCGCCTTTATCCGAAACACGTTCAACACGGCATTGTACTTCGCCGTGATGACCGCGAAGGAGAATTTCCGCAACTACATATCACGCGCCGGCGTGGTCGGCAAGCCCGCCAAGGCGATGGTTATCCTCGGTAACGGCCCCTCGCTGGCGGCCGACCTTCCGAAGCTCATCGCCCGCCGCGAGCACCTGATGAAGGATTTCATGGCCGTGAACTTCTTCGCCGAGGATAAGCGCTTCGAGACCGTGCGCCCCAACTATTACGTTCTCTCCGACCCGATGTTCTTCCGCCGCAGCGAATACTACGACCGCGTGATGACCTTCTACGAGATGCTCAACCGCAAGGTCACCTGGCCGATGAACCTCTACGTGCAGTACTACAACCCCGAACATTTCGACTACCGCGCTGTGCTTCCCAACCCCAATATCCGCATCGTTAGATTCCACACGCAGCTCTATACCGGTTTCCGCAGCACGGAGTTCTGGCTCTACCGCCACGGACTGGGCAGTGCCAATTTCGGTACGGTGGTGCAGATCGGTGAGTATGTGGCGCTGCTGCTGGGCTACAAGACAATCGAATTGTATGGCGTGGACCACACGCTGCTCGACGGACTGTGCGTCGACGACCAGAACCGCCTCTGCCGCACCGACCGCCACTACTACGACTCCTCGGCCGAGCCCGCCGAGCCCAAGCCCATCTACCAGAAGGCTCCGCGGCGCCCCTATACGATGTTCGTCTATCTGGCCGAGGTCGCCGAGCTGTTCCGCGGTCACGAGACCCTGCGCGACTATGCCCAATCGCTCGGCGCCCGTATTATAAACTGCACCCGGGGCTCGATGATCGACGCCTACGAGCGCGGCGAAGAGTAATTTTCCATAATCGATAAAATATTATCCCCCGGCATCTGTCTTCATAGGTAGAGGATAAACTCTTAAAAACATAAAACTATGAAAAAATTGAGATTTCTGATGCCCGTAGGGTTTTTGGCAATTGCCGCCGCGTTCGGCGCCGCGGTCATGCTGTTGTGGAATTGCCTGATGCCGACCATAGCCGGTCTGGGCGTGATAAACTTCTGGCAGGCCGTGGGACTTCTGGTGCTGTGCCGCATACTTTTCGGCAACTGCGGATGGCACCATTGCCACGGAATGCACGGCGGGAAGCATCACGGCAACCACATGCACAGCAAGTGGGCCGCGATGTCGGAAGAGCAGAAGCGTGAATTCATCAACCGCCGTATGGAGCATATGGATTGCAGCCCGTTCGGCTGGAAGCGTTCGTTCTGCGGCGGTAAACCCAAAACCGAGCGTGCCGATGACGCAGTCGATGCCGGAGAGTAACGTCGGGGAGCTGGTCGAGGAGTATCGTCCGCGGTTGAGGGCCTTTATCCGCAAGCGCGTCGCAAACGAGGAGGATGCCGAGGATATACTCCAAGATGTCTTCTATCAGCTGGCCCGGACCGTCGAGAGTTCGCTCAATCCGATAGAGCAGGTTTCGGCCTGGCTCTACCGGGTTGCGCGCAATATGATCATCAACAAGAGCGTCAAAAAGCGCGAGGTCGCTCTGCCGACCTTCCGCGACGACGATTCGGACGACGATATTCAGCGTGACTTCTCGGAGGTGCTTTTCGGCGGCTTTTCGGCGGCGCCCGACGACGAATACCTGCGGTCGCTGGTGTGGATTGAGCTCGGGAATGCGCTTGCAGAACTGCCCGACGAGCAGCGCGAGATCTTCGAACTCACGGAATTCGACGGCGTGCCGGTGAAGGATATCGCCTCTCTGACGGGTGTCGCGGTCAATACGCTGCTCTCGCGAAAGCACTATGCCGTGAAGCATCTGCGCAAGCGGCTGGCGGGACTCTATGAAGACCTGATATACGGATAAACGAAAAGGGAGGAACCGCAATGTTCTTCCCTTTTTTGTTTGTCTTTGCGAGGAGGACGAAAGTCCGACGTGGCAGTCCGATTACCTGCACCGGATTGCATATCACCGGCCCCACCCCTACGGGGCCTTTCGTTGCTTCCGCTCTGCAGAATCTGCAAGCAGATTTTGCGCTCGCTTAATCGCAATTTTGCCACGTACACTGCGTGTGTTCGCAATAACTGTATGTTATGCGTCATTTTCGGGCCGCGGCTCGCGGCGGCATGTCCGTCGCGCAGCAGTGGGCGGGCCTCCGCAGGGCGAAACTTCGGCCCGCCGGCTCGCTGCGCAAGCCGAAAAGCCGGTTTCCCCGGTCCCCGGCTTACCGCGCAGGCCGGGAACCAAAACTCCGGCTTACCTTGCAAGCCGAAAAACCTACCTTCCCAGATTCCTGCTCGCCGAAATGATCTCCGCCATCGTAAAATCCTCGGGATAGTCGATGTCGAGCCCCTCGACGCGGTCCACGACGGCCATATAAGGCCGATCGCCGATGCGGCGGTGACGTCCGGTCCAGAGCTCCCGCGGAAAGATAAAGAACGCGCTGGTCTCGATATACACCGGTTCTATGGTCTGCGTACGGGGGATATTGTCGAGTTCGTAATTCAAGGGCCGCCCCTCGAACCACGCGAAAGTCTGTATCTTCTCGGCGCTGAACGACGAGTCGTATTCGCCCGACAGCACCTTGCCCAACGCATTGCCAACCGTGTCGGCGCCTATGAACGGCGAGGTGGCGTGCGCCAGAACGTAATAGTCGGCCGCGACCGCCGCGACGAAGCTGTCATAAATCTCGCGTCCGAGCGTAGCGTCGCTGTCGAGAGCCGTCGGCCGCTGCAGAAATAACACTCCTTCGGGCAGAATCTCGCGGATGGTCTCGTCGCTGCAGTAGACGTAAACCTCGTCTATCGCCTCGACGCACGTCAGCGTGCGGAGTATGTGGCACATGAGCGGCTCGCCGCCCAGCTGACGGAGGTTTTTGCCGCTTACGCGCTGGCTGTTGAGCCTTATGGGTACGAATGCTACGGTTTTCATATCACAAAGATGAAAAACCTGACGCGATTTTACAAATCGGGGGCCGAAAACTTTCCGGCATTCTCTCTTTTGCGCTGTGTGCCGCTATTTTCGGCACACAGCCGGCGAGGGGATGAAGATAACCCTCCGCCGGCTGTGTACCGCCGGCTTGTAAAGCAAGCCGAAGTGTATTCTTATTTGGTTTTCTCCACCGCCGGAACGGCGATCTTGCCTTGTATGGCATCCTCCGAGGGCCCGTACATGCGCAGTATCATGTAGAAACCGCCCTCGGGCGTCGGTAGCCAGTTGCTTTCCAGGTCCTTTCCGGGGCTGTCGTGCTGTATGTAGAGCGTCAGCGAACCGTCCTTGCCGTAAGCCAGCTTGTCGATGTTTTTGATGTTGTAACGCTCGATGGGATTGGTCTCGAAAAATCCTTTGGTGTTGTACATCGTCAGCGACCAGAAGAACTTCACTTGCGGAATTTCGTCCCGGCCGAAGGTTATGGTGTATTTGTTGGCACCCGAGAGTTTATCACCCGTGCTGTCGACGTTGGCCGTGGGGTAGATAGCCTCGTCGGGCGTGTTGACATAGATATACTTCCATGCCGCGGCCGCGCGGGTCGTATAATCCGTACCCCATTTGCCTGCGTTCTCGGGCGAGAAATCCCAGCCGTTGACGCTCTTGCCTATCGAATGTGTACGCTCTTCGATAGCATTCTTGCCCTCGGTGGCTCCGGCTTCGATGGCTTTCCATATCTCGGGTTTGAACGCTTTCTTGTCGAATGCCTTGCCGGCGCCCAGGTCTATGGCCGCGTATTTTTCCATCAGCACCTTGTCGCTGTCGTTAAGTATCTGATACTGAACCATCGTGTTGAACATACGAAAAAACTCCTCGATGCTTCCGGTTTTGCTGTCGTAAGAGTCGTTATCCCATGTGAACTTATCCGCGACGGGCGGCGTGGTGTGGGCGAACGAGCTCAACGGCACGGCCCTGTAGCTGTTTGCAATAGCCGCCGCATCGGCATCCTGCGGCCCGAAAACCTGCGTGCGGGCAAGCGTGAAGATCACCGTCGCCGGGATGCGGATCACCTTCTGGATGTTGTCGGGGATCTGCCCCTGCCAGTCGGTCCGCGCGAGCATATAGTTGCCCGGGCCCTCGCCCGTGGCCAGGGTGCTGATGTAGTCGGGGCAGTCGGTGAAGATATCGCTCAACTGAAAGCTGAAGTAGCGGTGGGCGATCTGCGGTATGGATATCACGACCGGCTCGTTGCGGATGTCGAGTATGCCATAGGAGTAATAGGTGTCGTTGTTGGGCGACACGACTGTCGTGTAGGCCGGGGTGAAAAGATGGGTGTTGGCGAAAAACGAGTCCGGTGCGGTCTTGTAGTCGACAAGGATGCGGTGGAAGACCTTGTTGTGCTCCACGGCCGGAAAGGCGTAGATGTACGCCTCCCTGGCCAGCGTTTTCGCCTCTTCGGGCGTCGTCGTATTCTTCATACCCCCGCAGGCTGCCGCCAGCAGCGCAAGGGTGCAGATGTAGATGATCTTTGATTTCATAGCCTAAAATTTACCACCAAAACAGCAAATTTTCGGCCAAAAGGTGTTATTGCACGAGCAGATTGCATCCGCGGATATCGCTGTGGTCGATGCGTCCCTCGATTTCGAACGCACCGTCGGCATGTACACGGCCCACGTCCTGCGTCTGGATAAAGGCGCACGACCAATAGTTGCCCAGGTCGATGATATTCAGCCCTCCGCGCGTGCCCCCCGGAAGTATGTCGAACGGATCGTTCACGTCGCGCGCGGCGACCCGCATCCACGGCGGGCAACGGAAGCGGTTGCCGCCCGCCGAGTATGCCTGGGAGGTGAGCTCGGCCATGCCGTATTCGGAGTGTATCTGCGCGACGCCGAACGCTTCGCACAGAATCTTATGAAACTCCTCTTTCGGCAGCTCTTCGCGGTGGCCCTTCATGCCACCGGTCTCCATGACGACGGTGTCGGTCAGCCGGGGTGCATACTTCTCGGCCAACTCCCACAGCGCGTAGCTCACACCCAGCAGAATCTTGGGTTTCGGATCGCGCGCCATGGCGTCGATAAGCGCCTCGTAGTCATCCAGGAAAAAACCGCCCGAGCCGCAGTCGGCGATCAGCCGGTCGGCCATGTAGACCAGCGACGAACCCTTGCGCTGCAGGTAGTTGGGCAGTAGCGCGTAGAGGCTCCAGCGGGCGGGATCGCCGTAGAACGTGCGGAACGAGCCCCGAAAAACCTGCTCGTACAGCGCCAGCGACTGCATCGGATGGCGCGAAGGAGTCACGCCGGTGGTGGCCGATGAGGTGTAGACGACCTCGGGCGGCGTCTTGCCGCAATATATGTCGTGTGTCTTGAACAGTTCGATCGGCAGACACGGGATTTCGCGCCACGAGCCGACGCTCCCGGCCCGTACCCCAATAAGCGCCAAATATTCGGCATAGGGGGCACACTCTGCCGCCTGTCGTCGGAAAATTTCGAGCGCCGCAGTTTCGAACGTCTTTTCGCCGTTCGTGAGAAATATACAATTTTCAATATACATTTTACGCAAAGGTAATTAAAATTCAAAAATAGTTTTTAACTTTGTTACAGTCAGGATATATTAACATTGAAAAATACCGCTTGTTTGTGGTGCGCGGAGTTTTCGGCGCGGGTGGGATCAAATCCCCTTGCGGCCGGGATCGTCGACATCGGACAGGGTGGTTTTGGATTGCAGTATTGGTTTTGCAGGCTGCGCGATGTTAAGTTAAATTGTAAGTCATTGAGAAATTTGAAACAAAAAGGTTCTAATTCCGCCGCCGGACAGGGTGTGTCGTCCGCGACCGGAAGGTTTGTCGGCGTGTGCCGTGATGTGTGCTCGAGCACAAGCGCGGCGATAGCTGCCGCAGCAGGCGGTGTTGCCGGATTATGGATTAAGAACAAAGACCCAAAAAAGAATAATAACTCAAACAGTTCAATTATGAAGTTCTTCAAACAATCGGAGACTTATATCTCCGAAAAGATGAAGTTGTATGGAAATATCGAGACCGATGCCGATATCTCCGTCGACGGCGAGATGCACGGCAATATGCTGGCCAAACATCATGTTATGCTGGGAGCGAGTGCTTTTTTCGAGGGTAATATCGAGTGCGATACGGCGCTCATATGCGGCCGTTTCAAAGGTACGATCATCGCTCGCAAGCAGATAGAGGTGAAGATCCCGGCTGTGGTCGTGGGCGACCTGATCTCCGATGCGGTGAAGGTCGAATCGGGCGTTGCTATCCAGGGTCAGATCGTTGCGAAAAAGGCGCAGGAGTGCCTGCTCTCGGCAACGACGGCTACCGCTGCCGAAGCTGCCGAAACGGTGGTCGCCGAAGCGGCCGAAGCAGAGGCCGAGCCTGTCGTTGCGGGCCGAAAAAAATAAGTTGGGCGCAAACGATTTTAGCGGCCGGGAATTTCCCGGCCGATTTTTTTATGCTTTCCGGTGCACCTGAAAAATGCAAATAAAACGGACCGGCGTAAAAACTATGCGGCGTAATTTTAGCGGTTTGTTTCAGGCTTTTGTATAAAGCCTGCGGGCTGAAGCTCCGCCATTGCGGAGGGTTGCTATCCTTTTCGTTTATATCGCTTCCTCGCGAGCTGCGGTCTGCTATCTCTCCCCGGCCTGAAAATCACACGCCCGGAGGTAGTTGCGTGTAAAATGAGATGCAGATATGGTAATCTGCAGATATGCAAGGTGCTGCCATCATCGGGCTCCGGCATCAGCCTTAAGGGGCTCGGCGGAGTGACACGCAGAAGTAAAGTTGGGGCTTAAATAACGTGAGCTCGATAAATTTCGAACTCACGCCATTTGGCCATTAAGCCAAAGATACCCCCCCCCTATTTCATCACGCCATTTGGCCATTAAGCCAAATTTACAGACAAACATTCCGGCTCCGCCTGATTTTTATGTCGATCTGCAAAAACTGGAGGCTGCAACGACAGCCATAACAAAAGAACCACGACGCCCATGTGGAGCGTCGCGGTTCTTTTTATCGAAAATAGCAAAACATTCCGGGAGCCTGCCCGGCAGGCTCCGTTCACGGTTGACCGAATGCGGATGTACTTCTACTTTTTGCCTTTCGGCGCAAGCATCATGTTCATTTTCTTGCCGTCGAGCTTGGGCATGGCCTCTACTTTGGCTACGTCCTCGAGATCGGTTGCGAAGCGGAGCAGCAGAATCTCGCCCTGCTCCTTGAAGACGATCGAGCGGCCGCGGAAGAAGACGTAAGCCTTGACTTTGGAGCCCTCTTTTAGGAAGTTCTGCGCATGCTTGAGCTTGAAATTGTAGTCGTGGTCGTCGGTCTGGGGTCCGAAGCGAATCTCCTTGATAGTGACCTTCACCTGGTTGGCTTTCAGCTCCTTGGCCTTCTTCTTCTGCTGGTAGAGGAACTTCTGATAGTCGGTAATGCGGCATACGGGCGGCTCAGCCTTGGGCGAGATCTCGACCAGGTCGAGTTCCAGCTCCTCGGCAAGTTTCAGAGCCTCGCGGATGGACATCACACGGGGTTCCCCGATATTTTCGCCTACCATACGCACCTCGGGAACAGTGATCTGCTCGTTGATACGGTGCGGGTTCTCTTTTTCGGGCATGCGCCCGCGGTTTCCGGCTACAGGTTTGGGCCGGTTCGCACCCGGGTTGAACGGTCTCGGGTGGAATGGTTTTGGTGCTGCGATAGTTGTTTTATTTTTAAGTGGTTAATCTCTTTTTTCGTTTTCTTCGCCTGGTAAAACGAGTAAATTCGTTCTGCCCTCGCTTATAGAAAACGTTAATTTCTTTGTGTTTACTGCATTTTGTTGGCCTCGACCTCTTCGCGGACCATTCCGGCGATCAGATCGCGGAATGCCTCGATGGTCATCTGACCTTTATCGCCATCGCCCTGGGCACGGACCGAAACCAGCCCTTCGGCCTCCTCCTTTTCGCCTACGATGAGCAGGTAGGGCGTGCGCTTGAGCTCGTTGTCGCGGATCTTGCGGCCGATCTTCTCGTTGCGGTCGTCGACCTGTGCGCGCACGTCGTTGCGGTTGAGGTATTCGGCCACCTTCTCGGCATAGTCGTTGAACTTCTCCGAAATGGGCAATACGATTACCTGATCAGGCGAGAGCCACAGCGGGAATTTACCTCCCGTATGCTCCAATAATACTGCCACGAAACGCTCCATCGAGCCGAAAGGCGCCCGGTGGATCATGATCGGGCGGTGGAGTTTATCGTCGGCACCCTTATAGGTCAGATCGAAACGCTCGGGCAGGTTGTAATCCACCTGGATCGTGCCCAACTGCCACTTGCGGCCGATGGCGTCCTTGACCATAAAGTCGAGCTTCGGACCGTAGAACGCGGCCTCACCATACTCTACGACGGTGTTGAGCCCTTTCTCTGCGGCAGCCTGGATGATGGCGCTCTCGGCTTTCTCCCAATTTTCGTCCGAGCCGATGTATTTCTCGGTATTGTTGGGGTCGCGGAGCGATATCTGTGCCGTGTAGTTGTCAAACTTCAGCGTCTTGAAGATGTACAGAACGATGTCGATCACCTTTTCGAACTCCTGCAACAACTGGTCGGGGCGCACGAAGAGGTGGGCGTCGTCCTGCGTGAATCCGCGCACACGCGTCAGACCGTGCAACTCGCCCGACTGTTCGTAACGGTAGACCGTTCCAAATTCGGCAAAACGCACGGGTAACTCCTTGTACGAACGCGGCTTCGAACGGTAGATCTCGCAGTGGTGCGGACAGTTCATCGGTTTTAATAAGTACTCCTCACCTTCTATGGGAGTGTGTATCGGTTGGAACGAGTCCTTGCCGTATTTCGCGTAGTGGCCCGAGGTCACGTAAAGCTCCTTGTTGCCGATATGCGGGGTGATAACCTGCTGGTAGCCGTACTCTTTCTGCACGTTGCGCAGGAACTGCTCCAGACGGTCGCGAAGCGCTGCGCCTTTGGGCAACCACAAAGGCAGGCCCTGACCCACGCGCTGCGAGAATGTGAACAGCTCCAGATCTTTGCCCAACTTGCGGTGGTCGCGTTTGCGAGCCTCCTCCATCATCACCAGATATTCATCCAGCAGCGATTTTTTGGGGAATGCCACGCCGTATACGCGGGTGAGCATCTTGTTTTTCTCATTGCCGCGCCAGTAGGCGCCGGCGACCGAGGTGAGTTTTATGGCTTTTATGAAGCCCGTATTGGGGATATGCGGACCGCGGCAGAGGTCGGTGAACGCGCCGTTGGTGTAGAACGAGATCGTTCCATCCTCCAGGTCGTTGATCATCTCGACCTTGTAGCTTTCGCCCTTTTCGGCGAATGTCTTCAGTGCATCGGCCTTCGACACTTCGCAGCGCACCAGCTCCTCCTTGTTGCGAGCCAGCTCCTGCATCTTCTCCTCGATGCGGGGCAGGTCGGCCTCGGTGATGGGGGTGGGCGAGTCTACGTCGTAGTAGAAGCCGTTTTCGATGGCGGGACCGATGCCGAACCTGATGCCCGGGTAGAGCGCTTCGAGCGCTTCGGCCAGCAGGTGTGACGAGGTGTGCCAGAAGGCATGTTTACCCTCGTCGTCGTCCCATTTGTAGAATTTGACCGAAGCGTTCTCTTCGATCGGGCGCATCATGTCGACAGTTGCGCCGTTTACCGAGGCCGCAAGCGAGTCGGCAGCTAAACGAGGGCTGATACTCTCTGCAATCTGGTAGGCAGTAGTCCCTTTGGCATACTCTCTTAACGAGCCGTCGGGGAAAGTGATTTTGATCATTATTACTTTTATTAAGTTTTCGGGGCCTTCGGCGCTTCCACAATTACGAGACGGAATACGCTTCCGGTTGTCCGGTATTTTTCTTTTTTACTCACGAGCCTCTTTGCGAGTCGAATAGATAAATAGTGCCGCTGCGGTAATGCCAAGTACACAGAAAACGGAAGTGCTGATTAAATCTCCCATGGTGGTTTTTTCGGCAAGGTACCTGCAGATCCGCCACACTTCGAACCCTATCCACACGACGATGATACAGGCGTTGATAATTATTTTTATTCTTGGGCTTACATTAATCTTCCTTTTCGGTCTGCGGCAAATCTTTGACCGATATGTCGCGTCCGCCCTTTTCGCGCTCGGCCCTCTGCAGCGGATTTGCCGACATCTCCTTCCATGTGAGGCGGTTGGCGACGATGTCGATCGCGGCATAGATAGCATTGCGCATCGATTGCGCGTCGGCCTTGTCCTTGCCTGCGATGTCGTAGGCCGTGCCGTGGTCGGGCGAAGTGCGAACCTTCGAGAGCCCGGCCGTGAAGTTCACGCCGTCGGGCGAAATGGTCTTGAACGGAGCCAGCCCCTGGTCGTGGTACATGGCCAGGATGCCGTCGTATTTGGTGTATCCGCCGCCTGCAAAGAGACCGTCGGCCGCGAAAGGCCCGAATGCCAGCACCCCCTTGCCGAATGCCTCGACGATGGCGGGTTTGATGATCTCCTGCTCTTCGCGGCCCAGTAGACCGCCGTCGCCGGCGTGGGGATTGAGCGCAAGTACCGCAATACGCGGCTCGACCACGCCGAAGTCTTCTATAAGCGACTTGCGCAAAGTGTGCAGGTCTTTAACGATTTTCTCTCTGGTGATATTGCGGCTGATCTCCGAAACCGGAATGTGTTTGGTGACAAGTCCCACGCGCAGACGCTCGCTGCACATGATCATCATCGACTCCCCGCTGAATTCCGAGGCGAAAAACTCGGTGTGCCCCGTGCAGCGGAAGTTGTCGCTCTGGACGTTTTCCTTGTTGATGGGCGCTGTGACCACCGCGTCGAGGAGCCCCTCTTTGAGCTCCTGCGCGGCTTTGCGCAGCGCTTCGACAGCCGCGCGCCCGGCCTCGGGCGACGAAACGCCGGCTTGGGGCTCCATGTCGCCGCAGACGACCAGATTGAACTTCCCGCGGCGTGCTTCACGGGCCGTTGCGACGGTATTGAACGGCACCGGCTCGAATTCGGCGAGGGTATTCTGGTAATAGGCGGCAGCCTTTGCGGAGCCGTAAACCACAGGCGTGCATATTTCCGCCATGCGCGGGTCGGCGAGCGCTTTGAGGATAACCTCCCAGCCGATGCCGTCGGGGTCGCCCTGCGTGATGCCTATTCGGAGTTTGTGTTCGGACATAGATACATGTATTTCAACTTACAAAGATACATATAATTAGCAATCCGCAATGCGGCTGATGCGATTTTTTGGAGGCGGAGGCTTTTTTTAGGATTATCTGAAGCGCCATCTTCTAAAATAATATGTTTGCATCCGGCCTTGTCCTTGTCGGGCCGCAGTCGGCGGATGAGCGGCTGCGAGCAACAGCGAAACCTCGGGGTCTTTCAGTTGCTAATGTTCGGCAGAAGGAAGATGCAGGCATCTTTCGACCGCACTAATCGCAACTTTCAACCTCGGCGCCGGGCGGCTGCTCTTCGACGGCTTGCATTGCAAGCCGAAAACGAAACAACTACGGCGGTTTGATTCTGTTATTTTGTAATTTTTGCCGACGCCTGCCGGCAGAATTCGCTGACTATCACCCCGGTCGCCATTGCGACATTCAGAGATTCCGACCCTTGGCGGCCGGCGGGATAACGCGGAATAAAGAGTTTGCGGGTCACGGTGCGTGCCACGGCATCGGTCACCCCGCGGCCTTCGTTGCCCATCACCACGATGCCGTTCGGCGTCAGATGCGAGGTGTAGATATTGTCGCCTTCGAGAAATGTCCCGTAAACCGGAAGTCCCTCTTTTGTGGCGTTTTGCAGAAAACGTCCGAGATCGGTGTAGTGAACCCTCACGCGCAGGATTGCCCCCATAGTGGCCTGTACAACCTTGGGGTTGAAGCAGTCGGCGGTCGTTTCGGAGCATACGATGTCGGTGATCCCGAACCAGTCGGCCAGACGGATTATGGTGCCTATGTTGCCTGGATTCTGCACATCGTCGAGCGCCAGCACGAGTCTGCCGGAAAGCGATTTTATGTCGAGTGCATAATGGGGTATCTCAACCAGTGCCAGGGAGTTGGATGCTGTCTTGAGCAGCGACAGCCGCTCCATATCCTTCATACTCACTGTCTCGACTTCCGGCTCGCCGGGTGCCTCGCCGAACGTCTTGCCGGACTTCCCACCAGGCGCCTCGCCGAATATCCCCTCCAAAGCGAAGATCTTCCGCACCCGAAGATGCGACGAACGCAGTTCGCCGATCAGCTTCTCGCCCTCGGCGACGAAGAGTCCGTGTTCGTTGCGTCCGCGCTTGTCGGTCAGTGAGCGCACGAGTAGTATTTCGGCTTTTGTCATCGTCTTTTTTCTATCGTGAATGTGGTCCCCTCGGTCGCGGGATAGGTCTCGGGAAATATCTCACGCGCCTCCCCGACCAGAGTGCTCTCATCTTTGTAACGCGATGAGTAGTGGCCTATTATGAGCTTTCCGGCTCCGGCCTGGAGAGCCGCTTTAGCGGCTTCGGTGCTTGTCGCATGACCGCGGGCCTTGGCATTTCGGCGCTCGTCGGCCGCGTAGGTCGCTTCGTGATACATAAGGTCGGCGCCCTGGGACAGCTTCGCGGCCTTGGCCGAAAAATTGGTATCCGAAAGGTAGGCGTATGAACGCGCTTTATGGGGGACGTAGGTCAGTTCGGCATTGGGTACGACCTCGCCCGAGTCCAGCGCCACATCTTCGCCGCGCTTTGCAGCCGTTATCTGGGCTATCGAAAGCCCGTATTTCTCTATTTTGAACTTATCGACGTTGAGTCCCGGTTCCTTCTCGCGGAACAGAAATCCTGCGCAGGGCACCCGGTGCCGAAGCGGGATACTCCACACCTCGACGGTTCGGTTCTCGAACAGAAGCGAGTGTTTGGTCGTGTCGACCTCCGTCCACTCCACCTCATAGGGCAAATCGCTGTCGAAGAAACGTATATGGCTTGCCAGCATCTCGCCGAACGGCGCCGGAGCGAAGATCCGCAAAGGTGTTTTGCGTCCGTAGAGCGCGAGCGTCGAGATCAGCGGGAAGAGCCCGAAAACATGGTCGCCATGGAGATGCGATATGAATACCGCGCGGATTTTCAGCGGATTGATCCCGCAGCGTATCATCTGCTGCTGCACACCCTCGCCCGCATCCACGAGAAAGTACTGCTCATGGATGTCGACCACCTGCGCCGAAGGGTGGCGCGTGGCAGTAGGCTTGGCCGATGCCGAGCCGAGGATCGTTACGCTGAAACTCAATGTCTCTTTCGGGAGATTATTTATATTTAATAAAAGCCGCTTTCAATGAGGCAGGGAAATTGTCTGTTCCTTTGGTCGCAGTTGTGGTTCTTATTTCACCGCCGGCGGCGTTCGGCTGCACATCCTGGGTAATGACCATGCCCTGGTTGTTGAAGTCGGTAAATACGACCGCGTCGGCGCCTTTTTCGCGAGCCGCCTTCTCGATGGCAGCCTGCGCGTCTTCGATGGTGGCGAAATTTTGCGGAGTTGCATTGATATACCCCATTGTTTCGTACTCTTTTTTCACATCGTTCCAACTGAAATAGAGGTCGGGATCGATTGTCGGAGCGTAGGATTTCCCTACATAATTCGTGTGAATTCCGCAAGAGGTCAGCAGAAGACCCAATAGAGGCAGTAACAGTAATTTTCTCATAACAGTCGTATCTATTTAGCGCAATAAGAACCTTTCGCAGTCCAACGCCGCAATGCACCCTGATCCCGCAGCCGTGATGCCTTGACGGTAGTTGGGATCTTTCACGTCGCCCGCGGCGAAGACACCCTCGACCGAGGTGTGCGACGAACCGGGGGTAGTCTTGATATACCCCTCGTGGTCGAGCGCCAACTGGTCGGCGAAAAGTTCCGTGTTGGGATGGTGTCCTATGGCGAGGAAGAATCCCGCGATGTCGAGCTTGCGCTCCGTGCCGTCGGCGCCGCGCAGCACGGCGCCGGTCACGCCCTCCTCGTCGCCGAGGATCTCGGCCGTGTTGTGCTCGAAGATAACCTCGATATTAGGCGTGCGGAAAACACGCTCCTGCATGGCTTTCGAAGCGCGCAGATGGGGTTTGCGGACGATCAGGTATACCTGGCGGCAGAGCGAAGCCAGGTAGGTAGCCTCCTCGCACGCCGTGTCGCCGCCGCCCACTACCGCGACGTCTTTCTTGCGGTAGAAGAATCCGTCGCATGTAGCGCAGGCGCTGACGCCCATGCCGCGGAACCGGGCCTCCGACGGCAAACCGAGGTATTTGGCCGTAGCACCCGTGGCGATGATGATGCTCTCGGCCTTGATCTCCTTCTCGCCGTCGACGATGACGTGGAACGGACGCGACTCCAGGTCGACGCTCGTGACCACGCCCACGCGGATGTCGGCGCCGAACCGCTGGGCCTGACTGCGCATGCGGGACATCAACTCGGGACCGGTTATTCCGTCGACGAAACCGGGATAGTTCTCGATATCGGTGGTGGTTGTGAGTTGTCCTCCGGGCTCGATGCCCTCGTAGAGTACGGGCTGAAGGTTTGCGCGCGAAGCGTAGATTGCCGACGTGTAGCCTGCGGGGCCGCTGCCGATGATGAGCACTTTTATTTCTTCCATAAAAATCTATATATATGCTGTTATTTGCAAATTTCAGACCTGTTCTTCGGAAACCACTATTTCGCTGAACTCCGTGATCCTGCGTCCCAGATAGTCGAACATAGCCCACTTGCCGTCGAGACGCACGTGTGCGACGCTCGAATGGGTGTGGTAGTCGACGATCTCGTACCGGGGAGGGATTATGTAGTTGCCCCGGCGGTCGATAAGTCCCATGCCGGTCGGGGTCTCGACCTCGGCGCGCCCTTCGCGAAAGTCGCCGGCCCACAAAAATTGCGGCTCGATGACGGAGTTGTTGTCGGTGTCGACAAATCCGTAGCCCGCCTCGTCGACCACGCAGACCAGCCCTTCGAAGGCGTTGTTGGCTGCTATATGTCCCGTTATGCGCGACAGCGGGGTGTAGGCCGCGGCGACGTCGCCGACTTCCATGGTGTTCTCGCTCTCGACGATCATGCGCCGGAGTTTGGCCAGGGCCTCGGCGTCGTTGCCCGGATTGCTGCCGAAGCTCGCGTCGTAGCAGCGCAGGGGCATGAACTGACCTCCGCACCAGCGTATGTTCGAGGGCTTTATGTTTTTGTGCAGGAACGCCAGGTCGACAGTCCGCTGGGTAAACGTGTCGAGCGCTTCCAGCAGAGTCTCTTTGGGTTCGCTGACAATGGCGTCTTCGAAGCTTTTGCCCGCGGGCAGGTGTTGTAGTACAAGGTCCGTGCGCTGTTCGGCGCCCGACTGGTCGTGCCAGATCATCTCGCCCGAGAGGATGCGCGTTTCGGGCAGCCATTCGGTGTTGAGCCTGCGGAGAATCGAGGCGGTGTGTTCGATGCGGGGTATTACGAGCGACGTGAGGGGCATAAGCAGCAGCCACCGCTCCCCGCGCCAGTCGATTTCGGCCTCGGCGAAGCGTGTGGTGCGCATCATCCGGGGCATTCCGTTGCTCTGCGTGACCGCCGAGGCATTCGTCAGCGAGGCGAACGAGATGTCGGGGGTGAGCAGCGCTCTTGTGAATATTTGTATGGTCGGCGTCATGGCTATTCGGTTTTGATGCTTATCGAGCCGATATTGAGCATGGCGATGAGTTCGGTGGCCGAGGCGTTGAAGCTCATGCCGCGGAACGGCGGCATCGCGCCCGGACCTTTGGCGTTGCGGATGGTCTGGTTGAATGCCTCCGGCATCTCGCTCGAGCAGTCGTAGAGCAGCCGGGCGTAGCGGTTTGCGTAGCCGGCCTCCGAGGCCTCGGGGAAGAATACCGGGGCGGGGTGTTCGCCCGAAGCTATGTGGATGTTTATAAGCAGCACATTGCCGTCGGTCGTGCGCAGTGCCTTGATCTGCTCGCACACGGCGCGCAACTCGTCGTCGTCGCAGTCGGTGGCCTCGCCGTCGGTGATGTTCAGCACCACGGGCGGGAAGCTCGCGGCGTGCTCGGGCCTTGCAACCCACTTCGTAAGCATGTCGCGCACATGCCGCAGGGCCTCGCACATGGGCGTGTGGCCTGCGGCTTTGGGGTCGACCCACGCCGGAGCGGGTATCTCGCGCAGCGCGATGCTGCCGTCGGGCATGTGGTGCTCCACGATCTCGTGGTGCATACGGGGTTCGATCTTCGACAGGTCGACGACTGATATAAGCTCGGCTGCGGAGGGCAGCAGCGAACCGACCCGGTCATCGCCCCAGTAGCCGATGACCCCTATGTCGTAGTAATCGCGTACGCCGCTGTCGCGACGCGCGCGTTCGATGAGTTCGAACAGCAGATCGTTGGTGATGGCTGCTACGGCCTCGGCCTTGGTCATCTCGCGGCCGCGGAACACGGTGTTCTCCGCCATGGAGCCCGAGGCGTCGATGGCGAGAATGAATGCCGTGCGGTGGTTGCGTGTTATGCTCTGCGTATACATGGTGTTTGGGATTGGCTTTGGTACTCCGTGCGGGGCCTATTTCAGGCCGCGCACCGAGATGTAGTCTTCGCGGATTTCCTGCTCGTCGTCGCTGTCCAGACCGTAGCTCACGGCCATGTCGATCGAGCAGTCGCGGTCGCGGTCGGCGTCGGTCGTGCGGCGCATCGAGGCGTGGGCCGCGCGGCCTTCCTCGACGGCCTGTCGGATATCCTCGGCCGAGGGCGTTTCGCCCAGTTGCGCCGCGAGTGCCTGCTCTGCCCAACTGTGGGCGTAGTCGTCGTAGCGGGCGAGAAAATCGCGGAACCGGGCGTCGATCTGTTCGGCCGTGGCGAGTTTGCCGCTGTCGATGGCGTCGAGGATGGCCTCGACCTCGCGCTTGGTGATGTACTGACCCGCGATGTCGAGCCAGCGCCCGCTGCCGTCGCATTCGGCTGCTGCGGAGCCGCGCTGGAGCATGGCGCCGAGCGAGGCTTTGATGTATTTGTCGTAGAGGCCCACGCCGCGCGAGAGCGCCGAGGCGCGAATCACCGCCTTGCGGTAGACATATGATTCGGCGTTGGGATCTTCGGCATACATGGCGCGCAGGGTTGCGATGCCCAGGAGCGTCGGACCGGCGATGTAGGGGTTGTATTCTTCGAAGTTTATCGCGTCGTGCTTGAGCTTGCGCTTGTCGCGCGCGGGCCACTTCTCGATGTCGCGCACCGCGCCGTAGCTCGAGAGGTTGGCGCCGGGCATGAGATGCGTACGGCCGTCCCGCTCGATAAGGTAAGAGTGGGGGAATATCGAGGTGTCGTGGTGGAGCGAGTGGTGGCCCATGACCATCGTGAACGCCCCTTCCAATGCCGGCGACATGATGTAGGCGCCGCTGGCGAACTTGCAGCCGCGGGGGTGAACGGACTGGTGTACGGCACCGCTCTTGAAGAGGTGGTTGCTCTGGTTGGAGTTGCTGCCGGCGTTGAAGAACGAGAACATACCGGCTATGAGCAGCGTAGATTTGTGGTGCGAAACGGTGTAGGGCCCGGCGAATATCGCAGCCGCCTCGCCGTTCTCACAGTGCGAGTTGGCGAAAAAAAGCGACTCTGCGGCCGAAAAACCCTTGTCCATGCGGCAGCTTTCGCCCACGAAGCAGCGTTCGAGGATCACTCCGTTGTCGATATGCGCATTCTCGGCGGCGATGAAGTTGTAGGCCTTGACGTCGACGCCTATGTGGGCGCCGCTGCAGACCGTGCCGTTCTCGAGCATCGAGGCACCGTCGATCACGGCGTCGTCGCCGATGCGCACCTCACGGATGAACCGCGCCCCGACTATGCGGGAGCGGCGCCCCACCGAGCCTGTATCCGAGGCATTGGCCTGGGCATATGCGTCGACCATGGCCTCGAGGGTCTCTATGGTTTTATGGCGGTGGCGGTAGATGGCCATGATGTAGGCCAGCTGCGACGACATGCGGTCGAAGATCTTCACCGTGCGCCCTCCGCATTCGTTCATCGTGGCGACCCCCACGCCGTTGCCGAAACTGCTGTGCCGGCGGCATTCGAGCGCCGTGACCCCTGCCACGACCGAATCCTCGCCGATGCGGTAGTTCACGACCCTCGACTGGATGATGCGGGCCCCGGGAGCGATCTCCACGCGGCCTTCCAGGCGGCTGCCCGTGAGCTGCGAGGGGTCGAAGTTCTCCGAAACGAAGATCTCCGCCCAGTTTTGAGCCGTAGAGCCAGCCGATTCGACTGCGGCGATCTCTGCCGAAGTCATATTTCTGTATTGAGGCATCGTATGGGTGTATTAGATTGCAAATATAATGAAAGCCGGGAGCATAGCCAAATTTATTTGAGCCGTGCCGTTTCACATTCTGTATTATACAAATATAGTATTTTGAAACTAAATTTCAAATTCCGCGCCGCAGGTGTCTATCTCCCGGCGCACGCCGCCGCGTATGATTTGCGCGCGTCCGCCGCGGAAAGGCTTCACAGCCTCGCATCCGGGGCAGCTTATGCGGATGAGGCCCGCCGGATCGACGTAATGCCATGTGCTGCCCAGACGCACGGCCGCAAGCCCTTCGGTGAAGTCGAAGCCGCAGTCGTAGAGCGGAACGATGACCGTTTCCTCCGGTGTGCGGTAGCCCCAGAGGCCGTTTATGGTGAAGAGTTCGGGTTCCTGTGCCGTATCTGCCCGTTTTTCCGCCCGGAATAGCTCCGCGAGTCCCGGCAGGCGCAATGTCGGCGACAGAAGCAGCTGTGCGATGCGGTAGCGGCGGGCGTCGCCCGCAAATTCGAACATGGCGAGCGTCTCGGCCAGCGCGGCGTCGGTGCGGATGGATTGCGGGGCGTAGAGTAGCCCGTCGGCCGAGCTGTGGCGGTCGTAAAGTGAAGGGTCGCGAACCAGGGCGTGCAGAGCGGTGGATATCAAAGCCGCGGGGTAGTCGTCTAACGACGAGTCGAAATCCTCGGCCGTACGTGACGGATGCTGGTAGGCCGCCGTGCCCAGTTCGGGGCTTTGGCGTCCCGCGAATGCGGGCAGGAACGAGGCGTCGAGGTCTATAAGATGAAGCCGGCCCTCGGGGTCGACGACGATGTTCTCGGGCTTGAGGTCGCCGTGTGCCCGGTCGTCGGTCACAAGCTCCAAGGCCAGTGCGTCGAACGCCCCGGCATACTTTTCGAGTGCGGCGGTATCGCGGTTGCGCGCCGCCTCGGCCACCGCCTCGCGGAGCGTCGTGCCCTCGATCCAGTCGCCCAGTACGACGTCGGTCCACGCGCCGCTTTCGGGCGTGGTGAAGAGAAAAAGTTCTTTGGGCAGCAGGCGCTCGCCATAGATGTCGGTCAGATTGTCCGTCGGCCGCATGTAGCAGCGCAGCGAGCGTACCCGCCCGTCGAGCTGTATGCGGAACACCGCGGCGCTGTTGCCCGAGGTGTAGCACAGCTCCCCGTTCTGGTTGCGGCACACATCGATCTCTCCCAGCGTGCGCGTAAGGCCGTGGGAGTCGGAGAGGGTGTCGAGGTATTGGCGGAGGGTGAACACGATGCATTAAAAAAGGAGCCTCGTCGGGCTCCTTTTTCTGTTAGTGGCAGTTACAGCCTTCGTCGCAGCCGCCGTCGCCGCAATCACCGCCGCAGCCTTCGTCGCCGCATCCGCAACCGCATCCTCCCTGCAGATCTTCGGGAGTGACGTCGCGTACCGAAACGACCTCGACCTCGAAGTTGAGGGTTTTGCCGGCCATGGGGTGGTTGAAGTCCATTTTAACGGTGGTCTCGCCGACCTCGCGAACGATACCCATCATGCGGTTGCCCTGGGCGTCCGACATCGGAACCTGCGAACCCTCGAAGAGGATATCCTCGGCCAGTTTGCCGTCGACCATGAATATATCTTTGGGCAGATCCACTACGGCCTCGGCGATCATCTCGCCGTAGCCGTCCTTCGCTTCGAGGGTGAACTTCACCGACTCGCCGACCTCCTTGCCCATGATAGCCTCCTCGAATTTGGGAAGCAGCATGCCTGTGCCGACGATGAATTCGAGCGGCTGGCCCGGGCGCGACTGATCTGCGATCTGTCCGTCGACGGTGAGCTTGTAGTCAACGCCGACCATTTTGTTCTGTTCTACTTTCATTGTAATATGGTTTTTTTAATTTGTGTCTGATAAACGGACGGCAAAGATAATCATTAAGTTCCGATATTTTGCCATTTTAGTTAAAAATAGTGCTGTGACGCTTCCCGACATCCGCATCTAAAACCGTGCAAAAGATACTTCTGCCGCCGAATAATATTCCGATTGCCGGGTTTGCCGACTTTTGCACAGAAATTGATAGCGTAACGTTGGAATATAAATCGTTTTTAATAAAAAACCTCAATTATCCGGTTATGAAAACTATGTTCAAATTTCTGGGCGTCATCGCCGCCTCCGCTCTCGTGCTCGCCTCGTGCGCCACGCTCAAAGTAACGTCCGACTACGACCATTCGAAGGATTTTACCTCCATGAAGACCTTCGCCATGCACCGCAACACGGTCGATAGTCCCACGGTTTCGGAACTCAACCAGGACCGCATCGTCAATGCCGTGCGCAAGGCGCTGGTGGTTAAGGGCTACACCGAAGTTTCAGCCAACCCTGACTTTCTCGTCAATCTCAATACGGTGGTCAAGGACCAGAAGTCCGTATCGGCCAATACCGATTTCTACGGCTATGGCGGCTTCTATCGTCCCTACGGCTACTGGGGTGGCGGCCCGGGCATGGTCTCGGCCAACACGACCTTCAACGTCGACGAATATCAGAACGGTTCGCTGATCGTGGATATTGTGGACGCGCGCACGCAAAAACTTTTCTGGCAGGGTGTGGGTAACAGCGATATCGACAGCAGCCTCACCAAAGATCCGGACAAGAGTATCTCCAACGCTGTGAACCAGATCCTCGCTTCGTTCCCCAGTGTGGGTGCGCAGCCGGTGGTGAAGAGACAATGAGCAATTCGGAATAAGCAGTTAAAACCTGCTGAAGCAGAAAGAGCATCGGTAAAACCGATGCTCTTTCTTTATAGCAACAATTGCTCATGGCTAATTCCTCATCGCTCATTGTTCATTGCGGCAGCAGAGGTTGCGGTCGCCGTAGCCGGCGTCGATCTTCGATACATGGGGAAAAAACTTCGACTCGCGGACCCATGCCAGCGGGAACGCCGCCTGCTCGCGGGTGTAGGGGTGTGACCACTCGCCGCATACCTCGGGAGCTGTATGAGGAGCGTTCGCGACCACGTTGTCGTCCTGGCCCACAGATGCTTCGCACTCGCGCTTGATGCTTACCAACGCCTCGATGAAGCGATCCATTTCGGCCTTGGGCTCGCTCTCGGTGGGCTCGACCATCAGCGTCTCGTGCACGGGGAACGAGAGCGTCGGGGCGTGGAAGCCGTAGTCCATGAGTCGGTGGGCGATGTCGCCACAGTCGATGTTGTAATCCTTCTTGAAGTTCGTGAGGTCGAGGATCATCTCGTGACCCACGCGGCCGGTCTCGCCCGAATAGTAGGTGCGGTATTCGGATGCCAGCGCCGCCGACATGTAGTTGGCGTTGACGATGGCCATTTCGGTCGACTTGCGCAGACCCTCGGCGCCCAGCATCTTGATATAGCCGTAGGTGATAGGCAGCAGCAGCGCTGAACCCCAGGGAGCCGACGATACGGCTGTGATACCCTCGTCGCCGCCTGTGGCTACCACGGGATGTGAGGGCAGGAACGCTTTGAGGTGCTCGGCCACACAGATCGGGCCTACGCCCGGGCCGCCGCCGCCGTGGGGCATGGCAAAGGTCTTGTGCAGGTTGAGGTGGCAGACGTCGGCGCCGATATAACCGGGATTGGTAAGTCCGACCTGGGCGTTCATGTTGGCGCCGTCCATATATACCTGGCCTCCGGCGTCGTGGACGGCATCGACGATCTCGCGGATGCGGCCCTCGAACACACCGTGGGTCGAGGGATAGGTGATCATCACGCCGCACAGCTCCGAGCTGTACTCTTTGGCCTTCGCCTCGAGGTCGGCGACGTCGATATTACCCTTCTCGTCGCAGGCCACCGTCACGATCTTCATGCCTGCCATGGCAGCCGAGGCGGGGTTGGTGCCGTGGGCCGATGCGGGGATCAGAACCACGTTGCGGTAGCCCTGGCCGCGGCTCTGGTGGTAGGCGCGGATGACCATAAGACCCGCGTATTCGCCCGCGGCACCCGAGTTGGGCTGCACGGAGCAGGCCGCGAAACCGGTGATCGCCGCAAGTTGGTTCTCGAGCTCTGTGATAAGCTGCGTGTAGCCCTCGGTCTGGTCGGCCGGAGCGAAGGGGTGCATGTTCTGGAACGCGGCCAGCGACAGCGGCATCATCTCGGCCGCGGCGTTGAGCTTCATGGTGCACGAACCGAGCGAGATCATCGAGTTGGCCATCGAGATGTCGCGCAGCTCGAGACGCTTGATGTAGCGCATCAGGTCGTTCTCGGCGCGGTAGGTGTTGAATATCGGCTCGGCCAAATAAGCGGTCTGGCGGCGCAGGGCGGCCGGAACGGCGTTCTCGGTAATTTCTTTGACAGTTTTGGGTTTGCGACCCTTGGCCTCGGCGAAGATGCGGATAACCTCGGCGATCTCCCCGGGGGTCGTAACCTCGTCGAACGACATGCGTACGGCGCCCTCCGAGGGGTAGTAGAAGTTGATCTCGCTCTCCAATGCCAGCGACTGCACGACGGCGGCCTCGACCGAAACCTCGAGCGTGTCGAAGAACGTTGCGTTGGCGAGTTTATAGTCCATCGACTCCAGCGCGCGGGCCACGGTCGCGGCGGCGCGGTGAGCTGTTTCGGCGGCGCGCTTCACGCCCTCGGGACCGTTGTAGATGCAGTAGAAACCGGTCATCGAAGCCATAAGCGCCGATGCGGTGCATATGTTCGACGTCGCTTTTTCACGTTTGATATGCTGCTCGCGCATCTGAAGGGCCATGCGCAGGGCACGGTTGCCCAGGCGGTCGACCGAGACGCCGATAATACGGCCGGGCATATTGCGCTTGTGGGCCTCGCGTGTGGTCAGATAACCCGCGTTCGGACCTCCGAATCCCATGGGGTTGCCCATTCTCTGCGACGAACCCACGGCGATGTCGGCGCCCCACTCGCCGGGTGATTTCAGCAAAGCCAGAGACAGCAGGTCGGCGGCGGCTGTGACCAGCACACCCTTGGCATGTGCAGCCGCAGTAAAGTCGGCGTAGTCGCGCACGGCGCCGTCGGCGGCCGGATACTGCACGATCGCGCCGAACTCTTTGCCGGTGAATTCATACTCGTTCCACTCGTCGACGATCAGTTCGATGCCGAACGGTTCGCTGCGCGTGAGCAGCACGTCGAGCGTCTGCGGGAAGATATTGCGGTCTACAAAGAGCTGGTTGCGGCCCTCCTTGACAGCCTCGCGCGAGCGCAGCGAAAACATCATGCCCATGGCTTCGGCGGCGGCCGTGGCCTCGTCCAATAGCGAGCAGTTGCCAATCTCCATGCCGGTCATCGAGATGACTGCGGTCTGGAAGTTGAGCAGCGCCTCGAGGCGTCCTTGCGAAATCTCGGCCTGATAGGGTGTGTAAGAGGTATACCAAGCGGGGTTTTCGAATACGTTGCGTACTACCGCGGCCGGAACGGCGCAGGGGTAGTAGCCCATGCCGATGAATGAGCGCAGGGGACGGTTGCGGTCGGCGATCTCGCGGATGTGGGCGGCGAATTCGTACTCGCTCATCCCCTCGGCGGGCAGGGCGATAGGTTTCTTGAGCCGTATCGACTGCGGAATGACCTGCGAGATGAGTTCGTCGACCGACTTAACGCCGATCACCTTGAGCATTGCCTGAAGGTCCTTTTCGTTGCTGACGCCTATGTGGCGCGTTGTGAATTTGTCGAACATTTTATGTGATTTTAATTAGTATTTAAAACTGCTGCCGCCGATAAACTCGCGCAGTATAGACGTCGGTGGTATCTCCTCGGGAGTTATGGGCGTGAAATTGTCGAGGAATTTGAGCATGCGCCGCGCCTCGTCGTATTCGGGCACGGTGTCGGGGACTTCGCGCAGAATCTTCTCGGCATAGGGCCTTAAAACCGGGATCTCGTAGAATAGCGACGAATTGAGCATCACATCGGCGTTTTCCTGATAGGGGAATATGTGTTTTTCCTCGCCGCGGCGTACCGACTCCCAGCGCGAAAGCGTCGCCAGAGCGTTATATCCGCGCTGTGTGTAGTCGCGCGTCAGGCGTCGCAGCAGGCGGTTGTCGGTGGTCGAGATGCGCGAGATGTTGTCCATGGCGATCGAGGTGAAGCACGAGATGTAGATGCGGAATTTCTGGTCGTCGGGAACCGAAGGCGTAAGATCGGGGTTGAGTCCGTGGATGCCCTCGACGATAAGTATCGAGCGGTCGTCGAGCGTCAGCGGATTCTTGTGCCACTGGCGGCGGCCGGTGATAAAGTCGTAGCGCGGAATATCGACGCTCTCGCCGCGCATCAGGCGGCAGAGGTGGTCGTTGAAAAGCTCGAGGTCGATGGCTTCCAGAGCCTCGTAGTCGTACTCTCCGTGCTCGTCCAGCGGGGTTTTTACGCGGTCGACGAAGTAGTCGTCCAAAGAGATGAGTTCGGGATGGAGCCCCAGTACGCCGAGCTGTATGCCCAGGCGCTTGGCCGAGGTGGTCTTGCCGCTCGACGAGGGGCCCGAAATGAGCACCATGCGTACGCCCTGCTTGCGGTTGGCCTCGAGGATCGTGTCGGCCACCCACGCGAATTTGCGTTCGTGGAACGCCTCGGCCAGCTTGATCATACCGCCCGAATCGCCTGCGAGTACCTTCGAATTGACGGCGCCCACGGTCGGGACGCCCATGATAGACACCCACGACTGGTACTCCTGGAATATGCCGAACATCTTCTCCTGCGCGACGTTGGGGCGCAGTTCGTCGGGCTGCGTGCGCAGCGGAAGGGCGAGATAGAAACCGTTATAATAAGGCTCGATGCGAAACAGATTGATATACCCCGTCGACGGCGCGAGAGGGCCGTAGAAATAACCCGCCGTGTCGTCGAGCCGGTAGAGGTCGCTGTAAAGCCGCGGTATGGTGTCGATAAGCGCCACTTTGTCATCGTACCCCTGCTCTGCGTAGAGCGCCCGGACCTCGGTCGTGAGCGCTTTGGTGCGGCAGATAGGGAAATTGCGGACGGCAAGTTCGCGCATGCGCGATTCGATCTGCGCCGCCAACTGCGGCGTCAGTTCACTCAACCCCTCGATCTCGCAGTAGAAGCCGCTCTGACCCATGGAGTGGCGGATGTGGAGCGTCAGCCCGGGCAGCAGGTCGCGCACGGCCTTCTGCAGCAGGAACCACGACGTACGCTGGTAGACGCGTATGCCCTCGAATGAGGTGATGTCGATGAAGCGTAGTGTGACCGGGGTATATATTTTGTAGTTTAATTCTTTGACCCGGTTGTTGACGGTTGCGGCGAGGAAAGGATAGCGGCCCGGGGTGAGTGTGCAGGCCACCTCCGACAGCGTCGTTCCCATGGCGACCTCGATCTCGCGGCCGAGGTTTTCGCACACGACTTGTATGGTTTCAGGCATGTGAATTCGCGCTAAAATGATTGTAAAGATAGGAATTATTTATAACTTTGACAAAACAAATCCCCGCCAAATATGAAAACGACAATTCGCCTGGCCTTCGCAGCCCTTTTTGTTGCCCTGGCCGCCTGTACGCCGCGCGAGCGCACGATCGTGATACTTTCGACCAACGACATGCACGCCAAGATCCAGAACATGCCGCGCCTGGCCACGGCCGTGCGGCAGTGCCGCGACTCTGTTCTGCGCGCCGGAGGCGTAGTGATGCTTGTCGACGCCGGCGACCGCTGGACCGGCAACGCATTCGTCGACATGGCCCCTGTGCCCGGAATGCCGATCGTCGCGCTGATGGATTCGCTCCGCTACGACGTCGCGACACTCGGCAACCATGAGTTCGACTTCGGACAGGCGTTTCTGGGCCGCATGTTCGAAAGCATGGACTTCGAGGTGGTCTGCGCCAACGTCGTAAGCGACACCTGCACGTTCCCGAGCCTGCCCCCGTATGTTATCGTCAAGAAGGACGGCGTGCGCATCGGTTTCGTGGGCGCTATAACCAACTACGAGGGAGAGGGCTATCCCGCGGGCCGTGCCGAGAGTTTCGTGGGGCTCGAATTCCCCGATCCGCAACATGCGGCGGAGCAATACGGTGCCGTGGTGCGTCCCCGGTGCGACGTTATGGTGCTCCTTTCGCACATGGGTGACGATCGCGACAGGCAACTGCTCGAGACAAAGCCCTCGGGCTATGATATTGTGATCGGCGGACATACCCACGAAGCGATCGACACGCTGATCAACGGCACGCTGCTCACGCAGACAGGCAAAGACCTCAAAAATGTGGGCGCGACGGTGATAAAGATGCGCGGTAAAAATATAGTCGGCCTGGAGTACAGGCTTGTGCCGCTGGCGGGATACGAACCCGACCCGGTTTACCAGGCGCAGGTGGACGAATATTACAAAGATCCGACGCTGAACGCCCGCGTCGGCGACATGAAAGCCACGGCCTACAAGCCCGGGCTTGCCAATTGGATGGCGAAGTCTATCGCCGAAGCCACCGGTGCCGAGATCGGATTCTACCATATAGGCGGCGTGCGGCTCGATTCGATCGCCATGGGTCCGGTAAGCATGGCGCAAATATACAGCCTCGAGCCGTTCTACACCCAGGTCGCCGCGGGGCGGATGACCCCCGACGATATGCGCTCGATGATCGTAACCAAGTATAACGAACCGACACGAGAGGGCGGCCGCGTGGACTTGATATCTACCACGCCCTACACCATTGTCGTCGACAAGGATAAAAAGGCCGTCGATGTCCTCTTTCCGAAGCTCCGCGCCGGCAAATCCTATAAGGTGGCGTTCAATAGCTATATCTGGGGCGGCTACAAGGGTCTGCGCTACACCGAGGGCGAGGTGCTCGAGTCGCTGGTGGCCGACGTGCTGCTGGAGCAGTTGCGCGACAAGAGTCCCATCGTGCCTGACAACACCCCCTATCAGAAGGAGCAGCACCCCATTGCGCCGCATGTGTTCCCGGGTGGCCCGACCGAATAAGAGTTTGTTTAAAATTATGAATCTCGTTCTTTCCGTCCTCTGGTCCTCGTCTTTCCCATCCCGTCACCTCGCCGTGGCCTGCCCGTTTTCGCCGACGGAGCGGTAAAATCGAGGACCAGAGGGCAAAAATAACTGCGTTAATAAATTTAGACAAACTCTAAATATCTGCCTCTGCTTTTGTAGTTTACATAAAAATAATTACCTTTGTAGCCCTCGTATACGTGTGTAATGCGCGTATGTGAGGGTTATAAAATTCAATATCAACCAATTAACGAGCGATTGTATCGCGCAAAATTTCCAAATGGAAGAAAAGAAAACTGTAGTCGCCAACGAAAATTTCGATTGGAACGCCTACGAAAACGATCTCGGAGTTTACAACCAGCCCAAGGAGCAGATTGCCGAGGCTTATGACAAAACGTTGTCCAACGTAGTCGTAGGCGAAGTAGTCGAGGGAACCGTAACCGACGTCAACAAGCGTGACGTTGTGATCAACATCGGCTATAAGAGCGAAGGTGTTATCACTATCTCGGAGTTCCGCTACAACCCCGACCTGAAGGCCGGCGACAAAGTCGAGGTCTATGTCGAGTCCGTAGAGGACAAGAGCGGTCAGCTGGCCCTCTCGCACAAGAAGGCCCGTCAGCTCAAATCGTGGGACCGTGTCAACGAGGCTCTCGAGAAGGACGAGATCATCAAGGGTTACATCAAGTGCCGCACCAAGGGCGGTATGATCGTCGACGTGTTCGGCATCGAGGCGTTCCTTCCCGGTTCGCAGATCGACGTCAAGCCCATCCGCGACTACGACGTATATGTAGAC
>JAVBTS010000003.1:0-80802 GCA_031556075.1 Alistipes sp.
CGGCGGATCGATCGATCCGCCGCCTTCTTTATATCTCAATGTTCCACGTGGAACACTTCACCACTCTACCCCATTGTTCCACGTGGAACAATCATCGACCGAAGAAAACGAGCAGCACATTAATATCCGCGGGGGAAACACCGGGAATGCGCGAAGCCTGCCCGATGGTGGCGGGCCGGATGCGCGAAAGCTTTTGGCGTGACTCGATTGAAAGGGAAGAAAGAGAAGAGAAGTCGAAATCAGAGGGAATGCGAATGTTTTCAAGGCGGCGCATCTTATCAGCTACGTAATGTTCGCGCTCGATGTATCCTTTATATTTGATTTGGATTTCGGCCTGCTCGATGATCTCGTCGGTGAATTCATCGGATGCAAGAAAAGCAGCGAGCGACGGGAGGACTCCGGCGAGAGATTGAATGGTTACGCCGTTGCGTAAAAGAACGTCGTAGAGCTTCCGGCTCTGCGTCATCGGCGCCGAATCGATCGATTCCAAATAGCTCTGTAATTCCGTCGGAGCGACACTCTCCCGGCGAAGGAAAGAAATAAGCGATTCTGAGAGTAATTTTTTTTCTTCAAAAATACGCACTCTTTTGGGCGAAGCAAGACCGATTTTATGCCCGATCGGCGTTAATCGGAAATCCGCGTTGTCCTGCCGGAGTAAAATACGGTATTCGGCACGCGAAGTGAACATCCGGTAAGGCTCGTCAACGCCCTTGGTCACCAGATCGTCGATCAGCACCCCGATGTAGGCTTCGTCGCGGCGGAGCACGAGCGGCTCCTGGCCCGAGAGGAAAAGATGGGCGTTGATCCCGGCCATCAGGCCTTGGGCGGCGGCTTCCTCGTAACCGGTGGTGCCGTTGACCTGCCCGGCGAACCAGAGGCTGCGGACGAGTTTAGTTTCCAGCGTGTGGTGAAGTTGCGTGGGCGGAAAATAGTCGTACTCTATGGCGTAGCCGGGGCGGAAAATCTGCAGGTCATCAAAGCCGCGGATCTTCGAAAGGGCCTCGAACTGCACCTGCCAGGGCAGCGACGAGGAGAAGCCGTTCAGGTAATATTCCGTGCATTCGCGCCCCTCGGGTTCGAGGAAAAGCTGGTGGGAATCCTTGTCGGCGAAGGTGCGCAGCTTGTCCTCGATGCTCGGACAATAGCGGGGTCCGACACCCTGAATGGTGCCGTTGAAAAGCGGAGAATCTCCGAAACCGGTACGCAAAATGTCGTGTACCTCGGCCGAAGTGTGCACCAAAAAACAGGGTAATTGATGGCGAACAGGGTCAATATCGGGCAAAAACGAGAATTTTGACGGATTTTCGTCCCCATATTGGGCCTCTAAAATTTCAAAATTGATCGTTCTTGCGTCTAATCGCGCCGGGGTTCCTGTTTTCATCCGCCCGGCTTCGAACCCTGCGGCGACTAATTGGGCGGTAATTCCCTCGACGGCAGCGTCGCCGTGACGGCCCCCGGAAGCGCTATGGCGGCCTACGTGCATGAGCCCCCCGAGAAAGGTTCCTGCCGTAAGGATCACCGCCCGTGAGCGGAATTCCACACCCAGCCGGGTGCGCACGCCGCGGGCCTCTCCCCCATCGAGGATCAGCTCCGAGACCGTGTCCTGCCAGATCCAGAGCCTGTCCGTCGTTTCGAGCGTCTGGCGCCAAAGAGAGGAAAAAAGCGCCTTGTCGCACTGCGCCCTCGGGCTCCACATCGCGGGGCCTTTCGAGCGATTCAGCATCCGGAATTGAAGCGTACTGCGGTCGGTGATGATGCCCATCTGCCCGCCCAGGGCGTCGATCTCGCGCACGATCTGCCCCTTAGCCACCCCGCCCACAGCCGGGTTGCAGGACATCTGGGCGAATTTCGACATATCGGTCGTGACCAGCAGCACCGACGAGCCCATCCGGGCGGCGGCGCTTGCAGCCTCGCAGCCTGCATGGCCTCCTCCGACGACTATGATATCGTATTCAAGGCGCATTCGTTCCTCTTAAAAAATCAAAAATAAGTTATGTGCAAAAAGCACGCTATTTGCCCGGTGAGGACATTTCATCGAAAAGAGCGAGGTAAAGATCCTCTTTTGCTCGCATCGTTTTCTGCTCGGCGGGCATTTTATCCTTATATCCGCACAGGTGCAGCATGCCATGAACGATCACGCGCAGCATTTCTCGACGAGGCGTGACGCCATATTGGGCGGCATTGTCGCGCACCGTGTCGACGTCGATATAAAGCTCCCCGAAAATGGCTTCCGGCGTCGAATCGTCGAAAGTGATGATATCGGTCAGGTAGTCGTGGCCCAGGAACTGCCGGTTCATATCCAGCAGTACTTCATCCGAGCAGAAAACCACATTCAACTCCTTGCAAACACGATTCTCGCGCAGGGCCACCTCCCGCAGCCAGGCGCTCACAAGCCGCCGCCCCGAAAAGGGATAATATACTTCCTGAGTATAATATCTTATTGCCATAATAACATGAATATCAAGGTATAAGCCATTGCTCGGGGTTCAGGTTGGCGGCCTCCTTCCACACCTCGAAATGGAGGTTGTATTCCTCTGAGTCGTTGCCCGAGGAGAGCCGCCCGAGGGACTGGTTCAGGGCCACTTTCTGGCCGACCGTCACCGAGACCGCCGCCAGGTTCGAATAGACCGTCAGGTAGCTGCCGTGGCGCACCATCACGTTGTTGTTCAGCCCCTGGTAAAAGAAGATATTGGCCACCGTGCCTTCGAAAACGCAATAGACCTCGGCGCCCTTCGCCCCCGCGATATTAACTCCCTTATTATCAACAGTTAATCCCTTTTGCGTCGGGTGGGCATGCAGCCCGTACTCGTCGATGATCACCCCCTTGCGGATGGGCCAGGGAAGCTTCCCTTTGTTCTGGTCGAAACGGCCGGTGAGTTCCGTGGCCACGCGCAGTTGTTCGGCCGACATAGTGGACTTGGCTGAAGACGCCTTCTTGTTCTCGGCGGCCACCATGCGGGCGATCTCCTTCTGGGCACGCTGCACCTGGGCCCGTTTATCGGCGATTTGGCGCGATATCTTTCCTTCCTGGGCCTTAAGATTGGCCAGGGTGGTTTCGTACTGTTTCTGGTCGCTTGCGAGCGAAGCAAGCTCGGTCGTGTGGGCCGCCTTGGTCTTGTCCAACTCGGCGAGCTTCACATCGACCTCCGCGATGTGGACGTTGATCACCCGCGAGAGGGAATCGATGCGACCCGAGGTACGTTCCCTCAGGGCGTTGTAACGGCGCATGTAGTCGATGCGGCGCGTGAGGTCGTCGAAATCCTTCGCGGCGAAAAGCAGGGCCAGGTAGTTGCTCTGCACATAATTTTTATACGACTCGCGGATCATCCCGGCGTATTCCCCGCGCAGTTGTTCCTGCTCCCGGTCGAGTTTGCCCACCGACGAACGGCTTTGCGTGAGGTCTTCCTCCAGCAGGCCGATCTGCCCTTCGAGGGCCTTGACTACCTTCTTACGGGATACGATGCGGCTCTCAATGAGCTTGAGCTCGCGCTGCCCCGACGCTTGATCCTTGCGCGTTTCGTTCAGCAGGGCGGTATTGCGGCGGATGTCCTCCTCCGCCTGGCGGATCTCCCGGTTCAGGGCGTCGATGCTTTTCTGGCCTGCAGCCCAAAGGGCCACGGCGGCGAACAACAGAAGGCAGGCGAGGCGTTTCATTTCCCTTCGGCTTTTTTAAGCCGCTCATTGATCGCAGCCTCGTCATGCCCCGCGTCGAGGGCCTTTTTCCAATAGACCGTAGCCATGAAATATTCACCCAGGGCGTAAAGCACATCCCCGTAATGGATATACAGTTCACTGCTGCCGCCCGGGTCGAGCGCCACGGCCTGCAGCATCACTTTCTTGGCCTCGGCCAGCTCGCCCGATTTGAAAAGCGCCCAGCCATAAGTGTCCAGGTAGGTCGGATTACCCGGGGAGATCGTCGTGGCCCGCTTGGCCATCGCCACCGAGCGGGGCAGGTCGCGTCCGTCGGGGCCGTCCGTGGCCAGGAAATAGCTGAAATTATTGAGCACCATTGAGTTGTCCGGCTGAAGGCGCAGGGCTTTCTCGTACTGTTGATAACAGCGGCGACTGTCTCCCCGTTTATGGTACTCATCTCCGATCACCCCCAGTAACACGCTGCGCACCGAGTCCGACGGGGCGTACTTATAAGCCTGTTTGAACGACTCCATCGCCCCGTGCGTTTCGCCCATATAGGAGAGCGTGGTGCCACGGCGCAGATATAGTTCAGAACTCTGCGGGAAGCGTTCGAGGGCCAGCGCGGAGTATTTGGCCACCGAGTCGGGCCGCTTGAGGTAGCCCTCGATATCCATCACCATGTTGTAGATATCGACCGGCGCCGCGGGGTCTTTCAGGTGGCTTTTGTAGAAAACGAGCGCCTGCTCGATGCCGCTCGAAGCGATGAGCGTGCCCCCGTAGAGGTCGATCACCTCGAAATCCTTCGGATATTTGATCAGCAGCGTCGAGATCAGCTCGCGGATCTGGAAGAAGTTGTCGTTGTAGAAGTTGCGGTTGCCCTGCATCTCCTTGACCATCGCCAGTTTATCCTTGAGCGGCATATCGTCCAGGGCCACCATGCGCCGGGCGGTGTAGAAATAGCCCGTCATATCGCCGCGCTTGCGGTAGTAGCCGTTCAGCGCCGAGAGGGTTTCCACATCCGTGGAGTCCATCTGAAGGGCACGGTTATAGGTGGCCACGGCCAACGAATCCTTGCCCGTGTGCGCGTAGAGCGAGGCCAGCACGCGGTAGTTTTCGGGATTCCACGGGTATTCCTCCAGTAGGCGGCGGCTTTCCGAGATGGCCTTGTCGTACAGGCTCACATCGATCAAAAGGCGTCTTTTAAAGTCCGAAAGCTCTTCAATGCGCCCTAACTTATACTCGGCCGAATCGAGCAGCGAAATGGCCGTAAAAGGCTGTTTGCGCTCATCATACAGGGCGGCCAGCATCCGGTAGTTGTCCGGGTCGTAGGGCGCCATGCGTACCAGGCCGCTGTACATGTCGAACGCCTTGTCGTACTGGGCCGTAACGATGTACAGGCGGGCCAGCAGGGCGCGGTACCAAATGTTGGTCGTGTCGAGCGCGGCGGCCTTCAGCCCGTAGGGAACGGCCGCCTTCGGGTCGCGGGAAGCGTACAGCCCCGCCAGCTCATAATAAGAAGGCGCGTGGGTCGAGTCCTGGGAAATCACATAGCGGTAATACCGGGCGGCCAAAGCCGTATCCCCGGCCAGTTCGGCCTTCACCCCGTCGGTGTAGAGAAACGATATCCTCTGCGAGGGGTAATACGCAGGCACCGCGCGCCGCTTCCCACGCTGAGTGGTGCTCGCGCAGGAGATCACCGCGACGGCGGCAACCAAGACCCATATCGTTTTCCTAACATCCATCCGCAACCGGAGTTATCAGACGACCGATTCGAACTGTTGCAGGAAACGCACGTCGTTCTCGAAATAGAGCCTCAGGTCCCTCACCCCGAACAGGAGCATCGAGATCCGCTCCACACCCATCCCGAAGGCGAACCCGCTATGTTTTTCTGGGTCGATATTGCAAGCTTTCAGCACATTGGGATCGACCATACCGCATCCCATGATTTCCAGCCATCCCGTCCCCTTGCAGACGTTGCAGCCCTTGCCCCCGCAGAGGTTGCACGAAACGTCCACCTCTGCGGAAGGCTCCGTGAAGGGGAAATACGAGGGACGCATGCGGATCTGGGACGCACTACCGAACATCTCGCGGGCGAAATAGAGGATCGACTGCTTCATGTCGGCGAACGACACGTTTTCGGCGATATAAAGCCCCTCCACCTGGTGGAAAATGCAGTGCGCTCGCGCCGAAACGGCCTCGTTGCGGAACACGCGGCCCGGGCAGATCACGCGGATCGGGGGTTTCTGGTGCTCCATGACGCGAACCTGGATCGACGAGGTGTGGGTGCGCAGCAGGATGTCGGGGTTCTTCGAGATGAAGAACGTGTCCTGCATGTCGCGCGCGGGGTGTTCGGGGGCGAAGTTCAGCGCCGAGAAGACATGCCAGTCATCCTCGATCTCGGGTCCGTCGGCCACGGTGTAGCCCAGCCTCGAAAATACCTCCACGATCTGGTTGCGGACCAGCGAAATGGGGTGGCGCGAGCCGATACCCTCGGCCGAACCCGGGCGGGTCAGATCGTCGGTCGTGCCCTCGTTGTCGCCCATGGCGTCCTGCAGCTCCTCGCGGAGTGCGTTTATGCGCTCTGTGGCAGCGTTTTTGAGGTGGTTGAGCTTCTGGCCCAACTCGCGCTTAAGCTCTGGCGCCACGGCCTTGAAATCCTCCATCAGAGCCGTGAGCTCACCCTTCTTGCCGAGCATGCGGATGCGGAATTCCTCGATTTCGGCGGCCGCTTTGGGCTTAAACTCCTCGACACGTCGCAGAAGTTCGTTGATTTGGTCAGTCATATTTTGATATTTTACGCTTTTTCCCTACTTTTGAGAGCTACAAATCGGTAGCTATAACACGCAAAGTTATAAAAAATTCGCGATATGTTGCGCAAGTCCCTCTCAATTGTCATTTTCGTCGTTCTGGCCGCGGGTACGCTCCACGCCGAACCGCAGCGCCGCGGCAGCCGTGACGCCGATTCGCTGCGCCCCCGTACGGTGGGCGTGGTGATGAGCGGCGGCGGCGCCAAGGGGCTCTACCATATAGGCGTTCTGGAGGCCCTCGAGGAGAACGGAATTCCCATCGATTACATTGCCGGAACCTCCATGGGGTCGATTACGGCCGCCATGTACGCCGCGGGATATTCGCCGGCCGAGATGCGCATGATCGCCGCCTCGGGAGCCGTAAAGGAGTGGCTCGCGGGTCGCATAGACCCACGCTACACGCCCTATTACCGTCAGGTGGGCCGCGTGCCGGGGTTTGTCAACCTGCGCCTCGACATGAACAGCCCCGCGGGTAAAACGCTCCATATGCCCACGAGCCTCGTGTCGTCGATCCAGGTCGACATGGCCCTTACGGAGATGTTCGCCCCGGCGACAGCCGCCGCCGAGGGTAATTTCGACGACCTCATGGTGCCGTTCCTCTGCGTGTCAAGCGACATAAAGGCCCGCGAGCCGGTGATCATGCGCAACGGCGACCTGGGAGAGGCGGTCCGCTCGTCGATGTCCATACCGCTGGTTTTCAAGCCTGTAAAAAAGGACGCCATGCTACTCTATGACGGAGGCATTTATGACAATTTCCCCTGGCGACCCCTCGACACCGGATTCCGCCCCGATCTGATCGTGGGCAGCATCTGCACGGCGGGCAACACCCTTCCCGACGAAACCAACTCGATCTTCGACCAGGCGTTCGTGCTGGCCATGCACGAAACCGACTACAACCTGCCCAAAGGCCGCAGCGTCACCATTCGCCGCGCGGTGGATGTCTCGATGCTCGACTTCGACAACGCTGTGGCGATAATGGACGCGGGATATGCCGACGCCATGGCCGCCATGCCCCAGTTGCTGGAGCGCGTTTCGGAGCAGTGGACGCCCGAGCGTTATTCGGAGCGGCGGGCGGCGTTCCGTGCGAAGTGCCCTCCGCTGATATTCAATAACTACAAGATCGACGGGCTCGACGAGGCCCCCGAGATGTATATCCGCGAATTCCTGCACGTCGACCGCCGCACCCCCGGCGTTCAGCGCCGCATGGGCTTCGACGAACTGCGCGACAACCTCTACGCGGTGCTTGCCGACGGCGATTTCGAGATGGACTTCCCGCATGTGGCCTACGATTCGGTCAAAAAACGCTATTCGTTCGAGGCGGCGTTCCGCACGAAGCCCAACTTCCGCATCACGGTGGGCGGAAACATCTCGTCGACGGCTTTCAACCAGGCCTATCTGGGGGTGAACTACCAGAAAATCGGCCGTGCGCGTCAGGAGGCGAGCGCCGAGATCTACCTCGGACCCATCTATATGTGGGGCTCTGTTGGCGGACGCACCGACTTCTACTTCGGAAAGCCCATATTCCTCGACTACTCGGCCAATTTCTCGATAAGCAACTTTCGCCACGGCAACTTCGGCAACCTGACCGAGATCGACGATACCCAGGACGTACGCTTCGGCGAGGGATTTTTCACGTTCGCCGCGGGAATTCCGCTCACACACCGCAGCGTCCTGCAGATGAGGCTCAACGGCGGCGCGGTCAACTACCGCTACGACACCGAGGAGGCCGGCATGACGGGCACCGACCTCACACGCTTCGCCTACTTCGGTGCGAAGGCCGTCATGGAACGCAATACCTTCGACAAGGTGTTGTGGCCGCGGCGCGGCTCCAACCTGCGGCTCTCGGCGATATACATTGCCGGACGCGACAAATATGAACCCGACGGCACGGAACAATTCGTGTCGCGCACCACGCGCCAGTGGTTCGGAGGGCGCTTCACGTGGGATAAATACTTCGACTCCAGTTCGGGAGGACGCCTTTCACTGGGACTGAACATCGACGCCGTGGTGACCAACATCCCCGACTTCACCACCGGCAGCGCCACGCTGATGGCGATGCCGTCCTATGCTCCGACGCCCCATGCGCATATGGTCTACATTCCCGATTTCCGCGGCCGGAGGTTTGTGGCCGGAGGCGTGAAGCCCACCGTCGACCTGCTGCCCAATTTTTTCCTTCGGGCGGGGTTCTACGCCATGTACCGCGAGAAGCACGACTACACTCCCGCCGACCTCGGGAACCGCATCGACGAGAGGTTGCACTACATAACAGAGCTGTCGCTGGTGTATCATACGCCCATCGGGCCGTTGAGTCTCGCGGTGACCAAATATGATCTCAACAGCTGGCGGAACATGTATCTGTCGTTCAACTTCGGGTATGCGATATTTGCGCCGAAGGGGACGTTCTATTGATGCAGGGATTCTGCATTGAACCCGGCGGCCGAAGGACAGAAATCCGCCCCGACCTAATTTCTCTTTTATGTTAGCCGGAGCCACACTTATATTAAAATAATTTCATAAATTTGTGGCGTAAAATTCCGCGAGAAGATCAATTCAATCATATAATTCAAAATCAAACAGCTATGTTCGCAATCGACAACTACGATTTCAAAGGCAAACGCGCGATTATCCGCGTGGATTTCAACGTGCCCCTCGACGAGAAGGGCCAGGTGACCGACGACACCCGCATCCGCGCCGCAATCCCCACCATCAAGAAGGTGCTCGAAAAGGGCGGTTCGGTGATCCTGATGTCGCACCTGGGCCGTCCGAAGAAGAATCCCGACGCGAAGTACTCGCTCGAGCAGATCATTCCCGCCGTCGAGGCCCGTCTGGGCGTGAAGGTCGCTTTCGCCGGCGACTGCATGGGCGAGAAGGCGGTCGAGATGACAGCCGCCCTTAAACCCGGAGAGGTTGTTATGCTCGAAAACCTGCGTTTCTACGCCGAGGAGGAGGGCAAGCCCCGCGGACTGGCCGAAGACGCTTCGGAAGAGGAGAAGGCAGCAGCCAAAAAAGAGATCAAGGCTTCGCAGAAGGAGTTTACCAAAAAGCTCGCTTCGTATGCCGACTGCTACATCAACGACGCGTTCGGCACGGCACACCGCGCACACGCTTCGACGGCGCTGATCGCCGACTATTTCCCCGCCGACAAGATGTTCGGTTACGTGATGGAGAACGAGTTGAAGGCTATCGACGGCGTTATGGAGAATCCCCAGCGTCCGTTCTGCGCAATTCTCGGCGGGTCGAAGGTTTCGTCGAAGATCACCATCATCGAGAAGCTCATCGAGAAGGTCGACGTGCTGATCCTGGGCGGCGGTATGACCTACACGTTCGCAGGAGCCCTGGGCGGCAAGGTCGGAAACTCGATCTGCGAGCCCGATTTCTTCCCCACGGCACTCGATATTCTCGCCAAGGCAAAGGCCAAAGGCGTGAAGATCGTGACCTCGCCCGACGCGCTGATCGCCGACGATTTCTCGCAGGACGCAAACACTGCTGTCGCTCCGGCCAACAACATTCCCGACGGATGGGAAGGCGTCGACATCGCCGACGAGGGTAAGAAGATCTTCCGCGAGGCGATCCTCGAGTGCAAGACCATTCTGTGGAACGGTCCTGTAGGCGTATTCGAGATCGAAAAGTTCGCGACGGGCTCGCGTGCGGTTGCCGAGGCTATCGTAGAGGCTACTTCGAAGGGTGCGTATTCGCTCATCGGCGGCGGCGACTCGGTTGCCTGCATCAATAAGTTCGGCTTCGCAGACAAGGTTTCCTACGTGTCGACCGGCGGCGGTGCGCTGCTGGAGTACATGGAGGGCAAGGAGCTTCCGGGCGTTGCGGCGATCCGCAAGTAGGCCGGACACCCGAAAATAAGTACAAAACGAGGGGCGCCCGGTTTTCGGGGGCCCCTTCTGTTTTCGGCGGCGGTTGAAGGGCGGCTTTCGCACGGTTGTGAAGAGCGGCGGTTCTTAATGTCGGGTTTTAGGCCGGCGAAGGAGTGTGTGTTGTGGGCGTGTGATTTTCAGCCTGCGAAGCGCTCTGGAGATGGCTCGAGTGTGTTTGCGGCTGTCTGATTTCCGGCTTGCGAAGGAGCGGGCGTGTTGTTGATGTGTGGTTTTCGGCAGGCTTATCCAAGACTGCCGGCGGGCCGAAGCTCCGCCCTGCGGAGGCCCGCTCTCTGCTGCGCGACGAGCATGCCCCGCGAGCTGCGGCTCGAGAACAAACGTCGTGCATGTCATTAACCCTCCTTCGGAGGCTTTTCTTTGCTCTCGCTCGGCAGAGGTTGGAAGCGACCTCTGCGCTCGCTCAATCGCAACGTTGCGAGGAGGGCCGCGGGGCCGACGTGGCAATCCGAAGATATGCAAGGCGGTACAGGAAATCAGATTGCCGCGTCGGACTTCCACTCCTTCTCACAATGATAACAACAATTAATTTATCGTTTTTCGATAAATATTTTGCGATATTCAAAAAATAATATTTACATTTGCTCCGGAATGCAGGATGCGCCTCGGCAAAATACAAGTAGACTTGGCTCTGCGCTCGGCTTTCACTGCATTTGCTCCCGGAATAAAGAACCAAAATAAAAATAACAAATGAAAAAAATCATCTTTTTCGCTGCAACAGTAGCTCTTATGGCAAGTTGTCAGAACACTCCCAAGACCCCGGCGATCGACATGGCCAATTTCGACCTGTCGACGGCCCCCAACGCCGATTTCTACCAGTACGCCACCGGCGGCTGGCAGTTGAACAACCCCCTGAAGCCCGAATTCTCGCGCTACGGCTCGTTCGACGTGCTGCGTGAGAACAACGAGAAGCGCATCAACGAGCTCTTCTCGGAGATGGCCAAGCTCACGGCCAAAACCGGCACCGTGGAGCAGAAGATCTCGGACCTCTACAAAATGGGTCTCGATTCCACCCGCCTCAACGCCGAGGGCGCGGCTCCGATCAAAGGCGCCGTGGAGATGATCCTCGCGATCACCGACCGCGCCGACATTACCGGCGTGATCGCCGCACTCCACCATTCGACCGCCAACCCGTTCTTCGGGATCGGCGTCGAGGCCGACCTCATGGACAGCAACATGAACGCCCTCTACATCTCGCAGAGCGGCCTGGGCATGGGTAACCGCGACTACTACATCGAGGAGGTCAACGCTTCGAAGAAGGCCGCCTACGCCGAGATGCTCGCCAAGCTCTTCACGCTGACCGGTATCGAGAACGCCGAGGCGGCTGCCGCTTCGGTTGTGGAGCTCGAGACCAAAATGGCCGAGAAGATGTGGTCGAACGTCGAGCTGCGCAACATGCAGGCGCAGTATAACCCCGCATCGAAGGCCGATTTCGAGAAGACGTTCGACGCGATCGACTGGGCCGAATACTACCAGATCATGGGCATTGGCGACTTCGAAAACATCATCGTCACAACCCCCTCGTCGCTGGCCAACGCCAACTCTCTTCTGAAAACCGCTCCGATCGAGGCTATCCGCTACTACCTCGCGGCGCAGTATATCAACTCGGCGACAGCCTATTTGAGCGATGAGTTCCAGCAGGCTTCGTTTGAGTTCTACGGCCGCACGATGGCCGGTCAGCAGGAGATGCGTCCCCGCTGGAAGCGCGCCATGTCGGTGCCCAACGGCATTCTGTCGGAGGCTGTGGGCGAGATGTACGTCGCCAAGTACTTCCCCGAGAAGGACAAGGAGCGCATGCTTACGATGGTGAAGAACCTGCAGACTTCGCTCGGACAGCATATCGAGGCGCTCGAATGGATGTCCGACACCACGAAGGCAAAGGCCCAGGAGAAGCTTGCAACATTTACCGTGAAGATCGGTTATCCCGACAAGTGGAAGGATTATTCGACGCTCGAGGTCGATCCTTCGAAGAGCTACTGGGAGAATGTCGTCAACGCAAACGTTTGGTACACAGCCGACAACATCGCAAAACTCGGCACCGCGGTAGACAAGACGGAGTGGCACATGCCTCCCCAAATGGTCAACGCCTACTACAGCCCGCTGTCGAACGAGATCTGTTTCCCCGCAGCTATTCTTCAGCCGCCGTTCTACAACCCGAATGCCGACGATGCCGTTAATTACGGCGCTATCGGTGTGGTCATCGGCCACGAGATGACCCACGGTTTCGACGACCAGGGCCGTAATTTCGACAAGGACGGCAACATGAATAACTGGTGGACCGAGGAGGATTCGGAGGCATTCAAAGCCCTGACCGACATTCTGGTAAAACAGTTCAATGCTATCGAGGTGCTGCCCGCCAAGGGCGATCAGCCCGCGATCTACGCCGACGGCGAACTTTCGCTGGGTGAAAATATCGCCGACCAGGGTGGTCTGCGCGTGGCCCACACGGCGCTCCACAACGCTCTCGGCGACAAGGTTCCCGCTCCGAAGGACGGCTTCTCGGCCGACCAGCGCTTCTACCTGGGTTATGCAGCCCTCTGGGCGCAGAATATCCGCGACGAGGAGATCGCGCGCCTGACCAAAATCGACGTACACTCGCTGGGCAAGTGGCGCGTAGACGCTACGGTGCGCAACCTTCAGACGTTCTACGATGCGTTCGCGATTACCGACGGTGCAATGTTCCTGCCCGAGGCGGAGCGTGTGATTATCTGGTAATCGAAGCTATATTTATACTAGGAAGGCGGCGGGAATTTGTTCCTGCCGCCTTTTTTTGTTCAAGGTGCTACCCTCAACCGGATTGTACCTGTTTTTTTTGTCATTGTTGAGGAGGTCCGCCGGGTTGACGTGGCAATCCGATTGCTTGCCATACCATGCATATCATCGGATTGCCGTGTCGGGCATTCACTCCTTCTCGCAATGATACACCCCGGTCGGGGTTCCGGCATTTTTCTCTGCTCCAGGACCGAAGTTCGCGGGGAAGGGCGATGGGGCGTTGCGGGGTGAAAATACGGAACCTTGGCTTCGCCCCCGTTTTCTGCGCTCGGCAAAGGCTGTCTACGGCCTTTGCTTTCGTTTGTCAAAAACGTTCGCGGGGCGGAACTTAACTGCACTGCGCTTATTTTCTTCCTCACGGCTCGGCATAGTCCGCAAGCGACCCCTGTCCTCGCCCGCGCCGTCGGTTCGGCCCGACGGCACGCTGGCAGGCCGAAAGGCAATCCCGATACCCCCAGGCGCATATGATCGGCAGCTCCTCAAGGGTTTGGCCCGGGGTTGCCGCACCTTGGTGTTTTGATAAATTTTATCGAAAAACGATAAATATTTTTTGATATTCAAAAATAGTTACATATATTTGCCGACAGAATTAACCAAAACAACCAAATAAGTAATCATGGATTTACTCACAGTTGAACATGTAAGCAAGCAGTACGCGGCCCACAAGGCGCTCGACGATGTGTCGCTTGCAATTCCCAAGGGCTCGGTCTACGGCCTGCTGGGCCCTAACGGCGCGGGCAAGACCACCCTTATCCGCATCATCAACCGCATCACGGCGCCTGACAGCGGTCGTGTGATACTCAACGGTCACGATATCGCTCCCGACGATATCTACCGCATCGGCTACCTGCCCGAGGAGCGCGGATTGTACAAAAAGATGAAGGTCGGCGAGCAGGCGGTGTTTTTCGCACGCCTGAAGGGTCTTTCACGTCGCGAAGCCGTCGTGCGCCTCAAGCAGTGGTTCATCAAGTTCGGCATCGAAGGCTGGTGGGACAAGAAGGTCGAGGAGCTCTCGAAGGGTATGGCCCAGAAGGTTCAGTTCATCGTCACGATCCTCCACGAGCCCGAGCTGCTCATTTTCGACGAACCCTTCTCGGGATTCGACCCCATCAACGCCAATCTGCTCAAGGACGAGATACTCGCCCTGCGCGACAAAGGTGCCACGGTGATTTTTTCGACCCACAACATGTCGTCGGTAGAGGAGATCTGCGACCATATCACACTCATCAACAAGTCGAAAAATATACTTTCGGGTCGTGTGGACGAGATTCGCCACCGGCACGGAAGCAACATCTTCGAGATCGCCTACCGCGGCGAGGAGGATTCGCTGCGCCGCGCCGTTGCGGGCTGCGCCGAGATCATGGACGGAACGGAAGCCGTGTCGGTATACAATACGCTCAAGCTCCACGTACGGCGCGATGAGGACGTGCGCTCGGTGATCGCCGCGGCCAACGATGCCGTCGATTTGCGGTCGTTCCAGGAGATCATTCCCTCGATGAATGATATATTCATCCGCGCCGTGAACGGAAATCTTTAACTTAAAGTCTGTTTAAAATTATGAATTTCGTTCTTTCCGCCCTCTCACCCTCGCCTTTCCCACCCGCCACCTCGCCGTGGCCCGCCACCTCTTCGTCGACGGAGCGGCAAAATCAAGGGCGATAGCGCAAAAATAACTTTGTTAATAAATTTAAACAGACTCTTAAAAACCATCCAGAAAATTATGTCACAGATTTCTATTATAGTAGGACGCGAATTCAACGAACGCGTACGTAAAAAGTCATTTATCATCACCACGCTGCTCATGCCCGTGCTGATGATCGGCCTGATGACCGTTCCGATGCTCATCATGGAGTATTCGAAGGGCGAGGAGAAGCGCATAGCCGTTATCGACGACAGCGGACTTATCGCCCCGCAGCTGAAAAGCGACAGCGAGTTGCTGTTCGAGCCCACGGACCTCACGACCGAGGCGGCCCGCAAGGAGCTGACCGACAATTTTGGCGTGCTGTACATCGGCTCGGACATCATGACCAACTCCAATAACGTCAAACTTTACATCAATTCATCGTCGTCGATATCCCTCGAGAGCAATATCACGCGTCAGATCGAAGACGTCATCGAGGCCGAGAAACTCAAAGGCTACAACATCGAAAACCTCTCGCAGATACTCAAAGACGTGAAAACGTCGGTCAACATGCAGACCTTCCGCAACGACGAGTCGCAGGAAGAGGATTCGCAGGCCCGGTCGTCGATCGTGTCGACCGCCGTGGGGTATATCCTCGGTTTCCTGCTCTACATGATCCTGCTGATCTACGGCGCGATGGTCATGCAGTCGGTGATCGAGGAGAAGAACAGCCGCGTGCTGGAGGTGATGGTCGGTTCGGTGCGTCCGTTCGACCTGATGATGGGGAAGATTCTCGGCGTAGCGTCGGTCGCCGTCGTGCAGGTGCTGATCTGGGGTGTGCTGATCATCGGAATAGGGGCGATCGCCATCCCCCAGATGATGTCGCCCGAGATACTGGAGAGTGCCAGGGCGATGCAGCAGGGCACGCTCGACACGGCCGCCGTCACCGACTTCAATCCCGAGATGCTGCAGGCCGTTGCGACCGCGACCGATTTTGCGTATATCGCTAAAATATTCATCTGCCTGCTGGTATTCGTGCTGGGCGGTTATCTGCTCTACTCGGCGATGTTTGCAGCCGTAGGTTCGGCCGTAGACAGCGTGCAGGACGCACAGCAGCTCCAGACGCCGATCATGATTCCGATCATCCTTGCGATCTTCGCGATGATGGCCGTCATAAAAGACCCCAACTCACAGATCGCCTTCTGGTTCTCGATGATACCATTCACCTCGCCCGTGGTGATGATGGCGCGCATACCCTACGATATTCCGATGTGGGAGATCGTGCTGTCGGTGGTGATCCTCTATGCCTCGTTCGTGGGCATGGTGTGGATGGCCTCGAAGATCTACCGCGTGGGCATCTTCATGTATGGCAAGAAGCCTTCGCTGAAGGAGCTTGTGAAGTGGATGAGGTATAAGTATTAACAGCGGAGGGATGAATCTTCCGCCTGCGGCTTTTGAATTATCCTCCGCAGGCTGCGAGATGAAAGACCCGAACGAAAAGAGCCCCGAACGAAATCGTTCGGGGCTCTTTTCTTTGCCGTGCGGCGGTCTACTCTTCGATGAAGTCGATATTGACCTGTCGCTGGAAAACCTCCTGCAGCGAGATCTGCGTTTCGGTCGACGACACGCCCTGGATGTGCAGAATGCTGTTGAAGATCGTGCGCATGAGGTGCTCGTTGTCCACACAGTAGAGTTTCACGAGGATGTTACCCTGGCCCGTGATGAAGTGGGCCTCGACGATCTCGGGAATCTTTTTCAGATGTTCGATCGTCTGCAGCAGCAGCTGGGGGTCGCCTATGGTGATGTTGATGTGGGCGCAGACGTCGAAACCCATCATCTTGGGGTCGACGATCAGGCGGCTGCCCAGGATCACGCCCGCTTCGTCGAGCTTGCGGATACGCTGGTGTATCGCCGCGCCGGAGATGCCGCACTCGCGGGCGATCTCGAGGAATGGCATGCGGGCGTTCTTGATCAGGAATTTCAGGATTTTGCGGTCGATCGCATCCAGATTGGCTTTTGTCGTACTCATAATGTTTGGAGGCTATTTGATTACGTTTAACTCCCGACCCACCTTCGTGAAGGCCGCGATGCAGCGGTCGAGGTGGTCGGTGGTGTGGCCCGCCGAGACCTGCACGCGGATGCGCGCCTGGCCCTTCGGGACCACAGGATAATAGAAGCCGGTAACGAAGACACCCTCGTCCTGCAGTTTGGCGGCGAAATCCTGCGACAGCTTGGCGTCGTAGAGCATCACGGCGCAGATCGCCGACTGGGTGGGTTTGATGTCGAAGCCCGCGGCGAGCATCCCGTCGCGGAAATATTCGACGTTGGCCGCGAGGCGGTCGTGGAGCGAATCGCTCTCGGCGAGCATCCGGAACATCTCGATTCCCGCGCCCACGACTGCCGGGGGCAGGGAGTTGGAGAACAAGTAGGGCCGCGAGCGCTGGCGGAGCATGTCGATTATTTCTTTACGGCCGGTGGTGAAGCCGCCCACGGCGCCGCCGAAGGCTTTTCCGAGGGTTCCGGTGATGATATCGACCTCGCCGCGGCGGTTGTAGAGCTCGGTGATTCCGCGGCCGGTGCGGCCCAGCACGCCCGCCGAGTGGCATTCGTCGACCATCACCAGGGCGTCGTATTTCTCGGCCAGCGTGCATATTTTGTCGAGGGGCGCGGCGTTGCCGTCCATCGAGAATACGCCGTCGGTGACGATGATGCGGAAGCGTTGCTCCTGCGCTTTTTTGAGGCACTCCTCCAGCTCGGCCATGTCGGCGTTGGCATAGCGGTAGCGCACGGCCTTGCAGAGGCGTACGCCGTCGATGATCGAGGCGTGGTTCAGGGCGTCGGAGATGATGGCGTCCTGCTCGGTGAAAAGGGGCTCGAAAACACCGCCGTTGGCGTCGAAGCATGCGGCGTAGAGGATCGTGTCTTCGGTTCCGAAATAATCGGAGACGGCCTTCTCGAGCTCGGTGTGGATGTCCTGGCGGCCGCAGATGAAGCGTACCGACGACATGCCGTAGCCACGGTCGTCCATTGCCTTTTTGGCCGCGGCGATAAGGCGCGGATTGTCCGAAAGGCCCAGGTAATTGTTGGCGCAGAAGTTCAACACCTTACGACCCGCAACTTCGATCTCGGCCCTTTGGGGCGATTCGATCACACGTTCGCGTTTGTAGAGGCCTGCAGCATCGATTTCAGCGAGTTCGTGTTGGAGGTATTCTTTGAGTTTTCCGTACATATGGAGTTAGTTTTTTATATGAAATTAGAGTTGGTGCTATCGAACTGTTAACAAATATACAATAATTTTCCAAAACCGACACTCTTGGTTCGTGTTTTTCGCCACCCAGGTTACGATTTGTTACCCACTATTGGCGTGACATTTGGAACAATATGGAAAGGGAAGTGCGCGTAAGCAGCACGAAGAATGGCCGCGACGATACGGACTGTGTGCTTGTTTTCAGCGTGTTATATGTGCGAAAGGTGCTGCCTGGCACTCGGGGGCCCGGCCTGCGATCTGTGTGCTGCGAAGATTTGTGCCAGGATCGGCCGGCTGGCGGAAGCGTTCGGATAAATGCCGCGGCCCGCGCAAAAAAGAACGGGACGGGTCAAAAACCACTAAATCCCCCTTATTAAGGGGGATTTAGTATAAAAAAAGAGTCCTTGGGAGAGATGAAATAATTGTGTAATTTGCATGGAACGTTTTGCGGATTTACAAAACACACGTATATTTACATAGTCTTAATTATCTGCGCAACACGATGGAAGAGGAAAGGATACTGCTCGACAGACTTGCCGCCGGCGACCGCTCTGCGTTCGATACCTTGTATATACGGTATGCGGCGAAGACCGAGGAGTTTCTGTACCGCATGCTCAAAAACCGCGTCGATGCCGAAGATATCACCCACGACATTTTCCTGAAGATATGGCAGAACCGCTCGGCCCTGCCCGGTATCGCGGCTTTCGGGCCCTATCTGTTCCGCATGGCCCGCAATGCCGTCTATGACCGCTTCGACAGCCGTCTGGTGCGGGCCAACTACGCCAAGCAGGTGAACTTTGTTCCGGAATACGAGCTCCCCGACGTCGACAACCGCGATCTGCTGCTGCTCGTGCGCCTGGCCGTCGAAAAAATGCCCCAACAGCGGCAGCGCATCTTCCGCATGAGCCGCGAGGAGGGCCTCTCCAACGATGAAATCGCCTCCCGGCTCTCGATCTCCGTCCGCACGGTCGAGAACCAGATTTCGCGCGCGCTGACCGAACTGCGCAAGCTGTTGGTGTTGATAATCTTCTTTTTCTGAAACTTTTTTCGTTTTAGGGCGTGCGTAACTGCCGCCTGAACCGTCTTACTAATAACACGGGATGATTTGTTATGTCTAAAAACTACATCAAAAACATTATCGACACCTTCCTGGGCAACGAAATGCCGGAAGATGTGCAGCAGCGCTTCGCGGAGTGGCTGCGCAACCCCGCATCGCGCGACGAGAAAGAGCGCGGGCTCGAAACCTACTGGACGGGCCTTGCGGCCCCGGAGCAGCCGGGACGCAGCCGGAAACTCGAACGTCTGCATGAGGATATGCGGCGCGGCGAGCGCGTCGGCATACGACGAGCGTGGACGCGCGCGGCGGCTGTCGCGGCGGTCGTGCTGATGGCCGTAGGCGTAAACTACGCCGTGATGCAAAACTATCTGCGCACGCAGGTTCAGACCAACATCGTGACTTCGGCCTACGACAAGGGCGAATACACGCTTCCCGACGGCACGCAGATCTGGCTCAACGCCGGCAGCGTGCTGCGCTACTACGGCGATTTGTCGGGCCGCCGGCGTGTCGTGGAGCTCGAAGGCGAAGGTTTCTTCAAGGTGCACCACGACGCGACCCGACCCTTCATCCTGCGTATGGACGATATGAATATCGAGGTGCTCGGCACGGAATTCGACGCCATAAACTACGCCGAATTCGAAACCACCGAGGCCATTCTTTGCGGCGGCAGTATCCGCGCATACGGCGGCCGCCTCGACAAGGCCGTCACGCTGAAGCCCGGCGACAGGCTGGTCTTCGACAAGAGAAGCGGCCGCGTGTCGCTCTCGGCGGTTGCCACGCGGCACTATTCGCAGTGGATGGGCAGCTCGCTGTCGTTCGACGATACGCCGCTCGCCGACATCATAACCAATCTCGAACGCTGGTACGCCGTCGAAATCGACGCTCCGGAGGAGTGGTCCGCCAAAGTGCGCATGTCGTTTAAGATGATTCGCAACGAGAGCATCGAAGAGATTCTGAAAGCCATGTCGCTGGTTGTGAAAATCGACTACGTCTGCACCGGACGACACATAACGATCATCCCGAAATAAAAAACCATAAAAAACGCTATGCCTATGTAACAGCAATCGCTTTTCTCATTCCGTAGCCGGAGGTCCCGACCATGCACTCCGGAATCGTATCGAATCCTCAACCAAAACTACAAACCCATATGAGTAAACTATTCCGAGCCAAAATCCTTGGCGTCGCCCTGTTGTTGCTTTTAATGGCCACGGGCGGCTGGGCGCAGACTCCTCCATCGACGGTGAGCATCGCCCGGAACAACACCTCTATCGACGAGATTCTAAAGGAGATAGAGCAACAAACAAACTACACTTTTTTCTACAACAACGCCGATTTCGACCTCAAGCGTAAGGTCTCCATAACGGCCGACAAACGTTCCGTAACGGACGTACTGCGGGAGATCCTGCCCGACTGTTCGTGCCGCTTCGAGAATAAACGAATCATCCTTGTCAAGAACCAGGCCCCGGCCTCGCAGCTGCAGACGATCAAGGGCGTAGTGAAGGACGAAACAGGTCAGCCCGTAATCGGAGCCACCGTCCTGCTTACCAACAACGGACAGAGACTGGCGGCGTCGACCGACCTCGGCGGCGGTTTCTCGTTCTCGGCGCAGACGCTCTCGCCCGAAGCCACGCTCGAAGCGTCGTTCATCGGCTTGAGCGACTATAAAGCCCGCATCGGCAACCGCACGTCGTTCGATATCGTGTTGACCAGCTCCTCGCAGGATGTCGCGGAGGTTGTGGTCGTGGGTTACGGCGTGCAGAAGAAGGCCAACCTCACGGGCGCCGTGTCGACAATCTCGCAGAAGGAGCTCAAAGACCGCCCCGTGTCGAGCGTCGGACGAGCTCTGCAGGGCGTTATTCCCAACCTCAACGTGACGCTCTCGTCGGGACAGCCCGGGGCGGGCGCTTCGTATAACATTCGCGGTACGACCTCGCCCAACGGCGGTAATCCGCTGATTCTGATCGACGGCGTCGAGACCTATCCCGAGCGTATCAACTCCAACGATATCGAGACCATCACGGTACTCAAGGACGCCGCCTCGGCAGCCATCTACGGAGCCCGCGGAGCCTTCGGCGTGATCATCATCACCACCAAGAGCGGTCAGTACAACCAGGCGGCCGAAGTGTCGTATAACGGTTACTTCTCGGTCTCGAAGCCCACGACGTCGACCGACTACGAAACGCGCGGCTACTATTCGGCCAAGATCGCCGACTTCTTCATGATGTCGGCCCAAAATACCCCCTACACCTCTTATACCGAGGCCGACTACAAGGCTCTCTGGGAGCGTCGCAACGACAAGACCGAGAATCCCGCACGCCCCTGGGTTACGACCGAGAAGCGCAACGGACGTCAGCAATACGTCTATCTGGCCAACTTCGACTGGTATAACTACCTCTACGACGACAGCCGCCCCACGTGGGATCACAACATCAACATCAAGGGCGGAACACAGGCCCTCTCTTACATGGTCAGCGGACGCTACTATCAGCAGAAGGGCGTCAACCGCCTGGAGCCCGATATGTTCAAATCCTACAACTTCCGCGTGAAGCTGCAGGCCCAGATCAAGCCCTGGCTCACCATTGCCAGCAATACCAAGTTCTTCCAGTCGAACTACGAATATTACGGCTACGAAGACGAATACAACAACTTTCGTAAGCCCACGCTGCATGCGCTGGCGTCGTTCGTGCCGGTGAACCCCGACGGAACGGCCGTGTCGCATACCAACATGACCGCCTCGTCGACCCACTATGTGATGGACGGATACAGTGCCATGATGCAGAAGGGCAAGAGCGGCGGCAACAAGAAGACGCAGGAGTTCACCACCTCGTTCGAAGCCACGTTCAAGCTGCACAAGAATTTCAACATCAAGAGCAGTTTCAATTATACGCAAGGATATCTCCACAACGACTACCGCAGCGTCAACGTGCAGTATTCGCAGTATCCGGGACAGGTGCAGACCGAGCCCGAAGGCAGCTTCGACAACCGCTACAAAGAGGTGGTATACGACCAGAACTACTATGTGGCCGACATATACGGAACCTACAACAAGACATTCGGCGAGAAACACAATCTGACCCTGATCGGCGGTTACAACTACGAGGCGAAGTATTACCGCGACCTCACGGCGGCCAACGACGGTCTGCTCTCCGAGGAGCTGTCGGACTTCAACCTCGCCAAAGGAACCAACAACTTCACGCTCAACGGCGGCCGCAACGAGTTCGCCATCATGGGCTGGTTCTACCGCGCGGCTTACGACTACAAGGGCAAATACCTGTTCGAGGCCAACGGTCGTTACGACGGCACCTCGCGCTTTCCGCGCGGCAACCGCTACGGATTCTTCCCCTCGTTCTCGGCGGCCTACCGCGTGAGCGAAGAGGCCTTCTTCGAGCCGCTGCGCAGCACCATCGACAACCTCAAGATCCGCCTCTCCTACGGCTCGCTCGGCAACCAGCAGATTGGCTACTACGACTTCATTCAGACAATTTCAACCAAGGGTTCGATGGGCGACTACTCCTTCGACGGCACGGCGCTCGGACAGCATGCCACCGCCAGCAATCCCGTTTCGGGCAACCAGACCTGGGAGAAGGTCATCTCGAAGAACCTCGGTCTGGACCTCAACCTGCTGCGCAACCGCCTGTCGTTCTCGGCCGACTTCTACATCCGCGACACGAAGGGCATTCTGGGCCGCGGCAAATCGCTGCCGTCGATCTACGGCGCCGAGGAGCCCCAGGTGAACTCCAACAACCTCCGCACGAAGGGTTACGAACTGGTGGTAGGCTGGAACGATTCGTTCCAACTTGCCGGCAGCCGTTTCCACTACGGCATCACGGGTACCTTCTCCGACTACACGGCCAAATACACCAAGTGCGACAACCCCTCGGGGCTTATCGGCGACCCCTATGTGGGTAAGAAGTACGGCGAGATCTGGGGCTACAAAGTCGGCGGACTGTTCCGTACGGACGAAGAGGCCGCGGAATACGCCTCGAAAGTCGACATGCAGACCGTGGCCGCCGGTTACTACTCCTCGACGGGAGCATACGGCAACGGAGTCCGCGCCGGTGACATCAAGTACCTCGACCTCAACGACGACAACGTCATCAACGGCGGCAAGGGTACGCTCGAAGACTCGGGAGACCGCCGCGTAATCGGCAACTCGTCGCCCCGCTATCAGTACGGAGCCACGCTCAACTTCTCGTGGTACGGATTCGACGTTTCGGTATTCGTTCAGGGCATTGGCCGTCTGGACTGGTATCCCGGTGCCGACAACCTCCGCTTCTGGGGCGCCTACAGTCGTCCTTACGCCACGTTCATGCCCCGCAATTTCATGAGCCAGGTGTGGAGCGAGGATAATCCCAACGCCTACTTCCCCCGCGCCCGCGCCTACACGTCGCTCAACGCAACCCAGGGAACGGCCTACTACACCAACGACCGCTATCTGCAGAATCTGGCCTATTGCCGCCTGAAGAACGTCACCGTCGGCTATACCATTCCCCGACACCTCACGTCGAAGATCGGCATCAAGGATTGCCGCGTATATTTCAGCGGGGAGAATCTTCTGACGTGGACGGCTCTCAAGAGCGACTTCCTCGACCCCGAGCAGGCCGCTGCCGACTCCGACAAAAAGTCGAACGTCTACCCGTGGTGCACGACTTTCTCCGTTGGTCTGAACTTAACCTTCTAAAGTGACTGCCGTTATGAAAAAACTTATTATATATATACTTTCCGGAGCAGCGGTCCTCGGATTTTGCAGCTGCGAAGACCAGCTCGACCGCTTTCCGAAGGACAGGCTGACCCCCGACGCATTTTTCCGTAACCGCGAGGAGTGTCAGCTTTACACCAATGATTTCTATACCATATTTCCCGGTGCGGGAACGATCTACGGCGAGACCGCCGACATCATCGCCAAAACCACGCTTACGAGCGAAGTGTTGGGCAACCGTACCGTTCCGGCCACCTCTTCGATGTGGAAGTGGACCATGCTGCGCGATATAAACTTCTTCCTGCAGCACTCCTCAAACTGCGCCGACGAGAGCGCACGTCTGGAATACGAGGGCCTGGCCCGCTTCTTCCGTGCGTACTTCTATTTCGAGAAGGTCAAATATTACGGCGACGTACCCTGGGTAGACCGTCCGATATCTTCCGACGAGCGAGAGCTTTACAAGGCCCGCGATTCGCGCGAGACGGTCATGCGGCACGTTATCGAGGACCTCGATTTCGCAATCGCCCACCTGCCCGCCGACAAGCAGACCTATCGGGCGACGCGCTGGACGGCGCTGGCGCTGAAGAGCCGCGCGTGCCTGTTCGAAGGAACGTTCCGCAAATACCACGGCCTCGACGGCTATGAAGAGTATCTGACGGAGTGCGCCGCGGTTTCGAAACGCTTCATCGACCAGAGCGGATATGCCATTTATACTGCCGGAACGACGGCCTATCAGTCGCTCTTCTCGTCGCTCAAGGCCACCGGCTCGGAGATCATCCTTGCCCGCGCCTACAACACCTCCATCGGTCTGAAGCACGACGTGAACGGCTACCTCACAAGTACGACGATGGGGCGTCCGGGTCTGATGAAGAACATTGCCAACATGTATCTGATGAGCAACGGCACACCCTTCACCTCGCAGGCCGGGTGGGAGACCATGCAGCTCGCCGACGAGAGCAAGAACCGCGACAAGCGCTTCGCGCAGTCGGTCCGCACGTCCGATTACAAGCGTATCGACGAAACGACGCCCACGGCGCCCAACCTCGCCGCGACGATGACCGGCTACCAGCTGACCAAGTACCTCACGGCCGCCAAGTACGACTCCTACAACGCTTCGACCAACGACCTGCCGCTTTTCCGCACGGCCGAGGTATACCTCAACTACGCCGAGGCGAAGGCCGAGATGGGAACGCTGACGCAGGCCGACATCGACCTTGCGATCAAGCCCCTGCGCGACCGCGCCGGCGTCGCGAACCTCTCGCTCGCGACGGCCAACGCCACTCCAGACCCCTATCTGGCCTCGGCCGAAACGGGATACGCGAATGTCATGGGCGCTAACCAGGGCGTGATCCTCGAGATCCGCCGCGAACGCACCGTCGAATTGCTGATGGAGAACCTCCGCTACTGGGATATCATCCGCTGGAAAGAGGGTAAGCGCTTCGAGCAGCCGTTCACGGGGCTCTACTTCCCCGGAACCGGCATCTACGACCTCAACGGCGACGGTACGGCCGACGTATGTATCTGGTCCGGCGCGAAGCCCTCGACCACAGCGCCGGCGGTTTACGAGCTCAACAAAGAGATATTCCTCACCGAGGGTGACAGCGGCTACATCAGCATCCACACCGACTACACCCGTTCGTGGAACGAGGAGCGCGACTACCTCTATCCCGTGCCGACCGACGATCGCGTGCTTACGCAGGGCGTCATTACGCAGAATCCCGGATGGAACGACGGGTTGAATTTCTAAACCTTCAAAAAACTACCGAACATGAATATAAAAAGAATCACGCTGTATGCGCTCTCGGCCTGCCTGATGTCGCTTTCGGCCTCGGCATGCACCGAACTTTCGGGCGACAACTCCGATTTTGATTTCGGCGACAACTCTTCGACAGAGCCTGCGAATCCCTATGACGGACAGGGCTACGACCGCATTCCCAACTCGGTACGTCTGGCCACCTACAACACCCACCGTTGCGAGGGCTGGACGCAGAACGCAGGAACCGACCGCGCCAACTACAACAACACGGCGAAGGTTATCTCGCTGATGGACCCCGATGTCATCGCGCTCCAGGAGCTCGACAAAAACGGCACGTGGCATGCCACCGATCAGCTTCAGGAGCTGGCCACCCGTACCGGACTCCGGCCCTACTACTGCAAGACGATCAACTACCGCGGCGGCGAATACGGCATCGGCATCCTCTGCAAAGAGGAGCCCCTGAAGACCGAATCGGGCGACCTGCCGGGTACCGAAGCCCGCAAGTTCCTCCTTGCGGAGTTCGCGGATTTCATCTTCATCGCCACCCATTTCTGCCACCAGGAGGAGCAGAACCGCGTGCAGTCGATGGAGATTATCACCAATCATCTGACCACGAATTACGCCTCGTATACCAAACCGATCTACCTGGCCGGAGACCTCAATACGGCCAAGTTGCCGGCGGCGGCCCTCGCCTCGTGGCAGATCATCAGCACTTCGGCCAACACGTTTATGAATGCCGCCTCGCCGTCGCGAATCGACTACATTCTCGTCTACAAGGGAAATTCGCCGACCTTCGAGGTGCTGCGTACGGCGGTGCCGTCCTACGAGGAGATCAACGTCGTGACGGTCTCCGACCACGTTCCCGTATTGGTAGACCTCAAAAAGTAAGGAATCATGAAAAACAGCATCATAAACAGCTTTTTCCGGCTCGCGGCAGCTATCGCGCTGCTGGCGTCGGCCGGAGCGTGCAAGGACGACGTGGCGCTTCCCAAGAAGACCATCGCCTTGAGCACGCATACGATTCTCGCTCCGTCGTTCGCCACGACGCTGTCGTTCGACGTACGGTCCAACTGCGCATGGTCGATATCGGTCCAAGGCGAGGACACCTCGTGGGCCGAATTGTCGCAGACCGAGGCTACCGGAATGGCGACGATTTCGGTAACCATTCCGGCAAACGAAGGGGCGTTGCGCTCGGTGACCATCCGCGTTGCCTCCAAACCCGACGCTGCCGCGGCGGACTGCCTGACCTTCATTCAGGCTTCGGCCACGGCCGAAGGCTTCCTTTCGATTCCCGACCTGCGCAAGCTGGCCGAGGAGGGCGACTACACCGTCGCCGAGGATGTGAAGATGCGCGGAATCGTCGTGTCGAGCGTTCAGGACAACAACTATTTCGAGAATTGCACCGCCCTGCAGGGTGCGCAGGAATCGGGCTACGGCATCACCCTGCGTACCGACGAGCCCCTCTTCCGTAATCCGGGCGAGGAGTTGGAGGTGGAGCTCAACGGAGCCGTTATCGGTGTGAACGCCCAGACCGGGGCCCTGGAGGTAAAACCCCTGTCGGACGACAGGATCACGCGCAGCGAAACGTCGAAGATCACCCCGGCGGCTACCGCCGTGAGCTATGCCGACATTGCCTCGGGCGGCTTCGAGTCGATGTACGTGTCGATCGATGTGCAGGTCATGATCAGCGACGTCAACAAAATTATGAGCGATAACGTCACCGTGCAGACGGCCGACGATGAACGCTTTGTGATGCGCGCCAATCAGGCCAGCACCTTTGGTATCGACAAGGTTCCGGTAGGCAGCGGTAAGTTGAGCGGTATCGTGGTGAAGCACGCCGGCGCTTATGCCGTCATGCCCTGTACCGCGAACGATATCAAGCTCGCCTCGCCTCGCTTCGACGGCGGCATCACGCTGCCCTACGTTCTTTCGTTCATGACGGCGTCGGCGAACAACGGCGACGGTAAGTACGTCTTTTTCTCGGGCAACGACGCCAATGGCACGGGCTTCATCGACGGTGTCGCCATCACGGCGAAGGACGGCACGGGAGCCAGCGTAACGGCCAAAGCCAGCTCTACGGGCGGCAACCTCGGCTTCCGCTACTGGCACGAGGCCAGCGGCCACCACAACCTGCCGATAAAGTCGTGGATCGACGGCAAGGACAAGGACTATGTGCTCTTCACCCTGCCGCTCAACGAGGCGATCACGGGACCGTTCCGCATTTCGCTTGGCATCTCCTCATCGGGAACAGGTCCGGCCAACTGGTTCATGACCTATTCGAACGACAACATAACATGGTATACGCCGGCTCCCGCCGACCAGCCACATTTCGTCATCCCGAGCGGTAAGACCGTCGGCAGCAGCAAGAATTTCTTCTACTACACGCTCGACGTCACACCCGCGATCCCGCTCGAGCGCCGCGGCACGCTCTATGTCCGCGTGATGGCCTTCAACCAGACGACGGTCAACAACGGAGTCACGGCCGCGGGCGGAGAGCCCCGCTTCCATTCGTGCTTCGTGGTGGAAAAGGTTCCTTCGTTCTCGACGGCCAAGCCTGCCGGCGCGATCTACTTCGAGCCGTTCGACAAGCTGACCGCGGGCCTCGACTACCGCCACGGCGACAAACTGGCCGGAATGCTCAACTTCTGCGGCAGCAACATCTCGGCGTGGGATGCCGCGACGAAGAACGGACTGTCGGGAACCAACGTTTGTCAGCGTCCGGGATATGCCCAGATCGGCTGGGTCGAAACGCAGACCGTCGCCCATACCGCTCTGACCAATAACGTAGGGTCGCTGGCCACTCCGGCCTTCGGAGAAGAAGGGACCCTCACGCTGACCTTCGACGCCATGGCCTACAAAAACACGGCAGTATACGGCACCGCGGCCCTCGACCGCAACGGCGACCTTACGTCGGCCGTGGTAGAGGTTATCGGCGGCGGAACGATCGGCGGCGCGACCAAGAAGGTTATTACCGGCATGAGCTACACCGAGTTCAAGGTCTTCACGCTGCAGATCGACGGCGCTACGGCCTCTACGTCCGTGCGCTTCACGAGCGAACCCGCCGCGGGGCAGTTCTCGCGCTGGTTCGTCGACAATATCTGCGTGACGAAATAATCTCGTCCGATACGAACGGAGGCCCGAAGACGATTCGGGCCTCCGCTTTCGGATTTTTTAGTATCTTTATGCTTTCAACCAAAAACTAAATAAAAAACGATGAAACGTAAATCCTTGCTGACGATCCTTGCCGTGGCGACCGTCGCAGTCTCGACGCCGCTCGCCGCCCAGCAGAAGCTCTCCTGGGACGAAGCCTACCGCCAGGCCGACGCCAAAATAGCCGAACTCACGCTCGACGAAAAAGTCCAGTTCATGCGCGGCTACTCCTCGTTCTTCTTCTATGGGGTGCCTTCGAAAGGAATGCCCTATATCTACCTTTCCGACGCCACGCAGGGTGTGCACATGCGCAACAACCTGTCCGATCCTACGATGGTCCGGCAGCTGGAGCGCTCGACGGCCTTTCCCTGCCCTCTGATGCTCACCGCGACGTTCAATCCGGAGCTTTCGTACCGCTATGCCCAGGCCGTGGGCGAGGAGTGCCGCGCCGGAGGCATCGAAGTGCTGCTGGGTCCGGGTGTGAACATCTACCGCAATGCGCAGAACGGACGCAATTTCGAATATATGGGCGAAGACCCCTGGCTGGCGTCGGTCATGACCGCCGAATATGTCCGCGGCATGCAGTCTACGGGTACGGTGGCATGTATGAAGCACTTCATCGCCAACGAAACGGAGTTCTACCGCCGCCGTTCGAATTCAGTGGTCGACGAGCGCGCGCTGCATGAGATCTATATGCCGCCGTTCAAAGCCGGAATCGATGCCGGCGTAGGCTATGTGATGACCTCCTACAACCTGCTGAACGGCGAGTGGGCCGGGCAGGACGCCTACACGATTAATACGCTGCTGCGCGGCGATCTGGGATTCCGCGGTTGTGTGATGAGCGACTGGACCTCGGTCAACGACACCGAGAAGGTCGTCCGCAGCGGCCAGAACGTCGAGATGCCGGGCCGCCGGGAGTTTTTCGGCGACGTACGCAAACTGCTGGCCGAGGGCCGCATCACAGAGGCCGACATCGAGCGGATGATTCGTCCCAACATCGCCACGAGCATCGCTTTCGGGCTCTTCGACCGCGAGAAATACGATATCAGTCTCCTGGATAAATTCCCTGCCCACAAGCAGGTTGTTTATGACGTTGCGGCCGAAGGCGCCGTGCTGCTGAAAAATAACGGCATCCTGCCGCTGGCCAGGGGGCTCAAGATTCTGCTGGCCGGGCGGTTCATCGACGAAATGCCCCGCAGCGGCGGCAGTTCGTCGGCATCGGCCGAGGTGTTAGGATACGACAATATCAGCCTTCGGGATGCGTTTATAAGCGCATTCGGCGAGGCTGTGAGCGTCGTTGAGACGCCCACGCGCGAGCAGCTGGCCGCAGCCGACGTGGTGGTGCTGTCGACCGGAACGATCGACGTGGAGTCGTTCGAGCGTCCGTTCGCCCTGCCCAAAAACGAGGAGGCGTATATCCGCATGGCCGTCGAGGCGAACCCCAACACGATCGTTCTGGTGAATTCGGGTTCGGGAATCCGCATGACTTCGTGGAACGACAAGGCCGCCGCGGTGGTTTACGGATGGTATCCCGGTCAGAACGGCTTCACGGCCCTGGCCGACCTCTTCTCCGGAAAAATATGCCCCTCGGGCAAGTTGCCGATGACCATCGAGCGTGAGTTCGCCGACTCGCCCGCCAAGGGCACGATACCTCCGGGCGGCGAACTCTACAACCTCGCGCCGCGAGCCTACAATGAGCGTCTGATCTCGGTCTACGACGTCAAATACGACGAATCGGTATTGGTGGGCTACCGCTGGTACGAAACCAAAGGCATCAAACCATTGTACCCCTTCGGATTCGGTCTGTCCTACACCTCGTTCGCGCTCTCGAAGCCCCGCGCCGATAAGACGCTGACGGCGGCGAAACCTCTCAAGGTGAGCGTCACGCTGACCAACACCGGCAAACGCGCGGGTGCGGAGGTCATACAGCTGTATGTTTCGGAGAACGAGCCTTCGGTCGTTCGCCCCGTGAAGGAGCTCAAGGCATTCCGTAAGGTCGAACTCGCCGCAGGCAAAAGCGTGGTCGTGGAGTTCGAAATCGACAAATCCGACCTGGCGTTCTGGGATGTGCAGACGCGTGGCTGGAAGGTGAATCCGGGTCAGTACACCATTTCGCTGGGCACGTCGTCGGCGGACATTGCCGCGCAACTTCCTGTGACGGTCAGATAGTCGCATAACTCCGAAACGCACAGAATCTGTGAAAGATCCGGCCGCTCCGTGTTTCAGCCCTGTGCTGACCACAGAGCGGCCGGAAGTGTGTCCGGGCAGGTGTGTATCCTGACAGGCTGAAAACCATGCGGCGGCAATCGCCGCAAAGCGTTATGATTCGCGCCGAAGTGCGTTTCGGCGTCGTTCATCTATGGCTAAAATACCTTGTAAGACAGACCCCGAATTCTGCTTTATTTGACCTTGTCAAGAAAATCGGATTCGGAGAGCACGCATATGGCTATTTTTCCCTACCTTTGTGGCTCACATAAACAATTTTTCGCAAAGATGAAGAAATCTTGTGTTTTAGTAAGCGGCGGCGCCGGATACATCGGCTCGCACACCACCGTGGAACTGATTAACGCCGGCTACGACGTGGTCGTGGTCGACAACCTCTCGAACAGCGACATGACAGGCGTCGAGGGAGCGCGTAAAATAACAGGCGTGGATATTCCCTTCGTCGAGGTCGACTGCTGCAACCGTACGGCCTTCCGCCGCGTGTTCGAACAGTATGATTTCGATTCGGTGATCCACTTCGCGGCGTCGAAAGCCGTGGGCGAGTCGGTCGCAAAACCGCTCGAGTACTATCGCAACAACCTCGAATCGTTCATGAACGTCATCGACCTCATGCGCGAATTCGGCCGCAAAAATATCGTCTTCTCGTCGTCGTGCACGGTCTACGGCGAGCCCGACAAGCAGCCCGTGACGGAGCAGACGCCCCGCAAGCCGGCCACGTCGCCCTATGGCAACACCAAGCAGATGTGTGAGGATATCCTGCGCGATTCGCTGGTGGCGTTCGAGGGTATGAAAGGTATCGCCCTGCGCTACTTCAACCCCATCGGGGCGCACCCTACGGCACTTATCGGCGAACTTCCCCGCGGCGTGCCGCAGAACCTCGTGCCGTTCGTCACGCAGACCGCGGCCGGTCTGCGCGAGTGCCTCTCGGTCTTCGGCGACGACTACCCGACGCCCGACGGATCGAACATCCGCGACTATATCGACGTGGTGGACCTTGCAAAGGCGCACGTGGTGGCTATCGGCCGCATGATCGAGGGCAAGAACAAGCAGCGCTACGAGATCTTCAATATCGGCACGGGCCGCGGAGTCTCGGTTCTGGAGCTGGTCCGCAAGTTCGAGGAGGTGAATAAACTGAAACTCTGCTACAAAATCGCACCCCGCCGCGCCGGCGACATCATCGCCATCTGGGCAGACCCCACGCTCGCCAATAACGAACTGGGCTGGAAGGCCGAGCGTACGCTCGACCAGACGCTCGAGGCGGCCTGGAAGTGGGAGAAGCGTATACGTGGAATGAAAAATTAAAAATTATGTTCGGAATGCGCCGGCAACTGAAAAGTGACCGACTGCAGGGCGATAATTTTTTAATTCTTAATTTTCATTTTTAATTACAAAGAACTATCTTTGCAACCCAAAGCAGGCGGAAATGGGACGCGCCACATGATGACGCGTTGAGAACCGCTGAAGGTAATAACTTTAAAAACAACAATTTACAATGAAAACAATCAACGTAAAAGCTACGACCCGTACCGACTTCGGTAAGAAGGCAGCCAAAGACGTACGCCGCGCCGGCCAGATCCCCTGCGTTCTGTGCGGTAACGGCGAGACCGTGAACTTCTCGGTGGATCCCGCCGAGATCAAGCCTCTGATCTACACCCCCAACTCCTACATCGTAGAGTTCCAGTTCGAGGGTAAGAAGGAGTTGGCTGTTCTTCGCGACACGCAGTTCCACCCCATCCGCGAGGAGATCCTCCATCTCGATTTCTTCCGCGTGGTTTCGGGTAAGCCCGTTTCGATCGCCATCCCCGTACGCCTCACCGGTAATGCCGAGGGTGTGAAGGTCGGCGGTAAGCTGGCCCTCTCGGCACGTAAGGTGACCGTGAGCGCAATGGTCGAGAACCTCCCCGACGAGATCGTCGTAGACGTTACTCCGCTGGGCGTCGGCAAGACCATCTTCGTGGGCGATCTCGAGGTTGCTAATGTGAAGTTCCTTACTCCCGCAACGACTGCTGTCTGCGCCGTGCGCGTGACCCGTGCTTCGCGCAGCGCGCAGTAAACAGAATAAGCTATGAAATACCTCATTGTTGGGCTGGGAAACATCGGCGCCGAGTATGCCGGGACCCGTCACAACATTGGCTTCAACGTGTTGGACGCTCTCGCAGAGGCGTCCAACACTGTTTTTACCACCGCGCGCTACGGTGACGTGGCCCAGGTAAAGCACAAGGGTCGAACTTTGGTTCTGCTGAAGCCCTCGACCTATATGAACCTGTCGGGCAAGGCCGTGCGCTACTGGATGGAGGCCGAGAAGATCGCGCCGGAAAACCTGCTGATCATCTCGGACGATATTGCCCTGCCGTTCGGAACGCTGCGCATGCGTCCCAAGGGCAGTGCCGGAGGCCATAACGGACTTAAAAATATCGTTGAGATCCTCGGCAATGAGGATTTTGCGCGTATACGCTTCGGCGTGGGCGGCGACTTCCCGAAAGGCCACCAGGTCGACTATGTGCTTGGCGAATGGTCGGATGAGGAGTGCAAACTGCTGCCCGAGCGGCTGAAAGTGTTCTGTGATGCCATTCTGTCGTTCACGACCATCGGGATGGAGCGGACGATGAATTTCTTCAACAAGAAATAGGCGGAACTCCGCGTAACTACAACCTAAAGGGGGAATACATATTGTATTCCCCCTTTAACAATAGTAAGGTTGGCGTCTCTATTCTCGTGCTGCACATTTGTCTAAAAAGCGTCCGGCGGTAAGCAGAATCAGTATGAGCCAGAAGGTGACGCCCGTTGTGCAGAATTGTACGATCTCACTGACGGCATTCTCTGTTGTTTCGGTGAAAATATCCCGGAGATAATAAAAAGATATACCTTGTGTCAGTATGGTGCAACTCCAGACAAATATTCCCAGTCGAAACTTATAAAGAATCGCTTGTTTGAGATGTGGTTCTTTTTCCTTTCTGGATTCAATCCAGGATATGAGAGGGAATAATGTAACGGGCCACCAGCACAACAATGCGGTGACAAGATAAAACCCAAACGGGAACTTGTATTTCCTGCTTTCCAATTCAATATAAAATGCTGCCAATAGAAAATTTGCTACGGCAAGCATCACCCACCATATATCCATTGTTCGCTATTTTATTCCCATACAATATAACCCGGCCATTATTATGCCACATTAAATAGAAAAAATAACAGATCCTTGTATGCAAAAATACTTAAAAGACACTTAAAAAACACAATAGGCTCTGTGTTTTACTTCACTCTTCGTAGCAAATTCCACCCATAACCTCCTCGATGTCGCGGCGCTCTTTCTTTGTCGGGCGGCCGGTGCCGCGGTCGCGCTGGATGAAGATCGTCTCGCGCGGGACGTTGAGCTTGGCAAGCTCCTCGGGCGGGGTGACGTCGAGCAGGTATTCGGGGACGTTCTTGGCCGGCTGACGGCTCGAAACAAGGTCGAGGACCTTATACGAATAGGTCACCGGTTGACGGCGCACCGAGATCATGTCGCCGATTTTGGCGTCGCGCGAAGGTTTGGCGAACGCGCCGTTGACCGTCACTTTGTTCTGGCGTATGGCTTCGGCGGCGTCGCTGCGGGTCTTGAAGATCCGTACGGCCCACAGGTATTTATCTAAACGTATGTCTTCCATCGGTTATTCGGTAAAAGCTATGTCTTTACGAGCGAGTATAACGAGCGCGGCAATCCGGAGAGATGCAAGGCCGTGCGGGTAATCAGATTGCCGCGTCGGACTTTCATCCTCCTCGCAATGACATGAATTGTATATTGATTTTTATTTTTCATATATCGTTTCCCCCTTGGGCGCGTCGTGCGACTGTTCGTCGTTCTGGCGGCTGACGCTCAATATCATACCCAGGGCGATCATCGTGAAGATCGTCGACGACCCTCCGCGCGAGATCAGCGGCAGCGTCTGTCCGGTCTCGGGGAAGAGGTTCACCGTGACCATGATGTGCAGCAGCGCCTGGCTGGTAATCAGCAACGCGAGGCCCAGCACCAGCAGCCCCGGGAACGCCGTGCCGCACCGCCGGAAGATCTCTATCGCCCGGAAGAATATCCACACATATAGTATCAGAAGCATCACTCCCAGCAGCAGTCCGTACTCCTCGACGAAGAACGCGTAGGCGTAGTCGCTCTCGGGATGGATCATTTCGACGCGCATAACGCTCTGCCCGGCCCCTTCGCCCAGGATGCCGCCGTTGTAGATGGCGATCATCGAGCGTTCGGTGTCGGTGAGGTAGTCGACGGGTTTATCGACCTGCGAGGTGGTCCAAAGGTCGAGCCATGTCGACACGCGGCCTCCGGCGGTCTCGCTGCGGCCGATGTTGAGCACCATGACCAGGGCTCCGGCCGCGGTGGTGAGGGCGAGGAGCTTGAGCAGTTCGCCGATGCGTACGCGTCCGATGAGCATCATGACCCACGAGGCCATGAAGACCAGCAGCGCCGAAGAGGTGTGGGCGGGGAAGATCACGGCGCACGAGATGACGACCGGCATAAGTATCGGCCAGGTGCCTTCGTTCCAGATTCTGCGCTGTTTGCCGTCGGACCACCAGGTCCAGAACCGGAGCGAAGGAATGATGCGCAGGGTATCGATCTTCGACTGCCGTCCGGCCAGTTGGCTGGCCAGGAACATCACCGTAGCGATCTTCAGCGCCTCGGAGGGCTGGAGGTTGAATCCCCCGACGTTGATCCAGCGCGCCGCGCCGTTGGTCGCCGTGCCCAGGAAGTAGGTCGCGAAGGTCAGCAGCAGCGAGGCGTAGTAGACGAACTTGGTCATCGTGAGGTAGAGGCGGCTGTTGAGGTGCTGGACGAAGATCAGCGCCACGACACTCAAAGCCAGGATGAAGAGCTGTTCGCGCAGGAAGTGGGTCGTGGAGCGCAGCGAGCTCGAATCGTAGGCCATTTTGGCAGTTGACGAATAGACCACGAGCACCGAGATCACGGCCAGCGTGGCCACGATGATCCACAGCACGCGGTCGCCCGGGAAGAAGCGGAAGCCTTGCTTGGGGGTCTCGGCGGCGGCATCGGTGGCTTTTGTGGCCTTCGGGTCCGCGGCGCCGGCTGTGTTCCTGGCTGCGTTTCCGGCTGCGTTTCCGGCTGCGTTCTCGTCGGTCGAGGTGCCGGCGGACCGGCCGGCGGCAGTTTGCGCTGCGGATTTCACCTCGGCAGGGGTCTCCTGCCACGGCTCCCGCTGCTGCTCGCCCTTCAGATTCTTATTCGTGAACTTCCATGCCATAACGCTATGCTTTTTCGGCCACCCAGTCCTTGAACTGGCGGCCGCGGTGTTCGTAATTCTTGAAGAGGTCGAAGCTCGCGCAGGCCGGCGATAACAACACTGCATCGCCGCGGCGTGCGGCATGCTTGGCGGCGGTCATGGCGCTTTCCAGCGAGTCGGTGGAGATTATTTCGGGGACCACGCCTGTGAACGCTTCGACGAGCTTGGCATTGTCGAGGCCCATGCAGACCAGCGTATGCACCTTGGCTTTCGCGAAGGCCTTGAGCGGCTCGTAGTCGTTGCCTTTGTCGGTCCCGCCGGCGATCCATACCACGGGGCGCGTCATGCTCTCCAGGGCGTAGTATACCGAGTCGACGTTGGTGGCTTTGGAGTCGTTGATCCACTCCACGCCGTTCTTTTCGCCTGCAGGTTCGAGGCGGTGCTCGACGGGTGAAAAGCCGTAGAGCGAGCGGACGATCTTCTTGGGGTCAACGCCCGCGGCGAGGGTCGCGAGGGCCGCGGCCATGGCGTTATAGGCATTGTGGAGGCCCTTGATTTGTAATTTAGCGGTGTCGATCTCGACCGATGTCTTGCCGACCGATGCCGTGAACGTTCCGTCGCAGAGGAATGCATCGCCCGCACCGCTTGCGATGGCGTTTTTGGCGGTAAAGGGGAGTTGTTTCATCCCGAGGTCATGCTTGGCGATCTGCTGCCAGATTACCTCGTCGTCGCCCGAGTAGACGAAGAAGTCGCGCGAGGTTTGGTTCTGCGTGATGCGCATCTTCGAGGCGGCGTATTTGTCGAACGAGTAGTCGTAGCGGTCGAGGTGGTCGGGGGTGATGTTCATCAGAACGCCGATATGCGAACGGAATTTGTACATGCCGTCCAGCTGGAACGAACTCAACTCCAGCACATACCAGTCGTAGTCGCCCGTGGCCACCGAGTAGGCGAAGCTCTCGCCGATATTGCCGCCCAGGGCCACGTTCATGCCGGCGTCCTTCATGATCTTATAGATGAGCGACGTGGTGGTGGTCTTGCCGTTCGAGCCGGTGATGCAGATGCATCGCGCCTTGCCCATATAGCGGCCCGCGAACTCGATCTCGGAGATGACCGGAATGCCTGCTTCGCGGATCTTCTGCACCATAGGCGCGGTGTCGGGGATGCCGGGCGACTTCACGACCTCGCTTGCAGCGAGGATACGCTCCTCGGTGTGCTGGCCCTCCTCATAGGGGATGTTCCACTCATCGAGTTTGGCTTTGTATTTATCGGCGATGCGTCCCGCATCCGACAGAAATACATGAAATCCCTTTTTCTTGGCAAGGATCGCGGAGCCGTAGCCGCTGATTCCGCCGCCCAGGACGACAATCTTTTTCATATTAGCGTATCTTGAGCGTTACGAGCGTAATGGCCGCCAGCAGCAGCGAGAGAATCCAGAAGCGCGTTACGATCTTGGTCTCGAAGATCTCCTTTTTCTGGTAGTGGTGATGCAGGGGCGACATGAGGAATATGCGGCGTCCCTCGCCGTATTTGCGCTTGGTATATTTGAAATATGATACCTGGATCACAACCGACAAACTCTCGGCGAAGAAGATGCCACACAGAATGGGCAGCAGCAGCTCCTTGCGGATGCAGAGCGCGAAGACGGCGATGATGCCGCCGAGCGTAAGCGAGCCCGTGTCACCCATGAATATCTGTGCGGGAAAAGAGTTGTACCACAGAAAACCCACCAGAGCCCCGATCAGCGCTGCGGCGAAGACCACCAGCTCGCCGCTGTTGGGGATATACATGATGTTGAGGTAGTCGGCGTAGACGATGTGTCCCGAGAGATAGGCCAGGGCACCTAACACCGCCACGATCGGCACCGAAACGCCCGTGGCCAGCCCGTCCAATCCGTCGGTGAGGTTGGCGCCGTTGGAGACCGCCGTGACGACCAGGATCGCAACCAGAATATACACAAGCCACGTCAGCGTGTCGTTGCCGCCCGTGAGCCAGCCATAGTCGAACTCATTGTTTTTGACGAACGGAATGGTCGTCTGTGTGGTCTTGGTGCTCTCGGAGCTCAACACCACGGTCTGTTTGATGCTCTCGACCACCGAGCCGCTTTCGTCCATATAGACCGTCTGCACAGGCTGTGTGACCTTGTCGCGGACAACGATGTCGGGTGAGAGCCACATGGTCGTTCCGACGATGATGCCCAGGCCGACTTGTCCCACGATCTTGAACTTGCCCTTCAGTCCCTCCTTGTTGTGGCGGAAGACCTTGATGTAGTCGTCCAGGCCGCCGATAAAGCCCAGCCACACCGTCGACACCAGCATAAGCTGGACGTAGATGTTGTCGAGGCGCCCCAGCAGCAGCATCGGGACCAGGATGGCGATAAGGATTATCACGCCGCCCATGGTGGGGGTGCCCTTTTTCTTAAGCTGGCCCTCGAGCCCCAGGTCGCGGATATCTTCGCCGATCTGCTTGCGGCGCAGGAAGTTGATGATCGAGCGGCCGAAGATGATGACGATCAGCAGCGAAAGGATGATCGCCGCCGCCGCGCGGAACGAGATGTACTGGAACATTCCCGAGCCGGGGATGTTGTGCGCGTGGTCGAGGTATTTGAAAAAATAATAAAGCATTTTTTATCCAGAATTAAAAATGAAAAATTATGAGGAATTTTTGAATTTGCTTTTGTTGTTGCAAAAATGAAAATTGTTAATTTTTCATTTTTGCATTGAGAAATTCGAAGTTTTTTCGAATTTCTTCACGGTCGTCGAAGTGCTGTTTTTCGTCGCCGACGACCTGGTAGGTTTCGTGACCTTTGCCGGCGATGAGCAGGATGTCGCCCGGCCGGGCGAGCATCACGGCGGTGCGTATGGCCTCGGCGCGGTCGGCGATGCGCAGGAAGCGGGCCCCGCGGTCGAGCCCGGCGGCCATTTGGTCGAGGATCGCCTCGGGCGACTCGTGGCGCGGGTTGTCGGAGGTGAAGACTGCCGTCGAGGCGTATTTCACCGCTATGCGCGCCATTTCGGGACGCTTGGTGCGGTCGCGGTCACCGCCGCAGCCGCATACGACGATGAGTTTCTGCGAGGGTGCGCGCAGCTCCTCGATGGTTTGAATAACGTTCTCGAGGGCGTCGGGCGTGTGGGCGTAGTCGACGACGGCGGTGGTGCCGTCGGCCGCGCGGAAGACCTCGAAGCGTCCGTCGACGGCCTTAAGGGTGCTTATGGCGGTCAGCACCTCGCTTCGTTCGAAGCCCAGCGATACCGCGGTGCCGTAGACGGCTAAAAGATTGTAAGCGTTGAATTTGCCGATCAGGCCGACCCAGACTTCCTGGCTGTCGATGCGCAGCAGCATGCCGTCGAGATGCGTCTCGACGATCTTGCAGCGGAAGTCGGCCATGGACCGTAAGGAGTAGGTGCGAACGGCCGCCGCGGTGTTCTGGACCATTATGCTGCCGTTACGGTCGTCGGCGTTAATGAGCGCGAAGGCCTCCTTGCCCAGCGAGTCGAAGAAGAGCTTTTTGGCGCGGATATATTCGGCGAAGGTCTTGTGGTAGTCGAGGTGGTCGTGTGTGATGTTGGAGAAAACGCCGCCTGCGAAGTGCAGTCCGCGCGTGCGTTCCTGGACGATGGCGTGGGACGAGCACTCCATGAAGCAGTATTCGCACCCTTCGTCGGCCATTTCGCGCATCATGGCGTTGAGGCGTACCGGGTCGGGGGTGGTGTGGGTCGATTCGATCGTGCGGTCGCCGACCTTATAGATTACGGTCGATATGAGTCCCGCCTTGTGGCCCAGCGCCCGCACGAGGTCGTAGAGCAATGTGACGGTGGTGGTTTTGCCGTTGGTGCCGGTGATGCCCACGAGCTTCAGATCGCGGCTCGGATAGTCGTAGAAGGCCGAGGCCATGTCGGCCAGCGCGCCCGCCGAATCGGGGACGACCACATAAGCCACACCCACCGCAAGGCTCTCGGGCAGGGTCTGACATACCACGGCCGCGGCGCCCTTCTCGACCGCCCCGGCGATGAACCGGTGTCCGTCGGCCTGCGTGCCGACCACGGCGAAGAAGCAGTCGCCAGGGTTTATGGCGCGCGAGTCGTAGGTCAGGCGCGAGACCGAGGTTTGCATATCGCCGTGGAGCGATGTGACGGTGGTGGAGCGTATGAGTTTGTATAACGTTTTCATCTTATGGCAATGTAATGGCGGCTTATCTCAATGTGGCGGCCGCTTACCTCAATGTGATTGTGTTCTATCTCAATGTGATTGCGGCGATCGTGCCGCGGGAAATATGCGTTCCGGCGGGGATGCTCTGCTCGGCGACGGCCCCCTGGCCGGCGAAGCGGACCTTCAGACCGTGGTTCTCGAGCAGGAACAGCGCGTCCTTGAGCCCCATGCCGCGCACGTCGGGCATCGTGGCGGCCTGGTCGGCGATGGTCGCGATCTCGACGTTCGAGAGGCTGTCGACCCGGGCGCGGCCCCAGCCCGTGCGGTGGTCGAACGAGGCGCGGGGCGAGAATTTGTCGGCTATTTTGCGGATCTGGGCGATGTCGCCGCCCTTGACCTGCGTGGGGTGGTGCTTCTCACCCTTCTGCGCCGCTACGCGGCCGAACCAGTCGGGGTTGCGGTTGAACATGTAGTCGACGACCTGCTTCACGACCGGGCCGGCCAACGGACCGCCGTAGTAGGCCTTGCCGCTCTGTTGCTTTGTTTCTATGGTTGTAAGCACGGTGTAGCGCGGGTTGTCGGCAGGGAAGTAGGCCACGGTCGAACCCAGGTAGTTGCCCGGGGTGTTGGTGACCTGCGCGGTGCCGGTCTTGGCGGCGACGCGCAGGCGTGTGGTGTCGCGGAAGTAGTCGGCGGCCGTGCCCTCGGTGCAGACGGCTTCGAGGCAGTTTTGCACGATGCGCAGGGTGCTGCGGGAGCAGATCGACGATGCTATGGTATGTGTGGAAAAGCGTTCCTCGGTGTGTCCGTTACGCTGGAGTTCGCGCACCAGCACCGGCGATATCATCCGTCCGTCGTTGGCGATGGCGTTGTAGAAGGTGATCATCTGGATCGGGGCCATCCGCACGCGGTAGCCGTAGGCCATTTTTACGAGCATCACGCCTGGGTCGGCGACCTTCCAGTCGGTGGTTACCGAGGGGCGGCGCTCGCCGAGGCGCTCTAAACCGACCGTTTCGCTGAGATGTAATTGTTTGTGCAGAAAATCGCTGTACTGCTGTTTTTTGCCCGTGAGGCCGTAGTTCTCCCACATCGCCTTGGCGAAGTAGACGTTCGACGAGCCCGACACGGCACGGCGCAGGGCTATCGTGCGGTCGCCTTTGTGCGAGTCGCGGATTTTTTTGGCGGGGCCTATGTCGACCGGCTCTCCGTTGTGGGTCTCATAGGTGGTCGAGGGCGACATTCCCAGGTCGTCCAGCAGGGTGATCATCGTGGCCAGTTTGAACGTCGAGCCGGGCTCCATGCTCCGGCCCAGGGCGTAGTTCTCGCGCTCCTGGTAGCCGCCTCGGCCGTCCGATCCGAGGTTCACCATGGCCAGGATCTCGCCCGTGGCGACCTCCATGACGATCGTCGTGCCCCAGATCGCGTTCTGGTTTTCGAGCTGGCGGCGCAGGATCTTGTCGGCGGCATCCTGCAGGTCGACGTCGAGCGTGGTAACCACGTCGTAGCCGTCGACCGGGTCCTGGTGTCCGGCTCCGGCGATGCGGCCCCGGAATCCGCGGGCGATGCGCTGGCGGACCTCGATACCGCTGTGGCCCGTGAGTTCGGTCTTATAAGCCGCTTCGAGACCGTAGTTGCCCTGCTCGCCGGTGAGCCCCACCGTGCGGCGGGCCAGTGCGGACTGGGGATAGACGCGGCGGTCGTTTTCGGTGCGGCGGTAGACCATGCCCATGTTCCAGTTCAGCAGCGGATAGGTGCGCAGAACCTCCCATTCGGCGAAGTCGACTTCGCGGGGGAAAATGGGGACGCCGCGATGGTCGCGAACCGTGTCGTAGATGCGGCGCGTGACAAACTCCTCGCCGTTGAGGCGGTCGATGAACCGCCCCCACCAGCCTCCGGAGCGTTGGTAGGTGGTGTCGCGGGGATTGATGAGCCGGTAGCGTTTGGCATGCTCGCTGCGGAACATGCGGCTATAATCTGCGGCGCTTTTATCCTTGAAGAAGGCCGAGAGTAGCTTCGACAGAGAGTCGGCCTGCTCGTTGAAAATCTGTATGGAATCGAGACCCGAGGCTCCGAAATCGAATTCGGCCTGGTAGGTGAAGATCGAGGTTGCCAGGGGTTCGCCGTTACGGGCCAGGATGCTGCCGCGGTGCGCAGGCACCGAGTCGACGGTGAAGATGCGCTCCGAGATCGCCCGGGCATTGCCCCGGACCGTCGGACTGAAAAACTGAACGCACACCAGACGCACCAGAACCACCAGTGCGATGACGTAGAACACGGCGCAGAGCATCCTCGTGCGGAAGAGGATGTCCTTCTTGATCTTTGATGGTTTCTTTGGTGCAGGTGCAGCCATATTGCTGGAGGGTTAGTTTTCGATGATCGTGTCGGGCGACGAGGGGTCGGTGAGGTCGATGCCCCGGGCGCGCAGGCGTCCCTCGATCGCCGAGTAGGAGGTCTGACGGAACCGAAGCTCCTGCATGCGGACCGACTTCTCGCGCAGCATGCGCACCTCGGCGTCGAGGCGGCTGTACTTCATGTCGAGGTGCAGGCTCATGAACATCACAGTGATGCTCAAGAAGAACACGCCCGCGATGGAGAGCATGTAGGGGTAGTATTTCGAGGTGCCCTCGTCGGCGAGGATCGTGCCCGAGAGCCACTTCCACAGGGTGTTCGACTCGCGGCGGCGCTCCTTTTCGGCGCGCTTGTCCTCTTCGGCTCTGGCCTCGGCTTCGCGTTGCTGGTCGACGCGGATATCTTCGTCGGCCTCGCCGCTCTCCATGCGCCTGACCTCGCGGCGCACGCGGCGGGCAAATTCAGCCTCCTGCTCTCTTGCGGCTTTCTCCTCGGGGGTTACGGGGTCGAATTCGTGGTCCTTCATGGCTACTTGGTTTCGGGTAATTTTATCGCCGCGCGCAGCTTGGCCGAACGCGAACGGGGGTTGCGCTCGAGCTCCCCGGCCGAAGGGGTGACGGCCTTGCGCGTGACGGCTTCGAAAGGCACCTGCGCACGACCGAAAAAGTCCTTTTCGACCGTGCCGGCGAAGTTGCCGCTGCGCAAAAAATTCTTCACGAGGCGGTCTTCGAGCGAGTGGTAGGAGATAACGACCAGACGGCCGCCGGGTTTCAGTACCTTAAGACTCTGCTCCAAAGCCATTTTAAGCGCCTCCATCTCGCCGTTGACCTCGATGCGCAGGGCCTGGAAGAGCTTGGTCAGAAATTTCGACTCGTCTTTCTTGGGGGTGCAGGGTTTGACGGCCTCGACAAGCTGCGAGGTGGTTTGTATGGGTGATGCGGTCCGGGCGCGGACGATGCAGTTGGCTACCTTCCAGGGGGTTTCCAGCTCGCCCCAATCGCCCAGGATGCGCGTGAGGTCCTCGGCCGAATAGGTGTTTACGACCTTGGCCGCCGTAAGCCCTCCGCGCTGGTTCATGCGCATGTCGAGAGGCGCGTCGCCGCGGAACGAGAAACCGCGCTCGGTGGCGTCGAAGTGGTGCGACGAGACGCCCAGATCGGCAAGGATGCTGTCGACCTGCGTAACGCCGCGCAGCCTCAACGCCCCGCGCAGAAAACGAAAATTGCTTTCAACATAGTTGAAGCGCTTGTCGTCGGGACAGTTGGAGAGGGTGTCGCGGTCCTGGTCGAAAGAGTAGAGGCGCCCCTTCGGGCCCAGTGTTTCGAGTATGCGCCGCGAGTGCCCGCCGCCGCCGAAGGTGAGGTCGACGTAGGTGCCGCCGGGAGCCGTATGCATCAGCTCCACAGACTCTTCCAGCAGGACGGGGGTGTGGTATTGGGACATATTCGATGGGTAAAAGTCGATTTGGTTGTAAAGTTAGGGAATTTTCGAAAAAGAATATATATATTTGTGATATATAATTCTCTTATTGTTTCAATGCCTAAAATAGACATCGGCGCTATCCTCGCCGACAAAGCTCCGAAGCTGGCCCGCTGGGTGCCGCGATCCCTCGTGAACTGGGTGCGCCGCACGGTCCACGAGCAGGAGATCAACTACATTCTCGAACACTACTGGACCCTGCCGCCGCAGGAGTTTATCCACGCCTGCTTCCGCGAATGGGGCATCACCTATTCGATCGAGGGGCTCGAGAAACTTCCCGACCAGGGGCGCTACCTCTTCGTCTCCAACCACCCGTTCGGGGGCATGGACGGCATGATGCTGGCTGATAAACTGATCGACCGTTTCGGCGACGCCCGCGTGATGGTCAACGACCTGCTGATGAACGTCGAGCCGCTGCAGCCGCTGTGGCTGCCGATCAACAAGCACGGATCGCAGAACAGCGCCTACGCCCGCCGCATCGAGGAGGAGTTTTTCGGCGACCTGCCCATTCTGACTTTCCCCGCCGGGCTCTGCTCGCGGCGCGAAAATGGCGTGATCGCCGATCCCGAGTGGAAGATCAACTTCCTGAAAAAAGCATACTCCACACAACGCCAGATAGTTCCCGTTTTCGTCGAGGGACGGCTCTCGAACTTCTTCTACCGACTTTCGTCGCTGCGCAAAAAGCTGGGCGTGAAGTTCAACATCGAGATGATGTGGCTGCCCGACGAGATGTTCTCGCAGAAGGGACGCCACTTCCGCATCGTGGTGGGCGATCCGATCCCGGTCGCAGAACTTCAGAGCGTTGGCTCACTGCGCGAGCAGGTCGAATACATACGCAAAAAAGCGTATTTGTTGGAAAAAACTTTGTCCTAAAAGGATAAAGTTCGCCCTTTTTGTTACATTTGCCCCATCATGCAACACAGAACCGCTCAACCCATCATTCTGCCCGTCGACCGTGAACTTCTGCGCGCCGAACTCACTCCCGAACGAAAAGCACGCGACACGAACAGAGCCTCGAACGAGATCTATATCTTCACCGCCGGCAATTGCCCCGCGCTGATGCGCGAGGTAGGACGTCTGCGCGAGGAGTCGTTCCGCGGCGCCGGAGGAGGTACCGGCTGCGACGTCGACGTCGACGCCGAGGACCTGGCGCCCGACGGCTATTATCAGCTTATCGTCTGGGACCCCGCCGCCGAGAAGATCGTAGGCGGATACCGGTTTATCGTCTGCACGGACGAGCATCCCCGGCATTTGTCTACGGAGCACTACTTCCGATTTAGCGACAAGTTCCGCCGCCGCTTTCTGCCCAAGACCATCGAGTTGGGCCGTTCGTTCGTGCAGCCCGAGTACCAGTCGCGTTCCAACCCCAAGAGCATCTATGCTCTCGACAATCTCTGGGACGGCATCGGAGCGCTTATGGTGTTGAGTCCCGAGTCGAAATACCTGTTCGGCAAGGTCACGATGTACACCTCGTTTAAGGCCCACGCGCGCAATGCGCTTCTCTTTTTCCTGCACCGCTACTTTCCCGATAAGGACAATCTCGTGTCGGGAATCAATAAGCTCGATCTCGATCTCGACGACCCCTACTACGAAAATCTCTTCTCGGGCGAAAGCTATCAGGAGAACTACAAGATACTGGTGCAGAAGATCCGCGAGTTCGACGAGAATATTCCGCCGCTGATCAATGCCTACATGAACCTTTCGCCCTCGATGAGGGTGTTCGACACGGTGCTTAACCCCGATTTCGGTGAGGTCGAGGAGACGGGAATTCTGGTTACGATACGCGATATCTATCCCGACAAGCGGGCGCGGTATATGCGTTGGAACGGATGGAGGATCAACCTTCGCTACCGACGCGAACTTTTTGCCGAGATGATGAGGCAGCGGCTCGAAAATATGAAGAAGAAAAGAAAAAGCAGGTTGTAACGACCTGCTTTTTTGTTCATACATAGAGATATAGCGTTTTCTGTTTTTGTTGGTCCGCCGATTCGTAAAAATAAATTTACCTATGAAAATGTCAGGACATAGATTGATGAACCGCACACTGCTCTGTGCCGCCTGTCTTCTGTCGGCGACCGCCTCGGGTTGCGGGGGCCGGCCGGAATTCCAAAAACCATTCATCGACCGCGTGATGCCGGCACCTGTGGGCGGAGGTTTTGCGATGGACGATTACTGGATCTGGGGTTCGTCGGTGATCGAGGGTCCGGACGGCAGGTACCATATGTTTGCCGACCGCTGGGCCAGGGAGCTCGGGTTTCATGCCTGGGTAACCAACTCGGAGGTCGTACATGCCGTTTCCGATACCCCCGAGGGGCCCTATACTTTTGCGGATGTGGCTTTGCCGGCGCGCGGGAAGGAGTTTTTCGACGGACTGGTGACCCACAACCCGCGTATTATCCGCTTAGAAGACGCCTATTACCTCTACTATTTCGGCACGACGTACGACTTCCCGGTCCCTGCGCCCGGTGTCCCGTGGGAGGATGACTGGTTCGAGCGCGCATGGATGAACAAACGCATCGGGGTCGCCCGTTCGGAGTCGCTCGACGGCCCGTGGGTACGCTCGGACCGGCCGATACTGCAGCCGCGACCCGGGAAATGGGACGCCTCTATCACCACTAATCCGTCGCCCGTGGTCAATCCCCGGACCGGGAAGATACTGTTGATGTATAAATCCTCGCCTTGCAATTCGGCTCCTCCGCTGCTGCTTGGCGTCGCTGGGGCCGAATCGCCGACGGGTCCCTACAAACGGCTTTCGGATGCTCCCATCTTCCGGTTCGACACGGACGCCGACAAGGATAACGACGTCGAGGACCCCTTCGTGTGGTGGAACGGACATGGCTATGAGCTGATAATGAAGGACCGCTTCGGCCATATTTGCGGCGAAGAGGGCGGCGGTGTACACGGATTCTCGACCAACGGAGTCGATTGGACCCTGTCCGATCCGGTGAAGGCATACTCCCGGACGGTGGTTTGGGATGACGGCACGACAACCATTCAGGCCAACTTCGAACGCCCGTTCATTCTGTTCGAAGATGGCCGCCCGGCCTATCTTTTCGCTGCGACCGGAACGGGGCGGGGACCGTGGCAGTTCGAAAAGACATGGAATATGGTCATTCCCCTTAAATAACGGGAGCTTAATCTTCGCCGGGAGATGCGGCAGGGGCTCGCCAGGATAAAGAATAAGAAGAAAAAAAGCAACTCATAACGAGCTGCTTTTTTCTCTTAAATGCGGTGCTTTCAGTCGAGTGGGAAGTGGATGTGGAAATCTGTCACTTCGAGATCGTTCTGCCTGTAGGCGCGGCTATCCAGAATCAGGTCGCTCGGAACGGGGGCGTCTTTGGGCAGCAGGTCGAATTTCTCGGCGTCGACGAAGAACAGGGTTATCTGTCCGAACATTTTTAACGCATGCTCGATGGTCCGGGTACCCGGGAGAGCAAGGGTTACGGCGCCATAGGCGCCGGGCTCGATGCTGCGGGAATACTCTTCAACCTCCTTGTAAACCAAACCCGGTGTCTGAATCCCTTTCGGAACGACATAGATCGGACGATCGGAGTTGTTGGTCACCAGGATCACTCCGTGGTGGTAGTTGCCGTCGTCGCAGTCGACCGCCATGCATGTCACCGCACACAGTACCGCGGCAACGAAAAAATAAAATCCTCTCATCTTTGATAGTGGTTTGCGCGACGGTAGTTTAACGCGAGGCGACCAGCGACGAGGGCGTCACCCCCTCACAGTTTTTGGCCCAGTCGCCGCGGGCGCGGAGCACCTGCTCCACAATATCGCGCACAGCGCCCTGGCCGCCGCGGTATTCCGAAACGTAGCGCGAAACCTCGATCACCTCCGAAGCGGCGTCCGAAGGGCAGACCGGGATGCCCACTTCGCGCATGCAGTCGAGGTCGGGGATGTCGTCGCCCATGTAGATCGTGTTGGCGGGGTCGATGCCCTCCTCGGCGAAGAACCGGCGCATGGTGGTGATCTTGTCCATGCAGTCGGTGTGGTAGCGCGTGATGCCGAGCATCCGGAGACGGTTTTCGAGGGTTTTGCCGCGGCCGCCGGTGATAACGCATACCTTGTAACCCATTTTCACGGCGTAGGCCAGCGCATAGCCATCCTTGGCATTGTAGCGGCGGATGAAGTCGCCGTCGGCCGTGGGGATGATACCGCCGTCGGTCATCACGCCGTCGACGTCGAATACAAAGGCCTCGGTGAGAGCTATATCTTCTTTGAAGTTTCCCATATGTTCCTGCTTATTATTTTATAGATTTCTTCGAGTTCAGGGGTGTCGGCCAGCATTTGCAGGTGACGCTGCTGCGTCGCCGCGTCGCCGCGCACGGCGGGACCGGTCTGCACGTCGGCCGGAGATGCCGCGGCGCAGGCTTTGGCTGCGGTTTCGGTGATCAGGGCTTTGAGTACATCGAACGAAAAATCCGCGTCGCGGGCTATACGTTCGCCTATCGTGTACATATTGTTCGAAAAGTTACAGGCGAAGACCGCGGCGAGATGTATGCGAGCCCGCTGCTGGCCGTCGGCATGGATCACCGTGTCGGAAAGGCGGCGGGCGAAGGCCTCGAGCTCGGGGTAAAACTCCTCGGAGGATGTTTCCAGAAATATAGGTATCTGCCGGAAGTCGACTTCGCGGCCCGCCGTAAAGGTCTGCATGGGGTAGAAGACGGCGCGGCGGGCGTATCGGGCCGGAATGGCGTCGAGGGCCACGCTGCCTGCGGTATGAGCTACTATGGCGCCTGTGGGGATCGGCAGCGCGGCGGCGACTTCGGCCACGGCGCGGTCGCTCACGGCCAGGATATAGATGTCGGCGGCGGCGAGCTCGGCGGGGTCGGAAGTCCACTTCGTTCGGGCGGCTTCGGCGACGGCTTTCGCCCGCGCGGAGTTGCGTCCGAAGATCTGCATGAGCTGCAGGCCGCTCGCGGCGAGAGCTTTTGCAAGGGCCTCGGCAAGATTTCCGCTTCCGATTATAACCGCCTTTTCCATGTTACAGCAGGTCTATGAGTTTACTGTCGCTCTGCGTGCCGCGCGCTTCGAGCAGGCGCTCCATCTCGTTCTCGATGCGCGCCATGGCGGGCGTCGACGAAAAATTGAAGCAGATCTGTCCCGTCTGCTCCACGGCGTCGAGGACTCCGAAGACGGTCAGCGATTCGGTCTCCTGACCGGGTGCGTAGGCTATTTCGCGCTCGTTGTCGCCCGTGGGTACGGCGATCAGAAGCCCGGCCTGCGTGAGTTGGTACAAAACGTCGTTGACGATACGCGTGGGCATATCCAGCTGGCAGCGGATCTCGTCGGCGGGCATTGCACCGCCCTTTTCGCGGAAGTTGCGCACCACGGTGAGCATCACCGCAAGCATCACCTTGCGGCGCTGGTCGTAGCTGATGAGCAGCGATTCGCGCTCCTCGGCGAAGCGCGCGATATTTTGGTAGGCGAACGACAGCTCGCCGCCGAAAAGCAGTATCTGCCACGAGGTTTGCATCCAGACCAGCAGTAGCGGCACGGCCGCGAAGCTACCGTAGATGGCATTGTACGACGTCATCCAGCGCTGCAGAAACAGGTAGCCCCACTGGAAGCAGATGAACGCCGTGCCGGCGACGATGCCGGCCATAAGGGCGCTCGAGAATTGGACCTTGGTGTTTGGGATGATCATGTAGAGGAAGGTGAACATCACCCAGATCACGATCATTGACGCCAACCTCGACAGCACCTCGTAGTACCAGCCGTCGTAATTGCCCAGTAGCTCTTCGGCATAGGTCCCGGCGGCGTTGGCCACGATCCAGAGGATCGGCACGATGAGCATCACGGCGATATAGTCGGTATACTGGCGGGTCACGCTGCGCGAGACTTTGACCTCCCAGATGTTGTTGAAGGCGCTCTCGATCGAGCCGAAGACCTTGATCACGGCCCAAAACAGCATGACCAGCGCCACGGCGGCCATCACGCCGCCGCGCGTGCGCGCCAGGGCGTTCTCGGCGAAGTCCACGAGGTAGTCGATCACCTCGGGGCTCTGCGGGAAGAGTTCGTAGAGGTTGTCGACCAGGCCGTCGGCCAAGCCGAAGCCTTTGACGATGGCGAAGGCCACGGCTACGATCGGCACCAGCGACATCATCGTGTAGAAGGTCAGCGCCGCACTCTGAACCATCGTACCGTGCTCGATAAGTCCGCGCGCGGTGTAGAACAGCAGGCGGTATTGCTGCACGAGCCAGCGCACCACGGGGTTGCGCCACTCCGTGATGTCGCGGCGGAAGATGGTGTCGGTGAAATAGGTGAAGAGTTCGCTGATTTTCATGGTCGGTGTGGTAAGAAGTCCAAAGATAGTTATTTTAGGTGATTATCTATTTGTTCGGACCGATTTGTTTTTTCAGGCCGCAGCTCGCGGTGGACAAATCGGAACGAAGCACTGCGCAGTGAAGATGCAGGCCTCCGCGGGGCGGAGCTGCGGCCTGCCGGCTCGCTGCGCAAGCCGAAAACCCCGGGTGCAAAATGCTTTATTTTAATTTTACGACCCAAAACCGGCCCTCGATTTTGGTGAAGGCCAGGCGGATATCATTGCCGGGACGAAGGCCGAGCCGCCTCGTCAGCTCCTCGGCCGAATCGGGAAATTCGCGCTTCATGATCTCGGCGCCGAGGCCCTTGAATTCCTTCTTCAGACGTTTGGGGTCGTAGGGCTCGATACTCTCTATGGCGAAAATCCTACCGATAATGTTCTGCGGCTCTTCTGCGGCGAATCCGTAGCCGTTGTCGCTCCGGATGTCGGCTTTGCCGGCAAGGTGCAGGCGCGCCAGACGGGCTTTTTGCAACGCCACGTCGGGGACTACGAGCCAACGATAGAGGGATGGGTCGAATGTCTCCGAAATGTCGGGGTTTCGGCCTCCGACGGAGGCGCCCCGTGGGAGGAGGGGGTAAGCCGAACTATCGACAGCGTTAGATAGATCGTACGTAAAACTCCCGCGTCCTATGGCCGTGGCTGTTACAGACGGTCCGGAATGATCATCGTAGATATTCACCTCCTTGCACTCGTCGCCGAGCGAAACCACCTCCACACGGCAGTCGGGGAACAGCCTCAGGGCTTCGCCGACGTCGAACAGCGGCGAATTCTTGATGCAAAGACGCCCCGAAGCGCGCTTCAGGAGCGGCATCAGGGCGATCATGTCGGGGGAACAATCCTCCAGACGCACGAGTTTGCGCCCCTCGGCCGAACGGCGGTCGGGGTCGGCGTATATCCAGTCGAATGTTTCGTGATTTTGGCGGAGAAAATCCTCGGCCGAGATGTTTATTACCTCGATATTGTTGGCCCCGAGCCTGCGAAAATTCTCGGTAGCGATACGGGCCAGCATCGGGTCGCGTTCCAACGCCACCACACGGTCGAAGCGGCGTGATAAAAAAAGAGAATCCACACCCAATCCGCATGTGAGTTCCAAAACCGTATCACCCGAGATGGTCTTGTGCGCGGCGCAGGCCTCGCTCGACGACTGCTCGAAGGCCCTCGGTGGAATAATACACCCCGCGGCAGCATATGACGGCAGTTTCTGTGCCGCCCGGGCGAGGTATTTGACCTGCGTGGCGACAAGCCGTGCATGAGGCACACGGCTGTCGAGGGCCATTTCGAGGTGGTCGCGATGACGGTTTTCGGCAATCGCGCGCCGCACCTCATCGCTCGCAAGCAGGCCGTATTCTTCGGGGGTTATCATCGGGACAAATGTACTGTTTTTTTCGGTTCGGCGCACCACATAAGGGCTGTTGCGGCGATGAAAACCAGGTATACGAGCGCCGTGGGCCATCCTCCGAGGGTGTATTCGACCGTTCCGCGGGGTATGGCGGCGGTCATGCGGGCCAGCCAGTTGACGCTTCCGGCCGCGATGTCCAGCACGAATGCGAAAACCGGAGCCAGCCACCCTATGGGCACGAGCATCCAGGTCGCTCCGACCAGAACCACAATGCTTGCGATCGGTATTGCTACGGGATTTACGGCCATACCGGCCAAAGGTATCGTGCCGAAAGCATGCGACACTAAAGGCGCCACAGCCAGGGTCGCCGCAAGGCTTACAACGATGCTGTCGACCAAAATATTGACGGCCCTGTGCCGTGTATGGAGCCTTCGACACATCGGCACCGCCCAAACAAGAATTCCCGCCACGGCGGCGAACGAAAGCTGAAAACTTATATCCCCGAGCCACGCCGGATTATACAAAAGCATAACCACCGCGGCTGCTGCGAGGGCGTTGAGACCCGCGTATTCCGAAGCCGAAGCCAGCGCGAACTGGAGCGTCGTGCACATCACCGCGGCACGCACGGCGCTGGGCGGAAAACCCGCTGCCGCGACAAAAACCCATATGGCGACCGCAGCCACGAGATTGCGCACGAGGTGCCCGCGCCTGAACAGCGGCAGCCACCACAGCAGCAAATTCACCAGAGCGAAGACGATTCCGGTGTGCAGTCCCGATACGGCCAGCAGGTGCGAAAGACCGCTGTATGAGTAGGATCTGCGCAGTTCATTGGTAATGCCGCTCTTGTCGCCCGCGGTCATGGCGCAGGTCACGGCTCCGGCGTCGCGGTTCATCGGCAGGCGCTGCATGCGCTCCACGGCGGCAAAATGGAGGCTTCCGCTCTCGGTCGGCAGGCGTTCGAGGACCGAGCGTTCGGAGAGCCACAGCGTTCCGGCGAATCCGCGGCGCACCATAAGACGCTGGTAATTCTCCGACCCTGCATTGAACGGCCGTATGGTTCCGGTGCAGAAGATCCGCTCTCCGGGGTCGAGGCCGGTGAGGGTGTCGGTGCGCAGCATCACACGGTCGTGCGCCGCCAGCCAGGTGCCGTCGGAAGGGTCGCGCCACGCCGTAATGCGCCCCTCGGCGGCAAAATAGGTTCCGCGGTCGGCAGGGATGCTCTCTACCGCGACCTCGAATGCCGTGGGAACATTGCGGGGCACCGAGGGCTCGGTGTAGTTGAACTGCGCGGCGCCGAAGCCCGCCGAAGCGATGAATACCACCGCCGCGGTCGACGAATTGGCCAGCACGGCGATTATACCCGCAACCACAAATGCCGTGGCGAGTAACCACCACGGCAATGTGAAGCTGTCGGCCAGCACGATGCCGGCCGACAGCGGAACGACGACCTTGAGCATTGGCGCGCGGTCGAGCCTTGCGGATAAGTTGCTGATTTTCATTTCCGCAAAGATAATTTATTTCCCGAAAAGTTCCCAACCCTTCTCTATTTCGGCCACATCGGCACGCACGCCGTTTTCCACGTGGGAGATCGCCGCCGCCATGGGCAGCATCGTCGCGCGGTCGAGGGTGTCGACCGGCTTGTCGTCGGCTACGCCCACGGCGAAGGCCACGGCGCGGATGTAGGCCTCGGTGTGGTTCTCCGAGGGCGGTGCCCAGCGCGAGATCATGCCGCGAACGGTGTCGATCCCGTGGCGGACGCGGTAGGTATGGAGCAGCATAAATATGGCCCGGTAGCCCCACGCGAGCGACTCGAACTGCTTGAATGCCGGGTCGCGCGAGGGGCGCACTTCGCCTTTGTAGCGCACGCCCGACTGCCGGATATTACCCGGGTTGCAGTTGGCGAGCCCCCTACTCATCGCCCACCTCCCTTTGTATGCGGCGATGGACGTAGCGCCGCAGCCAGCGGAACAGGGGTGCATCGGAGAGTTGTGCGGCGTTTTCGAGGAACGACCACATCTCCACGCCGCACGTGAAGCCCGTGAACAGCCGCGCGAGGTTGAGGTTCATAAATCCGAGTACGCACGAGTCGATAAGCCACGCCATGCCTATAGCCACGATCGTCAGACCCAGTTTCATAATGGTACGCCACGCCTCCGCGCTCTCGAAATACCATATGCGGCCCTCGCGGCGGGCCATGGTGCGGCTTGCGAGCACCCCGGTCAGGAAGTCGATGCCGATAAACACCACGGCGCAGGTCACCAGCGGACCTACGGGCGAAAAAAGTGCGGCCAGGGCGGCCGCCGCGCCGCTAACGAGTCTGTACAAGGTTTCCATCGGCAGAGCAGCGGTTGAGGATGTTTGCGCGCGGGTCATACTCGGGGAACTCGGCGGCATGGGCCTCGAGGTGGTCGCTCGCGCGGCGCAGCAGCGTGCGGGCCTGACGGTGGAGGCTGCGGCGCAGCTCGCGCAAGGCCTCGGTCCCGGCGGGCTGATAGGCGGAGGACTTGGGGGCCACGGTGCCGTAGTTGCCCGAGCAGACGTCGAGGCGCGGCTGGATTACGATGCGCGTGAAGAGTGCCGCGGGTGCGGCGAGGTATTCGGCGGCGAACTCGGGGTAGGCTCCGTCGAGGAGTTTTTCGAGGAGCGCATGGCCCGTGACCGGGGCGATGTAGCGCTGTTCGGCGGCGGCGATGTCGCCCTCGGTGACGGTGTCGGGTGCGATGTATCCGCCGTCGGTAAAGGCCAGGGTTATGGCCTGGGCGGGGGTGATGAGTGTTTTCATCATGGTTGTGATGTTTTTTAGGGAGTATTTTTGATCGCATGCGATAAGCCCCTCCCGAGAAAGGGGTTTGGGGTGGGGTCAGATTTGTAAACGCGGCGAAACGCCGCGACTACGACAGCATGAAACGCACACGCATTCCGGTTTTAATCGATACTCCGGATATTATACTTCGTAATTTCCGACAGGAACTGCTGCTGGCGCTTGTCCTCGGGATCGTAATCCAGTCCGTCGGCCTTGCGGGCTTCCCAGACCATCATGTAGATGGGCTTGGAGCGTGTGGGCGGACGATTGATGATCTGCAGAGACTCTGTGTCGAGCCCCAGAACGGCCTCGATGATCCCGCGAATGGGCTCCGTGAGTTCGGCCTGCTCGCCCAGGATGACGGTGTTGAGCGCCACTTCGTATTCATGAAGAATGCGCTCGGCGCTGAATCCCGAGGCGTAGTCGAGGCCGCTCAACGTGCGGAACCACGAGTGGGCCACGACGATATCCGACACCGCCTGTTCGTGCAGCGCCTGCCAGTCGCCCTCGTTCTGCGAGGCGATGGGGATGAAGCGCGAGTTGTCGCCCTCGCCGTTGTCGCGGATCACGAACATCACCTGCCCGGGGTTGCCGGCAAACTTCTGCTCGGCGAGCTTCACGATGCGCTCGGCTTCGGCTTCGTTGTCGACCGACGAGTCGAGCATCATCACGCCCGAGAGCTGAAACGAGTTGTCGAGCCGCGAGATGTTCCAACGGTCGGTCTTGTAGGCGATGGCCGAGACGTTGAAGCCGGCGATATAGGGCGGTACGCCGTAGTGCTCGAACATCGGCTCGTAGTCCTTGTAGTGGATCACGGAGCGCAGCGTCCCGTCGGCCTGCTCCTCGAACGAGGGGTACAATGGCAGCGTCTTGGCTTCGGAGGTCCGGAACGCCGTCCAGTCGTGGTGAAGAAGTATGTGCGCCGAGTCGCGGGCCACGCGGCAGCGCGAGGCGTCCTGATGATAGAACGAGAGGAACGAATGGGCGGCATCGGTCACGATCTCGAGGAACGCGTTGCCGAACAGCGCCTTGTCGAAGGCGAGTTTGTTTGTGACCTGACGCAGGCTCTCGCCGTCGCCGTTGACGCGCTTCACGAACGACGCCAACAGCGGCTGACGCTGCTCGTCGCAGACGAATCCCTTGCCCGAAATGTAGTCGGCCTTGTCGTTGATGATGCGGCGGTGGGTGGTCGAACGGCGGGCCATCAGCGTCAGCGCCGCGGGGAAGAGGTTGTCGTCGCCCCAGCGCCAGAACTTATCGCTCTCGACCCTTCCGGCGCCGAGCGTTATGTAGGGATCTCCGGCGCGGTTGCCCACCCCAACGGCAGGTCTTATTTTTTTGGCTTTACTCATGATTCATAAGGTTTTATATCGACGGCGGGCGAGGCGTCCTCGCTCTCGAGCGTGAGGGTCGCGGGTGTGCCGTCCAGCGGTTTTCGTCCCGACTCCATGCCAAGCCCCGTCATGCGCAACGGTTGCTCGGTGCCCAGGCGCTCCGACCAGCCGACAACGATCTGCTCGCCCGAAGCGGCGGTGACGATCGCCACCAGTCCTTCGTAGAGGGCCGTGCGGCGGAATGCGTCGTCGAAAAGCATGCGGGCGTCGCTGCGCTCCACGACTAGCGACAGCTTGTGCCGCACGCGGGTCAGACCTGTTTGCGAGTCGGCGGTCTCGGCGTAAGTGCTGCGGTCGTCGATCAGCGGCAGGTCGACGATCTGTGCCGTGTCGCGGAACGAGAGCTCTGTGAGCCCGTCCGCCGCAGCCGCGGCCCGCAGGAGATTTCCTGCGGGAGTGATCATCGCGGCTGTTATTCCGCCCACGGGTTTACGGTATGCGGGCGCGGGCATGGCTACTCGCAGTAGGCGTAAGCCATGAGGGTCTCGTCGAGCACGTCGCAGCCGGCCATGAATACCGCTCTCTGGCGGTTCTCCATCAGGTCGGGGTTGTACCACATACGCACCTCGTTGCCCGGGAAGTCGGCGGTGTTGACCGCCAGAACCAGGTTACGGCGGTCCGTCAGCAGGCAGAACGTCTCGGGGAACGCCGAACCCTTGAGATAGGAACCCAGGCGCACGTCGATCACCGGAATGCCGTGGTAGGAGAGGGTTTTGCGGCCCTCGGTCGTGTCGACGTAGGCGGCGTCGGCGCCCTTGCTGTCGAGATATTTCTCATAGGCGAAGTAGACGTCCGAAGTGACGAAGTACGCCAGCTGACCCTCCGGCTTGAGGTCCTGCAGACGGCCGTCGGCGTTGACCCACAAGCCGTCGAAGATCTCGGTCGAGGTTTCGTAGTTCATCAGGTCCGAGAGATCGAACGTGGTGTTGAACATCGCGTCGGCCTCGGCGCACTCCTTGACGGTCTTCAGGAAGCCGTCGAAGGTGTTGAAGCCGGTCGATTTGGAGGTGTCGCCCATCCACATCGTCGCGCGGATGCTCTCGGCCACAGCCTGCTTGAAGAGCGCCGTCTCGGCCGCCTCCAATTCGGTGCCCGTGAGGTCGTCCATCTTGCCCTGGGGGCCCGAGGCGATCTGTTCGTAGACCAGCGAGAAGTAGTCGGCGGCCGAGAATCCGAGTTCGGCCTTCACGCGACCCAGAGAGATCGTCTTCTGGAGTTTCGTGGCCGCGGCACCTCCCGACCAGCCTGCGGCCGTGTACTTCTGGAGGATGTTGCGGTTGCCGTCCCAGAGCTGGACGGTGGTGGGCACGGGCATGTTGTAGAGGACCCTCACGCCCAGATCCTGGGCCGAGGCGCCGCTCAACATTGGGCGGAAAAAGATGGTGTCGAGGTCGGCACCGGTGTACTGCTTTGCGTTTTCTAAAAAGCTCATTTTTTTGATTTGATTAAAGGTGAAAAATTGCGTTGCAAGGTGTTGGCGCAGCGCGCGCCTGAATGGTTTATTAGAGGGTGGGGTTCGGCCTGCGAAGCGGGCCGGCGGGCCGAAGCTCCGCCCCGCAGAGGCCCGCTCTCTGCTGCGCGACGAGCATGCCCCCGCGAACTTCGGCCCGAGAACAAGCTACCGCTGGGTGGTGGGTTTGCGGCCTGTCCGGCCACAAATCGCCGATTATTTACTGCCCCCGCAGGCGCCGGGCATCCTCGGAGTAAGCGCACTCGTTGGCCGAGCGTACGATATCGCCGTACGAGGGGTCCTCGCGCTGCGCCGTGCGGGTCGCCGCGGCGCGGTTCTGCGCCTCCTCGGCGGCTATGGCCGAGCGGCGCGCCAGCTCCTGCGTCTTCTCCTCGAAGCGCACGGTGTTGCGGTCGGCGGGAAGCTCCTCGCGCTCGCGAAGCCCTACGTTTTCGAGCAGACGCTCCACGCTGCGGACGATGTTCCGGGCGATGGAAGCCGGCTGCTTCTCTCCCGCACCGATCACCGCATCGGCCAGACCGGCGGCCACGGCCTCGTCGGGCGAGAGCCAGCGACCATTGCCGTTGTTCTCGGCCATGAGGGTTGCGAATTCCGCGGCCTCGCGGCCCGAACGGGCAGCATAGACCGCGGCGATGCGCGCGTCGGTCTGCTGCAGGAGTCCGATCTTCTCGGATAGTTCCGCGGCGTTGCCCTCGGTCGAGCAGGCGGCGTTGTGAATAAGGTAGAGGGCGTTGGCCGATATCTCGCGGCACCCCTCCGATGCCGCCTGGGCGATGATCGTCGCCGCCGATGCCGTGTAGCCGTAGCAGCGGGTGGTGATGTGTGCACCGAGCGAACGCAAGGCGTCGTGGATGAGCAGCGCGTCGTTGACGTCGCCGCCCGTCGAGCGGATGTCTACCACCACCTCGGCGGCCTCTATGCCCTCGATGCGGCGCACCGTGTCGCGGAACTTTTCGTAGGTGGCCACCCGCTGGTCGGGCTCGTCGAACTGCCACTCCTCGGGTACGCCTATCGTGCCTTCGATGTCGATATGGCAGATGTCGGCCTGGTTGTTGATTTGGATTTCCGATTTCATGTTTCAGGATTTGTAAGCGTTATAAAAACTGTCGCGCACCTTTTCGTAGGAGCAGCAGAGCATCTCGGCCGTGGCCAGCATCGCCCGGCCTCGGGCCATCCCCGTGCGCTCGAGCCGCTCGATCTCGGCCCGCATGGCCAGCTGCTCGCATGTGCGGCGGTTCACAAGCCCCAGTTCGAACAGACGTTCGACAGCCTTTTCGGCAGGCAAATCCTCTATGTGGCCGACAATTGTCGCGGCCAGCTGTTTTTCGTGTTTTGTCATGTTTAATCTGTTTTTATGGGGAAATTAAAAGCCGACTTTTAGTCGGTCGTAAGTCTTGTGAATGTGCATCTGACCGATGCGGCCTCGGGGTCGTAGGGCCCGATCGAGTGGAGCGTCGCGCGGATCTCGCCGGCCCCGGTGTCGAGGCGGAATACCGAACGGATGTCGGGCATGCCTGTGCCGGGCGAGAAGAGCGCCTCGTATTCGTGGGGCGCTATGCGCAGCGAGAGGGTGATCCGCCCCCGCGAGGCCTCCTGGGCGATCTCGCGGTCGCGGTGCTGGTGCAGCCCGGTCAGGTCGTCGCTGTCTTCGAAGCCCAGGTTTACCGGCCCGTCCCAGTCGTTACCCTCGAAGAGGAACGATGCCAGCGGATAGCTCTGCTCCTCCAGCGGATAACCCCAGCGCTCGTTCTGCGGCAGGTCGCCCATCCCCGAGAAGACCACGATGCGCGGAATCGGGCCTGCGCCCTCCTCTTCGGCGGCGTCGCGGTCGCCGACCTGCATGATGTGGGCCGAGGGGGCGTTGGCGTAGTGCCCCTTGACGCTCAACGTGGGCCGGAACAGCGGATTGGCGAATACCTTCTCGCCCTCGAGCGCGGCATAGGAGTCGGTATCGGCGCTCCACTGGCCGAGAACGGTCCCCTGGTCGGAGTTGAAACGGTTCGCCGGGCCGTCGGGCGTGCGGTATTCCCAGATCTGGCGCTCGTGAATTCCCGACGAGGTGTCGGTGAATACAATTTCCTGCGAAAAGTCGGTCTTGTGGCGCCAGTCGGCCTCCGGGCCGTTGAAGAACGTGTCGTGGAACTCTATGCGCACAGTCCTGGTCGCCTCCTCGGTGTGGAACCGCAGGTTGAACATGTGCTGCAGGGCCTCCAGCAGCGCCGACTGCCGCACGCGGTGGCAGGCCACGTCGGCAAAACGGATCATCGACCCGTATCCGGGCGACGAAACAAACCGCGTGCGCACCGAACACTCTTTGTGGAGCGTCAGCGCCATCCCCGATTCCGCGCCGTAGAAGTATATCTGGTTGAAGTACTTCGGCGACGAGGGGCTGACGCGGTCGGCGGCCGTGCGGACGCGGAGCTCGATGGTCGTCTCGCCGGTCTCGGTGATGTAGCCGTCGTAGAGGGCCCAGTCGCCGGTGTATGTCACCCACGTCGTACCGCTCCTGACCTGCAGCACGGGGCTGGCGTAGGTTCCGGTGGCGGGTGTGATGACCAGCGCCGAGCGGGCCGCGAATTCGACCCACGCGGTGCCCGCCACACCGTTGCGCGTGTAGGTCAGGCGGTACTGTGCGCCCGAAACGTGGTTGAAGACCACTGCCCGGTAGCTGTAGTTGGCCGAGATCCCGCCGCGGCGGTCGGTGTAGCGGTTGGCGATCGTGAAGGCCATATCGGCGTCGGGACCGAGATACACCGAGTCGAAGCCCTTGAGCCTCGTGCGCGTCAGAATGCGGTGGGCGGTGGTGTACTTGAGGTAGTACTCAAACCCTGCGCTGACCTCACTGGTGGGCGTGAATGTGATCTTTACGCCGTCCAGACCGAAACATCCGCCGTTGTTGGCGAGCCCCGAGACATACTCTCCGTCGTCGTCGAGGGTCATGGGCGAAGCCGCCTCGACGATGTTGCCCACGGAGTTGTAGCCCGTCGAGGGATTGGCGTAGACGCGCCCCGAGGAGTTGGCCGTCGCGGTCGCCGGAGAGAGCCTCTTGGCGCAGAAGCCCATGCGCGATTCGAGCCCCGCGGTGTCGCTGGTCACATAGGCGCCGCTCATGTAGAGCCCGCGGAACGGCCACGACTCCATGGCCCTGCTCTCGACGGTGTAGCCCGCGTCGTCGAAGATCTTGCGCACGAGCGTGTTGACGTGCAGAAAAGGGTGGTAGTCGTCGACCGAAAGGATTCGTTCGGCCGTGAGCAGGTCCGACGAACTGCGCTGCCGGGGGTATTCGTCGCGGATGATGGGAAAGAACTTTACCGGCGAGTCGTCGGTCCAGCTCGAGCATATCGCCGCAGGAGTGAGCACCGAAGCGTAGGGTACGTCGAGGGTGTTGAACATCCTGGTCGCGGCGTTCGAGGCCCAGCGCGGGCCGCCCTCGCGTATTTCGAGCGTGTAGCCCTCGGCCGAAGCCTCGAGAAGCCGCGCGTGGCCCGAGAGCAATGCGGCTCCCTCGTGCGAGATCTCGGCCGTGTGGAGCCCGGCGTTGAACTTCTGCGCCGCATGGGGGTCGCCGGCGAATCCCAAGATGGCGTCGTTGCGCACCGAGGCCGGGATCGTCACCCGGAGCGAGCGTCCGCTGCGCACGGCCTGCAGATCGGCAAGTTTCGCGGAGTCGTAGGCCGGGATCAGTATCTGCTGTCGGCCGAGGTCGCATGTCTGCGTGTCGATGGTCAGCTTCATATCCCCTCGGTTTTTCGGCCCGCGATCTCCACCTCGAGGGTGCTCATGGCGCCATTGCGGCGTATGACGGCCGAAGTGGTGGTTACGTCGACGGGCATGTAAACTCCGTCCGAGAGTTCCCAAACCTCAGGCGAGCAGACGATCTCGGCCAGTGCGTCGATCACCTCCTGCCGCTCGAAAGCCGAGCACAGCGTCGTGCGGCGCCGGCTCTTCACGGCCGTGGTCACGACTCCCTCGCTGCCGTACGCGCGGGTCTTGTCGGCTTCGAGCGCCTCGGACTTCACGGCGGGGAAGGTGTAGTGCTCGATCGACCCGGCCGACGACCGCCACGCCAGGCGCCGCGAGCCGGCGATCTTCGGAACGACGGTGTACTCCACAGCCCAATCGTCGGTTTTCAGCACCAGTCGTTCGGCGTCGGGATACTGCGAGGTGTCGATCTTGAATATAACCATTCCCTGTTCGTCGAAGTCATACCACTCGGTCCGCCGGCTTCCGTCTTCATTGTAGATTGCCAGCTCGGGCATGCAGGCCGACGATGAAAATATGGTCAGTTCGTCGGGCTCCCCCCGGGCGATGATCCTCGACAGCGGCATGGTGGTCTTTACCTCGGGCTCCTCGTGAATTGTGGTGCCGGGGAAGAATATGCGCTCGTTGCACATGGTTCCGCCGGCCCAGATGCGCAGTTGTACCATGCGGTCCGCGATGAAATAAAATCCCGTGGGCTCGACCGCCGGTTCGAATTTCAGCAAGCGGTAGAGATAGGGGTAGACGTCGAACTCCGCCGTCCTTACCCCCGCGAATCTTTTTGCCGCCAGGAGGTTGTTGAAACAATCGAGAAGCTGGACGTCGAACGTCGAGACGCTTCCGGCGTCGAGGCGGTAGATCTGCCCCTCGGCGACGGGCGAGTATTGTGTCGGTAATTTTGTGAATTGCATAGTCGTCAGAAGTAGGTTACAATGCGGGCTGTTGCCGTTTGAGAGATTTCGCCGTGAGGCGTGAGGGAAAATGTTCCGGGGATGACGGTGAGGTTCTCGACGGAGAGAACTTTGGGATCGAGAGAGAGTGCGGCGAAAAGGTCGAGCATCTGACCCTCCATTTCGGCCTGCAGGGTGTTGCGTTCGGGCGTCGAGAGACGTGCGCCGGAGCGGAGCAGGCGGAGGGTCATGTCGTAGGAGGCGCGTCCGTGGCTGCGCCCTTCGACGGAGTGCAGCTCGAGCGGCGAGAGCCACGCCGCGGGATAGACAGCTATCGTACGTGGCATGTCGCCTTCGGGTCCGGCATGGAATGCGTATCCGCGTTCCGAGGCCAGAGTTTCCGCCGCACCCTCGAGATGGGTGCGATTCATGTTGATAAAGGGTTGGATTTTGATCTCTCGTTTTCTATGCCCTTCGAACGGATGAATTCGTCGTCCGGCGGTTGATAAAAACGTTGAGATTTTGTTGATAACCGTTGATAACAATTCACAAAAGGCTGAAAGCCAATATCCGACGATTGTCGATAAGTTGCGCGCTGTGCACCGCACGCTGTGAATTGTTTTGCAAATATACAACACCGGATACCCCCTTGTCAAGAGGCGGGAGCATTTTTTCTGCGTTTTGTAGAAAAACTCCTTAAAATTGCTTACCTTTGTGTCACGAATCAAGTTTTCTCACTTTATGGATGATGGCAATTGTACCACGTATAGCGGCTGTGTCGTACCTCAATACGATACCGTTCATCTATGGTATCGAGCACGCGGGTAACCTGCGGGCCGAATTGCTGTTGTCTCCTCCCGCCGATTGCGCGAAAAATTTTCTTGAACATAAAGCTGATATAGCCCTCGTCCCCGTGGCAGCCGTTCCGGCGCTCGCGGATGCCGAGGTTGTGACTTCGTATTGCATAGGCGCCGTGGGCGAAGTCCGCACGGTGGTCCTTTTGTCCAACGAGCCGATCGAAAATGCCCGCCGGGTCTTCCTCGACGCGCACTCCATGACCTCGGTGCAGCTTGCCGGCTACCTGCTGGCCAACCACTGGAAAGTCACCCCCGAATACTACGCCATGTCCGACTACGAGCAGCTTCGCCACGCCGAGCCGGGTGACGCGTTCCTCATCATCGGCGACAAGGTCTTCGACCACGAGGGCGAATTTTCCTACACCTACGACCTGGCCGTGGAGTGGCGCAAAGCCACCCGCCTTCCGTTCGCGTTCGCCGTGTGGATCGCCCGCAAAGGCACCGATCCCGAACTGGTCGAAGAGCTCGAGCGCGCCCTCACGTTCGGCATCGAGCACACCTATGAGGCGGTTCTGGAACACGGATTCGACAAAAAACCGTATGATGCGTATGCCTACCTTACGCAGAACATAGACTACCTTTTCGATAATCAAAAGCGCAAAGCGCTCCAAAAATTCTGGGACTCGGGCATCAAGATCGCCCCGAGGGCCAATCCCGGCTGAAGGGGCTAACGGACGCGGTCCGTCACTCTCAACTATCAGATTAGAAACTTTTTAGAGTGCGAAGCCTTATGATTACGATTTACCTCAAACAATACAACAAAATCATCCGGAATGCCGACACCAAGCTCTTCGACGAGCTCGGTTACGACGACATTTTGTGGATCGACATGCTCCTGCCGACGATCAAGGAGCAGAAAGCCGTCGAGAACTTCATGGAGATCAGCCTCCAGACCAAACAGCAGGTCGAGGAGATCGAGTCGACCTCGAAGTATTCGGAGAACGAGAACGCCATCGTCTCCAACTCCAACTTCTTCGTTCCCACGGGTGATACGTTCATCATCGAACCCGTGTCGTTCATCATCTCGAACGAGGGTGTGCTGGTTTCTGTGCGCCAGGCCGAGTTCCGTACGTTCCGCGAAACCGAAAAGCGCCTGCAGATGAACTACCGCAGCTATTCGACCGGTTATCATCTGTTCATCTCGCTGCTTGAGGTGCGCATCGACTTCGATGCCGACCTTGTGGAGGGCCTTGCCAAACAGGTCGCGGCCCTCTCGAAGGACATCAGCTCCGAAGACAAGATCGACAAGGCTGTCCTGCGGCGCATCAACGCCTTGCAGGAGAGCACAATGTCGTTGCGTGAGAACATCTTCGACCGCCAGCGCGTGCTGTCGGGCATTCTGCGCTCGGAGCGCTTCCCCAACGACATCTACCCGCGTCTGCAGCTGATGATCAAGGACGTCAATTCGCTTATCAACCACGCCGACTTCAGTTTCCAGCGTCTGGACTATATCCAGGACGCGGCGCTGGGTCTTATCAACATCGAGCAGAACGAGATCGTGAAGATCTTCTCGGTGGCCGCGGTTATCTTCATGCCCGCGACGCTTATCGCGTCGGTCTACGGTATGAACTTCAAATTTATGCCCGAACTGGACTGGGTTCTCTACTTGCCCAACGGCTGGATGATACCCCTGGGCTACTTCTTCGCCATAGGACTTATGATCCTCTGCTCGGGAATGACGATATGGTTTTTCCGGTATAAAAAGTGGCTGTAAGGGCCGGTGTAATTTTCATCGGGGCGCGGTTTTCGTGCCCCGATTTTTTATTGTTTCAGCTATAGGTTAAAAACCCTGCATTTTAATGCAGCTACTTTAGTTTCTATAACTTTCTATTTTTGTTTTGGGTCTTTTTGTTGTTTTTCATCGCCGTCCTCCGTCCCAAGGGGTGGCGATGCGAGTTGCAAAGTAACTCGGGCAGAGGAATTTATTCCTCGATTTAACCCCATGCACTTAAAGTGTATAGTAGTTTATTTTGCGCGCCTTTTTTTGTGGTTTTTCGCTCTCGGGCCGCAACTCGCGGCGGTCGGCTCGCCGCGAAGCAGAGAGCGGGCCTCCGCAGGGTGGAGCTGCGGCCTGCCGACTCGCTCCGCAAGCCGAACCCCCGGTATCTCGGAGACTCCCGTCGCTTCAAAATCCCAACTCCTCGAGCCTGTTCCGTTTCATCCCGAGCGTCATTGCGAGGAGCGCTGCAAGCCCGACGCGATAACCCGATGATCTGCACTGCATTGAATATCATCGGATTGCCGCGTCGGTTCTGTGAACCTCCTCGCAATGACTGCAAAAATAATTTCTCATTCGCCTTTTAATCCTCCTTCGGAATCTTTTAGTTGCTCACGTTTGGCAAAGCATACAAGCACCCTTGCCCGCGCTTAATCGCAACCCTCTCTTCTTTCTTTTAAGAAAGAAAGAGAATCTGCCCTTTTAACCGTAATTTTCGTATATTTGCAGGTTACAAGCGCTCTCTATGCTCGAAAAACTTGCGAAACAAACCGCCGTCTACGGCGTCAGCACCATCGTGGTGAGGTTCTTGAGCTACCTGCTCACACCTTACTATACCCGCGTTTTCGGGCAGGAGACCTATGGCATCGTCACCGATATCTATGCCCTTATACCTCTGGCCCTCACGCTATTGACCATGGGCATGGAGTCGAGCTACTTCCGCTTTTCGGCCAAGGCCGAAGAGGCCGGAGGAGACATAGGGGCTGCTAAAAGAAAACTCTTCGCCACAACCTGGGGGGTCACGTCGCTGGCCGCCGCTGCGTTCTTCGTGGCCGTTGCGTTTTTCCGCGACGGCATCGCCCACGCGATGGGCGAGGCCTATGTTGCACACCCCGAATACGTGATCTGGGTGGCCCTTATCATTCTTTTCGACGTCTGGGCGTGCATCCCCTTCGCACGGTTGCGGGAACAAGGTCGGGCCGTGACCTTCATGGGCTTCAAGGTTATGAGCGTCATGGTCAATGTGGTCCTGGCGTTCGGATTCGGTGCCGCGGGACTCTTTGCCACCGACTTCGGCGTAGGCTGGGTCTTCGTGGCCAACTTGGCGGCGAGCGTCGTGACGTGGGTCGCGATCCTCACGACCACCGACCGCACCGTCCCCAAGATCAACTGGGCGCTGCTTGCCGCGGTGTTCGTCTACTCGCTGCCACTGCTCGTGGGCGGACTGGCCGGTACAGCCAACGAGTTCATCGACCGCCAGATGATCAAATACCTGGTCCCCGAGGGCGCCATGGCGCAGGTGGGCATCTATGGCGCGATCACCAAGATCGCCGTCGTGATGATGCTCTTCTACCAGATGTACCGCTTTGCTGCCGAACCGTTCTTTTTGTCGAACTTCAAAAAGGCGGACTTCGTGCAGATGAACGCTGCCGCGCTGAAGTACTACGTCATGGTCTCGATGCTGATTTTCCTGGGCATCGCGCTGTTCCGCGATTTCTTCGCGCTGATCGTGGGCCGCGACTTCCGCGAAGGCATCTATATCCTGCCGGTGGTGCTGGGTGCCAATGTGTTGACGGGCGTGTGGCTCAATATGTCGTTCTGGTATAAACGCGAGGAGCGCACTTCGCTGGCGATCGTTGTCACGGGCGCCGGACTTGTCGCGATGCTTGCGGCCGGCTTCTGGCTGATTCCGGTCTGGGGCTATTACGGCGCCGCCTGGGCGCGTCTGGCCAGCGAATCGACCATGGTGGTGGTGAGTCTGTGGCTCAACCGCCGCTTCTACCCCGTGCCCTACGACTGGCGCCGCATCGGTGAATACGTGGCCGTAGCGCTTGTGGTATTCTTTGGATGTGAAGCCGCGATGGAATATGTCGGCAATATATTTGTGAGCTATACGTTTAATATAGTGGTGTTTGCGCTTTATGCCGTTTACCTCGTACGCCGCGAGCGTATCAATGTGGGGGCCATGGTGCGCTCGATGCTTAAAAGAGGATAACGATGAAGGAAAATGCAAAAGATAAACTGACAATCTACGCCATGAGCTTCGCCTTTCTGGGCTGCGGCGTCGCGGCGCTGCAACTGGACCCGGTATCGTGGTGGCGCCTGGGGCTGCTTTGTGTAGCGTTCGTGGGACTTGTAACGATCGCCGTAGTGCAGACGGTCAGAAGACTGAAAAAGAAATAAAATTGCGATTAAACGAGAGCAAAAGAGAGCTTGCATGCTTTGCCGGGTGCAAGCAATTAAAAGGAGCTTAACATGAGATTTGCGGATATAACAGGACAGGACGACCTTAAGCGGCACCTGGCGCAGAGCGTCGACACCGGGCGCGTGAGCCATGCGCAGCTCTTCGCGGGGCTTGCGGGCTCGGGCTCGCTGGCCTTGGCTGTGGCCTACGCCCAGTACGTCTGCTGCCGTCATAAGAGCGGCGGCGACTCGTGCGGCGTGTGTCCCGACTGTGTGCGCATCGCCGCCCTCGAGCACCCCGACCTGCACCTGGTATTCCCGGTCAACAAGCAGGGCAAAAAATCGGGCGAGGTTATGCGCAGCGACGAATTTCTGCCGCAGTTCCGCGAAATCTTCACCGAAAAAGGCGGCTATTTCTCACCCCAGGACTGGTACGACCGCCTCGATCTGGGCAAGACCCTCAAGGGCATGATCGCCGCCCGCGAGGCCGACGAAATAATCCGTAAACTGTCGTTCAAGAGCTTCGAAGCAGACTACAAGATCATGCTCGTGTGGCTTCCCGAGGCCATGAACGAGGAGGCGGCCAACAAGATCCTCAAGATCCTCGAGGAGCCTTGGGACCGTACGCTGTTCCTGCTGGTGAGCGAACGGCCCGACCGTCTTCTGGCCACGATCATCTCTCGAACGCAGGAGGTCGTGGTTCCGCGTATCGCGCCCGCGATTCTCGAACGCGTGGCTGCGGCACAAGGCGTCGCCGATCCGGTCAAAGCCCGCAATATGGCCCGTCTGGCCGGTGGCGACTTGTTGGAGCTACACCACCTTGTCGCCGGCGAAAGCGATGCTCTGCGCAAAGAGAATTTCGATCTCTTCTGTTCGCTTATGCGTTTGAGCTACAACGACAAGCACCTCGAACTTGTAACCTGGGCCGAGGATGCCGCACAGCTTACCCGCGAACAGCAGCGGGCCTTCCTGCTCGACTCGGCGCGCCTTCTGCGCGAGAGTTATATGCTCAATGCAGGGATCGGCGAGATAAGCTACCTGTGGGGCGAGGAGCTCTCTTTCTGCTCCAAATTCGCCCCTTTCATCGGGTCGCAGAACATCGAACCTCTTGTGGGGCAGATCGAGCAGGCCCTGACGCAGGTGACACAAAACGGCAATCCGACGATCGTATTCACACATTTCGCCCTTGCGGTGAGTAAAATGATAAAAAGACTTTAAAAGATATGGCACGAGTAGTTCTGCTTATGGGAGGTAATCTGGGCGACGTGAAGCGTACGCTCCAATCGGCGCAGCAGCTCATCAACGACCGTGTGGGAGCGGTCCTTCGCTGCTCGCACCGCTACGAGAGCGAGCCGTGGGGCTTTACGGAGGGAGCCTGTTTCTCGAATCAGGCGCTCGAAGTTTCGACCGACCTCACTCCGCACGGGGTTTTAGACGCCATCCAGGGCATCGAGCGCGACTTGGGCCGCGACCGTGCGGCCGAAGAGGCCGAAAAACAGCGCCTGGGCTCCAAATACTGTTCCCGGCCGATAGATATCGACATTCTGTTCTTCGGCGACGAGGTGATTGCGGACGAACGGCTCTCGGTTCCGCATCCGCTTATCGGCGAGCGCGAATTCGCTCTGGCGCCGCTGGCCGAGATCATGCGTTCGCGCCGCCACCCGGTCACGGGCCTTACGGTTGGCGAGATGCTCGAGGCCGTGCGAAAACAGCCGCACGAAAACAACAATTGAAAATGAGAACGAAAATCCTATACATACTTTCGGCCGCCGCGCTCCTGGCGGGATGCTTCGACAGTGTCTCGTACAAGACGCGCTATGTGCTCAAACCGCTGGTGCAGCAGGAGTCGGGCGACCCTGTGGACGCTCTTATGAATGCGCAGGCTTTTGCCTATGCCGCCGATACCACGCAGTGGACCGTGGCCTCCTACGACGATGCGTTGGCGGGCGTCATTACCAACAAGGAAAACCCTGCCGACAAGAAAACCACCCCTATCGTGGCCGAACCCTACGAGGAGCTCGGCTCGGAATGGTGGCTCTCGATCCCGGTCAACGGCCCCAAATATATGATCGTGGCTGTGGATACCGAACACAAGCTATACGCCTACACCACGCAGAAATTCGTCGAGAATATGTCGGGCGGGCTGTATGTCGACCTGACCTTCAAACTCTGGAAGACCGGCAAATCCTATAAAGACGGTGCATGGAGCTTCTACAACGAATTTTACGTAATCCCGGTCACCGTCACGAGCTACATCGACCCCAAAGTCCAGTACTCCGACGGAGGTGCCGCGCAGGCCATCTCCGACGTCAAAGCCTACGCCTTCGCCGCCGACACCACGGCGTGGTATATCGCTTCTTACGACGACGCCGCGGCCGGCGTCATCACCTCCAAAGTCGATAACACGACCCAGCGCACCAACCCCTCGTTCACGGCCTACAAAGACACTGCGACGGGTCTCTACGCAATGACCGTCAGCAGCGAGACCCTTATGGTCGTCGTCGTCGACCGCACCGACCAGATCTACGCCTACTCCAAGCAGACCGTCGATCTCTCGGCAGCCCCGGCGACTTTTGCCATAACGATCAAACAGTGGATGAACACGCTGCTCTACGTCGACGATGGCTGGCGTGTTGTGAACGAGTTCGCCACGATCGTCGAACCCGAGCCCACGGACCCCGAAACGGACTCCGAAACCGCAAGCAACAGAAAAGATGAATAATTCCCCAAGACATATCAAGGGTGTGCTCCGCGCCGCCGTGGCGCTGCTTTTCCTGCCGGCGCTGCTCACCCGCTGCGCGAGCATGATGACTCCCACGGGTGGTCCGCGCGACAGCCTTCCCCCGGTTATCGTTAAGATGACCCCCGATAACTTCACTACAGGGCGCCCGCTCACCGGCCACGAGAAAATATACATCGAGTTCGACGAGTTCGTGCAGCTCAAAGACCAGCAGAAGGAGTTCTACACCTCCCCGGCCATGAAGAAGAAGCCGCTCATCTCGCTACGCGGCCGCGGCGTGGTAGTCCAGCTGCGCGACACGCTGGCCGCCAACACGACCTATTCGCTCAACTTCGGCAGCGCGATCCGCGACAACAACGAGGGCAATCCGCTCTATTCGATGCGCTACGTCTTCTCGACCGGCGCGGAGATCGATTCGATGATCGTCTCGGGCTATACCGCCGACAGCTACAAGGCTGACTCGGTGTCGAAAACCTTCATCTGGTTCTTCCCGGCCGATTCAGTCGAGAATCACGCCGAGTATGACTCCACGATGCTTCTGCCGTCGAAATACAAGCCCGCGGCCATCGCCCGGGCCGAGAATAACGGTATCTTCATCGCCCAGAACCTCAAGCCTATAGCCTACCGCATCTACGCGATGCAGGACAAGAACGACAACCAGATGTACGAGGCGGGCACCGACCAGGTGGGCTTCCTCGACGGCACCTATAACCCCGCCGACCTCCCCGATTTCGGAATCTGGTTCGACTCCCTGCGCCGTTACGTCGCCGCCGAGCCGCAGCTCTACTTCCGCATGTTCACCGACCAGCCCTTCCGCCGCCAGATCCTCTCCAAGGAGAGCGAGCGTCCCCAGCAGCACAAAGCGCTGCTCTACTTCGGCGCCCCTCACCCCCGCATCGAGCGCATAAAATTCGACAGCATCCCCGACGCTGGCTTCATCGTCGACCCCCAGACCGAGGGCCGCGATACGGTCGCTTTGTGGTTCCGGGTCCCCTCGGCGTCGCTCCCCGATACCCTGCGCGGCGAGATCACCTACTATCAGCACGACTCCGTAAGGGTTCTGCGCGAGGTCACCGAGCCGTTGAAACTCTCGTGGCGCCTGATCGAGAGCAAGGAGCAGGAGAAGGAGCGCGAAAAGCTCGAGCGCGACCGCCGCAAGGCCGAAGCCGCGGGCGAGGAGTTCGTCGAACCCAGGAAGGCGAGCCTTTTTGCCTATAAACTCCCGCTCTCGGGCGAGATCAACCCCGAGAATAACCTCACCGTCGACTTCGACTACCCGCTCGAAAAGCTCGATTCGGCAAATGTACTGCTTACCGTGACCAACCCCGACAAGAGCATCGCCGACGTTCCGGTGCATTTCGTGCGCGATACGGCCAAGCTGCGGCGGTACCAGATCCGCGCGGCGTGGAAGACCGGAGGCCAATATACGCTCACGATCCCCGAGGGTGCGATCACCGACGTCGCGGGCCTGGTCAACGACTCCATCATCGGCAAATACACCGTCGCCGACCCCGAGAAGTTCGCCACGGTGAAGATCACTGTCAAAGGCACCTCACCGGGTGTGAAATACATCATCCAGCAGCTCGACGCCAACGGGGGCCTGAAGCAGGAAAAGCGCAATGTCACAGCTGGCGAATGTCGCTTCAACTACGTTCCTGCGGGCGAGATCAAGTTCCGTATCATCGAGGATAAGAACGGCAACGGCCGCTGGGATACCGGCAACCTTGTCGAGCGCCGCCAGCCCGAGCGCGCGGAGATGTACTCCGACGACGAGGGCCTCGACGTCTTCGCCACCAAAGCCAACTGGGACGTCGAGTTCACGATGGATATGAGCCGCATCTTCGCCCCGATGACTATGCAATCGCTGTCGCGCCTTCTCGATGAACGCGAGGCCCAGCGCGTGCGCCGCGAGGCCGAGAAGCGCGCCAAAGAGGGCCCGAAGAAGAACAAAAACCGAGACGAGGAGCGCCGCGTCAACAACAGCATGAACGCCTCGGGCGGCATGTTCAACACATTAAGATAGAGCCGATGAAAACACGATCGAAATATATTCTGTCGCTCTTAATATGCCTTGCCGCCTTGCAGGGCGCCTCGGCGCAGCATACGCTGGGCTTCATCGCCGGGTGGGGTTCGGCCAGCGGCCGCTTCGAGCCCAAGGAGCAGACCAAGCAGATATGGGGCAACTACAGCGGCGGCCTTACGTGGCGCTACTATGGCCAGCAGCGTTTCGTGGGCGGCTTCGGTATCGACCTCGAATTTGTGCAGCAGGGCTATTCGTTCGCCACCAATGCGTCGTACGTCGACGAGGCGAAGGATTTTCTCTACTACACGCGGCGCATGAATTCGATCATGCTGCCCATCGTCTGGCAGCCCCACGTCTACATGATCCGCAACCACGTACGCCTCTACGGCGAAGCCGCGGCCACGTTCTCCTACAACATCAACTCCACCTACGAGAACCAGCAGGCCAAGGCCGCGGGCAGAACCGACTGGGAGGGCGACTACCCCTATAAGCTCGTCCGCGACAACCGCTGGAGCTACGGACTGGCGTTCGGCGGCGGCGTGGCGTTCCTGGTCAGCCGCTTCGAGATCAACTTCCGCATCCGCTACTACTTCGGTCTCGGCGATACCGTGCGCAACCGCAGCAAATACTACGACAACGGAACCGACGGCCCCGAAAACCCGTTCTACGGTTCGCCCCAGCGCTCGCCGCTCGACAACATGACCTTCTCGGTGGGTCTGAACTACCGCTTCAACAAGGAGGGCTTCTCGACCTGGAAGCCCCGCGCCAAGCGCGATAAGAACAAGGAGGTCTTCAAGTACGGATTCTAAATCTTACGACATAAAATGGAAACGACAAGACAGCAAAAAATCGCCAAGCAGATACAGAAAGACGTCGCCGAGATCTTCCAGAAGGAGGGTGCGTCGATCGTCCGCGGTTCGCTGGTTACGGTTACGGCCGTGCGCATCTCGCCCGACTTCGGCTACGCGAAGATCTATTTGAGCATCTTCCCGTTTGAGAAGAACGCCGAGGTCATGGCCGAGATCGAACGGCAGAACTGGTTCGTGCGCCGTGCCCTGGGCCAACGCATCCGCAACCAGATCAAGAATATCCCCGAATTGCAGTTCTTCCTCGACGATTCGCTGGAGTATATCGAGAACATCGAGAACGCCCTTAAAAACGAGTAACTATTCGGTGTCATTGCGGGGAGGTCCGCAGGACCGACGTGGCAATCTGATTGCCTGCACGGCCGTGCATATGATCGGATTCCCTCGTCTGGCGCAAGCCCTACCCGGAATGATATAGTTTTAATTATGCGAATTAAGGTTTGAAAAATTCAAATGACATCTACCCTTTTTTGAGTGTTTTTCGGCTCTCGAAGAGAGTCGGCAGACCGAAGCTCCGCCCTGCGGAGGTCTGCTATTCGCTCCGCTCACAGCATCCCGCCGCGAGCTTCGGTCTGAAAACAGAGGAAAACAGTTCAAGCCTTAATTCACATTGTTAATTTCTAATTGAAAACCCATGCTGCCGCAACTCTTCGCACGACGCTATCTTTTCTCGCCCAAATCCCGGTCGGTGATCAATCTGATCTCGGGTTTGAGCGTGGTTGCCGTCGCCATGCCCGTTGCGGCCATGATCATCCTGCTGTCGGTTTTCAACGGCTTCGAACGGCTTGTCAAGGACTCCTGCTCGGCCTTCGATCCCGATCTTACGGTCTCGCCGCGCGAGGGCCAAACGTTCCCTTTGGAGGCTCTCGACACCGCTGCTGTCGCGCGCGTCAACAAGGTCGAAGCCCTCTCGTTCGTCTTGGAGCAGAGCGCTCTGCTGGAGCACGGCGGACGGCAGGCCACGGCCACCGTGCGCGGCGCCGACGATAACTACGAAAAGGTCTTCGATCTCCACGACGTGATCTCCAACGGCTCGTATACGATGCGTGTGGGTGATCTCGAGCGGCTGGTTATCGGTCAGTCCATGGCCTACATGCTCGGCATCCGCTCCATGGCCGACGCCGACATCTCGGTCTACGCCGTGCGCCGGAGTTCATTCTCGTCGCTGCTGCCCATCGACAGCTATACCCGCCGCACGATTCCCACGGGCGGTATCTATAACCTCGATCTCGAGACCGAGCGCACCTATGTCCTCTCGTCGCTGCGCCTTGCGCAGGATTTGTTCGGCCACCCCGGCCGCGCCTCGGCGCTGGTCGTAAGGCTCGCGAAGGGCGCCGATGCCGAGAGCGTCAAAAAGAGCGTCGAAAAGGCCGCCGGCGACGAATTCCGCGTCCGCACGCGCTACGAACTCCGCGCCTCGTTCTACCGCATCATGACCTACGAGAAGTGGGGTATCTTCTTTATCTCACTGCTGGTTCTGGTCATCGCTTCGTTCTCGGTCGTGGGGGCGCTGGCTATGCTTATCGTCGAAAAGCGCCGCGATATCGCGACCCTCCGTGCGCTGGGTGCCGGTACGCCGCTCGTTCGAAATATTTTCCGCAGCGAAGGACTCTTAATTTGCGCTTTGGGAGCAGCTCTCGGTATCGTTATCGGTACTGCGGCAACCCTTGCACAACAGTATTTCGGCCTTATCGAGATCCCCGCCGATACGTTCCTTACGAAGAGTTACCCCGTGGAGTTCCGGATCACCGACCTTGCGGTGGTCGTCGCGTCGTTCGCCGCCGTTGCCTCCATACTGACCGACATTACCGTGCGCACGATGCTCAAACCTGTGAAATAGACTATGAAAAGATTTTTTAAGATATCGGTTTTCGCGCTGTTCCTGTTTCTTGCGGGAGCCTGCGCGCGCCACAAGATCATCCCCGACAAAAAACTGGCCCTGATCTTCCGCGACGCGTTCCTCACCAACGCCTATGTTGACAACCGCAACATCGACGTCGATTCGCTGAACCTCTACGAACCGATCTTCGCCAAGTACGGCTACACGACCAGCGACGTGCAGTACACTATCGGCAACTTCTCGAAGCGCAAGAGCGCGCGCCTGGGCGACGTCGTCGAGCGCGCTATCGAGATGCTCGAGGCCGAGGGCGCCTACTACGACCGCGAGGTCGCGATTCTCGACACGGTCGACAATATCGCCCGCCGGGTCTTCACGCGCACGGTTCTCTCCGATTCGCTGATCAAAGTCAAAGCCCTGCGCGATACCTCGAAGCTGCGTCTGGCGGTCGATGTGGTCCCGGGCGACTACGAGGTGCGGTTCACCTACCTGGTCGATTCGCTCGATCAGAACGAGAAGGGCATCCGCGCCAATTTCTGGCTCGAACGCCGCGACAGCTCGCGCACCAACAACTACACCACTACCTTGCGCCGCAACCGCTCGGAGGAGTTCTCTCGCCGCTTCACGGCCGACACCTCCCACCGCCGCCTTCATATCGACATTTTCGATATGCGTGAGAAGCCTCTGCGGCCCTCGATCACGGTCACCGACCTCTCGGTGAAGCACATCCCGGCCATCGGCGCGGCCGTCGACAGCCTCTACGAACACCAACTCAACATACGCATCTTCGCCGATGAATTCTTCCGCGCGGCCATCGAGAAGGATAGCCTCTAATCTGCTCTGGACACCCCGGGGCGTAGTCCGCAATCCCATCGTGGAGGTGGCGGACGACGGACGCATTCTCTCTGTGGAGTTCTGTCCCGAGCCCGACCGGCTTCCGGGTACGGAGTTCTATTCGGGGCTGCTGGCTCCGGGACTTGTCAATACGCATTGTCATATTGAACTGGCCTATCTGCAGGGTGCCATACCCCCGGGATGCGGCTTCGCGGGCTTCGCGGCCGCAATGTCCGCCGTGCGCAACAACTTCCCGGAAGAGCAGCGCCTGCGGGCGATAGACGCCGCCGATACCGCTCTGTGGCAAGCCGGGACGCAAGCCGTGGGTGATATCGCCAACGGCGATACGGCATTCGCTGCCAAGGCCCGGAGCCGCATGGCCTATCATACTTTTGTGGAATTTTTCGGTCTGCGATCGCCTTCTGTCGACCCCGTGCGACCCCTGTTGCAATACCCCAATACCTCTCTGACGCCCCATTCGCTCTACTCCGTACAGGACGCACCCTTGCGCACGATTGCCTCCGAGGGCACGGCACCGCTATCGATCCATTTCATGGAGTCGCTGGGTGAGGCCGAGCTTTTCGGGCGCCGCGGACCGCTGTGGGACTGGTATCGGGAGGTTGGCTTCGAGTGTGATTTTCTGCATTACGGTTCTCCGGCCGAGAGGCTTGCGGCCTGCGTACCGGCCGACCGCAGCGTCATCCTGGTGCACAGCTGCTGCATCACCCAGCGCGACATAGATACCGTCATGGAGCACTTCACGGCCCCGGTCTGGTGGTGCCTGTGTCCGCGTTCGAACGACTACATCTCGGGTCTGACCCCGCCGGTCGAACTCCTGCGCCGCAACAAACTCAATATTTGCCTGGGCACCGACTCCCCGGCCTCCAACGACCGTCTTTCGGTCTTCGACGAGATGCGGATGTTTTCGGATATTTCCGTATCGGAACTCATACAGTGGGCGACGAACGGCGCTGCGGCGTTGGACATGGACGGACTGGGTGAGATAGCCCCCGGCCGTAAACCCGGCCTTGTGGTCGTCTCGGGTCTCGACTACGAGCGGATGCTCCTCACTCCTTCATCGAAAATAGAACGTATAATATAAGGACGACCCTTGCGAAAACCGCCGGCCGTTTCGGCCTGTGACGCCATCATGTAAAAGGGAGCCCGAAAGCTCCCTTTTTACATTCGGAATCACACACACCCTCGGACTTGCCGTCCACTCTCGGCTCGCCGCCGCCGAAAGAGGTGAATAAAATTTCAGCCCTCATCCACCCGGCGCGGAGGGCTGAAAGCCCGCTCTGCAAGCCGAAGAGCCAACAAGCCTTAATGGTGCACCCCTTTTATATTTTAAGGTAAAGGCATCGAGATCGTCCGCGCATCGAGGAACGAATCCTGATAGGAGCCCCACTGCTGCGCCTGCCCGACCGAAAGGTTGAAATAGTGCCCCAGCCGCAGGGAGTTGTTGTTCAGGACCATCACATTCGAGGGTATATTCTGCTTCGGCGGCGCCACCAGGACCGAGGTCATCGTCACCGCGGGCTGCGAACGCGCGAGCTCCATGTCGCGGTAGTCGGGATGCCATGGCATGGCGTGGGCCAGCGAGTCGGGGATGTAAAACTCCCACCCTCCGCGTATGGTGTCGCGGTGCTGAATGGTTACTTTGGCCGGCTCCTGTGCCCGAAGCGTCTGATGTGTCTGAAGCGCAAGCGCCGCGACAATGGCCGCGACGATCATAACGATCTTTTTCATAATCCTCTTTTTTACGGCCTACTCAAAACACCTCGCGCAGGATACGCACCGACTGCACGGCGCTTATCGCATCGAGATGATAACCGAAATAGGTCAGCATTGCATTGAGGAAATCGACCCGCTGGGTGCGGTTGAGTCCTATCTCCGCGAGGTAGCGCACATCGCACTCCATCAAATCGCGCAGCACCACCGCACATTCCCGGCTCATGTAGCCGGTGTGAGTGGGGCATGCGGAAGTATAGAGTCCCTCGCGGATATCGAACCAGTCGCCCGTCGTGTAGTCATTGCCGGGACAGAATCCCAGCAAACGGCTCAATTGCGCCAGAAACCACAGATGGAAGTTGGCAACGCCCTCGCCCATCGAGTCCAGTGCCCCGATGCTGTTCCACACGAAGTCGAACAGCGCCTCGTTGGGTTCGCTCTCCTTGACTAGGCGATACAAAACCTCTGCCATAAACAGCGCCATCGTCGACTTTCGCAGGTCGAAAGGGGTCGACTGCAGCGAAAATCCCGCCCGCACCTCCTTGAAGCGGTGCATCTGCTGGCGGGAAGACTCCAGTCCCTCGAACTCCACGGGAAACATAGGCTGCAGCAGCGCCATCTTCGACCCGCGGCCATTGCGGCTGCGGACCCCCTGCACCATGTAGTTGCGGCGCCCGCCGACGTCTGTCAGCAGGTAAGCAACCATCGACGTGTCGCCGTATTTAATGGTGTGGAGCACCACGCCCCGGGCTTTGTAGGTTTTCACCGATAGATAGTTATTTTCCGACTCCGAACCTCACGCCGGCAAATAGCAGCATCGAAAATCCGCCCGGCCCGTCGAGCCACACGAAATGACACCCCGCACCGTAAGAGACAGCCCACGAGCTATTGTGGCCCAACAGGCTTTCGCCGCCTATTCTCAAGATGATTTTGGCGCCCGACATCGTCTCTTTCGATCTGGTATAGCCAACTACCGAATAATAGTCGCCCAAGACGCCCGGCCCGCCCGGGCCTAAAACGGGTTTGTATCTATTTATCTTCGCGCACACATAACCCGCCGACACATCGGTAAAGAGAAATGTATTGGAGTTATTGAGGTATGTTCTGGGTGAAAACAGCGCTCCGATATAGAAAGTATCGTCGAGAGATATTTTCGAGGTTGGTTCTGAAGCTGTTGTTATGGGAGATTTTGGGAATTCGGGCTTCTCGAACGTGTAGTCGACCATCACACCCACACCCCTTTTTGATTTTGGGAAATAGAGGTATTGGGCCGTCACCATGGGGCTTGCCGCATTGCGTCCTGCCCAGTTGACTCCCACCTCGAGAGAAACCACATGGCGGCGTAAGGGAGCTGTGCGCAGGCTCCGGGGCTTCAACCTTTCGAGCATGTATTCATATTCCGAGGGAATGTCGAGCATGTGGCTACGTAACACATAATCGCAGCTGTCGGCGGCAATAGAGACATACTCGATAGATTCTATGGGTACAAACCGCGATTCCGTTTCGCCGTTTTTCGAGGTTGTATAGAACAGATTGCCGCCCGGGAAATTATCTTTTTTGACACATCCTTCGATCTTTTCCCCGTTCTTCAGCGTGATAGTATCCTGCGCCGAGGCAACACAACAGAGCGAAGCGAGAGCCAGCATGCTTAATAAAAACTTCTTCATTTTCGTATGGAATTATTCAATGAGGTCGCGGGTATTTCTGTGAATTTAGTAAAAAACGGCAGAACAAGGCTCCTTCTGCTATATTATATCATTTTTCTTACCCTCACCATGGCCCAGCCATCCTTGAGGGTTGTTTCGACCGGGCTCATGCCCTGTGCTTCGGCCGCTGCGACGATGGCTGGGACGTCGGCCTCCAGGAATCCGCTCATCACCAGGTCGCCGCCCGTTTCCAGCGCCGCAGCGTAGGCCGGCATGTCGGCCGTGAGGATGTTGCGGTTGATGTTGGCGAGGATGAATCCGTAGCGGCGGCCGGCAATGCTGCGCACATCGCCCAGGATAGGCTCTATACGTTCGGCAACACCGTTCGCGGTGATATTCTCGCGGCAGTTGGCGTCGGCCCAGTCGTCGATATCCACGGCGTCGATATGTTCCGCGCCGCACTTGGCGGCAACGATCGACAGCACGCCCGTCCCGCTACCCATGTCCAGCCCACGGCGGCCGTCGACACCCAGATCGAGCGTCGCGCGCGACACGAGCCATGTGGTGGCGTGGTGCCCCGTGCCGAACGACATCTTGGGCATGATCACCACGTCCATTGTGCCCTCGGCAGCTGCCGCATGAAAGGGAGCGCGAATCTTCAGCCGTCCTTCGACGTCCACCTCCGGAAAATTACTCTCCCACAGCGCATTCCAGTTTTGGGTCTCGATCGCTATGTAACGCCCCTCGACTCCGTATCGGGCCAGCACGGCGTTGACCTCGGTCATGCAGTCGGCAAGGCGCTCCTGCTGAATGTAGGCTTTGAGCACGCCGCTGTCGCTCTCGAAACTCTCGAACGGGAAGTCGGCGAGTTCGGCGGTGAGTATCTCGGTAAGCTCGGCGTCGGAGACGGCTATATTGAGTGCGGTATAGTTCATATTATGTAAAATTTTTGTAGTTTTGCTCCCGCAAAGTTACGAATAATAGTGAAATAGATGGCGGAAAATACGAAAAAGTGGGAGGAGGCCGGCAAGCGCTACCGCACCTACATAAAGCTCGAAAAACGGTTGTCGGACAACACCGTGGAGTCGTACATGCGCGACTACCGCCAGTTCGCACACTTCATCCTGCGCCAGTGGGACGTGGCACCGAAAAAGGTCGAGTCGACGATGGTCGAGCGCTACATGGCGTGGCTCTACGACCATGGGCGCGAGAAGACCTCCCAGGCCCGGGGACTTTGCGGCATCCGCAGCTTTTTTAATTTCATGCTCGTGACCGATCAGATGGAGTCGTCGCCCGCGGAGTTCGTCAGCACGCCCAAATTCGGACGTCAGCTGCCCGACATCCTCACAACGGGCGAGATCGACAGCATAATCGCCGCCGTCGACACTTCGACCACAAAGGGGCTTCGCGACAGCGCCATGCTCGAGGTGCTCTATTCGTGCGGGTTGCGGGTCTCGGAGCTCACATCGCTGCGGCTCTCGGATCTGTTCTTCGGCGAGGGCTATCTGCGCGTCATCGGCAAGGGCGACAAGCAGCGTCTGGTGCCTGTGAGCACGGTAGCGCGCGACAAGATCAAGCGCTATCTCGAACAGCGCCCGGAGTGCAATAAGGATACGGTCTTTTTGAGCAACCGCCGCTCACAGCTTACGCGCGTCATGGTTTTTACGATCATCAGGCAGGCCACGCAGAGGGCTGGAATCGACAAGAGCATCAGCCCGCACACGTTCCGCCATTCGTTCGCCACGCACCTTCTGGAGGGCGGGGCGAACATCCGCCAGGTGCAGGAGATGCTGGGGCACGAGAGCATCGTGACGACCGAGATTTATACGCACCTCGACAGCGACCACCTGCGGCGAACGATCGAGGAGCATTTGCCGATATAGCGGTGCGGGGACCAAAGAGGTGCTGTAGGTTCGCCTAATGGCAGGCGGGCTCCGCAAGGGATGATTCTGCAGCACCCGATTTTGGGTAATGATGCCAAAAATGGTGCTTGTCTTATGAAATAATCTATTGATTATTTTTCAGTTACGATGATAAAATAGAGATTAGATGAAACGCGTTTCATCTAATCTCTATTTTCATGTCAAAATTACGTCGTTTACGTTGT
>JAVBTS010000013.1:0-63188 GCA_031556075.1 Alistipes sp.
TGGACGAATTCCTGCGTCGCGATCCCAATTCGAAAGTTGCGTGCGAGACACTCTGCACCACGGGCCTTGTGGTCGTGGCGGGTGAGGTGCGCTCGGAGGCCTACGTCGACGTGCAAACCGTGACGCGCGGTGTGATCAACCTCATCGGCTACACCAAGAGCGAGTACCAGTTCGACTGCAACTCCTGCGGTATCCTTTCGGCGATCCACGAGCAGTCTTCGGACATCAACCAGGGCGTCGTGCGTGCCGAAGAAGAGGAGCAGGGCGCCGGCGACCAGGGTATCATGTTCGGCTATGCCTGCAACGAAACCCGCGAGATGATGCCTGCGACGCTTATCTTGTCGCACGTGATCCTCAAGGAGCTCGCCGATATCCGCCGCGCTGGCGAGGTTATGACCTACCTGCGCCCCGACTCGAAGTCGCAGGTGACGATCGAATACGACGAACAGACCAACAAACCCCTGCGCGTGCACACAATCGTCGTCTCGACCCAGCACGACGAATTTATCCTTCCCGAGGACGGACGCACCGAGAAGCAGGCCGAGGAGCAGATGCAGGCGAAGATCCGCGAGGACGTCCGCACGATCCTTATTCCGCGCGTCAAGGCGCGTCTGGAGCGCGCCGGCGACCACCTCGCGGCACTTATCGGCGAAGAGTACATTCTCCACGTTAACCCCACCGGCAAGTTCGTGATCGGCGGGCCCCATGGAGATACGGGCCTCACGGGCCGTAAGATCATCGTCGACACCTACGGAGGCCGCGGCGCCCACGGCGGCGGTGCATTCTCGGGCAAGGATTCGTCGAAGGTCGACCGCTCGGCAGCCTATGCAGCTCGTCACATCGCCAAAAATCTCGTCGCGGCAGGCGTCGCCGACCAGATCCTGGTCGAGCTTTCCTACGCTATCGGCATCGCACAGCCGCTGTCGATCTACGTCGATACCTACCACTCGTCCCGTCCGGCGGCCTTGGAGGGTATGACCGATGGAGAGATTGCGCGCCGTATCGGCAAACTGTTCGACCTGCGCCCCGCGGCGATCGTCAAGCGCTTCGGACTGAAAAACCCGATCTTCGAAGCCACGGCTTCCTACGGCCACTTCGGCAACCGCCCCTACACCCATACCGAAAAAATCTGGGAAAATGGTCGGCAGGTCGAGCGAGAGGTTGAGTTCTTTGGTTGGGAAAAACTCGACGCTGTGGAAATTATCAAAAAAGAATTCGGTTTGTAACATGTTTGTAACATCTTTGTAATCAAACTGTAATGTGTTGGCGGGAGTGGTTTTACAACCATTCCCGCTTTTTTATTTCATTTCCGCGACGATTTTGTCACGATATTTGCATCCCATGCATAATAACTGAACGAAAGCGTCCGTTAGTCCAACGAAAAGGACTAACAAAACAAAGCCTATGAATTGAAATTTGCCTCTGATTAACAACACTTAACAAGATTTTTGAGATTATGAAAAAGGCATTTTTATTTTTAGGAGTCGTTGCCGCGGGCGCAGTTGCCGGCGGCGTTACGGCTTGGACGCTCGGCGGCCGCGCAGGCGGTCTCGAGTATGTGGAACGCACGGTTGAACGCACCCCCGCGCTGGGCACGCACTTCACTTCGTATCAGGCAGAGCAATATCCCGACCTCACCTACGCCGCCGAGAACGCGGTGAAGGCGGTGGTCAACATCGAAGCCATACAGCAGGTCGAGATGCGCCGCAGCCGCGGATATGACCCGTTCCTTGAATTTTTCGGAATCCCCCAGGGAAGCTACAACGACGACTCGCAGCCCCAATACCGCGAACAGCGTGCGGGAGGCTCGGGCGTGATCATCTCGGCCGACGGCTACGTCGTGACCAATAACCACGTGGTGGACGGTGCCACTAAACTGCGCGTGAAGCTCAACGACGGACGCACGTTCGACGCCAAGCTTATCGGCAAAGACTCCGCTACCGACATCGCGCTGCTCAAGATCGAATCCACAGACCTTCCGACACTTGCATTCGGCTCCTCGGACGCGTTGCGTCTGGGCGAATGGGTGCTGGCCATAGGTTCGCCGTTCGACCTGCAGTCGACCATCACGGCCGGTATCGTGAGCGCCAAGGCACGTAATCTGGGCGTTATACCCAATGATTTCCGCGTAGAGTCGTTCATCCAGACCGATGCCGCAGTCAACCCGGGTAATTCGGGCGGCGCGCTGGTCAACACCCATGGCGAACTGGTGGGCATCAACACGCTCATCAAGTCGCAGACCGGAAGCTACATCGGCTACTCGTTCGCCATTCCCGAATCGATCGTCCGCAAAGTTGTCGTCGACCTGAAAGAGTACGGCGTCGTGCAGCGCGCGCTGCTTGGTGTGGAGTTCCGCATCGTCGATCAGGACTTCATCGACCAGTTGGGCGAGGAGACCGGGATCAAAGAGCAGGGTGGCGCATATGTGGCCAAAGTGGTCGAGGGCGGTGCCGCTTCGGAGGCCGGAATACGCAAGGGTGATGTGATCGTGTCGATCGACGGAGTGAAGATAAACGACGTGGGAACCATGTCGGAGCAGATCGGACGCCACCGACCCAACGATAAGGTAAATTTATTGGTGAAAAGAGACGGGAAAGTGAAACAATTCGAAGTTACTTTGCGTAATAAAGCAGGTAAAACAGAATTGATGACCAAAGAAGACGTCGACGTGGTCGAGGTACTCGGAGGTCGGTTCATCGATGCGGATTCCAAGTTATGCCGCCAGCTCGACATCAAGGGCGGGGTGCAGGTCGCAGGAATCAAGGCCGACGGTATTCTGGCCCGCGCGCGCGTCAAAGAGGGATTTGTTATTACACACATCAACGACCGGGCTATTTATACGGTTGCGGATTTACAGCGCCTTACAGGAAAAGTTCGCTCCGTGGACGGCATTTACCCCAACGGCCGCGCGGCAAGCTACACCCTGGTGGAGTAGCACGAAAAGGCAGGGCGGGGTTTTTAGAGAAAGACAAAATTTATTATAATTATATGCGTCAGTTAAAAATTACAAAATCCATCACCAACCGCGAGAGCGCGTCGCTGGACAAGTACTTGCAGGAGATCGGCAAGGAAGAGCTCATCACGGTCGAGGAAGAGGTGGAACTCGCCCAGCGAATCAAAAAAGGTGACCAGGAAGCACTCGAGAAGCTCACGAAGGCCAATCTTCGTTTCGTGGTTTCGGTGGCCAAGCAGTACCAGAACCAGGGTTTGAGCCTCCCCGACCTGATCAACGAGGGTAACCTCGGCCTGATCAAGGCCGCCGAGAAGTTCGACGAGACCCGCGGTTTCAAGTTCATCTCCTATGCCGTGTGGTGGATCCGCCAGTCAATCCTGCAGGCTCTGGCCGAGCAGTCGCGCATTGTGCGTCTGCCTCTGAACCAGGTGGGCTCGCTCAACAAGATCAACAAGGCTTTCGCCCGCTTCGAGCAGGAGCACGAGCGCACCCCCTCGCCCGAGGAGCTGGCGCAGGAACTCGAGCTTCCGAAGGAGAAGGTGACCGACACGCTGCGTGTCGCAGGCCGCCACGTTTCGGTCGACGCACCGTTCGCCGACGGCGAGGACAACTCGCTGCTCGACGTTCTGGTCAACCCCGATTCGCCCAACGCCGACCGCGGACTGATCAACGAGTCTTTGTCGACCGAGGTCGACCGTGCGCTGGAGACGCTGACCGACCGCGAGCGCGATATCATCAAGTATTTCTTCGGAATCGGGAACTCTGAAATGACCCTCGAGGAGATTGGTGAGAAGTTCGACCTTACGCGTGAGCGTGTGCGCCAGATCAAGGAGAAGGCTATCCGCCGGTTGCGCCATTCTTCGCGCAGCAAGTTGCTGAAGTCCTATTTGGGATAATCCCTTCGCGATATAATTGAAAACGCCGCCCTTTATTTCGAAGGGCGGCGTTTTTTACAAAAAACGACGTATTACCTTGCCAAAGTTCTGGAAACCACATCGTAAACCTGCGCGACAGATGCGAAATTCGAATTTAGCATATCCGTAGCCAGATTTAACACGGATATTTCTTTCTTCCAATTAGTTGTGTTTTCTGTAATAATTTTTTCAATAGGGCTGATATCTTCGATGAAAAGCCCTGCCATCATTATTTCATTTTTGATTTTTAAAGCAATAATATTGGGTACCTCTCCCATTGCCAGATATTGTAATATCAGCCACAATATTCTATCTGTGATGTCAGATTCAATAGAGGACAAGGGCTCTTCGTCCGGATCCCAGAAGGTTTTCTCAAAAGCAGAATAATCAAACCGCGTTTTTGCGCTGTTGGTAATCAAATCGTAGATTTGCTCTTCCTGTATCATGTTTTATGTTGTTAAGTATATTGTTTCAATACTGAATTTTGCATGAACTGTCGGGTCATTCTGAGATGAAACACATGCTTCGGTGTAGCTACCACGCGATCGGTTCCTTGCCGATGCTTGCAAGGTATCTATTCGCCTGCGAAAAATGCTTGCAGCCGATAAACCCGCGGTAAGCCGAGAGCGGCGAGGGGTGCACGGCACGTAAAATGCAGTTTTTCGACGGGTCGGCAATGGCCCCTTTCTTCTGCGCGTAGCTGCCCCAGAGCATATAAACCACGCCCTGCTTGCGCTCGGCAATGGCGTGCACCACGGCATCGGTGAACGTTTCCCAGCCGCGGCCGGCGTGCGACGCGGCCTCGTGTGCGCGCACCGTGAGACAAGAGTTGAGCAACAGTACGCCTTGTTCTGCCCAGCGGTCGAGCGAACCCGATGCGGGTATGGAGGTGCCCGTGTCGTCGGCGACCTCCTTGAAGATATTCTGCAGTGAGGGCGGAAAGGGTACTCCGTCGCCCACCGAAAAGCACAAGCCATTGGCCTGCCCCGGTCCGTGGTAGGGGTCCTGGCCGATGATCACGACCCGGAGCTTGTCGAGCGGACATTTGTCGAATGCCCGGAAGATATTGCTTCCGCGCGGAAAAACCTGCCGCGAGGCATATTCCTGCTTCACGAAGTCGGTGAGCGCGGCGAAATAGGGTTTCCCGAACTCGGGCGCCAGCACCTCTTTCCAGCCGGCGGCGATTTTAACGTCCATGTGACATGTGGATTAAAGTTTGGTAAATATACTTAAAATTGATGTAAAAACGCTAATTTTGCATGTAGTATGAAAAAGCTGATTCTCTTTATTCTTGCGTCGTTCCTGCTGGTTGCGGGCGGCGCGTCCGCGAAACAACCTGCCCGGCAACCGGTCCGCAATGTTATATACATGATCGGCGACGGCATGGGCCTGTCCCATATGTCGATGATGAAGATCGAAGGCGGATATGCCCCCACGGCTTTCGACCGTGCGCACGGCGTGGCACTGATCTCGACCTCCTCGGCCAACAACCGTGTGACCGACTCTGGTGCTGCGGGTACGGCGCTCGCCACGGGTACGAAGACCGGCAACGGCAGGGTTGGCCTCGACATGGAGGGCAATGAACTGCGTTCGATGATGCGCCGCGCGACCGATAAGGGTTTCTCGACCGGCATTGTCGTCACCTGCTACCTGCAGCACGCCACTCCCGCAACCTTCTACGCCCATTCGAAGAAGCGCCGCGATATCGAAAAGATCACCGGGCAGCTTCTGGAAAGTGACATCGACGTCCTGCTGGGCGGCGGCGATAAGTGGCTGTCGGGCAAGTCTTCCGGCGGGGAAAGCTACTACGACGCTTTCCGCAGCCGCGGATACACGGTCGTGGATGCCATTCCCGCTATCGGGGTGGTTCATTCGGGCCGCCTGCTGGGTGTGTTCGCCGAGGAGCATCTGCCCCCGGCCCCCGGCCGGGGCGATTACCTTCGGGACGCTACCGATAAGGCTCTCGAGATACTTTCTAACAACTCCGCGAAGAGCAAAAAAGGATTCATGCTCATGGTCGAGGGGTCGCAGATTGACTACGCCGCCCATGCCAACGACCAGCCCTGGCTGCTGGCCGAGGTCCGCGACTTCGAGAGCGCCGTGGCTGCGGCCATGGATTTCGCCGACCGTACGCCCGGAACCCTGGTCGTCGTAACCGCCGACCACGAAACCGGAGGCCTTGCGATCGCGAGCAACGATGCCGACTTTACCCAGGCAGAGAGCGGCGTGAAGTATATTTTTGGCTGGACGAGCCATACCGGAACTCATGTCCCGGTATACCTCTACGGGACCGGCGCCGACCGCATAACCGGCGTGATGGACAACACGCAGCTCGCGCATAAGATCATGGAGATGATGAATCTGGAGTAAATCCCGATTCTCTTTTCGGAAATCGCCCAAAAAAAACAGTTCCCTGTAACGACCTCTAAAAATAGCAAGCGGCGCCCACCGAACTCGGAGTGGGCGCCGCTTACCTTGCTTATGGTCTGGTTGTTATTTTGCGGGCGGGTAGCTTATGACTATGATCTCCTCCATCGCTCCTTTAGGAACCTCGGGTTTAGGGGTCTTGTCGGCCGACTGCTTGCCGCCCTGCAGCATGAAGTCGACAGGAATGACGTTGGTCACGCGTATGGGATTCTCGTGCTGCGTGCCGGGCTTCCATGCAGGCGACGACTTGAGCATGCGGACAACCTCCTCGGAGAGCAATTTATTGGGCGATTCAAGCACTTTGATTTCGCCCATAGAGCCGTCTTTCTCGATTGCGAACGATGCCAGTACACGACCGGTGATGCCTTTTTGCACTGCCTCGGCGGGGTATCTGATCTGCATGGTCACCCATCGGCGGAACGCGCTGATGTCGCCGTAGGGTTTCGCGGGATCGCCGGTCGGGAACTGGGGCATAACCTCCACGGGGCGGAATACGGCCTCGTCATCGGCTTTCGCGGCCTTCGCGTTGTCCGGTAATCTGAACTCTACGGGAAGGTAGTAGCTCACGGCCACGGCCTTGCCGTCCTGCATGCCGGGCTTCCACTTGGGTGAGGTGCCCAGCAGGCGCACTGCCTCGTCGGTCAGGATCGGCGACGGCGAGCGCAGCGCCTTGATATCTCTCACCGAACCGTCTTTGTCTACGACGAACGTCAGCATAACCTTGCCCGAAATGTTCTTCTCCAGGGCCTCGGCGGGATATTTCAGATTAGCCGATATCCATGCTGCCAACGCCTGGTTACCATCCTGTTTTTCGGGGTCGCCGCTTATGAATTGAGGCATCACCTCGGCACTTATCACCGGCTCCTCGGCCGGGATGTTCCCGGGTGTGACCGCGGAATTATGCTTGGTGGCGATAAGAATCACGCCATGCTTGCCGCGCGCGCCATAGGCTTCGGTCGCCGCTGAATCCTTGAGTACGCTTATGCTTGCGATCGAATGGGGGTCGAGCTCGTTGATGTTGCCGGTTTCTACGCCGTCCACGATAAACAGAGGCGACGATGTTGCGTTTCCGGACTTTTCGTCCGGTGCCGCAACGGCCGTTTTATCGGGGGAGCCCATGTTCACCGCGATCCGGTCGACGGCGTTGAGCCGTTGTTCGTTGAGGACCAACTTCCGGCGCTCGTAGCCCGGGTAGGTGATAACCACGGTGGAGTTGTAGGGGATCGTGATCTGTGCTTTTCCGTCGGCGCCGGTCACGACGCCCTGGTCGGAGCCCTCGATTACGATCGCCGCGCCTTGCAGAGGCCCGTGGTCATCGGAGATCACCAGGGTTATGCTCTTGGCGACCGCAGTCGTGGTTTTAGGCTGCTGGATTTCGACCTCTTCGATCGAGGTCGGAGTTGTGGTCGTGATTGTCGTTTCGGTCGCCGCCGGCTCGGTGTATACGACCACCGCGGCCCGCGATTTGAATCCGAAGGCGCACAGCAATCCTATGACGAACGGCAGTGCTACGGCCATTCGCAGCAGGCTGTGGCTGCTTTTTATGGGTGTTGTCATCATTTTGAATCGTTTTTTAGTTAGAGAGTTATGCAGCCCGTTGGCTATATCCGGACTATAACCGAAGAGCTGTTTGAGAATGGTTTCCATATATTCGGAGCGGTCGATGCCGCTGTTCAGAACGTCGTTGTCGGCCTCGAACTCCTCGACCTCGCCCAGACGCCGTGAGAGGGCCCACGCCAGTGGGTTCCACCACATCAGCGCCTTCATCGACTCCATGGCCAGGCGCTCGGCCGAGTGGCGGTGTGCGATGTGGCTGGCCTCGTGGGCCACTATGGCGTCGAACTGGGGCTCGGGGGTGCGTGCCCATAGGTAGATCGAGCGAAAGAACGAGAATGCGGCAACCTCATACTGGGTGCGTACGAGGGTGTAGCGGTCGGTCTTCACCATCGTAGAGCCGCGGCGCAGGCGTGCGATGCGCGCCACCTGCCAAAGCATCATGGCTGCCAGAACGGCTATTCCCGCGATGTAAACGAGCGTCAATATGCTCTCGACCGTGACTGCTGCAGGGGCTTCGGCCACGATCTCGGCGCTCCAGCCCTCCCAGCCGATGACTTCGGGTGCAGATACCGTACCGTTGACCCGTACGACTTTGCCCGGCCATACGGGGATGTCGAGCAGCGGAATAAGGGCCGACGCCGCGGTCGCCGCGAGCAGGTAGAAGCGACACCAGCGGAACGAGGCGCGCCGCTCTATAGCGAACGCATAGACGGTCAGCAGCACGGCGCTGCAAGCCAGCGTTTCGAGCATATATTCTACTATCGGGTTCATAATCGGGGTGTTATTTTGCCGGAAAGTCCTTGACGCACCGTACGGACATCCGGTCTTTATTTATAATATAGTTGACGCTGAAACCGAGTTCCTGCGCATCTCTGTCGAAGTTAAAATACCATGACGCATGCCGGTCGGGGTCGTACATATCTGCAAGATGGTAATATCCGCACACTCCTTCATCTGCAACAGCTTGTCGGTGAGGTCTGAATCCATGCGCGCCCATGTGAAGAACGGATTCTATGGATTTGGTTGACAGATTAAGCTTTTTGTCGACCGTTATATCCATCATTTCATTATATGTCAGCAGATGATACCCCTTGGGGCAGGCTTTTATCGCTTGCTCCCATGTTAAATAGCGGCCTTTTCCGCCCGCCCTTTTCGCCCCGACATTGCGGTCGGAAATGACTATTTCCCGGCCATGCGACAACTCTTCCCTATGAATATCTTTATAGAACACTCCCGTATGAATATCCTGATACTGCAGGGGTGCGCATGAAGATAAAAGCAGAAACAATATCGGCCAGTGTTTTGAATGTATGCACTTTCGATGCACCATGGTTTTATTGTTTTGCGTTGCGCATGATCTCTAAAATCTCGTCCATCTCCGAGACCGACATCTGCTCGTGCTGCGAGAAGAACGATACCATTTGGGCCAGCGAGCCCCCGAAGTACGACGACAGCATGGTCGACATCACCCCGCGGGCGTATTGCTCCTTGCTCACCTCGGGATGGTAGCGGTGGCTCTTGCCCTCGGGCGTGTGGCCCACGAAGCCCTTGTTCTCGAGGATCTTGAGGAATGTGGCCACGGTGGTGTATTTGGGTCGGGGTTCGCTCATCTGGGCGATGATGTCGTTGACTACGGCATCGCCCAGACGCCATAAAATCTGCATTACCTCTTCCTCGCCGCGCGTGAGTTCCGCGATCTTTTTGGCCGTTGTATTCATCGTGTTTTTCTGTTATGATGCAATTTTACTACTAAAAATTTAGATTAACAAATATTTCTACTAAAATTTTAATAGTTTGGATGAAAAATATGAGTATGATTGGTTTTTATTGTGTCGATGTCCTTATTGTAGCCGCCATCGCAGTCGTGTTTTTTTCGTTTTCAGGCCGATGCTCGCGGTGGCCTGCATAGCAGGCCTTGGCTTCGCCATCGTTTTCTGCGCTCGGCAAAACGAGTAAGCTCGTTCTGCCCTCACTTATCGAAAACGTTCGCAGGGCGGAGCCTAACTGCGCTACGCTTGTTTTCCTCCTCGCGGCTCGGCAGAGGCCGCTTGCAGCCTCTGCACTTGCTCACAGCGTCGGTTCGACCTGCCGGCAGGCTTGCAAAGTCTGCCGAAGCCACACAAAAAAACCGCACCCCGAAGAGGTACGGCTTGTATTTGACATGTTGTCTGGCTTACGAATTCTTCAGCGAGTAGTTCTCGCAGAACCACAGCGACCGCGGGTCGCCTATTCCGAACCTGTCGCGCAGACCGCCGTAGTGGTCCTGGAGTATCTCGATGCTGGGGCCGTTGTTGCCCTCGATGATCACGGGGCCGTTCACGGTATAAGCCACGTCCCAGCCGACATAGCGTATCTCGCGGTATTTTGCCGCCACGGTGCATGCGAAGGCTGCGAGCTCCTTCCACATCGGCACGGCGTAGCCCTCGAACCGGAATCCGGTGTCGGGGTGGTGCGTGTGCTCGCTGCGGTCGTCGCGCAGGGCCGTGGCGCCCAGAACCCCGGTCTCGGGATCGACACCTATATATATACCGCCCGAACTCGCATTGTCGATATGTCCGCCGCCGCTGCCCATGCGCAGCAGGCTCAAAAGCACGCGGGCGCGGCCTTTGTCGTCGCATTCGGTGACGATGCGGAATGTGTTCACAGCGTCGGGGTATATGGCGTTCATCGTGGGGTGCTGCTCCAGACCAATCTGTACGATGTGGTCTTCGGCGGCCAGTTTTGCGAGCACGGCTTCGTCCAGCGGTTCGCGGGTCTTGCAATTGAGGTAGGCTCCGTTTTCCGAGAGGTCGAACGCCTCGATCCCCTTGCCGCCCACGCCGAACGTAGGCTTGACGAACAGACGCCGTGCGCCGCATTCGGCGATATGGCGCTGTGCCTTGTCGATGGTCAGCGGGTCGAGTTGCGAGTCGTAGAACACACCGTCGCGGGTGCTGAACAGCTCCACGGGCTGCGCGATGCCGAGCCCGGCGTTGATGCTGTACATCAGCCGCTTGTCCTCGCACAGCACATTGCGGTCGCGGAACGATTGCGGGAACATCAGATAATAGGCGTAGAAATCGGGAATATAGCTCTTCATCTGTTCCAGGGTCAGCGGGCACTCCCGGTGCCAGAACGCATAGCGGTAATACTGCACCGGGTCGCAGTTCCAGTACTTCCCCAGAGCTTTCATTTCGCGGCGCATGACGCTCGCCGGCTTGCGGTCGGAAGATGCCTCGCAGCGTGCTATATACTCCTTATAATAAGAATGATAGTAGGTTCTGTGCGACTTCTCGGACGATTTTTTGATGAAATAATAGAGGTATTTCCGTATCATATCCTGCCTCTTTTTTAGATGCGTTGGCGTTCGGCTTCGCAGTCCTTCTGGTCGGTGTCATCGCCCTCCCAGTCGAACCACGGGAATTCCGTGCGTCCGGCGAGGGAGAACCGCGTGTAGGTTATGGCGAGTCCCATACCGAGGAATTGCTTTTCGTAGGCCGTCTTGACGGACAGTACCTCGTCGGCATAACCCGAGCCGTAGATATCGGGGTTCGAGACCTCGCACGGCAGAGAGTAATGCTTTACAACTTCATCGGTGTAAGCATACAAGTGTTTGGAGTCGGTCTTGAGGTTTATATGTCCGTCGGCACGAAGCAGACGGGCGTACCGCTCGAGGAACATAGGCGACGTGAGGCGTTTCTGCGCGCGGCGCGACTTGAGCTGCGGGTCGGGGAAGGTGATCCATATCTCGTCGACCTCGCCCTCGGCGAAGAGCGAGCCGATGAATTCGATGCGCGTGCGCAGAAATCCCGCGTTGGCGATCTTCCGGTCGTTGGCGGTCTTCGCACCGCGCCACATGCGCGCGCCCTTGATGTCTATACCTATATAATTACGCGAAGGATCGCGCTCGGCCAGGGCCACGGTGTATTCGCCCTTGCCGCATCCCAATTCGAGAACGACGGGGTTGTCGTTTTTGAAAAAATCGCTTCTCCAGCGCCCTTTCAGGGAGTGGTCCTGGCGGAATACCTCGTCGAATTCGGGTTGTATGAAACAGTCGAAAGTCAGGTTCTCGCGGAACTTGCGGAGCTTGTCTTTGCCCATCGGTTATATCTATTCGCTTTTTGTGATGCTCATGCCCACGGCGCCGATTCCTTTCACAGTGCGCAGGGGGGTTATTTCTATGCGGTATGTGCCCTCTTTGGCCAGGCGGACCTTGCGGCGGTAGGGCACTTCGGTTTCGCGCGCAAGGGCTGCGGCCGCATTGCGTTGCGGGATGTAGATGCGCAGCGACTCTTCGTGGCGTAGCGAGTCGGGCGTGCAAACGACGATCAGCAATGTCACCGAATCTCCGGCCATGCGGTCGTCGTGACGCACGATGAGGGTCATCTCGCGCAGGGATGTGGTGTCGGCATTGTCGTAATCGAGCACTGCAGGGGCGCTCCAGGCCGTAGAACTGACGTCCCGGACAATGGTATCGACGGGCATCACGCAACCTCCCGCAGCGATCGCGACCGCCATCGAGAGCACGATAACCGTATGCTTTGCGATGCGCTTCACCGGTCGCTAGTTTGAACTGCCGTTATTGCCGTTGCCGTTGCCTCTGTTGCCTCCGTTTTCGCGGTTGGGGCGTTCGCGACGCTCGTTGTTCTGCCCGCCTTCGCGGCGCTCGCCATTGCCGTTGCGGTGGCGGTTGTTGCGGCCGTGACGGTTGCGGTCGCCTTCGCGGCGTTCGCCGTTGTTGGGACGCTGTTCGCCGTTATTGGGCCGTTCGCGCCGCTCTCCGTTGCGGTTGCCTCCGTTGCCGTTCTGGCCGGCCTCGCGGCGTTCGTCATTTTGACGGTGTTCGTTGTTGTTGCGATTTTCGCGGCGTTCGCCGTTCTGACTCTCGGGACGTTCGCCGCGACCTCGGTTGCGTCCGCCGCGATTGCGTCCGCCGCTGCGCTTGGCGCTGTCGAAGCGCGTGATGCTGTCGTCCTCGGAGCCCGAACGGTAGGTGGGTTCCTCGGCCGCAGGCCGTATATCTTCGGCAGCGAGCAGCTGCTCGGGTTTCTTGCCGTTGCGGTTCATCGATACGATCTCGCGCACGCGCTCTATCGAAAGAGTGACCAGGTTGGCCAGCGAGTCCTTGCTCGCCGAGAAGGTCATCGTGCCGGCCAGCGCATCGCTCTTGAAGAGGAAGAATTCTCCGGCCTCGGTCTGCAGCGGTTCGCGCAGACGCGGCATGACTTTGCGGGCGTCGACATAGGTGTCGTACTCATACATCATGCAGCACTTGAGCTTCGAGCACTGGCCCGCCAGCTTCTGGGGGTTAAGCGAGATGTCCTGCGCACGCGCGGCGCCGGTCGTTACGCTCGTGAAGCTCGCGATCCATGCCGAGCAGCACAGCTCTCTTCCGCAGGCGCCCAGACCGCCGATGCGGCCCGCTTCCTGACGCGCACCGATCTGCTTCATCTCGATGCGGATGTGGAACTTCTCGGCGAAGACTTTGATCAGTTCGCGGAAGTCAACTCTTTCGTCGGCTATGTAGTAGAAAATAGCTTTGATCTTGTCGCCCTGGTACTCCACGTCGCCGATCTTCATGTTCAGACCCATGTCGGCGGCGATCTGGCGCGAGAGGATCATCGTCTCGTGTTCCATGGCGATAGCCTCCTGCCAGCGCTCGATGTCGTAGGGTTTGGCTTTGCGGTAGACCTTCTTGAACTCGCCGTTGAAGGGGTTGAAACCCGTGCGTTTCATCTGACGCGCCACCATGTCGCCCGTGAGCGAGATGATGCCTATGTCGTGGCCGGGCGAAGCCTCCACGGCGACGATATCGCCGCGCTTGAGCTGCAGCCCCGCGGCGTTCTGGTAGAATGAGCGGCGGGTATTTTTGAACCGTACCTCGACGATGTCGGTAGGCACGTTGTCCGGATACTCCTCGAGCCAGGGCGTTTCGTGGAGCTTGAAGCAACCCTCGTTGAGAATGGCTTCGGCCTCCTCGCCGCCGTTGCAGAATGAGCAGCCGCGGCCGACTTCGGGTTTACAGCATCCGGTATGTTGTTTTTCGTTATCCATTTGATGGGGGTATATTTTGTGTAAAGATATACAAAATATTTTCTAATATTTCATTTTTGGTCTTAATTGACGCTTGCCCGCAGGCGTCGCAAACTCTTGCGGATACGCATAATAAGCATCACGGCCGCCGCCGAGAGCCCGAACGTGAAGCCCAGGAACAGTCCCGCAGGCCCCATGCCGAGTGCGAAGCCGAACAGATAACCCACCGGCAGATTGAGTACGATATACGAAATGAAGGCTATGGGCATGATGATTTTTACGTCCTGAAAACCGCGCAAAACACCCACCGAGACGTTCTGAATGCCATCCGAAAGCTGATACAGCGCCGAGAATATCAGCAGGTTGGAGGTGATGGCTATGACTTCGGCGTTGGTGGTGAAGATCATCGGGATATAGTTGCGCATGGTGATAAAGATGATCGCCGCCAGGGCGTTGAGCACCAGCACGAGGTGGTATGAGGCCTTGGAAGCCAGCGCCATCTCGCCGATGTTGCGGGCTCCGTAGGCGTGCGACACGCGGATCGTGGTGGCGGCGCCGATGGACATGATGATCATAAAGGCGCAGTTACCGATGGTGATGGCTATCTGGTTGGCGCTCATGGCCTCGGTTCCCAGCCAGCCCATCATGATACCCGTGCCCACGAAGGCCAGCGCCTCGAGGAACATCTGCAGGGCGATCGGAAGTCCCATTTGCAGCAGTTTGCCGATGATTGCCCACGAATAGTTGCGGGGCGAAAATCCGTCGAGGTAGGAGCGGTATTTCGAGCGGCAGAGGAAGTAGCCGATCATCAGTACGGGGGCTATGGCCCGTGCCAACAGCGTGCCCAGTCCGGCGCCTTCGGCGCCCATTTCGCGAAATCCGAAGTTGCCGAAGATGAAGACGTAGTTGAAGCATACCGTGGCAAGGTTCACGACGATCGTCACGGCCAGTTCGACGCGCGTGTTCCCCACACCCTCCAGGAACTGTTTGAAGGCGAAGAAGAGCATCATGAACGGCAGGCTCAAGACGATCAGCCGGTAGAACGGTATGGCCATATCGACCACTTCGACGGGCTGTCCGAGATGGTACAGCAGCGGAATGATGGCATATTGTATGGCCGACATCGCCACGCCCAGCAGCGTGTAGAAGATGATTCCGTTCTGCAGCAGTCCCGCCGATTTCTTGCGGTCGCCCTGGGCGTAGAGCTCGCCCACGAGGGGTGTGAGTCCCAGCGCGACGCCCAATGCCGCGATGAAGAAGATGAAGAACACCGCGCCGCCGAACGACACCGCGGCAAGGGGTACGGGGTCGTCGCCGCCGTAGTGGCCTACCATGATGTTGTCGATGAACTGGGTGGTGATCTGCCCCAGCTGGGTGAGCATGATCGGAAAGGCGAGCTTCAGATTGGATTTGTATTGCTCCTTATATCTCGAAAAACTGTACATATGCTGCGAAATTGGATTGCAAAGGTACGAAAAAAGCGGCGTTTTGCGACGCCGCTTTTTAAATTCTAATGCTCGATTCACAATTCACAATGATTGCACTCCCCGCCGCCTCGTGTATCCGCCAGGCTGTGCATTGTGTGTTGAAGGTTACGCCACGCGCAACCGGACCCCCTGCGCCTTGTCGGCCTCGACGACCACGGTGTCGCCCTCGTGGAGTTTGCCGTCGATTATCAACTCCGAGAGCGGCTCCTCGACGTTGTCGGTGAGCGTGCGTTTCAAAGAGCGGACTCCGTAGCGAGATTCGTAGCCCATGGCCGCCAGACGGCGCTTGGCGCAGTCGGTGATCTTGACCCTGTAGCCGAGTTTCCGGGTGCGGTCGAGCAGACCGCGCAGCTCCAGCTCGATGATACGCTCCACGTCGGCGATCTCCAGCGTGCGGAACATGACGATATCGTCGATGCGGTTGAGAAATTCAGGCGCGAACGTCTGCTCCAGCGCCTTGCGGTATTCGCCCGAGGGCGCCGCGACCGCCGTCGCGCTTTTCGAGGTGGTGCTGTAGCCCACCTGCACCGATTTCTGAACCACACTGCGCGAACCCGCGTTCGAGGTCATGATGATGATGGTGTTGCGGAAGTCTACGCGGCGGCCCGAACCGTCTGTGAGATGCCCCTCATCGAAGATCTGCAGCATCGAATTGAAGACCTCGGGATGCGCCTTCTCGATCTCGTCGAACAGCACCACGGCATAAGGCTGGCGGCGTACCGCCTCGGTGAGCTGCCCGCCCTCGCCGTAACCCACATATCCCGGAGGCGAGCCGATCAACCGCGCCACGTTGTGCTTCTCGGCGTATTCGCTCATGTCGATGCGTATCAGCCCGCGGTGTTCGTCGAACAGCCACTTCGAAAGTTCCTTCGCCAGCAGCGTCTTACCCACGCCGGTCGGTCCCACGAAGAGGAATACGCCTATGGGACGGTTCTCGTCTTTGAGTCCGGCTTTTGAACGACGGATCGTGCGCGATATCTTCTCCACGGCTTCGTCCTGGCCCACGACGCGGCTTGCGAGGTGCTCGTGCAAAACTTTCAGACGGTTCATCTCACCCGACGACACACGCTCTGCCGGAATCCCCGTTATCGAGGTTATGGCGCTGGCGATATGTGCTGCCGATATTTCGGTCGGAGTCTCACCGAGCGAACGCTGCCACTCCGCGCGACTCTCGCCGAGCTTCGATTTGAGCGCTATCTCCTTCACACGCGCCGCCGACGCCTTCTCGTAGACCATCGCTTCGACGGCCTCGCAGCGCTCGCGCTTCGCCTCGTTCAGTGCGGTTTCGATCTCGCGCAGTTCGCCGGGCTCTTGCGCCGAACGCAGATGCATCCGCGAGCCGGCCTCATCCATTACGTCGATGGCCTTGTCGGGGAAGTGGCGGTCGGTGATATAGCGCCCGGTGAGCTCTACGCAGGCTTCGAGCGCCTCGCCGGTGTAGCGCACCTTGTGGTGGCGCTCGTAGTGGGGCGCGATGCTGCGCAGGATCTCGAGGGTCTGCTCGGGCGTCGTGGGCTCCACGACGACCTTCTGGAAACGGCGTTCGAGGGCCGAGTCCTTTTCGATATTTTCGCGGTATTCGTCAAGCGTCGTGGCCCCGATGGTCTGGAGCTCGCCGCGCGCCAAGGCCGGTTTGAGTATGTTGGCCGTGTCAAGGCTGCCCTGGGTCGAACCGGCACCCACGATGGTGTGTATTTCGTCGATAAATATAATGGTATCCTTGGCTTTCTTGAGTTCGTCGAGCAACTGCTGCATACGCTCCTCGAACTCTCCGCGGAACTTCGTGCCTGCTACGAGCGACGATACGTCGAGCGAAAATAATGTCTTGCCCGCAATAGTGTAAGGTACGTCGCCGGCGGCGATGCGCAGTGCGAGCCCCTCGACGATGGCGCTTTTGCCCACGCCGGCCTCGCCGATGAGTATGGGGTTGTTCTTTTTGCGGCGCGAGAGAATCTGCACCACGCGTTCTATTTCGTGCTCGCGGCCTACGACGGGGTCGATCTTGCCCTCGGCGGCCATGCGCGTGAGGTTGGTGCCGAACTTGTCGAGCAGGTGCGGGGCCGATTTGCCCTCGGGCTTGTTCTCCTCCGAGAAATCGAGCATGTGGACCTGAATGTCGGCGTGGAGGTCTTCGCCGATCGAGAATTTGCGTATTTCGGAGGTTATAACCTCGGCCGTTACGCCGTACATCTCGAGTACGCGCGAGGTGGCCGTCGAGCGGTCGCCGACGATCGCTTGCAGGGCGTGGGCCGACGATACGCTGCGCCCGACGCCGGGCAGTGCGCGAAGTTCCTCGGTGAAAGCGCTGAAAAACTCCTCGGGAGTCTGCGTCGCGGTGGATTTGGCGTCGAGAACCTCGCGCTCGATGCGCAGCAGAGCCTGGTAAAGCTCCCAGTTTTTGAGGCGCGAGGAGAGCATCTGGTAGGACATGGTGCCGTCGTCGCGCAGCAACTCCAAGGCGAGGAGGTCCTTATAAGAGTGGGTGATTCCTGCCTTGGCGGTGTTGAATGCCGTGCGGGCGATGATGCCCTCGAGCGTTTTGGAAATTTTAATCTGCATGTGGCGTAATTGTGATTTTTCTGCACAACTAACGCCTGCGGATTACCCGATATTATGTTAACTTTCTGGGCTGTTGCATACCACACTGATTGATAATAGATTAAGTTTATAAATTTTTTTAATCTATAAGAATTTTTGCGAAATGTGTGTTTTGTGGGGGTGTCGGCGCTTTCGCGGCTGCTCTCTGCTGTTCTCAACGCGGCTCTTTATTGCCTTTGCGGCGGGCTTTTGTTGGCTTTTCGAGTTGTTCTCTATTGCTTTCGCGGCCATTCGCCGACCTCCATGTCGCGCATCTCGGCGCCGTCGACGACCATGCGAAGGGCGGTGCGTACTTTGTGGGATCCATACTCTCCGGCGGCACCGGGATTGACGTGCAGCAGGTCGTAAACCGGGTCGTAGATAACTTTTAGAATATGGGAGTGCCCGGCGATGAAGAGCTTGGGTTTCAGGGCCTGAATCCTGGCCACGGCGCGCGGGTCGTAGTGGCGCGGGTAGCCGCCGATATGGGTCATAAGCACCTGCACGCCCTCGCATTCGAACGGCAGGAAATCGGGATACACGCGGCGCGTCATCCCGCCGTCGATATTGCCGCTCACGGCCCTCAATGGCTTGAAGGCCGCGATCTGGTCGGCGACCTCGAGCGAGCCGATATCGCCCGCGTGCCATATTTCGTCGACGTCTTTCAGAAATTCCCGCAGCGTGTCGTCGAAAGTTCCGTGGGTGTCGGAAATGATGCCTATGCGCCTCATACCTTCGGTAATTAAGAATTAAAAATAAAAAATTAGTTCGGCGCAGCCGAAGTCCCCTCCAAGGAGGGGATTTAGGGGAGGAGCAGACTTGTAAACGACGCCAAAGGCGGCGACTGCGACAGAGCGGGATCGACGGCGGCAGAAAATAGTAAAAGTCACCTACTTATACTTGTCTTTCCACAGCATCTTCATCCGCTCGGCGATCTTGGCCTCGGTGGAGTTGCCCGGGTTGGGGGTGTAGAACGCCGTGCCCTCGAGACCCTCGGGCAGGAACTCCAGTTCTGCGAATCCGCCCTCGAAGTCGTGGGCGTATTTATACCCCTTGCCGTAGCCCGCCTTGTCCATCAGTTTGGTCGGTGCGTTGCGCAGGTGCAGCGGCACAGGGCGGTTGGTGGTGTCGTGCTCGACCTGCGCCAGCGCCTTGTTGATGGCCATGTATGCCGAGTTGCTCTTGGGACTGGTTGCCAGATATATCGTTGTCTCGGCCAGCGTGATGCGGGCCTCGGGCATGCCGATCTTGTGCACTGTGTCGAAGCAGGCGTTGGCCAGCAGCAGACCGTTGGGATTAGCTAAACCTATGTCCTCCGAAGCCAGAATTACCAGTCGCCGGGCAATAAACCGCGGCTCCTCGCCGCCGGCAAGCATGCGCGCCAGATAGTAGACCGCGGCATTGGGATCGCTGCCGCGCACCGACTTGATGAAGGCCGAGATCACGTCGTAGTGCTGCTCGCCGTTCTTGTCGTAGAGGGCGATGTTCTGCTGCAGGCAGTCGACGACGAACTTGTCGGTGATCTTCAGCTTGCCGTCGGTGGCGCCTAAAAGTATGTCGAGAATATTGAGCAGTTTGCGCGCGTCGCCGCCCGAAAAGGTGAACAGGGCCTCGGTCTCTTTGACCTCGATCTTGCGTTTTTTGAGCTCCTCGTCGGTGGTCAGCGCGCGGTCCAGCAGCGTTTGCAGTTCGTTGTTGGTCATCGGTTTGAGAATATAGACCTGGCAGCGGCTCAAAAGCGGCGAGATAACCTCGAACGAGGGGTTTTCGGTCGTGGCGCCTATGAGCGTGACGATGCCCTGCTCCACGGCTCCGAGCAGTGAATCCTGCTGCGATTTGTTGAAGCGGTGGATTTCGTCGATGAACAAAAACGGCGGCCGCGAGTCGAAAAACCGCTGTTTTTTGGCCGCATCGATCACGTCGCGCACGTCCTTCACGCCCGCCGAAACGGCCGAAAGGGTGAAAAAAGGACGGTTCAGTTGTGTGGCGACGATCTTCGCCAACGTGGTCTTACCCACGCCCGGAGGTCCCCACAGAATGAACGAGGGAACATTCCCCGTCTCGAAGAATTTGCGGAACACCCCGTTTTTACCCACGAGATGCTCCTGACCAATGTACTCGTCAATGGTCTTGGGGCGCAGTCGTTCGGCGAGGGGTGCGGACATAGCTTCGCTAATTGAAAATTAAGAATGAAAAAATTATCTTCCAAAATTACGCTTTTTTTTCGTTCCGGCAAAAGTCGCCCCAAATAACTGCATTTATCGGCCAGAAATTGTGAATTCGAAAATTTAGAACTAATTTTACACCTCGAAATTCTCATATAACATACCTTATGATATTACTCCAAGCAGCAGCCGACGCCGCGCAGGCCGAAGCAAGCATAAATCTCTTCACGATGGTCATGAAGGGCGGCTGGATCATGATCCCGCTCTTCGTCCTCTTCGGATTCACCATATTCTTCATGGTCGACACGTGGGTTGTCGTGCAAAAACTCCGCACGGTGAACCCCAAATGGTTCGCCCACCTGATCAGTCTGATCCATAAAGGCGACACGGACAAGGCCCTCGAAGTGGCCGGGAAAAGCGAATCGGCGCTGGGTCAGATGGCCGTCGCGGCGATTCAGAGCGCCGATCTGCCCGAGAAAAACCTCGAGGAGGATATGCAGGTCGAGGCGCGTCAGGCACTGGCCAAATCCGAGGGCGCTATCGGTTATTTGAGTATGATCGCGGCGATTGCCCCCATGCTAGGCTTCCTGGGTACCATTTTCGGCGTTATCAAGATCTTTTTCAACATCTCGCTTACCAACGATTTGAGCATCTCGTCGATCTCCGACGGATTGTACCAGAAGATGATCTGCTCGGGAACGGGACTGCTGGTCGGCATCATCGCCTATGTGGGTTACTATGTATTAAACCGCCGTATCGAGATGATCCTTCTGACGCTCGACAAGGGCGGCAATGAACTTCTGAAGGCGATCGTGATGTCGCGCCAGGGTAAGAGCAGCCGCGTATAATTCCGAGTTGAGAGATGAAGATCGAGCGTAAAAAATCCAGTGGCGCCGAGGTGTACACCGCCTCGTTGAACGATATTATGTTCTTCCTGCTGCTGTTTTTTCTGATCATCGCCACGATGGCTACGCCCATGGCGATCAAGGTCATGCTGCCCAAAGCGACCACCTCGGAGCAGATCGCCGCCAAGAAAAATATAAATATGAGCATCACGCGCGACAAGCGCTACTACATCGAGGACCAGGAGGTGCGTTTTGAGGATATCGAGCCCACGCTTGCGCGCCTTGCCGGCGACCGCACGGGCGAGGACCGTCCCACGGTGCTGTTGCAGGCCGATCATACGCTCGATCTGCAGTCGGTGGTCAAGGTTTTCGATATCGGCAATAAGCAGACGCTGAAGGTGACGCTGATCGTTGAGAAAGAGTAATTACACTAATCTATATTAAAAAAGGCAGGCTGATCAGTCTGCCTTTTTTGGTATCATCGCTGATGTTACCCCTGCTCTTCGTCGAGCCTTTCCGTGCGAACTTTGCGGCACTGCTTGGCGAAATTCAAAGCGTTGAAAAGCCCGACGGCTAAAAGACACCACGCCGTGGAGGTCTGTCCGTCGGTAAGATAATGCCTTACAAGCAAGCCTATCACGGCCGCCAGATATAGTACCGAAAATATAAACCACATCCACATTCCGGTGGCCGGTTTGTTGATCGTCGACGGTTTCATAGCTCCCCGTATCTAAAATTTGAACTGCTCCAGCATCATATCGGCCAGCGCCTTGATGCGCGGCACGAGCGTCGTGAAGTGGGTAGCGTTGCTGTGGGCTTCGAGAGCCTCTTCGTCCTCCCACGTCTCGCAGATCATCAGCTCGTCGGGCAGCGTCGAGCTCTCGTAGAGATCGTAGGCTATACAGCCTTTGTCTTTGAGCGATGCGGCGACAAGCTCTTTGGCGATGTTTATAACCTTGGCGCGGTTGGCCTCGGTGGTCGATATAAAAACATTCAGACGGATCATATTATGCTTCGGGTTTAATCAAACCAAGATAGAGCTCGTCCAACTGCGCCTGGTCGATGAATCCGGGTGCGTCGAGCATCACGTCGCGGCCTGCGTTGTTCTTGGGGAAGGCGATGTAGTCGCGGATCGACTCCGAACCGCCGAACAGCGAGCAGAGGCGGTCGAAACCGAACGCCAGACCGCCGTGGGGAGGCGCGCCGTATTTGAACGCGTTCATCAGGAAACCGAAGCGCGCATCGGCCTCGTCGGCGGTGAAGCCCAGCAACTCGAACATGCGGCCCTGGAGTGCCGAATCGTGGATGCGGATCGAACCGCCGCCTATCTCCGTGCCGTTGCAGACAAAGTCGTAGGCGTTGGCACGCACGCGGCCGGGGTCGCTGTCGAGGTACTGCACGTCCTCGAGTTTGGGCGAGGTGAAGGGGTGGTGCACGGCGTAGAAGCGCTGCGTTTCGTCATCCCACTCGAACAGCGGGAAGTCGACGACCCACAGTGGAGCGAATTTCTTGGGGTCGCGAAGGCCGAGCTGCTCGCCGACCTCCAGGCGAAGCGCGCACAACTGCGTGAGCGTCTTATATTTTTTGCCGCAGAGGATGAACACCATGTCGCCCTTCCTGGCGCCGCAGCGGTCGGCCATGGCCGCCACTTGTTCAGGCGTATAGAATTTATCGACCGAAGATTTGATCCCCTCCTCGTCGATGCGGATCCAGATAAGTCCCTTGGCGCCGATCTGCTGGCGCTTGACGAATTCCGTCAGCGCGTCAATCTGCTTGCGCGTGTACGAAGCGCAACCCGTTGCAGCAAATCCGGTGATGTATTCGGCATCGTCGAAGACCGGGAAGCCATGGCCTTTCGCGAGGTCGGTGATGTCCGAGAACTCCATGCCGAAGCGCAGGTCGGGCTTGTCCGAACCGTACTTCTCCATCGCCTCTTGCCAGGGCATGCGCTGGAACGACTCCGGCAGTTCGATATTCATCACCGTGCGGAACATATGCCTGGCCCAGCGCTCGAAGATCTCCAGAACGTCTTCCTGCTCCACGAACGACATCTCGCAGTCGATCTGCGTGAATTCGGGCTGACGGTCGGCGCGCAGGTCTTCGTCGCGGAAGCAGCGCACGATCTGGAAATATTTGTCGTAGCCGGCGACCATCAAAAGCTGTTTGAGGGTCTGCGGCGACTGGGGCAGCGCGTAGAATTGGTTGGGGCTCATGCGGCTCGGAACCACGAAGTCGCGGGCACCCTCCGGCGTCGAGTTTACCAGATACGGTGTCTCGATCTCCAAAAATCCTTCGTCCGAAAGGAAGCGGCGGATCTCCTGTGCCATTTTGTGGCGGAGGATCATATTACGCTGCAGCGGCGGACGACGCAGGTCGAGGTAGCGGTATTTCATGCGGATATCGTCACCGCCGTCGGAGTTCTCCTCGATGGTGAACGGGGGCGTTTCGGCCTCGTGCAGGACCACGACCTTTTCGGCCGCGACCTCGATGTCGCCGGTGGCCATTTTGGGGTTCTTAGCCTGGCGCTCGATGACTTTGCCCACGACCTGAACGACCCATTCGCGGCCCAGCTGCTCGGCCGTGGCGCGCGCTTCGGCGGGCGAGTTCTCCTCGACGACGACCTGGGTCAGGCCGTAGCGGTCGCGCAGGTCGATGAAAGTCATGGCGCCGAGGTTGCGGACTTTCTGCACCCAGCCGGCAAGGGTGACGGTCTGGTTCACATTTTCGGCTCTCAAACAGCCGCAGGTGTGGGTTCTGTACATGAAAATATATTTTTTTTGTTCGTTTTACGCTTGTAACTCGCAAAGTTAAGAAAAAGGAGAAAGAAAATCGTTATTTTTGTAAAAAATTACGCCATGAGCCAACAGCAGGACGACGAAAAATACATGCGTTTAGCACTAAACGAAGCGCGCAAGGCGTTAAACGGGCAGGAGGTGCCTATCGGCGCGGTCGTCGTGGCCGACGGGGCGGTCATCGGCAGGGGACACAATCTTGTCGAGACGCTCTCCGATCCCACGGCTCACGCCGAGATGCAGGCCTTGACGGCCGCGGCGTCGACCATAGGAGGCAAGTACCTGCAGGGTTGCACGTTGTACGTCACCGTCGAGCCGTGTATCATGTGCGCCGGGGCCATCGGCTGGGCGCAGGTGAGCCGCGTGGTATGGGGCGCCGACGATCCCAAAAAGGGCTACCGCCGCTATTCGGAGACCGTATTTCACCCCAAGACGACGATCGCCGCCGGAGTGCTGGGTGCCGAGTGTGAGGAGCTGATGACCTCGTTTTTTGCCGGATTGCGCGATTAGTCTTGCGCGGATGTCGAGAAAAAAAACTATTTTTGTGAACGATGCGTTCGCCGGACGGCGTAAAATATTGGAAAAATGAAGAAATTATTTATAACTATTATAGCGCTGTTTACCGTGGTCACGCTCTCCGCGCAGGAGGACGTCGAGACGATCTATAATGAAGCAGCTGCGGCCTACGGAGCCCGGAACTTCACCGAGGCAGCGGCGAAATTCGAAAAAGTCGTGGAGCTCGGCGCCGACAACGACGAGGCCACGCGCCTTGTGGCTACTGCCAAAAAATCGCTTCCCGCGTGCTATTTCATGTTGGGCGGTGAGGCCGCGCGCAACAAAAACTATAACGTGGCGCTTAAGAATTTCGAAAAGTCGGTCGAACTCGCAGAACTTTACGAGGATACGCAGGCACGTGATAAGGCTCGTGTCTGGATGGCCAAAGTGTATAAACTCCAGGGAGATAAGGTGTTAAATAACAAAGATTACGCAGCGGCTGCAACCGTTTTCGAGAAAGGCTTGGCCGCCGACCCCGACAATACAGGTGTGGCGCTGAATCTGGCGGCGAGCTACTGCGAGATGTTCATGTCGAGCGGCGACGTGGCGTGGTATGAGAGGGGAATGGAGGTTTATGAGGCTGTGGCCGCCAGGACAGATTTCAAATATGCGGACGACGCGGCGAAAGCGCGCGAGAAAATCACGTATTACACGAATAAAAAGGATGCGAAGTTGAAGGGGGCAGCTGTTCCTGTTCCTGTTTCTGTTCCTGTTTCTGTTCCTGTTTCTGCTCCTGTTTCTGCTCCTGCGGCTGCTCCTGCAGCTCCTGCAACCCCTATTGCCCCTGCTCCTGCAGATGCAGTTGTTCCGCCTGCCGCGGACAGCACTGCCGTTGCCGGATCGGCGGGCGTTACCACCGAAGATGCAGGCGTTCCCGAATCTGCGGAGTAGTACGACTGCATAGTTGAGGGGAGAACCAAAACCTGCTGTTTGCGCCGCTTATGCCAGCTCTCCGCGAGTTTCGGTCTGAAAAAGACTATTCTTCGATATTTGCCCGTATCCGTTCCAACCCGCTGCGTGTGAGCGGCGTGTGGCCCATCAGCTCCGTGAATTGTTCTTCGGAGAGCGAGCGCCACGCCGCGGCGTCCATCGCCAGCGGGTCGAACAGCGGGTCGAACGCCTGATTTGCGTGGAAGGGAGCGTGCTGGTTGTGAGGGCAGCAGCTCTGGCAGCGGTCGCAGCCGAATATCCAGCCGTCGAGGTCGGGCTTGAGCTCCTCGGTGCCCCGGCGTTCTATGGTATGGCAGGAGATGCAGCGTCCGGCATCGATGACCCTCGGCGCGACGATAGCGCCCGTGGGGCAGCTGTCGATGCAATTGCGGCAGCGTCCGCAGCGCGAGCCCTCGAAAGGGGTGTCGTAATGGTCGGCCTCGTCGGTCATAAGAATCTCTCCCAGAAGCACATAACTTCCATGCGAAGGCGTTACCAGCAGCGACTGGCGTCCTATCCACCCCAACCCGGCTTCCACCGCCAGCTGCTTTTCCAGAACGGGCGCCGTGTCGACGAACGCACGGCCCGAAAGTCCGGGAACAGCAGCCCGCAACTCCTCTAAAACGCTCTCCAGCATCGAGCGTATGGTGACGTGATAGTCGGCCGCGCAGGCATACGACGCGACTTTGGTCCGATGCCCCTCGGGATAACCCTCGCTCGCGGGATTCTTATATGCTACGGCGCAGACCACCGCCGTGCGCGCTCCCTCGACCAGCTTACGGGGATCGCAGCGTTTGTCGGCGTTACGCTCCATATACCCGAGCGAAGCATGGTAGCCGTTGGCGAGCCACGACCCGAGCCACGCCTCGTTCCCGGCCAGATGCCGGCAGGGAGCGACTCCGCAGAGGTCGAACCCTGCGGCTGCGGCGAGCGCTTTTATCTGGCTGTTGCGGAGCATCGTGCGGTTGGTATATATAAATATGTGTCCCGGAAAACTCCGGCAGACATGTTCGCCAGAGCCCTGGGCCCGGGTTTCGTTATATTTGTGTCCAAAAATAGTGTTTTTTATATAAAGTTTAGTACTTTTGCCCCGAAATTCGCGTTATAAAAGCGCACTTATCTACTAACGAATATGACAATCAGTACACTTTACGAACTGGTCCAAAACAGCGTCGAAAAGTTCTCGTCGAGGATCGCCTACACGATGCTCGAGGGTGAGGACGTCACTTACGCCGAGGCCGGCCGCCGTATTAAGCGCGTGCAGGAGATACTCACCGAGTCGGGATTGGTTCCCGGCGACAAGGTCGTGCTTTTGAGCAGCAATATGCCCAACTGGGGCGTAGGATATTTCGCCGTCGCATCGGCGGGTATGGTTGTGGTTCCGATCCTTCCCGACTTCTCGGGCGAGGAATTGGACCTTATCATCGAACATTCGGAGGCCAAGGCGCTCCTCGTGTCGGATAAACTCTTCACCAAACTTTCGAAGACCACCATCGAACGTTTCAACGTCGTGGTGCGTACCAAGAACCTGGGTATCATCTCGCAGCGCGTCCGCAGTGAGGGCCATACTGCTATTCCCGAGCCCAATGACCTTGCGGTGATCATCTACACGTCGGGTACGACCTCTAAACCCAAGGGCGTGATGCTGACACATTCGGCGCTCGCTGCGCAGGTCGAGATCGACTACGCGATCTTCCCGATCGACGAGGACGATGTTTTCCTCTCGGTGCTGCCGCTGTCGCACACCTACGAGTGCTCGATCGGACTGGTATACCCGTTCGCCAAGGGGGCCAAGGTTTGCTACCTCGACCGCCCGCCCACGGCCTCGGCGCTGATGCCGGCGCTGCGTCAGGTGCGTCCCACGCTGATGCTTATTGTGCCGCTGATCATCGAGAAGATCTACCGTCACCAGGTCCTTGCCAAGTTCAACTCCAACGGCTTCTGGCGTACGCTCTACAAGATCGGTTTCATGCGCCGCTACCTGCACCGCGTTGCGGGCAAGAAGCTGGTGAAACTCTTCGGCGGCCGCATCCGCTTCCTCGGTATCGGAGGCGCGAAGCTCGACCGCGGAACCGAGCAGTTCCTGCTCGAAGCTAAAGTTCCCTACGCCATCGGCTACGGACTCACGGAGACCGCGCCGCTGCTGGCCGGAGCCGTTCCGGTGCAGGTGCGCCTGGGCTCGACGGGACCGCAGGTTCCGGGCGTGGAACTGCGACTCGAAAATATCAATCCCGAGACCAATCAGGGCGAGGTCGTAGCGCTGTCGCCCAGCGTGATGCTCGGATATTACAAGAATGAGGAGGCCACCAAGGAGGCCTTTACAGCCGACGGCTGGTTCCGCACGGGCGACCTCGGAGAGTTCGACAAGGACGGCTGGCTCTACATCAAGGGCCGCCTTAAGAATATGATCGTGGGCCCCGGCGGTGAGAATATCTACCCCGAGGATATCGAGAGCGTTCTGAATTCCCACGTCAGCATCGCCGATTCGATTGTTACGGAGCAGGAAGGCCGCCTTGTGGCGCTGGTGCACTTCAACAGCGACGAGATCGAGGCGATGATCGACGACTGGAAAGAGGAGTGGGAGACCAAGAAAGAGGCCTGGGAGGCAAAGACCGAGCAGCTTAAAAAGGAGATCATGGATTATGTGAACTCGAAGGTCAACCGTTTCTCGCGCATCTCGGAGGTCGTCGAGGAGGAAGATGAGTTCGTGAAGACCCCGACGCAGAAGATCAAGCGATTCCTCTATAACCGCAATACCCCCAAGGGTGCCGAGAAGAAATAATAGCGGTCCTTATATGCAATAGTAAAAAGTCCTCCTTTTTTCGGGAGGGCTTTTTCGTTATTTATGTGTTATTGTGATCGTGCTGCTATTATAAATTACCGTCGTGTGTCCGGCTCTTATCTGGAAGTAATTTATGCCGCTGCTGCCTCCTCCTCCGGGCGTCGACGAGAAGGAGTAGTTGCCCGGATTCAGATCCGTTTCGAATTTTCCACCCGAAACTTCTTTGCCGATAAGCAAGTTGCCGGCTTCGGTGGATATGAAAATTGTGGCCGCCTGGCCGCTGTTTACTACCAGATGCCCGGTCGTCGGGGTTTCATCGCTCTCGCAGGCTGCGAATCCTGCGGCGAATAACAGGCAAATGCCTATCTGTAACAGAGTCTTCATTATAAAGGAGTTATGTTGTTTAAATAAATATCTGCTATAAATATACGACAATATATATGAAAGCAGGCTGGGTCTAATTTATTAATTATGTATGCCAGAGTGAAAAAAGCCCTCCTTTTCATGGAGGGCTTTTCGCTGTCTGTCTGCTTGCCGAAATTACTTCGCCGGCATCAGGATCGTGTCGCTATGGGGTTTGTCGCCCACGTCGATCAGATTCTCCTCGGTGACGCCCAGCGTACGGTAGTAGGCGTTGAGTTCGGCGATCACCTCGCGGCGGTTGGCGTAGGAGGCTATGTAGTAGGCCTCGCCCAGCTCGTCGAGCTTGTCGTCGATGATATCCGAAACCATGTCGGCCTTCACGCCGTCGAAGCGGAGGTAATATTCGATATACTCGATAAGCGTCTTTGCATATTCGCGCAGCAGGGCGTCGCCCTTCTCGGCCGCACCCTCCACGCCGAATGCCGAGGCGGCATAGTATGCCTCGAGGAACGGATAGGTGTTGGCGTCGGTGAAGCGCAGTTGCGAGGTCGGCAGGCGCTTCAGTCCCAGATCGAGCAATTCGACAGCCTCCTCGGCACGGCCCTCGCGCATAAGTTCCTTGGCCACGCGCGCAAACGAATCGCGGGCGTGCGAGGCGCTCAAATTATACTGCACGAAGTAGTCGGTGTAGACCCTCGGGTCCTCGATATTGCCGTAGCGGAAGACGTCGCGCAGCAGCGGCAGCGTGTATTCGGTGTCGATGCGGCCGATGTCCCAGGCGCTTTGCACCGGCGTGAGGATCGGCACCAGACGGTAGGCGTAGCCGTCGAACTGGAGGTAGTCCATCAGCCCCAGATCCTGCATGATGTAGACCTGCGTCATATAGATAGGACGCTTCCAGTCGAAGTTGGCCAGCATATCGAGGATCATCAATTGATTTTTGTCGATCGACTGCTTGCGCAGGTTGATGTATACCGTGTCGACCATCATGTCGCGGTCTTTCTCGGCCACGATGCCCGATTCGAGCGCGTTTTGCTTGTTCACCGGCAGGGCGATGCGCTTCGAGGGGATGAAGTCGATCGACGATCCGTCCGATAGCTTGGTCTTGGTGCGAGGATCTTCCGAGCGGACAAATTCGATGATCTCCCTGATATCGACCGGGCGGTCGATGCGGTTATCCACCGGAACCCAGTCGTTGACGAAGCTGTATTTGCTCTTGGGCAGCGAGAAGGGAACGCCCGGGGCGTCGTTGGCCCGGGTCTTCATCTCGTCGATATACCACTCGCCGCCCAGGTAGGAGGTGTTCATGATGCGTACGTCGGGACGTACGCCGTAGACCTCCTGGTTGTTCCACAGCGGGAAGGTGTCGTTGTCGCCGTAGTTGAGGATGATCGAGTTGGGCAGCGTCGACTGGAGGTAGTTCCAACCGATGTCGTTGGCCAGCGTGCGGTGTCCGCGATCGTGGTCATCCCAGTTCTGGGCGGCCAACAGCACCGGAACGCCCATCGCCAAAACGGTCGCGGCGGCGGCTGTCGCCACGTTATTGCGCTTCGATAGCCACACCAGCAGATCGCGCAGTGCCAGCACACCGAAGCCTATCCAGATCGAGAAGGCGTAGAACGAACCCGCATAAACGTAGTCGCGTTCGCGGGGCTCGCCGGGCGAGGTGTTGAAGTAGACCACCAGCGCGATACCCATCATCACGAACAGCCACATAACGATCGAAAAGTTACGTTGGTCGCGGTTCAACTGGTAGATCAGTCCGATAAGACCCAGCAAAAACGGCAGGAAATAGTAGGTGTTGCGTCCGCGGTTCTCGGCAATCTCGTGCGGCAGGTCGTCCTGCGGGCCGAGATAAACCTCGTCGATAGCCTTTATTCCCGAGAGCCAGTTGCCGTCGGTTATCGACGATTTGGTAGGCTGTATGTCGCTCTGGCGTCCCACGAAATTCCACATGAAATAGCGCCAGTACATGTACGAGAGCTGGTAGTTGAAGAAAAAGTTGAGGTTTTCGAGGAACGTGGGCTCGATGATCGTGCGGGTCTCATACCCGTCGTTGTAGACCTTCTTGTGTCCGAAATCTATGACCTCACCCTGCATCGGACGGCCCGAGGCATCGCGTATTACGTTACCTTTCTCGTCGCGCATGGTCTGGATCTTGGTGCGGTAGGCGGCCCACTCCTGATACTCCTTGGCCTTGCGGTAGTCCCATGTGCGGGGGAAGAGATGCATGAACTCGGCTGGGTGGGTGTAGCCCGTAATGATAGTCGCCTCCTTGTATTTGCCGTCCTGGTCGAGGTAGTAGAACGATTTGTCTTTGTAACCCTCGATCGGCGCGGAGTAATAGGCGCCGTAAAGCAACGGACGGTCGCCGTACTGGTCGCGGTTCAGCAGCGCCAGCAGCGCGTGGGGGTTGTTGGGGTTGTTGCTGTTCATCGGCGGATTGGCCGCGGCGCGGATCGTCACCGAGGCGTAGGACGAGAAACCGATGAGGATCATCGTCACCGAGAGCAGAATGGTGTTGAGGATGACCTTACCCTTGCGGTAGGCGACCCACGTCGCGTAGCCCATGCCGCCGATAAGCGCCAGCGCGAAGAGCGTGATGCCCGAATTGACCGGCAGGCCCAGCGAGTTGACGAACAGCAGGTCGACCATGGCGCCGATGTAGACCGTGTAGGGGATAATGATATTGTTGATGAATATCAGTATCGCACCCGCGGCAACCGTGGCTATCGCGATGCCTTTGAACGTTGCCGTCTCGGTCTTGCGGAAGTAATAGATAAATACCAGCGCCGGAATACACAGCAGGTTGAGGATATGCACGCCGATCGACAGACCCATCAGGTAGGCGATCAGTATGATCCAGCGCGCGCTGTGGGGCTCGTCGGCCTGCTCCTCCCACTTCATCATCAGCCACACCACCAGCGCCGTGAACATCGACGAAAGTGCGTAGACCTCGCCCTCGTAGGCCGAGAACCAGAACGTGTCGGTGAACGTGTAGGCCAGGGCTCCCACGGCTCCCGCGCCCAGAATGGCTACGATGTTGGAGTTGTTCAATTGGCCGCCGTTGCGCGTGACAAGCCGGCGTGCCAGGTGGGTTATGGTCCAGAACATGAACAGGATACAGAACGCGCTGGCGATGGAGTTCATGGCGTTGACGGTCAAACCCACATATTCGGGAGAGGGGGCGAACATGGTCGCCAGACGCGCCAGGAGCATGAATAACGGGGCCCCGGGAGGGTGTCCGATCTCGAGCTTATAGGAGGTCGCGATGAACTCCGAGCAGTCCCAGAGGCTCGCCACGGGCTCCATCGTGAGCAGGTAAGTAAGTGCCGTGACGGCAAAAACCGCCCAGCCGGCGATGTTGTTCCAACGTTTGTAGGATATCATATTCGGTCGATTATGCTTTATCTTTGCAAAATTAATCATTTAACGGCGATTTGCAACGTTTTCGTACGGCGTGGGCAAAAGTAAGTTTACTTATTTTGCCGGGTGGAGAAAAACCAAGACGAGGTCAGCGGTTATTATGTAATGCCTGGATGTCATTGCGAACCTCCTCGCAATGGCATTACTCTTTGTATTGTTCCGTTGTGTCGCGCAGCCTGCGGAGGGTGAATTGAAGCCGCAGGCTGAAGGTTTCATCCCTCCGCCGCCGGAGGCTGCGGGATGACAGCTTTGCCGCGGCAAAGCTGAAAAATAACTATTTGTCGCGGTTTTTAGAGGCGCTGCGGTGTGCTCCTCCCTGCTGGCCGCCGGATTTCGGGGTGGTACCGTTGCCGCGCGAAAAACGCCGGGGCTTACGCGAGGGACGATTGCCGCTGCGGGCGGGACGGTGGCCGTCGTCGTGTGCGGTTTTCCCGTCGCCCGGGCCATTTTGAGAGCCGTTCTGGCGATTGCCGCGCGGCTCGTTCCGCTGCTCTCCGCGGTTCGATTTGGGCGCTGTCTGTTTCGGTGCCGGCTTTTCGAACGACACCGGTTGCGAATCCTCGCCCGCGACAGATTGCGCACCGGCGGGAATCGCGAGCCCTATGGTCTTCTGGATATCTTTCAGCAAATCGCGTTCCTCTTCTGAGCAGAACGACCAGGCTACGCCCTCGTGTCCCGCGCGGCCCGTGCGGCCAATGCGGTGGACGTAGGTCTCGGGAACCTCCGGAAGGTCGAAATTGATGACCAGCGGCAGCTCGCTGATGTCGATGCCGCGGGCGGCGATATCGGTGGCGACCAGCACACGCGTCTTTCCCGATTTGAACTCCGTCATCGCGGTCGTACGTGCCCCCTGCGACTTGTCACCGTGGATAGCGCGCGCGGCGATGCCGGCCTTGGTGAGGGTCTTGGCTATGCGGTCGGCGCCGTGCTTGGTACGCGAAAAAACCAATACCGACTCCAGGTCCGATTCGTTCAGAAGGCTGACCAGCAGTGCGCTCTTTTTGGCCTTCTCGACAAAAAACAGTTTCTGTTCGATGGTGTCTACGACCGACGCGGGCGGCGTGACGTGCACCTGAACCGGATTGTGGAGAATGCCCTCGGCAAGCTTGGCGATCGAGGGCGGCATCGTGGCCGAGAAGAATAGCGTCTGCTTCTTCTGGGGCAGCAGGGGCAGGATGCGGCGGATGTCATGGATAAAACCCATGTCGAGCATACGGTCAGCCTCGTCTAAAACGAAAAATTCGACGTGCTTGAGCGTGATATGTCCCTGGCCGATAAGGTCCAGCAGGCGCCCGGGAGTAGCCGTGAGCATGTCGATGCCGCGCTGGAGCTCCCTGACCTGCGGGACCTGGCTCACGCCGCCGTAGATCACCGTGTGCCGGATGTCGGTATGCACGGCGTAGTCGTCGCAGCACTCGTCGATCTGGATGGCCAGCTCGCGGGTGGGGGTCAGGACGAGGGCTTTGATCTCGCGGCGTCCCTTCGTGCGGGGCTGCGCGTCTAAAAGCTGAAGCATGGGGAGCGTGAACGCCGCGGTTTTGCCGGTGCCGGTCTGTGCGCAACCCAGCAGGTCGCGGCCCGCCAGCACGGGCGGAATGGCTTGTTGCTGAATGGGGGTGGGTGTGGCGTATCCTTTCTCTTCGACCGCACGCAAAATAGGTGCGGAGAGTTGTAAATCTTTGAATGTCATTAATTATGTCGTTGGTGTCCGGACCGCGTCCGGAACAGATGAAATGGTAACAAGGCAGGGAAAAACTGAAGCGTCAGACCAACGCGCTGTGTTATTGTCGATGCAAAGGTACTAAAAAACAATGAGCAATTAGCAATTAGCAATGAGGAATTAGGGCTTGCGCGTCTCCGGTTCGTAGAATATTGCTTATTTTTGCGCCGACTATAGTTTATGCAGATGAAAAAGACAATACTCCTAATTTTGGCCCTTTCAGCCTGTGCTTTTGCTCGGGCCCAGACCGGGTTCGACCCTAAAATGCGGGCAGCGGGTCTGGTCGATATACTAAAAGTCGACACCACGCTGCGCGTGAAGTTGATCTACTCCACCGAAGATAATTTCGTGGGCCGGGACATGTATGGCGATCTCGAAACGGCATACTTTCTGCCGCACTTTGCAAAGAAGGTGGTTCGGGCACAGCAACTTCTGCGCGCGAAGCGACCCGGGTGGCGAATCCTGGTCGTCGACGCAGCGCGCCCGATAAGCGTGCAGCGGCTGATGTACAGCCTTGTCGAGGGCACTGCGAATCAGGTCTATGTGGCCAACGGGGCGCGCGGCGGACGGCATAATTACGGCGTGGCGGTCGACGTTACGCTGCTCGACGAGCGCGGATGCGAAGCCGATATGGGTACGCCGGTCGACTTCTTCGGCGACGAGGCACACACGGGCGGCGAAGCGGCGCTGGTCGCGGCGGGCAAGATCACTAAAGCCGCGGCCACCAACCGCGAATTGCTTAAGGAGGTGATGCGCGAAGCCGGATTGGTCCCTTACCGCCGCGAATGGTGGCACTACGAGGAGCCGATGCCTATGGATGAGGTGCGGCGGCGCTATAAAGTGCTCGATTTTTAGCCGGCCGTGTCGCCGGGCCTGGTCGGCCCGGTTACTCATGCATGGCTGGCCGCGTCCGGTTACGTTGCCGGGCCTCATGGTTTGCTCTTCGGCAGGCTTCTGAAAGCATGTCGGCAGACCGAAGCTCCGCCTCGCGGAGGCCTGCTCTGCACCTTGTTTCGAGCCGACCCCGCGAGCTTCGGCCTGAAAACGACAAAAATCCAAGAATTTGTAATTTTTTTTGTACTTTTACACGTTCAATACGATAATCACTGCGACATGAATTCCAAACTCGTACTTTACAATACGCTCACCCGCCGCAAGGAGGAGTTCGAACCCCTGGTTCCCGGCCGCGTGGGCATGTATGTCTGCGGCCCCACGGTCTATGGCGATCCGCATCTTGGTCACGCCCGCCCGGCCGTGACGTTCGACCTTATGTTCCGCTACCTGAAATCGGCGGGCTACAAAGTGCGCTATGTGCGCAACATCACCGACGTAGGCCACCTCGAGCACGACGCCGACGAGGGTGAGGATAAGATCGCCAAGAAAGCCCGCCTCGAGCAGCTCGAGCCCATGGAGATTGCCCACTACTATACGGAGCGCTACCACAAAGCCATGGACGCGCTCAATGTCGAGAGCCCCTCGATCGAGCCCCACGCCTCGGGCCATATCATCGAGCAGATCGAGTTCGTGAAACGCATTATTGATGACGGGTTTGCCTACGTCGCCAACGGCTCGGTCTATTTCGACGTCGCGAAATACAACGCCAAATACCGCTATGGAAAGCTTTCGGGCCGCAACCTCGACGATATCATCGCCAACACCCGCGAGCTCGACGGCCAGTGCGACAAGTGCCATTCCTACGACTTCGCGCTGTGGAAAAAGGCCTCGCCCGAGCATATCATGCGCTGGCCTTCGCCCTGGAGCGACGGATTTCCCGGCTGGCATATGGAGTGCTCGGCCATGAGCAAACGCTACCTGGGCGACCGTTTCGACATTCACGGCGGCGGCATGGACCTGATGTTCCCGCATCACGAATGCGAGATCGCGCAGTCGACGGCGGCGCTGGGCCACGACCCCGCGCGCTATTGGGTGCATAACAATATGATTACGATCAACGGCCAGAAAATGGGTAAGTCGCTGGGTAACTTCATCACATTGGAGGAGCTTTTCACTGGCACCCACAAGCTGCTGACGCAGGCTTTCTCGCCCATGACCATCCGTTTCTTCGTCCTGCAGGCCCACTACCGTTCGACGCTCGACTTTTCGAATGAGGCGCTGCAGGCCGCCGAAAAGGGTCTCGACCGTCTGATGAAGGGTGTCGAAGCGCTCGATAAGATCAAGCCCGCAGCCGTCTCGACGGTCAACCCCGCCGAGTTGGCCGACCGTTGCCAGGCTGCTATGGACGACGATCTCAATTCGCCCATGGTCATTTCGGCGCTGTTCGACTGGGTGCGCATTATCAACCAGCTTGTCGACGGTCAGCAGACCATCACGGCCGAAGACCTCGAGGCACTGAAAACCACCGTGCGTCTCTATGTGTTCGATATCCTGGGCCTGCGCGACGAGAAGGCCGCAGGTTCGGCTTCGGGCAAGGATTACGTTTCGCCGCTGGTCGCGATGCTCCTCGAGGAGCGCCTGAAGGCCCGCGCGGCAAAGGACTGGGCGGCGTCGGACCGCATTCGCGACGGTTTGGCCGCTGCAGGTATCCGCGTGAAGGACGGCAAGGACGGTTCGGACTGGGACCTCGAGTAGCACGATGATTCTTGCAGATCAAATAAAGGAGTTGGACGCGCGCCGCGAGGCGTTGGAGAGTTGCCTCGATATCGAGGGCAAGCGCATCGACCTGCGCAACGAGGAGGAGCGTACCCAGGAGCCCGATTTCTGGGATAATCCCGACAAGGCGCGCGAGCAGCTGCGTAAAGTCGCGGGCATAAAGGCATGGGTCGACGACTACGAGGCCATCGTCAAGGACGTCGAGGACCTGCAGCTTATGCCCGATTTCGTGAAGGAGGGGATTGTCAGCGATGCCGAAATGGAGGCCCATTACGCGCAGGCGCTGGAGCGCATCGAAAAGCTCGAAATGCGCAATATGCTGCGCCGCGACGAGGATAAACTGGGTGCAATACTGGATATCAACGCCGGAGCCGGCGGCACCGAGGCCCTCGATTGGGCGTCGATGCTTCTGCGCATGTACACCCGCTGGGGTGAGGCCCATGGCTACAAGGTCAAGGTGCTGGACTACCAGGCCGGCGACGAGGTAGGCGTGAAGTCGTGCACACTGGAGCTCGAGGGCGAGTACGCCTACGGATACCTCAAAAGCGAGAACGGCGTGCACCGCATGGTGCGCCTTTCGCCGTTCAACGCCAATAATAAGCGTCAAACCACGTTTGCGTCGGTGTTCGTGTCACCCGCCGTCGACGATTCGATCGAGGTGGTCGTCAATCAGGCCGATATCGAGTGGGACACCTATCGCGCGAGCGGCGCCGGCGGTCAGAACGTCAACAAGGTTGAGACGGCTGTGCGCCTGCGCTACCACGGCAAGGACGCCGATACGGGCGAGCCGGTCGAATACATCATCGAAAATATGGAGACCCGTTCGCAGCTGATGAACCGCGAGAATGCCATGCGCATCCTCAAATCGAAACTCTACCAGCGCGAACTGGACAAGCGCATGGCCACGCAGCAGGCGCTGGAGGCTACGAAAAAGAAGATCGAGTGGGGTTCGCAGATACGTTCTTATGTCTTCGACGACCGCCGTGTGAAGGACCACCGCACAAATGTCCAGACCTCGGCTGTGGAGGCTGTGATGGACGGTTGTATAGACGATTTTATTAAGTCGTACCTCATGGAGTTCGGGGCTTTATAATGTTTTTTGCTTTATAGCGGCTTGCGCAGCGAGCCGGCGGGCCGCAACTCCGCCCCGCGAACGTTCTCGATAAGCGCGAGCAGAGCGAACAAGCTCGTTTAGCCAAGCGCAGAAAACGTGGGCGAAGCCAAGGCCTGCTCTGCGCTTCGCGATGCTTCGTTACGATCTGTCCCCCGTGAGTTGCTGCCCGAAAACGAGAAGACAGACCTGTAACTTATGTCATTGTGAATGAATATTTTCGATCAGTGAGGGTGCTTCTTGATAAATCATAATCCTTTCAGGCAACCGGATTGCCACGTCGGACTAAAGGCTTTCTCGCAATGACATATAAATAAACAACGGGACGCCTATCAAGGCGTCCCGTTGTTTATTTATATACCCGTTGTTTATTTATATATAAGTGCGATCGCATTTAAAACGAATTGCGCCGAATCATATCGAAATCGCACTTCACCTTCGCCGGCATTTTGTCGAGGATCATCCGCGCCACCAACACTCCCATCTGCCTGAAGTCGGTCGAAATGGTCGTCAGTCCGTTGAGGACGATTTCGCTTATGGGTGATTCGTTGTAGGATATGATGCTTATGTCGCGGCCCACCTTGTAGTTGAGTTCGCGGGCATGGCGCACCAGCTCGATGAGTCCCGAATCGTACTGACTGTTGAGGATAAGGTACACCTCTTTTTCGCGTATGATCCCGGGCGTGATCTCCGAATGGAACTCCACGGCGATGTTGTTATCCGTGCAGAAGCGCTCCACGGCCTGCCGTACCGACGAGTAATAGAGACTCGAGGGCAGCGTCACCACATTGAGCTTCGAATAGCCCTTGAGTTTCTTGAGCCCGTAGCTCAATCCTTCATATGCATCGTTCGCAAAATCCTGATAAACAGCACCATAATTGCCTGGTAGCTCCTCCATCCAGTGGTCTACCATGATAAGTTTGCGGTTGGGGATGCGGGTCAGCACCTTCAGCACGCGCTTCTGGCTTGCCGGGTCGAGGGGGAAGTGGGGCGTCACGACGTAGTAGTCGAACTGGTCGAGGTTCTCGTCGATGTAATACTCCAGCAGCTCGACATTCTGGTTGTGGAGGCGTATGGTTATTTCGGCTGCATCGCCGATCTCGGCGGCGAACGAGTTGAAAAGCACCTGCTTATAGTTGCTCAACTTGTCGAAAAGTACGAGTATGGTGAGTTTCGACGCTGCCTCGGGCGCCGCAACGTAGTAGCCCTTGCCCTGCTTGGCATCGATAAAACCCTTGTCGCGAAGTATCGAATAGGCTTTTTTGACCGTCTCTTTCGATATGTCGAGTTGGGCCGAAAGTTCGTTCATCGACGGCAGCAGATATCCTTCAGGATATTCGCCGCTTCGCACCATCTGCTCCACCTGTCCAACTATCTGTTTGTATACCGGGATTTGACTCTCCTGGTCTATTTTGACCATTTCAGGCATTTTTGCAACTAAAAAAATGAAATAAATCTTGGGTTATCTGAATATTTTGCATATATTTGCACCACACCACACAACACCAATCGAAAATACAGGTTAAATAAATACCACACCACACCTCTTCGGTGTGGTATTACAAATATATGAAAAAAAACCCTAAATAGCTTTTGAAAATGAAAAAAACTTTCTTTAGCAGCCTATTATGCCTTTTTGTTGCATCGGCAGCGTCGGCGCAGCACTGGTCGCTGACCTGGAAAAATATGCAGATGGTCTCACCGCGCCTCGAGCAAATCGGCTCTGTATCAACGGCAACTTCCGCCGAATTGTCGAATCCTGCGTGGTCGGTGGGCTGCGAAACCCTCGACCGCATGTATGCCGAGTTCTCGGCCTATAAACCTTACGTGGGCGAATTGGGCGTCGGCGCGGCACGCCTCCAGAGCGGCTGGGCCCGCTGCGAGCAGGAGAAGGGTAAATACGATTTCGCGTGGTTGGACGAAGCCGTCGACGGTTTGGTTGAGCAGGGCGTGAAACCCTGGATGTGCCTTTCTTACGGAAACCCCATCTACGGTGCCGAAAAGGGTCTCGGTTCGAAGATATTCACCGATAAGGAGACTATGGACGCGTGGGTCAGATACGTGACGGCCGTGGTTGCGCGCTACAAGGGCCGCGTTTCGGAATGGGAGATATGGAACGAACCCAACCTGCGCGATAACACCAAATACTCAGATACATACGCCGAGCTTCTGATAAACACGGCCGAGGCTGTCCGCAAGGTTGATTCCAAGGCCGTGATCATCGGTTTCGGACTCTCGCGTATGCCTATCGGCTTTACGAAGAATGTGCTCGACACGCTCCGCAGCCGTAAGAAGCTCGGTCTGTTGGATTATATCAGTTTCCACCCCTACTACGAAAATCCCGACGCCGCGACATACGATATCGAGGCCCTGGCCAAGCTGGTCGCCTCCTACGATACGCGCATAAAACTCTTCCAGGGCGAGTGCGGCTGCCCCGCGGTTCTGGAGTGGGGCCATGCGCTGCGCTACCACGAGTGGACCGAATACAGCCAGTCGAAGTGGATCATGCGTCGTATGATCAACGATTTCACACTGGGTATTCGCTGTAATATCTTTACGCTGGTCGACTTGCAGTACCCCAATATGCAGCAGTCGTTCGGTCTGCTGCGCACCAATCTTTTGAAGCAGGTGGTCTATAAACGCCCGTCGTTCCATGCCGTACAGCACCTTGTCAATATCCTCCACAGCGGCATGAAGCCCGCCGGAAGATTCGAATGCAAGGCCAGCACGATGCGCGATATCTCGGTCGTAGGTGTAGCCAATGCCGAGGGCAAGACCGTTGGTGTGATGTATTGGTACTCTGACCGCATCCCGGGCGATGAGCTCGCGTGGGACGAGATCGACATGACCGTCGAGGGTCTCGACCTCAAAGACCCGGTACTTGTGGAGCCTGTCACGGGCCGCATTTATGCTATTTCGGTGCCGCGCGGAGGTCGCGCCGCCGGCAATATGAAGTTCTCGCAGTTGCCCGTGTGGGACAGTCCGATGATCCTAATGGAGCGCGCCGCCGTGCCGTTCAAGGGTGCGGTCGCCGAGAAGAAGGCCGCCGGAACCACCAACGACATGCTCTACTAACCCGATAAACGCTGACCTACAATGACAACTGCAACCGTCGGGAAGAAAAAAAACTATAAATGGGAGGTGCTCGCCCTGCTGTGGGTGGCCTTCCTGCTGAACCAGGCCGACCGCCAGGTCTTCAACGTTGTGCTGCCGCTTATCCGCGAGGATCTGGGGCTTACCGACGTGTCGATAGGGTGGATCGCCACGATATTCAACCTTTTCTATGCCTTTCTGGTGCCGATCGGCGGACTGGCGGGCGACCGTTTCAGCCGCAAGTGGGTCGTGACGTTCAGCATCCTGTTCTGGAGCGTGGCCACGATGTTCACCGGCTTGAGCAACGGGTTCATCATGCTCGTGCTGATGCGAAGTATCGCCACGGGCGGCGGCGAGGCCTTCTTCGGCCCCGCCAACTATTCGCTGCTGGCGCAGTACCACGACAAGACCCGCGCCTTCGCCATGTCGATCCACCAGACAGCCTATTATATCGGCATCATCATCAGCGGCTATGCCGCCGGATATATCGGTCAGGTGTGGGGCTGGCGCAGTGCGTTCTATGTTTTCGGCGCGATAGGCGTGGTGCATGGAATCGTCATGGCCCTGCGCCTGAAAGACAAAAAGGAGCCTGCTGCAGAAACGGGGGAACCCAAGCCCAAAACCAGCTTCGCCGACGGATTCCGCGTGGTGTTCACAACGCCCACGGCACTTATCCTCACGGTCTGTTTCTCGGGTCTGATCTTCGTGCTTACGGGCTATCTTACCTGGATGCCGACCTATCTCTACGAGCAGTTCAGCATGGACCTCGCGGGCGCGGGATTTCATTCGATGTTCTACACCCATATCTTCGCCTTTGTCGGCGTGCTGATAGCAGGACGCCTGTCGGACAAGCTGGGCCGTGCGAAGCCCGCCCGCCGTATGGCCATGCAGGGCGCAGGTCTGCTCTTCGCCGTGCCGTTCATCGTGATGATGGGCAATTCGTCGGTGCTGTGGACGATCTATATCGGCTTCGCGGGCTTCGGCTTCGCACGCGCGTTTTTCGACGCCAACACCTACACCGTGCTCTACGACGTCATTCCGGCGCGCTACCATTCGTCGGCTTCGGGCGTGATGATCATGACCGGCTTCGCCATAGGCGCCATGTCGCCCGTGGTGCTGGGGGCCGTGAAGCAGGCCGCGGGGCTATCGCTGGGCATCTCGATGCTGGCCGCGGTGTGGCTCGTGTGCGGTCTGCTGATGCTCTTCGGCGCGCGATATTTCTATATGAAGGACTACAACAAAATTCACCATGAATAGCAACTCCAAAACCAGAAAGGCGAAAGCAGGACTGCTGCTTATCGCATCTCCTCGCTTCAAAATGCTGGGCGAAGGACTTCCCCACGGCACTTACGGCGAGCGTAAATCGCGCGACGTGGAACAGATACGCTCCACGCTCGGATTCCTCGACGTGGTGTTCCCCGGCATCGTATATGAAACCGAAGACGCCATAAAGGCCATGGACGTTTTCTACGCCCAGAAGGTCGACTTCGTGATCACCGAGTTCCTTTCGTGGTCGGAAGATTTCGCGTGGATCCGTTTCCTGCGCGATATGCCCGAGGTCCCCATTATCTTCGTCAACGCCGCGCGCGATAAAATGCCCTTCACCGACACGCTCGAGGAGGACGATTTCATCGAATACCTCTGCAACGGAACGTTGGTGGGTTCGCTCGAGGCTTCGGGCTCAATCCCGCGCATCGGCCGCCCCCATGTGAAGATCGTGGTGGGCTCGCGCGAGGAGGTCGTGGAGCAGATCCGCACCTTCGCCGCTGCGGCCCGCGTGCGCGGCATCCTGCGCCATTCGATCCTCGGACTGCTTGCCAACCCCAACGAGGCGATGTGGTCGACCTATATGGACCACTATAAGATCTTCTCGAAAATAGGTCCCGAGATTCGCTACCTGCCCTATTCGACCTACGGCGAGACGATCGACGCCGTAAGCCCCGGGGAACTCAAAGCCTACTGCGACGAGCTGCTGTCGAAATACCGGATGATGGACGATGTGGAATACGAAAAGTTCGAGGCTTCGGTGCGCGCGTCGATCGGCCTTGCGCATATGGCCAAACAGTCGGATATCGACGTGATGGTCTTCAACGATATCGACCCCGCGATGTTCCGTCTGGTGGGTCTTCGCGCAGGATTCTACCACCCGTGGTTCAATGAGAATACTTCGGTTCTGGTTCCCGAGGCCGACATGGGCGCAGGCCTGATAACCTACATGCTCAAGCTGCTCTCGGGCAAGAACGTCAACTTCCTCGAGCCGTTCCATATTGAATCGGAATTCGGAACCTTCGCCGGTGGCCATGCGGGTCCCAACGACCATAACAACCCCGCCTGGCAGGACAAGGTGATCATCGCCCGCGACGTGCGCTTTGCCAAGACGAGCTACCGCTATGCCGGCGCGCCGTTCGCCTGGTACCGCATATCCCCGGGTATGAAGACGCTGGCCCAGCTTATCGAGGACGACGGCCGCTATAAACTTATCTGCGGACTTGCCGAGTCTTTAGACGGCGAGCACCTGCTGGCCACCTACTCCCACAGCATGTTCCGCCCGACGGTCCCGGTCGAAAAATTCTTCGAGCAGAACCTGCGCATCGGTGCCACGCAGCACTACGGCGTGGTCGACGGCGACTACCGTAAGGAACTCGCGATGCTGGCCGAGCTGATGGACTTCGAATATTACGAAATAGCATAACCCATTAAAAAACAGAGCTGTAAAATGAGCTTCATGTACAATCCGTACCCGTTCGACGACCCCCGCGCCGTCAACCGCCCGGTACTCGACAAAAAACTGACCGATCCGATCGTTTCGGGAACCCTCAAATCCGCTTCGGCATTGGCCGCCGAGATACTGGCCAAAATGAAGGCCGCACCCGCGAAAAATATCGTCGTGGCATTCGACGGCTATGTGTCGGCCGACTGGTCGCGCATGATAAACCTTGTGTCGCAGACGCTCACCGGAAAGGGTGTCGGACTCGATACCATCGACTTCAGAAGCGTGTTGAAATCCGAAGAGGAGATCGCCGCCATGATCAACCCCTCGTTGGAGTGGGACACCCAGAAAGACCCCACTCTGCTCTTTGGACGCATCACGGGATTGCTTTATGAGGATCTTTTCGACGCGCAGAAGTTTGCGGCGCTGAAGTCGCAGTTGGAGGGCCTGAAGGCCCCCGTTGCCAAAGGCCGCGTTACAATCGTCTATGGTCAGGGCTGTCTGGTCGAGGACCTGCGCGGCGTTTATGATATCAAATGCTTTTTCGACGTTACGCCCAAGGAGTCGATCCTGCGCATCCGCCGCGGCCAGTATGCCAACCTCGGCGAGAAGACTGCGCGCCCGGCCAACCAGGTCATTCGCCGTTGCTACTACGCCGATTTCGAAATGGCGACCCACCTGCGCGGAGAGTTGCTGCGCGGCTCGATGATTGATTTTTATATGGCTTCGGACTGCCTCGATAAGGTGAAGATGATCCCCATGGCCTCGCTCACCGGCATTATGAAGTCGCTGGCGAGCTATCCTTTCCGCTGCAAACCCGTATACCTCGAGGGCGTTTGGGGCGGCACGTACGTCAAAAAACTCCGCAACCTGCCCGACGAGATGCGCAACTGCGCGTGGGTGTTCGACCTGATCCCCATGGAGGTTTCGATCGTGGTGGAGTCGGGCGCCGAAAAGTACGAATTCCCCTTCTTCACGTTCGTGCAGAAAGAGGGGATGTCGATCCTGGGCGGCAAGGCGGTCGATAAGTTCGGCGGCTATTTCCCCATTCGCTTCAACTACGACGACTCTTACCACAGCACCGGCAACATGTCGATCCAGGTGCACTCGGGAGCCAAATACAATAAGGAAAACTTCAATGAGCTGGGCCGTCAGGACGAGAGCTATTACGTAGTCGTGGCCGGCCATGACGCCAAGACCTTCGTGGGCTTCCGCGACGATGCCGACACTGATCAGTTCATCCGCGACATCAAACTCGCCGACACGGAGTATAAGCCCGTCGACTATATGAAATACGTCCACTACGAGGATTCGAAGCCCGGTCTGCAGGTCATGCTGCCCGCCGGTACGATCCACTCTTCGGGCCGCAACCAGATCGTTCTGGAGATCGGCAGCCTCACGGTGGGGTCGTATACTTATAAGCTCTACGACTACCTGCGCGCCGACTTCGACGGCAAGCCGCGCCCCATCCACACCTGGCACGGCGAGCGTACGCTCGAATACGACCGCCGCGCGAGCTGGGTCCGCGACAATATCGTCCAGAAGCCCCGCGTGGTGCGCGAGGGCGAAGGCTGGGCCGAATATATCGTGGGCGAGTGCGACATGCTCTACTTCTCGCTGCGCCGCCTGGAGTTCGAGCGCTCGATCGAGGGCGACACCTGCGGCAAGTTCCACGTGCTGACGCTGGTCGACGGCGAGAATATCCGCATCCGCTCGGTCGAGAACCCTGAACGCTTCTTCGATGCCCAGTTCATGGACATGGTAGTTGTTCCGGCCGACATGGGTCGTTACATTGTCGAAAATCTCGGCAAGGAGCCCATCTGCGTCCACAAGACAATGCTTAAAGATGGCTTCGAAAACGAATAGCTGTTATCTGCTTCTCGATGTGGGGGGTACGTTCGTCAAATCGGGAATGGCGGCCGGCGACGGCCGCCTTATCCCCGAAGGCGAATTCACCGTGCCGATGCATTCGGCCGGCCCGCGCGAGGAGATACTTGGCACTTTGACCGACGCCGTGCGCCGCGGGGCGGCCTTTGCGGCGCGGACCGGGATGCGGTTGAGTGGCATCGGGATAGCTATGCCCGGGCCTTTCGACTATCGGGCCGGGGTGTCGCATATGACCCATAAGTTTCAAAGTATCGAAGGGGTGCCGCTGCATGAAATTTTGTGCGCGCTGCCCGAAACCGGGGCCGATATGCCCGTCTATTTTGTTCACGACGTCAATGCCGTGCTGCTGGGCGAGATGACCTATGGCGCGGCCCGGGGCTATTCCAATGTTGCGGTCGTGACGCTCGGTACCGGGCTCGGTTTTGCATTGGCTGTCGACGGCGGGGTGCAGTATTCCGATCTCGGTTCGCCGTTGGTGCCGATCTACAACCGCCCCTACCGCGAGGGGATTCTCGAAGATTATGCTTCGAAGCGCGGGTTTTTGCGTATCTTCGCAGAGATTACGGGCCGCGAACCCTCCCCCTCCCTCACCGTCGCCGACATTGGCCGCATGGCCGGTGAAGGTAACCGTGAGGCGCTGGCGACCTTCGCCCGCGTGGGCGGTATTCTGGCCTGCGCACTGCGCGATATCTGCGCGGAATATAAGATCGAATGCCTGCTGTTCGGAGGTCAGATATCCCGCTCGTTCGCCTACATGGCACCCGCTTTGCGCGAGGGACTGGACGGCCTGCCGGGCCTTTCGCTCGTGGCTCCGGTGGAGCATATCGGCGAGGCGGCGTTCTACGGGATGCTGTCGCAGCTCCAAGACTAAAAACGACATAACATATGACCGGCAAACACCGCAAGTTCCTGCGCTCCGTGCGCTCGTTCATACCCCGTGAGAGGATCTATACGGATGAGATGCGCCGCCTGGCGTGGGGCACCGACGCGGGGTTCTACCGCCTTGTGCCCGAGATCGTGGTCCGCGCGGCCGACGAGGAGGAGGTTGTCCACATCATACGGACGGCCCGCGAGCTGGCTGTGCCGCTCACTTTCCGCGCCGCTGGAACGAGCCTTTCGGGGCAGTCGGTCAGCGACTCGGTGCTGGTGGTGGCGGGCAAAAACTGGGAGCGTTACGAGGTTCTCGAAGGCGGCGAAAAAATACGTCTTCAGCCTGGAATCGTCGGAGCCCGCGTCAACGAGTTACTCAAACCCTACGGCTATAAATTTCCGCCCGATCCGGCCTCTGTAGCAAGCGCTATGGTGGGTGGAATAGTGATGAACAACGCCTCGGGCATGAACTGCGGCACCCACGCCAACAGCGACCGCATGATGATCTCGGCGCGTATGGTCTTTGCCGACGGCACGGTGCTCGACACCGCCGATGAGGCGAGCCGCAAAGCTTTCTCTACTACCCACAGCCGCTTCCTCCGCACCATAGAGGCCCTGCGCGACAAGGTTCGCGCGAACGAAACCCTCGTGCACCGTATCCTCTACAAATATTCGATCAAAAACGTCGTGGGTTTGAACCTGCTGCCGTTTGTGCGCTTCGACGATCCGTTCGATATCATTGCCCACCTATTGGTCGGTTCCGAGGGAACTTTAGCGTTTCTGTCGGAGGTTACGATGCGCACCGAGCGTGATTACGCCCACAAGGCGAGCGGCATGGTCTATTTCGACGATATCGGGGAAGCCTGCCGCTCCGTGGTTGAAATGCGCAAACTGCGCAACGCCGCCGGAGAGCCTATCGTCCACAGCGCCGAGATGCTCGACAGTAAGTCGCTGGCCTCGGTCGGTGATCCCACGGGCGAGGGCCTCACGGCCGTGCTGACCGAGACCAAGGCGCACACGGCCGAGGAACTGGCTGCAAACGTTGCGATGATCGAGGCTTGTCTTAAAGGTTTTCAGTTACATGCCCCTGCGCGGTTTACTTCCGACGCCGCCGAGCAGGCCAAATACTGGGCTATCCGCGCCGGGATCTTCCCTTCGGTGGGCGGCAGCCGCCAGCCCGGCACCACCTGCCTGATCGAGGACGTGGCCTTCCATATCGAGGACCTGCCCCGGGCCACGGCCGAACTGCAGGAGCTTATTGCCCGCCACGGCTACGACGACGCCTGCATCTACGGCCACGCCCTGGAAGGCAACTACCACTTTATCATCAATCAGTCGTTCTCCTCTGTGGCCGAAGTTGCGCGTTACGAGGCGCTGATGAACGACGTCGTGGACCTTGTCGTCGGCAAATACGACGGATCGCTCAAAGCCGAGCACGGTACGGGCCGCAATATGGCGCCGTTCGTGCGCCGGGAGTGGGGCGCCGACGCATTTGAAATAATGAAGGCTGTAAAAGAGCTTTTCGATCCGGAAGGGATTCTGAATCCCGGAGTTATCTTCAATGACGATCCCCGATGCCACCTCACGGACTTTAAACCCCTGCCGCTGACAGGAACTCTTATAGACCGCTGCATCGAGTGCGGCTTCTGCGAGGTCAAATGCCTCACCTGTGGGCTGACGCTCTCGTCGCGCCAGCGGATCGTCATACAGCGCGAAATAGCGCGCCTGCGGGCTTCGGGCGAAGACCCGAAACGACTGGGCGAACTCGCGAAACGATACCGCTATGCCGGTGAACAGACCTGCGCCGGCGACGGACTCTGCTCCACGGGCTGCTCACTCGGTATCAATGTCGGCGAGCTGACACACCTGCTTCGGGGCGCGCATATGGGCAGCGCCGGATATGCCGCCGGGGAGTTTGCCGCCCGCCATTTCGCGGGACTCAAATCTTCGCTGCGCCCGGTGCTTACGCTGGCCGACACGGCCCACCGGGTGCTCGGCACACGACTCATGCAGGCTTCTGCCGACGGGCTTCACGCCCTCGGCCTGCCCCAATGGACGCCCTCGATGCCCCGGGCCTACCACATGCCCGGAAAGCTGAAAACCGCCGCACAGCCCGAGCCCGACAAAGTCGTCTATTTCCCCAGTTGCATAAACCAGACGATGGGTCTCGCGCGCGAAACCCCCGTCGCGGAGCCGTTGGCCGAGAAGATGGTCTCTCTGCTTGGGAAAGCGGGCTATGAAGTCGTCTTCCCCGAAAATATGGATAAACTATGCTGCGGCACGATCTGGGAGAGCAAGGGCATGGCCGATGTCGCCGACCAGAAGACCGCCGAACTCGAAGAAGCGCTGTGGCAGGCGAGCTGTGAGGGGCGTTATCCGGTGCTGTGCGACCAGAGCCCCTGCCTGCACCGCATGCGCGAGAAGATCGGCCGCATGAAGCTCTACGAACCCGCCGAATTTATCTGGACATTCCTGCGCGACAGACTGGATTTTCATCCCCAGACTGCACCGGTAGCCCTCCATATTACTTGTTCCACGCGCCGCATGGGACTTGCCGATACGATCACGTCGCTGGCTAAACTTTGCGCGACGCAGGTGATCGTTCCCGAAGAAGTGGGGTGCTGTGGATTCGCCGGCGACAAAGGCTTCACCAATCCCGAGGTCAACGCATACGCCCTGCGCAAGTTGCGTCCCGTGATCGAACGTTCGGGCGCCAGGATCGGCTACTCCAACAGCCGCACCTGCGAAATAGGCCTCACGACCAACGCCGGAGTGCCTTATGTCTCGATCGTCTATCTGGTCGACGCCTGTACGACTTCGAGGCGATAAACTCACAATTCTTAAACAAAATGAACCCCGGGACCTTGCCGTCCCGGGGTTTTCGTGTCCCGTATGAAGAACACTTTTACTCCAATAATTCGTATTCGATATGCCAGACGTGTGTTTCGCCCGGGAATACCCTGAAAGGAGTATAGGGCTCCAGACACGCCACCGTGGGGCATGCCCAGAAAACCATATGCGATAACGGTCCGCTGCCCGAGGCGCGGATCCCGGCGCCGGTGCGCAGGTTGCAGATGCTGAATCCATAAGGCTGGTTCGCCGGATCGGCGCTGCGCAGGTCGCCCATAAAGACCGTTTCTTCCTTTTGGAGGTCGCGGTTGAAGGCTATGCCGTCGGGGGTGAGCGCCACGCAGTCGTAGGCCTCGCGCCACGTACCCCGGGGCTGGAACGGAAACTCTATGGCCGTGTTGGCCCCGGTGGTCATGCGGTCGGGAGTGAAGAAGTTGTGGTTGTAGACGTAGCCCGAGAGCAGCGCCGGACCGAGGTTCTTGAGCGTGTATTCGATCCTGAGGCCCGGGGCGTCCGTGAGACGCATGGTCTTGCGGTAGTCGTAGCCGTATTCGTCGCTCCACAAGCGGTGGCGGAACTCCACATGGTCGCGGCCCGTGATCAGCTCGCGCGTGCCGGGATTCACGATGTCGTAGAGTTGGAAACGGTCGTAGGGGGTGTCGGATATCTTGCGTAGCGTCCCGACGCCGATCTTCAGAAACTCCTGACCCGGAACCACATGCTCGTAGCCTATCTGCGTAAATTCGTCGACCGGGCCCGTAAGGCTGTCGTGGCGCAGCGGATAATGTCTTGTCTGCCACTCCGAGACGTAGCGGTGTCCGTTGCTGCGCAGGCTGCGCACCACGCCGCTCCAGTCGAAGCGCGTGCCCCGATAGTAGCCCAGGTTGAGGTCGGGAAGATACAACGACGCCGAAACCTGGCGGTTGGAGATGTGCAGCACAGGAAACTCCGGCGACTGATCGCCGGAATTCTCTGTGGGAACACTCGATTGAAGCGCGTACATGGCTATTTCGTTTTCTTGTAGATCAATACGGCGAGATCGTTCTGGCCCAGCGTCACGTCGGTCCCGTCGGCCGAAACGACTGCGGCGCCCAGCGTCGCGGACTCCACGAAGCGGTAGCCCGGGGCCTCGATCGAGCCCTTCGCGGGGGCGCCCTTCTGCGTGCGCGTAGCCACGATGGCCATGCCATCGCCGTTGGTGTAGGCGCGTGCCTCGATGCCCTTGCCCGAGAGCGTGAAGCCCTCCACATCGCGGTAAGTTCCCGCCAGCAGCAGATCGGCGTAACGCCCCTTTATTTCGTTTGCCTTGGCCAGATATGCCTGGTAGATCGGCGTCTTGTCGATCAGGTCGCGGCAGCGGTAGATCTCGATGTCGTTGCGCAGACCCTTGAGGATCGTGTTATTCACGCGGCGCTCGATGTCGGTGTCGTCGCGGATCTCGCGGTCGGAGATGATGATCTCGGGGAAGGTGTAGCGGAACCAGTCGATAAAGCTGTTCGGACCCGCGGTGGTGGAGTAGATGTGGATGTAGTCGCAATATTGCGCCGTGTGGTCGGTGAGCCACTCCGTTCCCAGCGCGAATTCCGGATCGTGGGCGGCGTTGTGGTCGCGGACCATCTTCAGTACCTCGCCCTTGTCGGCGATCACGCGCAGATTAGGAACTGCAAATTCGCGGCTGCGGTCCCAGTTGGTCGCGCGCTCGCCGTAGCCCAGCTGGTCGTAGAAGACGCTGTTGGCTCCGTATTCGTAGGCGCGGTCGGCCCAGTCGATGAGCATCTTTCGCCATATGGGGTGGCGGGTGTCGGCCACGGCGAAGGTGCGGGTGTTGTAGTCTCCGAGGAACGTGCCCTGGCCGGTGAATTTATACTGCTCGGTGAACTCCGCGCCGGTGTTGTCGCGGTAGCAGACCTCCTTGCCCGGACCGCTGCGGTAGAACTCGCTCTCGCGGTCGATCAGCTTGCCGTTGAAGTAGAGCAGGATCTTGCCGCCGTCCTTCTTGAAGTCGGCAATGGCTTTTTTCCAGCCCTCGTCGCCGCCCTGCGCGGGATCGGCGTCGTACTCGGGATTGCCGTGGTCCATGCCCTTCTCCCACCAGCCGAACGTGAATACGGCGTCGGAGCCTACGCTCTCGCCCACGCTCTTAATGCGGCCCGGAAGATCTGTATACCTGAAGAAGAGCTCGCCGTACTGGTGGCGGAAAATAATACGCTGCCAGCTGCGCATCTTTTTGACCCACATCGGTGCGTCGCGGTGGTCCCACCATGTGTCGGCCCAGCGGCGGTAGAGTTTCGAAGTCTGGTGCCATGTGCCCGAATAGGGTGCCACGACGTTGGCGTCGCAGGTCCACGTTTCGCCGTCGAAGCACTGCGGATATTTGTAGATGCCCGCCTCGAGGCGCGTGAATTCGCCCTTGGCGTCGGGGTAGAGGCGCAGTCCGTGCCAGGTGTCCTGGAACGCGGTGTCGTGGCTGCCGAAGTAGATGCCCTGCTCCTCGCCGAAGAACGCGAAGCAGTTGGCGGCGATGCGCGTGGGGTATTTGACGCCCATTTCGCGGAACAGTTGCGCCGGAGTCTTATAAGGCGCGGTGTTGCTGCGGCGAAGAATGGTGCCCTTGGGGTCGGAGTAGACCTGACCGCCGGTGTCGGTGATCAGCAGCTTGTGGGTCTCGGGCAGCGGCATGTCGCCCACCAAGGGGTAGTGGAGCTCACGGACGATGGTGTGGGGCTCGCGGTTCTCGATCTTCGAGGCGAAGCGCACCATATCGCCCTCGAGCGTGATGTCGAACGAGAGGCGCACGTTGAGCTTCACATCCTTGAGAATGCTGAAGTCGGTGGCCGTGAGGTTGTCGTAGGTCAGCGTTATGGTTTGGCCGTTTTGCGTAATACGGGGCGTCTGGTTTGCGGCCAGCACCTCTATCTCCTTGGCCTTCTGCGTGTCGTAGTAGAGTCGCCAGAGGCAGCCTCCGCCGGCGTAGTCCTGGCCGGTCTGTATGTTTTTGATGCTGGTCAGACAGCCTTTGCCGTCGACCGTAACCTGTAATTTGTCGTTGCGCAGCGTGTGACTGGCGGGGGCCGCGAAGACGGCCGTGGCAACGAAAAGCGATACCGAAACCAGTGTTGCCCGGATAGTAGTCGAAAGGTTAGTTTTCATCGTTTTAGGTTAGTTTGGAATTGTGATATCCCTGCTGTATGTCGCGCCGAAGCGGTCGGTGGTGCGTACTTTGACCTTGGCCGTGCCGGCGGCTACGGTGCAGGTGAAGAGGTGGTCGGTGGTTGTGGCGTTGATCCATTGGCGTGAGGCGTTGGGCAGGTTGTCGCTCGACGAGGTGCCCAACAGCGCGTAGGCCGAGGCGTCGTAGGAGGTCGAGGCGGTGAATGTCGAACGCGTCATATTTTTCCATGTTGCGCCCTCGTCGGTCGAATATTCGACCTTCCAGTTCATGTCCCAGTCCCAGACGTTGACCTCGACCGATACCGAACTCAACGGCTTGTAGGTCGTAGCCTTGGTGAAGTGCGTGAAGGTGGTGTTCTTGTATGCCGGTTCGGCGGGGATGTACTCCCATTTGAAGTTCGTGCCGTCGACCTCAAAGAATTTGTAGCCCAGGACTGTGCCGTCGAGCCCGGGACCCTCCCAGAAACCGCCGCACAGGGCGCCCACAATATGCTCGATCGAGTTGTTGACGCTCTTATTGTCGACGACGCTGTTGTAATGGGTATGTCCGCTTATGATCTGCACGGCTGCGTAGTCCTTGACCATGGCGATGATCTTGTCGTTGTTTGTGGCGCTCGAGGGGGTCGGCGCCTTGCGCGTCTGCACCGGCGCATGTGTCATGAGCACGATAGCGTGGTCTTTCGTGACGTAGGAGAGGTCCTTTTCGATCCATACGAGCTGCTCGGGGGTGACTTTTATGTCGTAGGCCGCGCCGTCGCTGCCGCCCTTGAAGTAGATGTCGTCATAGACGATGTAGTGCACCATGCCGCGGTTAAATGAGTAGCAGGTGGGGCCGTAGTTGCGGATGAAATCGGCGTCGGCGGTCCGGTCGTAGCCGAACGAGGTGTCGGTTTTGCCGGTGGGTTTGTGGTCGTGGTTGCCGATGGCGTAGTATACCGGCTGTCCGAGTTGCGAGAAGCTGCTGCGGCTGATGGGGAAGATGTCCATATTGTTGAACGCCACGTCGCCGGCGACCATGACGTGCACGGGGAGCGTCGCGCCCAGCGCCCGGATGTCGTCGTTGAGCTGCACGAGTTTGGCGTTCTGGTAGTTGATCTCGCGCGAGGTGTTACGGATCTGTGGGTCGCCCACGGCCACGAAGCTGTGGCGCGTGTCGTCGCCCGTGCGAGTGAGTTCGAAGTTGACCGACGCACGGTTCTTGACCGTCGAGAGTTTGGCCCAGAACATCACTACGCCGCGCTCGCTGGTTACCGAATAGCCCGCGGGCGATGAGATGAACACATGCAGCGCGGTGGGGTTGACCGGGAGCTCGTAGGCGCCCTGGGCGTCCGTAACCGTGAAATTTATGCCGTCGCTTACGACTACGCCTGCGATGCCTTCGCCTTTACAGGTCACTTTACCCGCGGGTGCGACGGTGGGGTCGTTCTTGCCGCCGTTATCGCCGTCGCCGCCGTCGGTTTTGCCGCAGGCTACCGAGATGATGAGGATGCCGGTCGCGGCGAGTATGAATTTCAGAATGCTGTTCATCTTATTTATCGTTGTTTGGTTGCTTTTTTTTATCCGGTCGCCGGGCGGGTCCGCAGCGTGGGACCCGCCCGGAGTGCCGGAAGAGATGTCGGAATTAATATCCCGGGTTGTTCTCGGTGATGTTCTTCATCACCTCCATGGTGGTATTGGGAATGGGCCACAGATAGCTCTTCGGGGCTACGAACACACGCTTCGAGAGCTGCTGCGCGTAGGTGTTGCTGCCGAAGAACAGCGCGCTGCCTTTGGCCGGTGTAGTATTGAACTCCGGCGAGCCGTTGGCGTCGACGTTGGGCACGGCGCCGTGGAACCACATGCCGTCGTTCATGTACTTCTGCTGCAGGGTTTTGTCCTTCTTGGGGAGTCCCCAGTTGTAGAAGTTGAGCACCTTGTGGGCTATTCTCCAGCGCCAGAGGTCGTAGAGACGCTGGTTCTCGAACGCGAACTCCATGCGGCGCTCGGTGCGCAGAATGGTGCGGAGCTTGTCCTGATTGGTCTCTGTGATGGCCGGATACTTGGTCGTCTCGGCCACACCGCACGAGTAGGCGCGGGCGCGAACCTGATTCATGGCGTCGAGGACCGTGTTGTCGATCGTCCCCAACTCGATCATCGCCTCGGCGTACATCAGCAGCACGTCGGCGTATCGGAGGATGAGTTTGTCGTTCTCGGCCTCGAACGGTGACAGCCAGTCGTCGTCGACGTGCTTTTTGAGCACCAGACCGTTATACGAGGCGTACTGGTTTGAGTTGCCCTCGATCAGATAGGTACGCGAGTCGTTGTTGGGAACCATCTGCGATTCGCGGGCGCTGTAGACCTCGGCCACATCGAAGCTGGGCTCGAAAACGACGCCCACGTGTTGGGTTCCGAACTCCACGATGGTCATCGCGCAACGCGGGTCGCGGTGCTCGAAGGGCTTCTTGGGATTGTAGACCGTCGATTCGTCGATGGGCTTGCCCTGATCATCGAGGAACGCGCACAGCAGGTCCCACGAGGGGCAGCAGGTGGTGCAGGTAGGAGCGCCCGACAGACGCGGCAGTTTGGCCGTGGTGGCGCCTCCGTAGAGGTACTGGTACTTCGAACCGTTCGACATGGCCTTCGAACGCGGGATGTTGAAGATTCCCTCGGGCGAGTGCTTGGTCGACATCAGGAACAGCTTGCCGAAGTTGGCGTGGAGCGTATAGGCATTCAGGTCGATGCAATCCAGAGCGGCGTCGCGCGCCATTTCGAAGTAGCGGATCGCCTCGTCGGCGTTGTCCTGGCCGAAGCCGTTGCCGCAGTTCCACACGGGATCCTCGTCTACCTTGTCGTACTTGCGGATGCATGCGAAATAGAGGGCATAGCGTGCCTTCATACCGTAGGCCGCACCGCGCGTAGCACGCTCGACCGTGGTGGTGTAGGCCACGGGCAGCATGGGGGCGATCTGGTCGAATTCGTCGAACACCAGCGCGTCGAGATTTTCCCACATATCCGAACGGGTCATCTCGTAGGAGCTTTGGCGGCCCTCGGGGGTGCTCACGTCGAGGTCCTCGGGAACGATCACCGGATCGCCGAAGTGTACGATGATGCGGGCGTAGAAGCAGGCGCGATAGAAGCGTGCGTTGGCCATGATCAGGTCATAGCGCTCCTGGTCCATCTGACCCTCGAGCTTGCGCAGCTCGGTGATAATCTTGTTGCAGCGGTTGATACCCGTGTAGGAGATATCCCACAGACGTACCGAGAGCGGGAAGGCCGAGTCCACGCCGTTGGTGAGGTAGCGCGAGAGGGTCGAACGGTTGGTGCCGTCGTCGGTCAGCAGGTCGAGTTCGATCTGCTCGCCCGAGGTCCATTCGTTGCGCTCCATGGGCCAGTATGTGTGGTGCAGCAGGGCGTTGAGGTTAAGCTCGAACTGCTCCGGAGTCTTGAACCACTGGTCGCTGCCGGCTCCGTCCTTGGGCGCCAGGTCGAGGTCGCTGCAGGAGAAGAGCATGCTGCCGGCGAGGGCAATCAATGCGAATTTTAAACTTTTCATATCTTTTTCAGTCTTTTATCCAACGTTAGAATTTGAGCTGTGCGGAGAAGAGCACCGACTTGGTAATGGGGTATGCCGTGGTGCCTACCTCGGGATCCCAGCCCTTGGGGAAATGGCTGTAGGTGAAGAAGTCGGTGAGCGTTGCCGAGAAGCGCAGGCTCTTGACGTGTATCTTGCTCATCCACTTGTGGGGCAGCGTGTAGCCCAGGGTGATGTTCTTCACGCGGAAGTACGAGCCGTCGAAGAGCCAGAAGTCCGACGTAGCGTAGTTGTTGTTGGCGCTGTTCCACGAGTAGCGCGGGTATTTGGCCTGGGCGTTCTGCTCGATGGTGTTCTTGCGGCTCCACGATTTGCTGCCTCCTACCATGGTCGGCACATTGTACCACTGCGAGCGGAGGGGCTGCACCATCTCGTCGGTGAGGTAGGAGTTGCGCTCGCCCACGCCCTGGAAGGTGAGGTTGAAGTCGATGCCTTTCCATTCGAGGTTGACCGAACCTCCGTAGTTGAAGTGCGGGAGCGAAGAGCCCAGCACGCGGCGGTCGCGGTCGGTGGTGATGGTCGGGTTGTAGGGATCGGCGTCGTCAAAGTTCTTGTAGCGGACGTCGCCCGGGTATACCGTACCGATCGAGGCCGAGTTATCGACCTGTTCCTGGGTCTGATAGAGACCCTGGTTGACGTAGCCGTACCACGACATGTACTCGACGCCCTTGCGGATGATCTTGCCGCCCGAGATGACCTCCTTGTTGGCGATGTCGCCCATGACGGATACGTCGTTCGAGAGGTTGAAGTTCAACGAGTAGTTAAAGTCGCCCACTTTGTCGCGCCAGCCGAGGGTTACCTCCCAGCCTTTGGTGTGCATGTCGCCGAGGTTGTCATAGGGGTCACTCAAGCCTACGATCGATGCGATGGGCACCTGCAGCAGCATGTCGCGGGTCTCCTTGTAGTACCAGTCGGCGGTCAGCGAGAGGCGGTTTTTGAGCATCGAGAGGTCGATGCCCACGTCGAACGTAGCGGTCGTCTCCCAGGTGATCTCCTTCACGATGGCGGCCGCCTGGGCGTAGCCCTGATAGGGAGTTACGGTCGAACCCAGATAGCCCACGACGTTGTTGTTGGCCAGAATCGCCTGATAGGGGTAGTAGCCCTTGATGCGCTCGTTACCGAGCTCTCCGTACGAGACGCGAAGCTTACCGTGGTCGAGAACGCCCTTGGCGCCCTTCATGAAGTTCTCCTGGGTGAATACCCAGCCTGCCGAAGCCGAGAGGAACGTACCCCAGCGGCAGTCGGGAGCGAAGCGCGAAGAGCCGTCGCGGCGGATGTTGCCCTGAAGGTAGTATTTCGATTTGTAGTTATACATCGCGCGGCCGAAGAACGAGCGGCGCGCCAGTTCGTTGACCGAAGTCGAGGTGAAGATCTGGTCGGTGCCGCCGGCGCTCAAATCGGGGATCAGCGAATGCGCGAACGATTCGTTATCGACGGTCAGTCCGTTGGCCTCGTACCAGTAGTTCTCGTAACCGGCCATAAGACCCAGGTTGTGGTGCTCGCCGAAGGTCTTGGCGTAGTTGGCGTAGAACTGGGTGGTGTGGCTGAAGGTGTCGCCGCGGTACTCCTCGAGGGTGGTAGTCTTGGCGTCTGATATGTATTTCGTGCTCACGGCGTTCTCCTCCATGTAGCTGAAGTAGGAGGTCTGGCGTTGGAAATCCTTGTACTTCGAGTAGGTGAACTGGGGAGCGAAGATGCCGGTAAGGGTCAGACCCTTCACAGGCGTGATGTCGAGCTGGAACTTGGCGTTGGTCAGGTACTTGTCCGATGTCTTCTCACCGCCCGACATGAGGGCCGCGTACTTGTTCGTACCGTCCTTGCCGGGTGCGTAACGTCCGTCGCTCCATACCGCATTATATATAGCCGGAATGTAGCGCATGATGCCCGAGGGCGAGGTGTGGGGGTTGAGCTGGTCGATGTAGCGCAGCGAAACGTCGGCCGAGGCCTTCAGCCACTTGAATACCTGCACGTCGTTGTTCAGACGCGCTGTGTACCGCTTCCACGAGAGGTTTTTCGCGAACAGACCGTCGACGTCGTCGAAGCCCAGGCTCAATACCGAGCTGCGCTTGTCGCCGCTCGACTGGATCGTCAGGCTGTGCGACTGGCGCATGGCCTTGTCCTTGAGCAGCAGATCCATCCAGTTGGTGTTGGGATAGAGGTCCGAATTGGCCTTGTTGAGCGCCCAGTAATTCTCCACATGGTCGCGTCCGAACTCCTGATACCAGCCGCCCGAGGGGAGGTCGTTGTAGCGAAGTTCGTTGATGGCCTGCATATAATCCACCGCGTTCATGTAGTCGGGTTGTGCCGACTGGTAGTCGATGCCGAGCGTATAATTATAGGTAACGCTCGAGGTGTTCTTTGCCGCACGCTTGGTGGTGATAAGAATAACGCCGGCTGCAGCCTGCGATCCGTAGATCGAAGCCGAGGCGGCGTCTTTGAGCACCGTGATGCTCTCGATGTCGTTGGGGTTGACGTCGTCGATCGAGCCGGCCACGCCGTCGATCACCACGTAGGGGTCAGACGCGCCGTCGGTCATCGAGGTGATGCCTCGGATGCGGATCGTAGCACCCCCGCCCGGAGCCGAATTGGTACGCGTGACCGTTACGCCAGGCATGGCGCCCTGGAGTGCCATCGAAATATTTTCGGTCTTGCGGTTGAGAATGGCGTCGCTTCCTACCGAAGACAACGAGCCCGTGAGGTCTTTTTTGCGTACGGTACCGTATCCCACGACAACCACTTCGTCCAGAGCGGTGCTCTCCTCCTGGAGTGTGATCTCGAAGAATGTGCGGTTGCCGATCGCGATCGTCGAAGGCTTATAACCCAGGAAAGAGACCACCAGCGAAGCGTCGGCGGCCGGTCTCTTGGCCATAGGCAGGGCGAAATTACCCTGATGGTCTGCCGTGGCACCCAGCGTGGTACCCGGGATGGTGACCGTAGCACCATAGACCGGTTCACCCTGCTCGGTCCGGATGCTTCCTTTGAGGGTGATGTTCTGGGCAGAGGAGTACGATGGCGAAAAAACTATCGCTGCCAGAAGCGCACAGAAAGCCATGATTGTACGAAAATCACACTTTCTTGGAAATTCATCGTAACTTTTTTTCATCTTTTTAGAATTAGTAGTATATTTGCACAGACACCACACCACACAACACATATGAAAGGGTGGATTAGTGTGGTTTGGTGTGGTACAAAAATAGAAGTAAAATTTGACATTCCAAAAAAAAGATTCGCTTTTTTGAATTTTTTCAGTCGAATGTCATAAAAACGTAATTCAAACCAATGGGTGGAAGCCGGGCAATAGTCCGACCTTTGTGCCCGAATCGTTGAATCTTAAACCGAACGTTTTCGACAAGTGAGGGCAGACGAATAAATTCGTATGCCGAGCGTAGAAAACGAAGAAAAAAATCAACCTTTATTACACGATTATGAAAAATTATCTATTATGGATCTTTGCGGCAGTGGCTTTTGCAATTGCCGGATTTTCCTGTTCCGACGACCCGGGCGTCGACAGCGTGGGCCGCGTGGACATTGTGCAGGCGGACCTCGTGGCCGACGGGCTGGGTGAAGTGATCCAGTTCAACGTTACCAGTAACGCCTATTGGCATATCGAATTCGTCGATACCGAAACGGCCGAAATCGTACGCTGGGTCTCTTCCGACGTGACCAACGGTATGGGTGACGATATCGTTACGCTCACCGTGAGCCGCAACCGCTCGAGCTCCCCGCGCTACGCCTATGTAAAAGTGATAACCGATTCCGAATCCGACAACGCTTCGATCCTGCTGACGCAGGGCGCGGGCGGCGGTGGTACGAGCGGCTATGCGTTCCCGATCTGCGAGATGTTCAAGATCACCAGCGATAACGCTTTTCTGAATGGCTATATCGAGGGCAACGTTTGCACGTTCGACGACGGTCTTATCATTACCCGCACGGGCGAGGACGCAAGTCTGACGTTCGTATGCCCCTGCCACACCGCCCCTGCGACCAATGGGTATTTCCAGCGCGGTATGTCGGCGGCGGCGTGGACCGCGACCGACTCGTGGGTCTTCGAGATGATCGTCCAGGAGGAGCTTTCGGGTTCGCTGCGCATGCTCTTCGGCAGCCGCCGCGACAACGCCGGATCGTGGAAATGCGAGTGGAGCGCCAACGGCACCTCGTGGACGAACTTCACGACGGGCGTCACGGCAGGTCCTTCGGTGGCCGACGCCATGTGGAAATCGGCCGACTTTACGGTTCCCGCGGGCACGATCGCCGCAGGCGGCAAGCTCTATATCAAGCTCACCCCCAACGACTACACCAAGCTCAATCCGCCGACGGTCCCCACTTCGCTGTTCCAGCACGGTATCTGTATCCTGCCCGCCACGGCGGCTCTGACCGCGCTTCCGGCCATGGACGCCGCGACCATCGTCCTTTCCGACGGCTTCGACAACGTAGCTTCGGCCAAGGCTTGCCCGATCGACGTTCCCATGGGCTTCATGACCTCGACCCACCACGCAGGCGCCTATTCGCTGCCCGCGGCGCAGGCCGACATCGTTACCGTGACCAACGGATATAGCCGTCCCGGATTCCTGCAGCTGGGCCGCGGCGACGAGGCGTTCCCCACTGCGCGCTACACGCTGGGCTCCTATACCATTAGCCTCGAGAAGCGCTTCACGGCGATGAACATCTCGAAAACCGACCTCAAGCTCACGTTCCTCTGCTCGGCGATGATCGACGCCTATGGTGTTGCCACCGATCCGGGCGTATTCGTCAAGACCGACGCCACGAGCGGCGCGACCGTCGAGAGCGGTACGCTGCAGGGTGTGGAGAACAACAAGTTCAAGTCGTTCACGGTTTATATCCGCAATGCGAAGCCCGAGACCCGGATCGCCATCCAGGCTGCCGAGATGCAGAGCAATTCCGACGACGTGCGCTTCTTTATCGACGACGTGCTGCTCGAGGTAGAGGGTACTCCCGAGCGTCCGAGCGCCGACGATCCCGTGAAGTCCGATATCTCGGTCATCCGCGGCAAGAAGGGCGCGGGTTCGGTGACAATTACCGATAACCTATATATACAGGGCCGCGTTGTGGCCGTAGATAACGTTCCGGCCGGCTACTTCGCTATCGCCGACACGGGTTCGGGTCTCTTCGTCAAGCAGGCATCTCACGGCCTTGCCGCAGGCGATCTGGCCGAGGTTGTGGTCAAAGATGCGACGCTGGCCACCGACGCCGACGGTCTGCTGGTACTGACTCCCAAGGCTGCCGCGAATGTTAAGAAAGTGGAGGTTGCGGCCGAAATGCCCGCTGCCACGAGCGTGACCGTAGCCCAGCTCAAAGCCGGAACTTACGAGGGTATGTACGTTCAGATGCCTGCCTCGCAGGTAATCACGGCCGACCTCGCGAAGACCATGAGCGGCAGCATTACGCTCGAACTCGAGGATCAGGCCACCAACTATACGATGAAGACCTACGCCGGTGCTTCGTTCGCCTCGACGGCAGTTCCGCAGAAGAGCGGCGTTGTGAAGGGTGTTGCAGGCGCTACGGTTCTGCTGCCCACGGCTACCTCCGATCTGGCGGCGATGACTTCGGCGCGCTATGGCACGGCGGTTTATGGTATTACGCCTATTTCGTGCTTCTTCAAACTGCTCAAGGCCAATACCGGCGATTATGAGTTCAACAATGTGTCTTATGCCAATAAAACCGTCACATTCTCTGATCCCGCAGGTTGCACGATAACCAAAGTCGGAAACGGTGCGGAGGGCGATTGTGTCCTGATGTTGAAAGATGCTTCGAACTGGTTCTATGACGGACGTTTCGTTACCAAAGGCTGGGGAGGAGAAAACTGGGACGAGAACGGCCTTGTATTCAAGATGAAAGCTACGTCGGAAATCGTGGGCAACCTGCGCTTCGGCTTCGCATTGTTTGCCGCGGCGACATCGAAAGTGCCCGGTATGTGGAAAGTAGTTTGGAGTAACGACAATATCAACTGGAACGAAGGTGTGAAGATTTGGGGCGGAGATGCTTCGACCGCATACGATGGTTCGGAATCGAGCACCCTCGACCTGCCCACGGCTGCTGCTTATAAAACAGCCTACTTCAATGTTCCTGCCGCCAAAGCTATTCCGTCAGGTTCGTATATCTATGTCAAGTTGATGCCGTCGGATAATAGTTGCCATGCTGCCGGACAGACCGTCGATCCTGCCGCCGAATTAATTCTCCAGCATGGTGTATATCTTTCGACACATGAGAAGCGCGCTTACCATACTTCAGTGCTTCCGTCGGGTGCAAATGTGCTCCTTGCCGAAGGATTTGACGACGCATTTGCGGGACATGACAACTTTATCCCAAGTTGGCAGTTTATGACAACCTACAAGTCTACATATACGTTGCCCGAAAATTGGACCGGTACTAACTATTTCCAAATGCCCGGATATCTGCGTTGCGGCGCGTCTGGCACGGGAGCAAGTACTCTGGTAACTCCGGCGTTGGCTGCCATTGGTGATGTGCCCGCCAATATCAAGATTAAGTTCAAGGCTTCGGTTCTGATGGTTGCTGCGAAAGGTTATACACCCGATGCCGGAACTATTACCGTTACGGCTTCCAATGCGGGGGCTGTTACCGGTGGAGCTGTAAATTTCACTAATCTTCCGGGTACGAGCGCCACTACCATAACCAGGGAGACGGCCGCCACAATGGAGGCAGCATACCACCGCTGGTATGACTATGAGGTGACCGTTGCGAGCGCTACGAAAGATACGAAGATCACCTTCACAAATTATGCCCGCGTCTTCATCGACGAAATCGTCATAACCAAAGAATAAATAACAGTAAAAGGATATGAAATTTTCCAAAATTCTCATCGCCGTACTGGGCATCGCCATGAGCATTGCCGCCTGTTCGTCGGGTTCCGACGACGGCGGCGGCTCGGGCCCCAAGGATAAGAAGAGTTCGTTCAAGATCATGGCCTTCAATATCCGCTACAACGCCCCGGGAGATACCGGCAATACGGCATGGTCGGCGCGTCGGGGACCTTGTGTCCAGATGATCAAGAGCCTCAAGCCCGACGTTATCTGCATGCAGGAACCGCGCTACGAACAGCGCACCTACCTCAAAGAGCAGTTGCCCGAGTACGAGTTTCTCGAGGATATCCGTACCGGCGGCTACCCGGGCGGCGCAAGCGGCAGCAAGGGCGGCAACACCGTGTTGCTCTACCGCAAGGGCCGTTTCACACAGGTCGACTGGGGCTTCTACTACTTGAGTGAGACGCCCGATGTGCAGTCGACCCCGTGGGGAGCTTCCGACCAGTGGCATATCGCCGTCTGGGTGCACCTCAAGGAGACCACCACCGATAAGGAATTTTGGGCGCTGTCGACCCACATGCCCGTCACCTCGGGCGAAGCGGGACAGATGGCGCGTGTGAAAAGCTCGCAGCTCAACGTCCAGAAGATGCTCGAAAAGGCCGGCACCGACGGCGTTGTCTTCATCGGCGGCGACATGAACTGCGCGACGGCCACGGCCGACGGCACGGCGGCTCTCAAGGCCTACTTCGACTGGGGTAAGGCCGGCCGCAGCTATGCCCCGGCGGGGGACGCCTACAGCTTCAACAACTTCAGCTCGGCAGCCGGCGCGGCGACCCGCAATATCGACCACATCTTCTTCCGAGGCGATATTCTGAAGGTCATGCCGGTAACGTTCCACACCGTCACCGAGAACTACGGCGTGCCGTTCATATCCGACCACTATCCTATTATGCTCACGGTGCTGTTGTAAGCGGCCGGGGTTGATAATATTTGCGGGGCGCCCGGGAAAAAACGCCCCGGGCGCCCTTTTC
>JAVBTS010000011.1:0-51566 GCA_031556075.1 Alistipes sp.
TCCGTCACCGTCTGGGTCTTCCCGTTCGCGGTCAGTCGACCAAGAACAACGCGCGTACCCGCAAGGGCCGCAAGAAGACAGTCGCAAACAAGAAAAAGGCAACGAAGTAATCTTTAGAGAATTATGGCAAAGAAAACTGCATCAGTTAAGAAGAAGGTTGTTAAAGTCGGCGCTATGGGCAACGCCTATGTGCACTCGACTTTCAACAACGTAATCATCACCATCACCAACGAGGTGGGTGACGTCATCAGCTGGTCTTCGGCCGGTAAGATGGGCTTCCGTGGTTCGAAAAAGAATACTCCGTATGCTGCTCAGACCGCTTCGGCAGATTGTGCAAAGGTAGCTTACGACATGGGCCTCCGCAAGGTGAAGGTTTATGTCAAGGGTCCCGGTGCAGGCCGCGAATCGGCAGTGCGCACCATCCACGGCGCAGGTATCGAGGTGATGGAGATCATCGACGTTACGCCGCTGCCCCACAATGGCTGCCGCGCTCCCAACCGCCGCCGTGTATAATTTCACACGGACAGAAGATTTATTTTAAGGTAAAAAAGTAAAACAATGGGAAGATATATAGGACCAAAATCGAAGATCGCCAGAAAATTCGGCGAAGCAATTTACGGTGCGGACAAGGTGCTCGACAAGCGCAACTTTCCTCCCGGACAGCACGGTCTGGCGCGTAAGCGCAAAAAAGTGTCGGAGTACGGCACGCAGTTGAGCGAGAAACAGAAGGCAAAGTATACGTACGGCCTGCTGGAGAAGCAGTTCGCACGTACCTATGAGGCAGCTGCCCGCATGGGCGGTATCACGGGTGAGAACCTGCTGAAGCTGCTCGAGTGCCGTCTGGACAACGTGGTTTACCGTATGGGCATCGCCCCGACGCGCGCCGCAGCCCGCCAGCTCGTATCGCACTGCCACATCTGCGTCAACGGCTCGGTAGTGAACATTCCTTCGTACTCGCTGCGCGCGGGTGACGTCGTGTCGGTTCGCGAGAAGTCGAAGAGCCTCGAAGTAATCACGGCATCTCTGTCGGGCAGCGCCCGCAGCCGCTACTCGTGGATCGAGTGGGACAACGCCTCGATGAGCGGTAAGTTCCTGCAGAAGCCCGAGCGCGAGGAGATTCCTGAGAACATCAAGGAGCAGCTTATCGTCGAGTTGTACTCGAAGTAGTAAATAAAAAATTCAATATATTATGGCAATATTAGCATTCCAGAAACCTGAAAAGGTTATCATGCTCGATTCCACTTCGTCGTTCGGGAAGTTTGAATTCCGTCCGCTGGAGCCGGGTTTTGGCATGACGGTCGGTAACGCTTTGCGTCGTATATTGTTGTCCTCTTTGGAGGGTTACGCTATTACGACCGTCAAGGTGGCCGGCGTTGACCACGAGTTTGCCGCTATCCCCGGTGTAATGGAGGATATGTTGAACATCGTCCTCAATCTGAAGCAGGTTCGTTTTATCCGCACGGTAGATAACCAGGATGCCGAGAAGGTATCGATCAACGTTGCGGGTGTTACGGAGCTGACTGCCGGATATATCTCGAATTACCTCTCGTTCTTCAAGGTGTTGAACCCCGAACTGGTAATCTGCCACCTCGCGCCCGGCACGAAGCTGCAGATGACCATCACGATTGGCAAAGGCCGCGGCTACGTGTCGGCAGAGGAGAACGCTCCCGCCGAAATGGAGTTTGGCGTGCTGCCCATCGACTCGATCTTCACCCCGATCAAGAACGTGAAGTACTCCATCGAAAACTACCGTGTCGAGCAGAAGACCGACTACGAGAAGTTGAACCTGGAAATTACTACCGACGGGTCGGTTCACCCCAAGGAGGCACTCAAAGAGGCTGCAAAGATCCTTATCCAGCACTTCATGCTCTTCTCGGACGAGAAGATCACGGTCAACATGGAGGACACCAACGGCGCCGAGGAGTTCGACGAGGATATTCTCCACATGCGTCAACTGTTGAAGACCAAACTTTCGGACCAGGATTTGAGCGTGCGCGCCCTGAACTGCCTGAAAGCGGCCGACGTCGACACGGTGGGAGATCTCGTGAAGCTCAACCGCAACGACCTGCTGAAGTTCCGCAACTTCGGTAAGAAGTCTTTGACGGAGCTCGACGAGCTGCTGACCTCGCTGAACCTGAAGTTCGGTATGGACGTATCAATCTACAAACTTGACAAAGATTAATTATGAGACACAATAAGAGTTTTAACCACCTTGGCCGCCAGGCGGGACACCGCAAGGCGATGCTTTCGAACATGGCCGTATCGCTCGTTATGCACAAGCGCATCGAGACCACGATCGCAAAGGCAAAGGCCGTACAGCAGTTCATCGAGCCGCTGGTGACCAAGTCGAAGGAGGACACGACGCATTCGCGCCGCGTAGTCTTCTCGTACCTCAAGCAGAAAGAGGCTGTGACGGAGTTGTTCCGCACGATCGCCCCGAAGATCGCAGATCGTCCGGGCGGCTACACGCGTATTCTGAAAACCGGCTTCCGTCTGGGTGATGCCGCAGATATGTGCATCATCGAGTTCGTCGACTTCAACGAGGCTTACACGTTCGGCATCACGCCGGCCGCTGCTTCGGAGGCGAAGCCCAAGACCCGTCGTTCGCGCGGCGGCAAGTCTACGGACGCTGTCGAAGACGCTACGGTAGTCGAAGGCGAAGCTAAAAAGGCTCCCGCGAAAAAGGCTGCTCCCAAGGCTGCCAAGCCCGCGGCTCCCAAGTCGGCTGCGAAGGTAGCTGCACCGAAGATGGCCAAGAAGACCAACGTAGGTAAGAAAATGTAATTCGGCCGCGCGGGGTCGGGGAGGGGGAGATGCCTTTGCCCGCACTGCGCAGGTAAATACCGATAAGAAAACCGGCTTCGGAAACGAGGCCGGTTTTTTTGTCGTGTTTTTGTCGTGTGCTGCAAGGAATCGGCAAGGAGTCGGCGAGGAATCGACAAGGAAGGATGCCTCCGCCTGTGCTGCACGGATGAGAATTATATCGGAGAGGAAATCCGGCTTCGGAAGCGGAGCCGGGTTTTTTGTTTCGGGATTACTCGGCGGGAGCATTCTCCTCTGCCGACACGTAGCCGCAGCCTTTGCCGATCGTGATGGTCATCTGCCGCTTCGCGCCGGGCGCGAGGTGACAGATTGCCAGTTCCGGGCTCAACATCTTGAAGAACGGAATGCGGTTTTTTATGAAAAAAATTGTATCTTCACAACTATGAAAATGAAAAATATGCTATTTTTATCCGTATTGCTATTCTGCGCGTTGGGGGCATGCGGCGATAACGACGCTTCGGAATCTTCCGTGGGCGATATGAGCGGTTTCGCCAAGGGAGCCGACGTCAGTTGGCTGACCGAGATGGAGTCGGCTGGCAAGAAATTCTATAAACGTCAGGGCAACCTCTCGGAATGCATGTCGCTGCTGCGCAGCCTGGGCATGAACAGCGTGCGTCTGCGCGTGTGGGTCGACCCGGCGCACTCCGGCGCGAACGGCTGGTGTGACAAGAACGATCTTTTGGTGAAGGCGCTGCGTGCCCGTGATCTGGGTATGCGCGTCATGGTCGACTTCCACTACAGCGACTGGTGGGCCGACCCGGGGCAGCAGACCGTTCCTGCGGCCTGGACAGGCTATAATCTCGACCAGATGAAGCAGGCGGTGGCCAACCATACGACCGACGTGCTGACGCTTCTCAAAGACAACGGCGTCACGCCCGAATGGGTGCAGGTGGGCAATGAAACCGGCAATGGCATGCTCTGGGAACAAGGCAAGGCCTCGACCAATATGGCGGGTTACGCCGCGCTCAACAATGCCGGTTACGATGCCGTGAAGAGTGTTTTCCCGGAGGCGATCGTAATCGTTCATGTGCATAACGGCGATGACAACGGTCTGTTTCGCTGGCTGTTCGACGGGCTGAAGGATAACGGCGGCAAGTGGGATATGATCGGCATGTCGCTCTATCCCGAGAAGGATACCTGGCGGTCGCAGAACGACAAATGCATCGCCAATATCGACGACATGATCGCCCGTTATTCCAAACCGGTGATGATCTGCGAGGTGGGCATGAATGTCGATCTGGCCCAGATCTGCAGGTCGGCGCTCCAGGATCTCATCGGCCGCTGTAAGGCAGTCTCCGGCGAGATGTGCCGCGGCGTGTTCTACTGGGAGCCCGAGGCCTACGGTGGCTGGAAAAGCTATGGAAAAGGGGCGTTCGATGAGTATGGCAAACCCACCGTGGCGCTGGATGCATTCAAATAGACCGGAATGAAAGGATACTCCCCGATTTTGTCCCTCGCGGCCGGCATGTTTATGGGCGGCGCGCTTATAGCCGGTGCGTTTTTTGTCGGCTGTCGCCCCGCGACCCGTTCCGTCGCGATCGTCTCGGGCGCAGAGTGGCTCGATACCGGCGGCAACGCGATCAACGCTCATGGCGGCGGGGTTTTATGCCACGAGGGCACCTACTATTGGTACGGCGAATATAAAGGCGACTCGACCTATTGGAATCCGCGCGTCCCCTCGTGGGAATGCTACCGCACCGAGGCCGGGGGTGTGTCGTGCTACTCGTCGAAGAATCTGACCGATTGGAGGTTCGAAGGCCTGGTACTGCCGGCCGAAAAGACCGATACGGCCTCCGATCTTCACTACTCCAACGTTCTGGAACGCCCGAAGGTGGTCTATAACGCCTGTACCGGCAAATTCGTGATGTGGCTTCACGTCGACAGCCACGATTACGCCATGGCTGCGGCAGGCGTCGCGGTGTGCGATACGCCGACGGGGAAGTTCGAATACCTGGGCTCCATGCGCCCCAATGGGCAGATGAGCCGCGATCAGACGCTCTTTGTCGATGATGACGGACGTGCTTATCACATCTGCTCGTCGGAGCATAATGCGACGCTCTACATAACGCTTCTGGCCGACGACTATCTGCGTCCCACCGAAACCTATACGCGTAACTTTCCGGGGGCTTTCCGCGAGGCTCCAGCGGTTTTCAAACGCGCGGACCGCTATTACCTTCTTTCGTCGGGATGCACCGCCTGGGACCCCAATCAGGCCGAATATGCCGTGGCCGACTCGATGCTGGGTGTATGGACTGTGATGGGCAATCCCTGCTCGGGGCCCGATGCCGGAATTTCTTTTTACGGTCAGAGCACCCATGTTCTGAAGGTTGCCGGCCGCGATGACGCCTATATTGCCATGTTCGACCGCTGGAACAAAACCGATCTCGACGATTCACGCTACATATGGCTGCCGGTGGCTTTCCGCGGCGACTCGATAGATATCGCCTGGCGGGAGTCGTGGAGCCCGGGCGAGGTGTTCGAGCAGAGCAAATGACGGACTTCAAAATATACTCTTTGCCGATTTGTTTTTCGGCTTGCGTAGTAAGCCGGCAGGCCGGAGTTTTGCCCTGCGGAGGCCTGCATCATCACTTCGTACTGATTTGCTTCCCGCGATACGGCCCGTGAACGCCGATCTCTGGCATGTCATTGCACGGAGGACAAAGTCCGACATGGCAGTCCGATGAGCTGCAAAGCCGTGCAAGGAATCGGATTGCCACGTCAGTTCTGCGCACCTCCCCGCAATGACATAGCACAAAAAAAGCGCACCCTGCGAAGGGCGCGCTTTTTTATTAGCGTGGTGTAAAGTTTTGATTAGCAGTCAAATCCTTTTCCAATTCCGATGAAATCCTCGGCAACGAGAGCCGCGCCGCCGATAAGGCCGCCGTCGACATCCTCCTTCGCGAAGATCTCTGCAGCGTTCGAGGGCTTGCACGAGCCGCCGTAAAGAATAGGCGTCTTGGCAGCCGCAGCGCCGAACTTGTCGGCCATCACCTTGCGGATGTAGGCCTGAATCTCCTGCGCCTGCTCTGCGGTTGCAGTCTTGCCGGTGCCGATAGCCCATACGGGCTCGTAGGCGATCACGACCTGTGCAAACTGCTCGGCCGTGAGGTTGAATACAACCTCTTCGATCTGCGCCTTTACCACGTCGAAGTGCTTGTCGGCCTCGCGCTCCTCGAGGTTTTCACCTACGCAATAGATAGGAATCAGGCCGTTTGCATATGCCTGCGCCATCTTCTTGTTGAGCGTGGCCGAAGTTTCGCCGTAGTACTGGCGGCGCTCCGAGTGGCCGAGGATCACATACTTGCAACCCAGCGCCGCGAGCATCGAAGCTGCGATCTCGCCGGTGTAGGCGCCCTTGGCCTCCGTAGCGCAGTCCTGTGCGCCGAGCGCCACGTCCGAACCTTTCAGAGCCTCCGCTACCATCGAGAGGTGCGTGAACGGGGGGCAAACGATGAACTCGACGCAGTCGCAAACCTGGCCACGGCCGGCTACGACGTTCTTTGCAAGTTCCACACCTTCGGCGGGAAGTGTGTTCATCTTCCAGTTGCCGGCAACAATTTTCTTTCTCATGTCTGTAAGTTTATTTTGTATAATATATGTTACTATTCTTTCGAAGGCTGTAGTCACGGCGTTCCGCCGTGTTCACAAGTCTGACTACCCCTAAATCCCCTCCTCGGAGGGGACTTGTCTGCCGAATTTCGAACCGCTGTTACTTTTCTGGGGCGAAGACAATTTTTAATTTTTAATTACAGAGCTACTCCTGGCATCCCTCGCACCAAGTCTTCACCTCCTCGATCGAGGGAGCCTTGAGGCCAAGCTTGTTCTTTTTGTTGAACCCACAGAGGTCGTTGAAGAACTTTCCGGAGGAGAGCTTGCGCATCGATTCCACGGTGATGTAACCCATCTTCTGGATCACGGGAACCCACTCTTCGGGAACGCCTATGGCGGTGTATTTGTCGATCGTGTCGTTCACGATCTTCTTCTCGGGGCGCATCTGGGGGAAGAACAGCACGTCCTGAATCGACGAGCTGTCGGTCATGAACATCGTCAGGCGGTCGATTCCGATACCCATACCCGAGCAGGTCGGCATGCCGTACTCCAACGCGCGCACGAAGTCCATGTCGATGAACATTGCCTCGTCGTCGCCCTTTTCCGACAGACGCATCTGCTCCTGGAAGCGCTCCAACTGGTCGATCGGGTCGTTCAACTCCGAATAGGCGTTGCAGAGCTCCTTGCCGTTGACGAAGAGCTCAAAACGCTCCGTGAGGTCGGGATTCGAACGGTGACGCTTGCACAGCGGCGACATCTCGCGCGGATAGTCGGTGATGAAGGTGGGCTGTATGAGGTGCTCCTCGCAGTACTGGCCGAAGATGGCGTCGATAAGCTTGCCTACGCCATATGTCTCGTCGATCTCGACATTGAGACGCTTGCAGGCCTCGCGAAGCTGCGCCTCGCTCTGGCCGGTGATATCGTAGCCGGTCTTCTCCTTGATGGCGTCGGTCATCGTGAGACGGCGGAACGGAGCCTTGAACGATATGGCCTTGCCGTCGATCGTGAGCTCGGTGGTGCCGTTGACGGCCACCGCAACCTTCTCCAGGAACTCCTCCACGAAGCTCATCATCCAGACGTAGTCCTTGTAGGCCACATAGATCTCCATGCACGTGAATTCGGGGTTGTGCGTGCGGTCCATGCCTTCGTTACGGAAATTCTTGCCGAATTCGTATACGCCGTCGAAACCTCCGACGATGAGTTTTTTGAGGTATAACTCCGTTGCGATACGCAGGTAGAGGTCTATGTCGAGCGAATTGTGGTGCGTGATGAACGGACGCGCCGAAGCGCCGCCCGGAATAGGCTGCAGAATGGGGGTTTCGACCTCGATGTAGCCCTTCGAGTTGAAGAATTCGCGCATCGTGGCCATGATCTTGGCGCGCTTCACGAAGACATCCTTGACCTGCGGATTGACCACCAGGTCGACGTAGCGCTGGCGGTAGCGGACCTCGGGGTCGGTGAAGGCGTCGAACGTCTGGCCGTCTTTCTCTTTAACGACGGGCAGCGGGCGGATCGACTTCGAGAGCACCGTGAACCTCTGGCAATGTACCGACAGTTCGCCGGTATTGGTGAGGAACGCAAAGCCCTCGACGCCCACGAAGTCACCGATATCCAGAAGCTTCTTGAATACCGTATTATAAAGCGTGGGATCACCCTCGGGGCAGATGTCGTCGCGCTTGATATAGACCTGCATGCGGCCCGTGTGGTCCTGCAGCTCGAAGAACGAGGCGCTGCCCATGATGCGGCGCGACATGATGCGGCCGGCGATGCGTACCTGCTGGTAGTTGCCTTTCGCGGCGTCGAAATTATCTGCGATCTCCTGTGCCGTAGCCGTTACGTCGAAAAGCGCTGCGGGATAGGGTTCGATACCCAACTCGCGCAGGGCGGTGAGCGACTGACGGCGGAGTTGTTCCTGTTCGCTGTGTTCCATGCTCATTATAGCGTGTTTTTGATGTTTTACCGATTAACCCCGCAAAGTTAATAAATTCTACGGAATAAATGTCCCTCGAAAGCGTGTAATTGCAGGCTTTAGAGACCTTGTAATCCCTGTTTTGGGCGGGTCAGCCTGCGGTAGCACCACAGCGCCGCCGCGCCGAGCGCCGCGCCGACCAGCACACCCCAGACAATATCCATAGGGTAGTGCTTGCCCAGGTAGATGCGCGAGTAGCAGATCAGCAGCGCACAGAGGACCATGAGCCACGCGAACCACCTGCGGCGGATCGCCCCGCAGGCCAGCACGGCCAGGGCTACGATCGTCGAGGCATGGGCCGAAACCGTGCCGTAGAGCCCGCTCACAGCTTCGCGCGGCGCGTGGACCGCCCAGTGGTGGGGAACGCATGCGCGACGCATCGTGCGTATCGAGTCGGGAGCGATATCGAGCCCTTCCAACGAAGGCGCGAACATGGGCCGCGGCCGCGGGTCGAAGTCGGGGAGTAGTCCGCCCAGCACGCCGTTATGCTTGAAAATCCCGGCCACCATATCGGCCAGCGCTACCGCCGCCACCATCAGCACCAGAAACAGCACCACGTTGCGCCACCCTCCGCGACGCCACACAAGCCACATGATAAGTACGTAGAGCGGCAGCCACATGGCTGTGCCCGATACAATAAGCATCAGGCGGTCGAGCACGGGCCCTCCGTCGAAATTGAGCCACATGAAGAGATTCTGGTCAAAGGTCTGCATGGCGCTATCTGTTTTAGGGTTAGAACTGGAAGTAGATGAACGGCTGTATTTCGCTCGACTTGATCTGCATCACAATCCAGATCATCGCCGCGGCCATCACGACCTGCAGCACCAGCGGCGCGTTCGACACCACTTTGTGAGCCGCTTTGTCGGCCTTTTCGGGCGCCATGTGCAGCACGTAGCCCAACACCAGCAGCGCAAAGACGCCGGCGTATCCGCCTATGACCTGGGGGATCATCGCCGCGTTGAAGCTGTGGAATATCTGGTGGATCATCAGCTCGACGGTTTGCATCGATTCCGCGCGGAACATCAGCCACCCTGCACATACCAGGTTGAAAGTGAAGATGATACCCGCGGCGCGTGTCCAGCGGTTCATCTCCATGCCCGTCTGCTTGGCGCCCGGTATGACGGCCATCCAGAGTTTGTGGAGTGCGAGGGCCGCGCCGTGCAGCGCGCCCCAGAGCACGAAGCGGAGTGCCGCGCCGTGCCACAGTCCGCCCAGCAGCATCGTGATCATCAGGTTAAAATAGGTGCGCAGCCTGCCCTTGCGGTTGCCGCCCAGCGAGATGTAGAGGTAGTCGCGCAGCCAAGAGGAGAGCGATATATGCCAGCGTCGCCAGAATTCGGTGATCGTGGCCGACTTATAGGGCGCGTCGAAGTTCTTGGGGAACCGGAAGCCCAGCAACAGGGCGATACCTATGGCCATGTCGGAGTATCCCGAGAAGTCGCAGTAGATCTGCAGCGCATAACCGTAGATGCCCATCAGGCATTCGAATCCGGTGTAGAGCAGTGGTTCGTCGAATACGCGGTCGACGAAGTTGAGCGAAATATAGTCGGAGATAATGGCTTTCTTGAACAATCCCGTCAGGATCAGGAATACGCCTGTGCCGAACATCTCTTTGGTTATCGTGAGCGGGTTCTGGCGTATCTGGGGTATGAAATCGCGCGCGCGGACGATAGGGCCGGCCACGAGCTGCGGGAAGAACGAGAGGTAGAAGAAGTAGTCGCGCCAGCTGTCGAGCGGGACCAGTTGCCGGCGGTAGATGTCGATCGTGTAGCTCATCGACTGGAACACGAAAAACGAGATGCCCACCGGAAGGAAGATATTCTGGAATTGCAGGAACCCCTCGCCGAACATGTTATTAGCCATGTCGACGAAGAAGTTGGTGTACTTGAAGTAGGCCAGCATGCCCAGGTTTACACCCACGCTCAACCACACCAGGGTCTTGCGCAGCCACCGAAAGCGTGCCAGGTAGATGCCCTTGGCGATCCAGAAATCGCTCGTCGCGGCGAAGATCAGCAGGATGAAGTACATGCCGCTCGACTTGTAATAGAAGTAGAGCGAAAAAAGTATGATGTAGACGATGCGCGCCGAGGGCGCTCGGCGGAAAGCGCCGTAAACGAGCATGAATCCCGCAAACAGAAACAGGAACAGGCCGCTGCTGAAAATCAGCGGCGACGTGGCGTCGTACGACAGCAACGACATCAGTTTGTCCATCAGTTCTGCTGCGTCGGCCATGGTTTGGGCTTGTTGATTTTATCGGAGATCATCTCCTTCATAAGCATGCGGCTTATCTGACGGCGTTCCACCGAATCGATGATCGCAGGCTGCTTCTCGCGGCTGTGACGGAACGTCGTGTGGCCGTAGTATTCGGCGGCCCCGGCGTTCAGGGCGTCGAACAGCGCGTATCCTATGCGGCGTCCCCCGGCGTAGTTTATGTGGGTGAAGTCCTTGCCGGCCCAGCCCTCCGATACGAAGCGCGTCATGCCGCCCAGGGCGCGCATCGATTCGCTCGTGGGCCAGAACGCGGCACCGCACTTGTCGGCCGCGCGGCGCTGGTATTCGATCATGTAGGGAACGGCGTCCATGGGCGCGACGCCCGATTCGCCGCGTACGGCGCGGTCGCTGACGCCCATAACGAGCACCGCGGCGCCCGGGAAGCACTGACGCACGTAGGTCACCATCTTCTCGATCTGCTGGCTGTAGTTGGCGTAGTTTCGCACCCCCGCCTGCATGATATTGAGTCCGTATTGCAGCACCACAAGGTCGTAGCCCGTGAGGGCGTTAATCTGCGCGTTGACCGAGGGGTTGGTCCAGAACATGGCCTGGCCGTTGTTGCTGCGTATGGAGTAGTTGTCGACCACCACGCCGTTGCTTTCGAGGATGGCGCCGTAGCCGATGAATCCTTCGGCGCCCGAGAGTACCCGGAAGCCCAGCGAATGGATATGCGCTCCGCCGACCGTGATCTGACGCACGGCCGCGTTGCCGTCGACCGCGAATTCGCGGCGCAGGGTATCGTTGACCGTAACCTCTATGCGGCTGTTGCGGGGGCTGATGAAGAACATGCGGGCCGCGGTGCAGCTGTCGAGCTGCTTGCGGAAGTCGGTGCTCTCCCAGCGGGTCGAAGCGCCCGCCGAGGGCTGGCTGACCCACCCCGAGACGTAGAAATTGCCGCGCACGGACTCGGGAGCCGAGCGGCGCTGCATGATATTATACGACGTCCAGCCCTTCGACTGGGTCTTGACCGTGCGGCGGAACGCCGTGAGCGGCGAGGCCATGGGTGCGAAGCCCGTACCGCCTCCGCCGTAGGTCTGCTGCATCTTCTCGCGCAGGTCGGCCGTGAGGATGTCGCCCTCGATGAACGAGTCGCCCAGCACGGCGATGCGCACGGCGCGGCCCGAGTAGAGCAGCGTGTCGTAGAACGACGCCATGCCGCCGTTAGCCGAGGGTTCGAAATCCTCGATAGGGATGAGTTTGGGTGACAGCAACATGCTGTCGGGGCGGATTTTCCCGGAGCGCGCCGTTCTGTTTCCGATCCTCCATTCGTAAGTGATGCGCACGCTTGGCGCCACAGTGTCGGCCCCGATAATCTCGGAGACCTCCTCCATGTCGACCAGGAAATCCTCGACTTTGAAGGCTCCCGACTGTTCTGCGGCCGGCACGTCGTCGAACGAGAGGACGTCGGAGAAGATATTGGCACGGCGGAATTCCACGCCGCCGATAGTCTGCGGAGGTATAAGGCTTAAAACGGCGAGCACTGCGATAAGGGCGAACGTCCCGATCCAGCCCCTGCGCAGGTAGTCTTTGGGGGAGTTCATCAGTTGCGGCGGCCGAGTATCAGGAAGACGTAGTACATGACCGAGGCTATGGCGCTCAACGCGGCTACGAGGTAGGTACGCGCGGCCCACGAGAGAGCCTCTTTGGCCTGCACGAGCTGCGCTCCCTGCATGGTGTTGCTCACCTTGAGCCACTCCAGCGCGCGGGCCGAAGCGTTATACTCCACGGGCAGCGTGACGAGCGAGAATACCGCCGACATGGCGATCATACCCACGCCGATCCAGCACAAAAGCTCGTTCTGCGTCGAGGCGAGGATCGCCAGACCGGCGATGATGACCCACGTAGCGGCCGTCGACGAGAACTGCACGACCGGCACCAGCTGCGAACGCAGCGTGAGCGGGGCATAGCCCTGGGCGTGCTGCACGGCGTGGCCGCATTCGTGGGCGGCGACGGCCGCCGCGGCGACGCTGGTCGAACCGTAGACGCTGTCACTCAAGTTGACGGTCATGGTCTGGGGGTTGAAATGGTCGGTGAGCTGGCCCTTGACGTGGGTGACCTTCACGTTGTGGACGTTGTTGTCGCGCAGCATCTTTTCGGCGACCTCGGCGCCCGTGAGGCCTCCGGGGAACTGCACCTTCGAATACTTCGCGAACACCGATTTCAGGCGCGCCTGAACCAGAAAACCGATAACGCCGATGGCGATTATCAGAGCGAACATACCCATCGTGGCCCCCGAATAGTGGACGGCCTGCTGATCTGCGTGGTATCCCGACTGAAGCAGGATCGTAAGTGTCTGTAACATATTTGCTGCTTTTTAATTTTTGCGGTAAGTATAGTAGGCGCTCGCCTGCTGTGTGGGCGTGAGCACCATATCATTAACGTTCATATGGGCGGGTAATTGTGCCACCCAGGCGATGGCTTCGGCTATGTCGCTGCCGCACAAAGCCGTAACGCCGTCGTAAACCTTATCGGCGCGGGCCTTGTCGCCGTGGAAGCGCACTTCGGAAAACTCCGTTTCGACCATTCCGGGGCGGATCTCCGTGACCTTCACACCCGACGAAAGCAGATCGGCCCGCATGGCTTGCGAAATGGCGTGCACGGCATGTTTCGACGCGCAGTACACGGCACCGTTCTCGTAGGGTTCGGTGCCGGCTATCGAGCCTATGTTGATAACCAGTCCGCTGCCTGCCACCACCATCTTGGGCGTCACGACGCGTGTCACATATAAGAGCCCTTTGACGTTAGTGTCGATCATGACGTCCCAGTCCCTGACCTCGCCGCGGTCGATATGCTCCAGCCCGGCGGCAAGTCCCGCGTTGTTGACCAGAATATCGACCCTCGCGAGTGGCTCGAGGTTTCGGCGCACCTCCTCTTCCGAGCGCACGTCGAAGCATAGCGCGGTGCATTTTCCGCCCGCAGCCTCGATCTCGGCCTTCAGGGCCTCCAGCCGGTCGCATCTGCGGCCTGTTGCAATGATCGCGTAACCCAGTCCCGCCAGACGTAATGCCGTGGCGCGTCCTATGCCCGAAGTGGCTCCTGTGATGAGTGCCTGTTTTTCCATAAAATGCCTATTACCGGGCAAAAATACGAAATAATTGTGTTACTTTTGCACAAAACTCAAGCAAAATCCGCATCGTTTGAACCTTCCGTTTTTCATAGCCCGCCGCACGGCATCCCGAACCTCCGAAAATAAGCCCGGAGTGATGGAGCGCATAGCCGTAGTATCGGTGGCTTTGAGCGTCGCGGTGGCGATACTCGCTATTGCCGTTATGCTTGGTTTTAAGCGCGATGTGACGCGCAAGGTCACGGGTTTCGCGGCTCACGCGGTGGTCACCGACGTGCGGGGCGTCAACGCCCTCGACTCCGAGCCGGTGCACCGCAGCCGCTACCTCGAATCGCTCATCCGCTCCGAGGGCGGGTTCGTCTCAATGACCCCCTACGCCGTGAAAGGCGGCATCGTGCGCACCGACGAGGCCGTCGAGGGGGTGATGCTCAAGGGCGTCGACGCTACCTATGACTGGTCATCGTTCGGGGAGTGGCTTGTCGAGGGCGAACTTCCCCGCGTGAGCGACAGCATCCGCACCAAAGATATATTGCTCTCGCGCAACCTGGGGGGCCGCCTGCGCCTGGGCGTCGGCGACAAGGTCGAAATGCTCTTCGTCGAGCCGGGCGAGATGCCGCGCCGCGACCGCTTCAAGGTCTCGGGTATCTACTCCTCGGGCATGGATGAGATGGATAATGCGTTTATTATGACCGATATCCGCAACGTACAGCGACTGTCGGGCTGGAGTGATGACGAAATATCCGGTTACGAAATTTATACGACCGATATTGCCGCCGCCGACCAGTTTGCTCGCAACCTCGGACATACGCTGCTCTACGATGACTCGGACTTTACGCAGAACCTCGCGGTCAGCAGCGTCACGGAGCTCTATCCCAATATTTTCGACTGGCTCAAAGCCCACGATGTCAACACGGCCGTCATCATTGTCATCATGCTCGTGGTAGCCTTTTTTAATATGACCTCGGCGTTGCTGATACTGGTGTTGGAGCGTACACGGATGATTGGTTTGCTGAAAGCCCTCGGCATGCGCAATGGCGAATTGCGAAAGATATTTCTCTGGCGCGGGGCGTTTATCACCCTCAAGGGACTTGCCTGGGGCAACGCCATAGGCCTGGCGATGTGCTTTGCGCAGCGGCATTTCCATCTGATAAAACTCGACTCCGAAGGCTACCTTTTGTCCGAAGTGCCTGTGGCGCTCGGCTGGGGTTGGTGGCTGGCGCTCAACGTCGCCGCTGTGGCGGTGATCGTGACCCTGCTGATCCTACCGACCGCCGTGCTGTCGTCCGTGAGACCCGACGAGTCGATAAAATACGAATAATATGAAACCATATAACACCGAACAGACCAAAAAAGAGGAGGTGCAGACGATGTTCGATAACATCGCCCCGAAATACGACCTCCTGAACCACACGCTCTCGATGAGCATCGACCGCCTGTGGCGTCGCCGCGTGGTGCGCATCGTGCGCCGCATGCGCCCGCGCCGTATTCTGGACGTCGCCACCGGCACCGGCGACCTGGCTATCGCCATGGCCCGGCGCATAAAGGGAGTCCAGGTTTTGGGCGTCGACATCTCGGAGGGCATGCTCGAGGTTGCGCGCCGCAAGGTCGAAGCCCGCGGGCTCGACGAAAGGGTGGTGCTCGACCTGGGCGATGCCGAGAACCTCTCGTCACTTGCCGACGGCTCGGTCGATGTGGTGACCGTGGCGTTCGGTGTCCGCAACTTCGGCGACCTCGAAGCGGGGCTCCGCGAGATGGCCCGCACAATAAAACCGGGGGGCTCGGTCGTTATACTCGAGTTCTCGCGCCCGCGCAATGCGCTGTTTCGCCGGATCTACGAATTTTACAGCTACCGAATCCTGCCCCGCGTCGGCGGCATGATATCGCGCGACAAACGCGCCTACGAATACCTGCCCTCGTCGATCGGCGAATTCCCCGCCCCCGGGGAGTTTATGGCCATGATGACCCGCGCGGGATTCACTTCCTGCCGCGCCCGCAGCCAGAGCTTCGGAATAGCACAGATTTATATCGGAAAAAAATGAAAAAACTGATTTTCTACACACTTCTCCTCGCAGTGGCCCTGCCCGCGACGTCGTGCCGCAAAGCCGCGGAAAAGGCTCGTGAAAATATCCGTATCGAGGCGGTCGAAAAGGTCGAGCGCCACGGTCTGACGGGCGCCGACGTCACGCTGCGCGTGGTGAACGACACCGGTTACAAACTCTCGCTCGAGAACGCCCAGGCCGACATCTACTACGGCCAGAGCTACGCCGGCTGCATCGTGCTGTGCGAGCGTATCGAGGTGGCGCGCAAAACGACGTGCAGCGTGCCTTCGTCGTGGAAATTCAACGTCTCGAACCCCCTGACAGCCCTCGCCATGTTGCAAAAACTCTCGAAAAACGACATTTCACAGGTCAGCGTCTCGTTCGTCGCCGAGGGCTACGGAGGCCCCGCGCCGGTAAATATTTCGCGCGAGAAGATGCCGTTGTCCGATTTTTTGAATACCTTTGGGCTGACACTCCAGGACGTTAAAAACTATATAAAATAATGCGCCGGATACTTATTATAATAATAGTTGCCGCCGCTACGCTGTGGGCCCTGCCTTCGCGTGCGCAGTCGATCGACGCCTTTAAACTCCATCTGGCCGCACCCGCAGTGTCGGAGACCGGCTCGCTGGCCAAGGTCAGCGTTGCGGAGTACGGCGACGCTGCGCGCGCCGTGGCCGACGCCTCGGCCCGCACCTCGCAGCGTCTTCGCGTCCGCGGCTACCGCGTCTGCATCTACTTCGATAACGGACAGGACGGCAACGACCCCCGCGCCGGAGCCATGGCCGCCAAGTCGCTCTTCGAGCAGACCTACCCCGGAATCCGTGTCGACTGGTACTACGACGCCCCCTATTTCCGCGTCCTGGCGGGCACCTGCCTGACCTCTGAAGAGGCCATAATTCTCAAGGGCAGGGTGTCGGGAACCTTCCCCAAAGCCTTTCCGAAGAGCGAAGAACTCTCGATTTCGGACATTTTGAACTGATTTTTATCTTTTTTAAAATTTTTTTAAGATTTTGTATTGTTAATTTAAAGCGAATGTCTACCTTTGCTGCGTTACGGAATAACTAATATTTAATCATTTAACGCTATGAAGAAGATTTTCTCTTTTGCAATCGTTATGGCTGCTGTTGCTCTGGTTAGCTGCGGCGGTAACGCTAACAAGCCCGCACAGGAGGCTGAAGTAGAAGAAACGACCATCGAGGTTGTTGAGGCTGATTCGACCGCTTGCGCTTGCGAGGGCGAGTGCGCCGAGGGCGAATGCGCTTGCGCAGAGGCTGAAGTTGTTGCTGAATAATTCAGTTCGACTTAAGTAAAAAAGTGGATTCTTTTTAGAATCCCTTTTTTTTGTGCCTGTGCGAAAAGTGCATTGGTGCATAGGCAGTTGCAGCGGGTTTGCAGACAAAACTCCTGATGACGCATGATTCGGAGCCGGAAGCGGCCCCGTTTTTTTGTGTCTGGAGAGGCTTTGTTCGGAATGAATATCCGAATCTTTTTTGCCCCTCCGCCGGTTTTTTGGCGCACAATTCGCTATCTTCGCATATAAATCGAAAATCATGAAAGTACTGCTCATAAACGGAAGTCCGCATAAGGACGGGAATACCTTCGCCGCCCTCTCGGAGGCGGCGCGAACGCTCGGGGCCGAGGGCATCGAAACCGAAATGGTCCACCTGGGCACGCGCGCCGTGCAGGGATGCATCGCCTGCCGCAAGTGCGTCGAATTGGGCCGCTGCATCTTCACCGACGAGCTCTACGAGAACGTGCGCGACAAGATGGCGCTCTCCGACGGTCTGATCGTCGGCTCGCCGGTCTACTACGCGGGTCCCAACGGATCGCTCTGCGCGGTGCTCGACCGGCTGTTCTATTCGGCGTCAGATAAGTTTGCATACAAGCCCGCGGCCGCCGTAGTCGCCTGCCGCCGCGGAGGCGCCAGTGCGGCGTTCGACCGACTCAACAAATACTTCACCATCAGTCAGATGCCTGTCGTGCCGTCGCAGTACTGGAACAGCGTTCACGGACGCACCCCGGGTGAGGCGTGCCAGGACGGCGAGGGCATGCAAACCATGCGCACCCTGGCGCGCAATATGGCCGCGTTGCTCAAGGCTGGCGTAGGCCCCGCACTGCGGCCCGAACCCGAAGAGCACATCGTGACGAGTTTTATACGATAGAGATAACGCCGCCGCCGATTTCGCGGAATAGATCTGCCGCATAGATCCGATCGCGCAGAGGCATACCCGAAAAAGCCCCGCCGAGGTCAATACCTTGTGCGGGGCTTTTTCGTGCGACGTTTTAATCTCCTTACAGGGGCGTTTAGTTGCTCATGCCCGGCAAAGTTCGCAAGCGCCCTTTGTGCTCGTTCAATCGCAACTTTAGGCCCGCGGCCCGCGGGGAACAAACCGGAGCGAGACATCGCGCGACGCAGATGCAGGTCTTGGCTTCGCCCTCGTTTTCTGCGTTCGGCAAAGCGGACGAGCCCGCTCTCGCTTATCGAAAACGTTCGCCGGCGGAGCTGTGGCCTGCCGGCCCGCTACGCAGGCCGAAAACCTGCCAGCCAGACTTTCGCCGCCTTCAACCGGGTAATGCTCTGTGCGAAGCGAAAGCCCCACAACTTGCTTATCTTCCCGCCTCGCGAGCCGCCGAGGCGCGGATCGCCTCCATGGGCGTATGTCCCGTCGACCGCAGGAATTGGCTGTAGAAGACGCTTCGCGATTTGAATCCCGACGAGGTGTAGAGCTCCACGATGCCGATGCCTCCGCCGCGGCGGTCGATCAGCCCCACAGCGTAATCGATGCGGTAGGTGTTGACGAAAGTATAGAAGTTGATGTTGAATTCGCGGTTTATAAGGCGAGAAAGATAGCCGTTCTTGGCACCTATGGCCTGTGCCACCTGATCGAGGCTCAATTCGGCGTCGAGATAGGGCTTCTGGTCGCGGAAGTAGTCGAGCAGCGCCTGACGGGTCTGCTTCTGGCGCAATGAGGGCTGTATGACCGAGAGCCGGTCTGCAGTCGCGGCATCCTGCGCGGTATCCTGCGCGGCGCGCGGCGGAACCGCGGGAACCTCGCCCTGACGCGAGCCCAGCCAGAAGACGATCGCGATGACCACCAGCGATATGAAGTTGAAGAATGAGCTCTCGTCGATGTCGCCGCGCAGCTTCCATATGATATCGCCCACGCCCAGCAGCGCCAGCGCGCCGTTGCTGACGAATATCCAGCGCAGGTTGATGCCCTCGCCGTAGGAGTATGTGTCGCCGATAAAGCGGCGGTAGCGGAAGTACATCACCGTCACGGCGGTTATGGTGTAGGTTATCAGCGACGCGTCGCACGCCACACCCAGAAGCCTGAACAGCGCCCGGTCCTCGTCGGTGTGCCAGCCCGCCATGAGCGGCATGTACATAACCGCGGCGTAGACTATCGCCGCCGCCACGAACGTAAGTTTATACCGCCGCGTGAGCCTTGCGGGTTGCATGAGCGACATGAAGTAGAACAGCACCAAGATCGCCGTGAATATCGACATCACGAAATAGGCTGGCAGCAGCCACCTGCGCAGTGTATCGTTGAAATAGCGGTCGTAGCAGAATGTGAAGCTCATCGTGGCCCCGAGCATCGTGAGGCAGAGTGCCAGCCATTTTTGGGGCACGGTGGCCTTGTGGTTGACTACCAGCGCGAACGCTGCGAACAGACACAGCAGGATGGGCGCAAGATAGAGCAGCAGATCGAAGTCGTGGGGTGTGGCCATGCGGGATGTTTATGAAGGGCTTGCATTTGCATGCGTGGCGCGCATGCGGTTTATGATGTCGGCGTCGTACTCTGCCAGATGCCGGGCCCGCTGATAGTTGCGGTAGCTGCCGAATCCGGCCCCTATGGCACATGCCGCGGGCCTTGCGTTGCCGCCGTGCCGCTCATGGCGTTCGAGATGCGCTATCTCCTGCATGCGCAGCACGTTCACGAGCCTGCGGAAGCCCATTCCGTAGGTGCGGTTTATGAAGTTGGAGAGGTAGGTGCGGTTGGTGCACAGAGGCCGCAGCAGGTCGTTCATTTTCAGTTCGGGATCGAGGTACATCTTCTTGCCTATCAATACCTTCTCGAAGCGTTCGACCGTGAGAATCACGGGACGGTGTGCCGCAGGTTCGCTGGCGGCTGCCTTTGGATTGTCTGCATCCGGCAGCCCCTCTGCCCCCGATTTAACCCTCGCCAGAACTTTCTGCAGGCGGATCTTTCGTCTGTGTGCCGCAACCACGGGAGCCAATAACGCACCCGCCGTGGCCGCGACGGGCAGCAGCAGGCAGAGCAATATCACGAGGCTGTGTTCGGAGAGGAGTGTCATGTAAAACAAAGATAACCAAAAAGCGATAGCCAGATGCTCCGAACTTACGATTTTACTACATAAATATCAATTTTTCAGGCTTTTTCGCAACCATCAGGACTAAACGCATCTATTAGGACTGCAGTCCGTCTCGCAATGATTTTTCCGTACGTTCTGTCGCGTCGATTCGTATGTTTTGGCGTGCGCCTTAATTTGGGCCGAGGTATTTTTGGGCATTAATAAAAATGCCATCAAAAACACTCTCTTTTATGAAAAAGCCACTAACTCTTCTGCCTATTTTGTTATTTCCGTTGCTGACGTCGGCCCAGGAGCCCGCAGTATCGTCTGCAGGTGCTGCCGAATCGCCGGATTCGGTGTTCGTATTCCGTTATGAGCCCGGACAAAACCGACTTATGCGCTACATACCCGGTTCGCAGGACGATAACACCAACATGGCCGCGATCGACCGCCTGTGCATCGTGCTCAAAAATCTCCGTAACAACGGCGGCGATCCGGCTATGTGGGTCGACAACTATAGCGACGCTTCGGGCGACCAGATCGCCGACCGCCGGGTTGCGGCCGTGCGCTCCAACCGCGTGAAATCCGAAATAATAGTACGCAGGCAGGCGCGCGAGGCCGACTTCACGACCCGCAACCACGCCGGAACGTACGCCGGCATGACCGATGTCGTGGTGGTACGCCTCTTCGACCCCGAGGCCGTCGCCGAGCAACCGACACCCGGGCCGGTCGTAGAACCCGTACCTGTAACTGCGCCGGAGCCCGTGCCGGAACCCGAACCCATGCCGGAGCCCGTCTCTGCACCTATGACCGAAGAGTCCGCCCCCGCGAAAGAGAAGAGGTGCATGGGCCTCGACCTGCGCACCAACCTCCTCTACGACGCACTGCTCGTCCCGACGTTGGGGCTGGAGTGGCACGTTACACCCTCCGTGGGCATCAAGGTCGACGGCTCGTGGAGCCATTGGGGCGGTTCGCACGGTAAATGCGAGCGCGTGTGGCTGGTCAATCCCGAGCTGCGCTGGTATATGGGCCATTCGAAGCGCTTCTACCTCGGCGCCAGCGGCAACGTCGGTAAATACAACGTCTACGGCTATCCGATCGGCTGGCTGCTCCCCAAAGACAAAGGCTATCAAGGAACGCTCTGGGGTGCGGGTTTCACGGCGGGCTACTACCTGCCTTTCTGCAGCAGCTGGGGCATGGATTTCAACCTCGGACTGGGTTATACCCGCTACCAGTACGATTCGTTCGCTCTGGTCGAAGGCACGCGTACCTATATAGATAAGGACCGCACGAAGAATTTCTGGGGTCCGACGCAGGCGGGCGTCTCGCTTGTTTGGAAATTCATTAAATAAATTCCGACTATGAGAAAGATACTTTTATGGACAGCCGCGGCTCTGACCGCAATAATGGCCTCGTGTACCGACTCCGGCCCCGGCGTTGAGCCCCAGGGTATGGTATTCCTAATCTCGGGTGTGGATATTTCCGGGCGGACCATCACGTGCGAATGGATGGCTACGCCCGCGTCGAGCCCCAAAACCAAGACCGCCGTATGGAATAAAAAGGGCCGCGTGGTATTCGATATCACGGGCGGCGTCGTTAAAACGCTCCACATTATAAATAGGGGAGGTAGCAGCTCCTATGCCATAGGCCGCGCTCCGGGCAAGGAGGTTGAGCTCAAGCTCGGCGAGGATCTTGAGGTTGTGTGGCGCACTACCGGCGACGACAATCGTTTGGTCGGCACCGCCGCCGAACTTATCAAGATGCGCGACGGGGAGAGCCTCTCGGGCAACTACATCCAGGAGGCCGACCTTGACCTTTGCGGGCAGGCCGACTGGATGCCCATAGGTTATCCCAACCCCTTTACGGGACGCTACAACGGCGATGAGTATACCATAGACAATATGGTTATCTGCCAGTCTTCGCGCGATTATATCGGCCTTTTCGGTTACTCTTCCGGTTCGATCGTGGACGTCGTTCTCGGCGAGTCGTGCTCCGTCACCGGCGATCAGTTTGTCGGCGGCGTCTGCGGCAAGCAAACGAACGGCACCATCTCCAGCTGCAAAAACAAAGGGGGCGTAAGCGGCGTAGAATATGTCGGCGGCATCTGCGGCTGCGCCGAAGGCGACAGGAGTAGGATAGCGCACAGCTCTAACCAAGGCGCTGTCGAGGGCGCTGCCGGCGTCGGCGGCATCTGCGGCGAGAACGCCGGTGTTGTTGTAAACTGCTCCAACCATGGTGCCGTCGAAGCAACTGATGTCGCCAATGGCGGCATTTGCGGACGGACATGGAGGTTAGCTTTGATCGACAACTGCACCAACAGCGGCAACATTTCGGGTAAGGATGTGGTCGGCGGTATTTGCGGAGCATCCGATGGCTTCGTCAAAAACTGCAACAACAGCGGCGGCACGGTCTCCGGTTCGGATTATGTCGGCGGCATCTGCGGCGGAAGCAGCTACTCTCTTATGACCAGTTGCAATAACGGCAGGGTACAGGGTGCTATCTGCGGTGGCCTTTGCGGCGCGAATAATACGCGCGCTATGATTCTTGCCTGTTATAATGCAGGCGAAGTATCCGCGAGTTCCATAGCCGGAGGCGTGTGTGCGGAAAACAGCGGCAAGATCGAGACCTGCTACAATGCGGGCTCGGTATCGGCGACCTCAATGTCAACAATCTACTATATCTGCCCCTCTACTATGTATTTACCCGGGGACTGTTATTATGTGCGTGCCGATGAGTCCAAAGCGGGTCTTGGTAGCCCCTCTGATTTCGGCTGCTCCGAATTCGGCGCCGGCAGTTGGCCGGATGAGACGATGAGTGGTTGGGAGACAGGAGCCAACTTCAGCGCAGGCCTTTTCTGGAAAACGCTCGGCGGCTGGAACGGCGGCTCGCCCAACTACCCGCAGCTCTGGTGGGAGGAGTAATCCTTCTGTCCGGACGATATAATTACTTAACAGACTTTTAGCGATGAAAAATATACTTTTATGGACAGCAGCGGCTCTGGCTGCAATAATGGCCTCGTGTACCGACCTCCCGATCCACGACGCGATCGACAAGGAACCCAGCATCGAACCCAAGGGTATGGTGTTCGTCATCTCGGGTGTGGATATTTCTGCACGGACCGTCATGTGCGAGTGGCTGGCGGCGCCCGGATCGAGCTCCGAAACCAAGACTGCCATATGGAATAAGGATGGCCGCGTGGTGTTCGATATTACCGGCGGCGTAGTGAAAACGCTCTACATTAGGAGCAACGGCAGTGAGCCTCTGGGTACGACGAAAACCCGCCGCGTGGACGGCAACTCCTATCCCATAGGCCGCGCCCCGGGTACTGAAGTGACGCTCAAACTCGATGCGGACTTCAACGTGGTATGGCGTCTCGACCTGAACCAAAAGCGCCTTGTGGGTACGGTTGCAGAACTTATGAAGATCCTCGCTCCTGCCGAGCTCGAGGGCAGTTATATGCAGGAGGCCGATATCGACTTTTCCGGCCAGGCAAACTGGCAGCCGATCGGCGGCTTTGAGTCTCCGTTCACGGGCTCCTACAGCGGCAGCGATTACCGGATAGACAATCTGCTGGTCAGCCGCCCCTCCGGCAACTACGTGGGCCTTTTCGGGATCTCTACCGGTTCGATCACCGACATCACGCTCGGTGGCTCGGGCTATGTTGTCGGCAATGTGTTTGTCGGCGGCATCTGCGGACTGCAAAGCGGCGGTGATATTTCCGGGTGCCGCAACCTCTCCGAATCGGTGAGCGGTGCCGGCACTGTCGGCGGCATCTGCGGAAAGAACGAAAAGGGGACGCTCTCCCGCAATTCGAACGAGAGCGCTGTTGCGGGCGATAGTTTTGTCGGCGGCATTTGCGGTTATAGCGGCAGCGGCAGCATTACCGGTTGCGAGAACCGCGGCAATATGCAGATAGGACTGGGGTCGGGCGGCGTGTGCGGTTACAATGATAAAGGAACGGTTACCCTGTGCAAGAACTATGGCCATATAGGATCTTACAGCGACCGGGGACTTATAGGCGGTATTTGCGGCGGCAATCAGGGCAAGGTCTCCGAATGTGAGAATAACGGCGTTATTACGACGGAGGCCAATGTGATAGGCGGTATCTGCGGGGATAACTTGGGCGAAATCAAAAGCTGCACCAATAACTCCAGTATTACGGGCTACGATTATGTGGGCGGTATTTGTGGTTCGGCGGACGGCCCGGTTGCGGATTGCATCAATAATGAGAGCCCGATCAGCGGCCATGAATACATAGGCGGTATCGTGGGCCGTTGTGTCTCTTCGGTTGGGAAGTGCAATAACACAGGCAAGGTTGAGGCCTCCGGGAATTCTGTCGGCGGCATTGGTGGAAATACTGCCAACGGCAGCTCCGTTTCCGACTGCATCAACAGCGGCGGCGTCTCGGGCTGGAACAATGTCGGCGGCATCAGCGGCACAAACAATGGCGCTCTGACGGACTGCAGCAGCCTAGGAAAGACTGTCTCGGGCAGCGATTATATCGGTGGCATTTGCGGCAGAAATGCCGAAGGGACCATAGAGTCTTGCCGTAACGACAGCAGCGTCGCCGGAGCCAGAAGCGGCGGCATCTGCGGAGTGAATACGGGTACTCTCCAGGCCTGCAATAATACCGGAGGCGTGTCAGGGAATGTTATTGGCGGCGTCTGCGGCGAAAACTACAGTCAGGCTCTGGGCTGCCGCAACGAAGGGGATCTTTCCGGCGCCGTTACCGGCGGTGTATGCGGGTTGAATGAATCCGGGGCCAGCCTGAAAGCCTGTTATAATATCGGAGACGTCTCTTCGACGAATATCGCGGCGGGCATCTGCGGTTGGAACAAAGATCTTGTCAAAGCCTGCTATAGTAGGGGTACTGTCTCGGGCATGATACAGTCTCACTATATATGCCCTCTGAATCAGCGCTCCATCGAGTACTGCTTCTTTGATAGAGGTCCCGGGTCCAATGCCTCCGACTTCTGCGACAAAAGTTTTGTCGATTGCGGCGATTTCGGGAGTTCGCAATGGACCGATTGCCAGAACGACAATTCGAAAGGCTGGGCTCTGTACGACGATGGCAGCAGCAGCGACGGCTTCTGGTGGAATCATCTTTCTGTCAATGGTCCGCAGCTCTGGTGGGAGGAGTGATCCTCCCGCCTTCACAACCACTGATCGAAAAAATATTCTAATTTATGAAGAAATACATCGTTTTCGCCCTCGCGGCAATGTTCGTGCTCGCAGGATGCAGCAAAAGTGAAACACAAAACCCCAAAATCCCCGTCACGGTCACATGGAGCGGCGTAAAAGGGGTTGTCACCTCGGTTACGCTCGTCGATGCCGCGGGTGCCTCGTACAAAACAGCTATCGACGCCAATGGCGACGGTAGGGTGAAAAAAAATCCCGCGGTGGTCGCTTCGGCTACTATAACCATCGCAGGCAACGTCAAATCGTTCACTATCGCCGAGGGCCAGTTCTCCTACGACTCCGCGACCTCCACTTTCGACGTGAACGGCAACTCCGTGGCTACCGCTGCGAAACCCTATCTTGTCGCCACTGCCGCGGACCTTATTTATATCCGCACCAACCTCTCGAAACATTACCTGCAGGTGCGCGATATCGACCTCGCGGGCCGGAGCGACTGGATGCCGATAGGCAGTTTTATGGATAGATTTCTGGGCAGTTACGACGGTGGCGGTTACATGATCGACAATATGACTGTCGGCTCGCCGTCGACAGAGTTCGCCGGTCTTTTCGGTGTTGCGGAAGGATCGCTCAAAAATATCACTATCGGACCGGGTTGTTCTGTAGCCGGATATGGTTACATTGGAGGAGTGTGCGGACTTTACTCGGGAACAAGCGCAATTTCCGGATGTCTCAACTATGGCACCGTCACTGGTTCGTCATCGGGGGGAGTCGTCGGTATGTGCACAAATGACGGCGGTAACCATATTTTCGGGTGCTATAATGCCGGTACGATTACCTCTACGGTATGCGCCGGGGGTATTTGTGGGATCTGCGCCAATGTCAGAATAGAGGGCTGCGCTAATGTCGGCAACATATCTACATCGGGGAGTAGTGCCGGTGGCATTGTCGGGAGTTCAGTCTCCTCCTTTATCTATGGCTGCTATAACAATGGCGACGTGCATGCGGATATATCGGAGGCCGGCGGTATTTGTGGCTATTTGAATGGTATCGGCAGTATGTCGGGCTGCTATAATACCGGAAAGGTCACCTGCAACGGTTTTTCTGTCTGTTATATCGCATCGAATACAGCCAGTACGATTGATTACTGTTACTGGAAAGAGGTTCCCGGCTCCGACGCAGCGGCCGGCTCGAACCACGAGATCGCCAATGGCGGGGTCTTCGCCGACTGCTGCTGGCCCGCGGCCGATGCCGCCCACGGCTGGGGCGTCTTCTCGTCGGTCGTCACGGGCGGCTACTACTGGAAATCGCTTGGCGGCTGGAACACCGGCGGCGCGACGACGGTTTACCCCAAGCTCTGGTGGGAGAATTAACGCATAATGACAGCCCAATTTGAAAATTATACAATATCCGAATTTTATGAATAAATATCTTGGTTTGGGCCTCGCCGCAATAGCCGTCGCGCTGGCCTCGTGTACCGACCTTCCAATCCACGACGCCGTCGACCCCGGCCCGGTGCCCGACCCCTCGACCGAGAGCAAGGGCGAAGAGCCCAAAGGCATGGCGTTCGTGATCGCGGGCGCAGACCTCTCGATGCACACCCTTACCTGCCAGTGGCTTGCCGACGCCGAGTCGCAGCCCCAGACCAAGACCATGGCCTGGAAACAGAACGGCCGCGTGGTCTTCGACATCGCGACCGGCGTCGTCAAGAGCCTCACCATATCCAAAACCGGCACCGACGACGTGACATTTCCCATAGGCCGCGCGCCGGGCTACGATGTGGCGCTGGAAATAGACTCCGACTTCGCCCTCGCGTGGCGCCTTACGGCCGACCACCGGCGCCTTGTGGGCACCGCTGCCGAGCTTATAAAGATGCGCGGCGCGACGGAACTCGCGGGCAACTACATCCAGGAGGCCGACATAAACCTTGCGGGCCAGACTGGCTGGTTGCCAATCGGCGACGGTAATACCGCGTTCTCGGGCATCTATGACGGCGGATTGTGTAAAATCCGCAATCTGGATATCAGCAGTAAGACGTCTGATAACCTCGGCCTTTTCGGTTGCAACAGTGGTACGCTCAAAAACATTGTTCTCGAGAGCGCATTTGTCGACGGCCACGATTGCGTTGGCTGTATCTGCGGCTATAATGACGGGCTGATCCAATATTGCACAACCGATTCCAGCTCCGGAGTACACAACGACAATGACAACGTCGGCGGCATCTGTGGTTGTAGCGACGGCTCTATCTCGGGTTGCCAGAACGCCGCCATGGTGTCCGGAGCCTATAAAGTCGGCGGCATCTGCGGAGCAGGCAGTGGTGTGGTCAATGATTGCATAAACTCGGGTCGTGTCGAAGCGTTGATGTTCGTCGGCGGCATCGTGGGCTGGAGCTCGAATTGCAGTATCTTGGATTGCTTCAACATGGGCCCTGTATGCGGAAGCGAATACATGGTGGGCGGCATCTGCGGAAAGTCTTCGGGTGGGGTGTTAGACGGATGCACCAACAACGGCCGTGTGGAAGGCGCCATAGAAGTCGGCGGCGTGGTAGGCTACAATGCCGCAACCGTTGTCCAGTGCAGCAACGAAAACGGTAGCGAGGTCACAGGCCGCGATGATGTCGGCGGCATCTGCGGCAAGAGTCTTAACGATGTAACGCGTTGCGTTAACTATGCCAGCATCACTGGCAATGGCAACCGCGTCGGGGGCGTGTGCGGATCTCAAAGCGGTAATACAACCACCTGCACCAATCGCGGCCAGGTAACCGGAGTTTATTTCACAGCCGGTGTTTGCGGTAGGAATGAGGGAATAGTGTCCGAGTGCCACAACTTTGGCCAGATTGCGGGCGGCGAAGTTACAGGCGGTATCTGCGGCGAAACCTTTTACGGCGCGATCTCGGGCTGCACGAATAACGGCGGTATCAGCGCCTCGTCGGCGGTGGTCGGCGGCATCTGTGCCTGCAACACCGAAGGCAATATCGACTCCTGCTCCAATACCGGAAATGTTACGGGCTACGACATGGCAGGCGGCGTGTGCGGCATCCAGCAGACCGGCTCGGGGGATCGCTCGAGTGATAACGGCGCGACGACCTGTTGCTCGAACAGCGGCCGTATCGTAGGACACGTTGCCGGCGGCATATGCGGGACGAACTTCGGCCAGATACTGGCGTGCTACAACCAGGGCGACGTAGCCGCCGTGGAGGTCGGTGCCGGCATCTGCCCCGATAACAGCGGCACGGTCCAGGCCTGCTATTGCTATCCCGGGTTCAATGTAAGCGGACAAATAACATATGATATCTGCCGCGGATTTTACGGAGACGTGAGATACTGCTATTATAACTCCAGTTCCACTGCCCAATATATCTACGACGGAACTACGTATAACTGCCAATATTTCAGCGCCGACAACTGGCCGTCGGACGACAACGTCAACGGCTGGGGCGCGACATCCTCGAACGATAACTACTACTGGAAGTCGCTGGGCGGCTGGAACGGCGGCAGCCCCGTCTACCCCAAACTCTGGTGGGAGGAGTAAACCACAGATAAAAAGGGTTTCGCATCACGCGAAACCCTTTTTATCTGTCATTGCGAGGAGCCGAAGGCGACGTGGCAATCCGGATTGCCAGTACCGCTTTGCATATCCCCGGGTCGTGCTTGGCGGGGACAACAAACCCGGGCCGCAGATGTTCTGCGACCCGGGTATTTTATTGCAGCAACGGTTTGCGGCTATTTTTTACATAGTTGCGCCAGGCGGTTGTCGCGCTCTTTCTGGAAATATTCGGTGGCGTTCATGCCCGTCACCTGCTTGAAGTTGCGGTGGGCCGAGGTGCGCGAGCGGAAGCCCGCGGCGAAGAATGCGTTCTGGAAATTTTCCGTCAGATCGCCACGCATGATCGAGATGAAGTCGGCGATGCGCAGGCAATTGATGTAGTCGGCGTAGCCGTCGTAGCCCTGCTCCTGGATGGCCTGGGTCATGGTCGTGCGGTTGGTGTAGGCGCCCCGCACCACGCGGCTCATCGTGAGGTCGGGATTGCGCCACGCTTTGTCGGAGCGCATGAAGGCATCGACGCGTTCGAAGACCGCCGAACTTCGGCCCGCAACGATCGGGCGGAGAGCAAAGGTGCCGGGCGGTTCGGGTTGTTCGGACGGCTGCTCCCCGACCTCCCCGGACTCCGCGTCGGGCGAGGTGCTGATGATGCGTTCGTAGAGCTCCATATAGGCGATATAGAGGCTGCAGCCCACGCTGATGTAATAATAGGCGATGTTGAAACCCCGGTTGTTGAACAGCAGCACCACAAGGTATGCTACGCTGTTGATCACGAAGGCCGCCGAATATTTTATCATCCAGGCTCGGTCGGTATTGCTGCGTTTGCGGGAGAAATGTGTAAAGAAGAGAGCCGGTATGGGCGCGAAAACCAGCAGACACAGAAAAAGCCGGAACGCCGCGTCAAAATCGAGCGCGTGGGGCAGCATTTCGCATATGGTGCTGTAGGGTCTGTAGTCGACGCCCAGCCGACGCGTGAGCATCCACAGTGCCGTGAGCCCTATAACGGGCAGATAGAGCAGAGCGATGCGCCGTGCCGAGAGCCATCCGGGCGAGATAACCTCGAGGGGGTACATGATGTATGACGTGACCATCAGAAGGCCCGCCAACAACATAGGCACGGAGACCACCAGGGCGGGGATCTCGCCGCTGGCGAGCAGTATGAACCGGTTTGTGTAGCTCACAACCGACAGCATGACGATCGCTGCGAGGATCAGTCGCGACCGTTCGCCCTCGCATCGGCGAAGAAACAACAATACAGACGCCAACAAACAAACTACGGCCGCCGCATAGATGGTGGCCGGGTATAAAAACTCCATTTTCCTGACAAAATTTATTACAAAGATAAGAAAATATCCAAAATATCAAAATGTTTGCCTCGGTTTGTGCAGCCTATCGCTTGTATTTGTGTGAGGAAAGAGTATATTTGTACTCCTGTGTTTCAATATTTTATATGGATTTGGTATACGATCTGACTCTTTACAGTCCCTTCTTTGCATCGCTTTTCTGGGTAATAGCCTTGCTCTGCAGCCGAAAAAACAATTGCAGACAGCAGAACATCTGGCTCGTGTGGCTGGCGGTGCAGTGTGTCGAGTCGCTGATATGGACGCTCTATTTCGGGGGCATCGACGACTATACGATGTATTACAAGCTCGACGTGGCGGACATCACGCTCTTTCTGGCTTCTTTCCCGCTCATCTATTTCTATTTCCGCTCGCTCACCCACCGCGGGAGGTTCACCTGGCGCGAGTATGTGTGGCTGGCGCCGAGTCTGTTTGTCTGCGTCGCCTCGTCGGTTCTCTATTATCTTATGGGGAGCGACCGGGCGGCGGACTGCATACGCATGCTGATCGAAAATATCGCCGAGGCGCGATACGTGCCGTGGTCGCTCGAATGGATGCTTCGTATGGTGAGCGCCGAGATACTGACCGTCGTGTTTGTTGTCCAGGTGGTGATAGTGATGATCTACTCCCTGCGAAACTATGTGAAATATAAAAAAGGGCTGGCGAACTTTTTCTCCAACCTCGACGAAAAATCGATCGCCGAGAACCGTGCCGTTCTGACGGGCCTTTTCGTTATACTGGGCTGCTCGCTGATCGTCGCTGCGATGTGGGAGCTGTTTCCGGCGTACTACTACTTTATGCGGTATTTCCTTATGGCGTTCTTCGCCTGTGTGCTGTATTATATGAGTTATCACGTCTCGCGGATCGGTCCCGGGACCGAGGATTTTGCGGACCTGCCCGGCGAGCCCGATGCGAAGCATATGAGCGTCGCAACGCTGAACGAAGCCTGCGCCAAGCTCCTTCCCGCACTGGTCCGGCTGGTCGACGGGGAGCGGATTTTCCTGCAGCCCAATCTTTCGCTCGGCGATATCGCGCTGCGCCTCGGCACCAACCGCACCTATATCTCCCACATCATCAACACCGAGTTCGAGTGTTCGTTCTATGATTTCATCAACGGCAAGCGCATCTCGTTCGCGCAGGAGCTTATAACCTGCAATCCCGGTCTTTCGCACGAGCAGGTGGCCGAAATGGCGGGCTTTGTGTCGGCCTCGACCTTCAGCCGTGTTTTCAAAAAGCAGACGGGCAAGACTTTCAGCCAATGGCGCAGGGGTGCACATATGCGGGTGTAAAGCGGTTTTTTACGCTTTGGAGTGTGATTTTTACACTTCGGCAAGAGAAGGCTCCGACTACCGGGGCCTTCTCTGTTGTGTTGGCTTATCTTTGTTATGGATATATTTCATTTCACTTAACAAACTCTTTATTATGAAATTCTTAAACTTCCCGGCCGTGATTGTTTTTGCGGCCATGGCTCTCTGTTCGTGTGACAAAGACGACGACAATTCCGGCGACTCTTCTTACAAGGGTGTGCTTATCAACGGCGTTACTTGGGCCGAATGTAACCTGGACGGCGAGGGTGTCTTCGCAGCCGCGGCCGAGGACTACGGAAAGTATTTCCAGTGGAACCGCAAAAAAGCCTGGTCGTCCGACAATGCGACAGGCTGGAATTCGACGCCCGAAGGCGGCAATGTGTGGGCTGCGGCCAACGATCCGTGTCCTGCAGGATGGCGCGTGCCGACTCCGACGGAAATGGAGAGCCTGCTTGATGCTGCAAAGGTGACAGGGGTGTGGGAGACCTCGAACGGAGTGACCGGTGCTCGGTTTACCGACAAAAGTTCGGGTAAGTCCATATTTCTGCCTGACGCAGGCATTCTCTATCCCAACGGTACGTATTCGGGCGGAGGTCAATTTGGCTTCTATTGGTCCAATACCATAGACCCTGCTACGACTACCCCGTGGAACCTGCCGATGATACTTGGTAGTATACCTGCGGCTTTGCTGCACGACGCCGCTGAACAAGCTGAATCTGTCCGTTGCGTCCGCAAGTAGGTTTTTTTGACGGCTTCGGATCAAATAATAACCTCGCAGAGCGTAACCGCTTTGCGAGGTTATTTGTTTTTTGGAGAGAACCTTTTGACGCTGTGTGAATTGTCGTCGCTGTGCTCTGCTTTCCTTGCTTGCCGAAGGTGCCTTGCCAGAAAGATTGGCTCGTAGCGGTTCGCCCCCCCCCGCCTGCCGGCGGCGTCCTTGTAAAGCAAAAGGCAAAGCCGCCCTTGATGGGCGACTGTCTTTCCGCTTCCGTAAAGCCGGGATGAATGAATTCGCCCCGACCTTCCGAAAACAGAAGGGCTGCAAACATTTGTTTGCAGCCTTTGCTTTTTGTTTTGCGGAGAGGAGGGGATTCGAACCCCTGAAACCCTTTAGGGGTTTACTCGCTTTCCAGGCGGGCCAGTTCAACCACTCCTGCACCTCTCCATCGGGCAGACAAAGATAGTAATTATTTTCGGATTTTATTCTGCCGGGGCTTTTTTTCGACGTGCCGGTAGTGTGGGGCCGGCTGGCGATTGATTTACTGCCGACAAGAGGCCGGTGCGCAGGGTGCAAAAACACTCCGGCCGAAGCCCCTGCCGCGAAAGCAGGGCTCTGGCCGGAAGTTATAGAATACTGTTGTAGATAAGGCTATTGTGCACGCATCTTGGTCTCGAATTCGCGCTCGACATCCACATATGCGTCGTCGGCCACGTCGAATATAACCTTATGTATCTCACCGCCCGCGAACGGGAAGCGGTAACCATAGAGTTGGCTCACCGGATCGCTGCTGTCGTAGCCTATGCAGAGTCCCTCGCCGCCCAGCGAATAACGGTGGAATTGGGTGCGGGCGGGCATCTGGGCGACCATCTTATCGTCCACATAGAGCTTCATCGTGCCCCTAATCTCGCCCGTGCCGACCTTCTCCTTGGTGAACTCCACGCCTATGATATGCTTGCCGGGGGCGGGTGCGGGGCATACGAGCACCTGCTCGGGCGGTATGCCGAGGAAGTTGTAGACAAAGTTCACCTTGCCGTCCTTCATGAACAGCGAGTATCCGCCGAACCGCGACCCTTGGGCCACGATCACACCCTGCGATCCTTTTTCGAGGGTCACCTCCGCCAGTATCTTGAACGAGCGGCCGGCTGTGGGAGCGGCCGATGCTTCGGGAACCTCGGAGGTGCCGGGATAGTATGTGAAGCGTCCGTCTTTGGGGATCGGCGCGTAGTACTCCAGCGCTACGAATTCGGCTATCGAGAGGTCGTTGAGCGGCAGGACGTTATATTTCTTCGCCTCTTTGAGCCATAGTTTCTCCATCTCCTTCACCTTGTCGGGATGTTGTGCCGCGAGATCTGTCGATTGCGAGCGGTCGACGTCGATATGGTAGAGCTCCCAGCGGTCTTTGTCGAAATGACCGATGTTCGAGGGCAGCGGGCCATGTACCGTGGTGGCCATCCAGCCGTCCTGCCAGATGCCTCGTGTGCCTAACATCTCGTAATACTGCACTTTCTTGTTGGTGGGAGTGTTGGCGTCGGCGAAGCTCGGGACCATCGAAACGCCCGGTAGCGGGGTCTGCTCGATGCCATCCACCACCTTGGGCATCTCCACGCCGCATGCCTCGAGGATCGTGGGCACGATGTCGACGGCATGGTGGTACTGGCTGCGCAGCTCGCCGTGAGCCTTAATGCCCTTCGGCCACGAGATCACGAGCGGGTCGCACGTGCCGCCGCTGTATCCCGAATAGCGCTTGAACATCTTGTAGGGAGTCGAAAAGGCTACGGCCCAGCCGGTCGGATAATGGTTATATGTCGCCGGCGAACCAAGCTTGTCGATCATCGACATGTTGAGCGCGATGTCGTCGGGATAGCCGTTGAAGAAGAAGTTCTCGTTGACCGATCCGCTGGGGCTCCCCTCGCCCGAGGCACCGTTGTCGGCGGCGTAGATCACCAGCGTATTATCCAGCTGCCCCGACTCCTCGAGATAGTCGATCACGCGCCCGATCTGGGCGTCGGTATACTCCGAGAAGCCTGCGAATACCTCGGCCATATGCGAGAAGAGTCGCTTCTCATCGTCGTTGAGGGTATTCCACGGACGCACCATGTCACCCTTGTCGTACGTTCCCTCGGGCATGGGGTTGATGGGTGTGAGTTTGGTGCCCTTGGGAAGCACACCTTTGTCGATCATGCGCTGGAGAACCCATTCGCGGTAGGCCTCGTATCCGGCGTCGAATTTACCCTTGTATTTGGCGATATACTCTTCCGGAGCGTGATGCGGGGCATGGTTGGCGCCCGGACAATACCACATATACCAAGGCTTCGCGGCATCGGCCTGCTTCGAATCGCGGATGTACTCTATGGCCTTGTCGGCGAGGTCTTTCGAGAGGTGGTAGCCCTGCTCGGGCAGATAGGGCTGCTCGATGAAGTGGTTGTCCTCGATCAGAGTCGGGTACCACTGGTTGGTTTCGCCCGAGATGAATCCGTAGAAGCGGTCGAAGCCCAGACCCAGCGGCCACTCCTTCTTCGAGGCGCTCATGCCGAATGCGTCGACGGGCACGTTGTGGTTCTTGCCGATCCAGAACGTCGACCAGCCGGCGTCGCGCAGAACGGTTGCGAGCGTGGCGTTCGATTCGGGAATATGGCCGTTGTAGCCGGGGAAGCCTACGGCCGATTCGGCGATGCTGCCAAAACCGTTCTGGTGGTGGTTGCGTCCGGTCAGAAGACACGAGCGTGTGGCCGACGATATGGATGTGGTGTGCCACTGGGTGTAGGTGAGTCCGTTCTGGGCCAGACGGTCGAGCGTGGGCATGTTCACTGCGCCGCCGTAGGTCGACCAGGTAGCCTGACCCGTGTCGTCGTAGAGGATGAAAAGCACGTTGGGCGCACCCTGCGGGGCCCGCGGATAGAGGAAGGCATTCCAATCGGCCTTCGAATCGCGGATGTCGAGGTTGATTTCGCCCGCGAATTTGTCGTCGGACTTCGGCTTTAGGGCTCCTCCGGTGCACCCGGAAAGCCCTGCGGTGCAGGCTGCCGTGAGCGCCACCATTGCCGTACCGTGCTGTGAGCGAAGTAATTTGTTTTTCATGGCAATTGTTTTTATCGGTTTGTGAAATCGGAGTTTCCGGTATGATCTTTATTGTAATCGGCAAAAATTACGCCACGAATTATTTGTGCCGATTGGCAGGGTGATTGCTGGTATCCAACGAAATAAAAAAACCGAAAGCCATGTTAAAACATCTTCTTACGCTTTGCCTGTTCATCGGAGCCGTCAATATTTCGTTCGCGCAGACGGCCCCCGCGCACCAGGCCCTCGATGCCGAGACACTCAAAAAGGCCAACGACCCGATGGCCCACACCAAAACCTTCAACATCCATAACTACATCATCAGTAGCATCAACGGTGCCCCCGACTATGCCGGCAACCAGCTGCTGTTCCGCTACGCGCAGCCTATCGGTAAGTTCATCATCCGCGCCACGATGCCCGTTATCATGTCGTCGGCGCCCAACGAAAGTCCCAAAACGGGACTGGGCGACCTCAATATCTTCGGCATGTACGTCCTCGAAAAGAACGGCAACAAGCTGGGCTTCGGCCCGCAGATCACCATGCCCACGGGGACCAACAACCGCGGCTCGGAGAAGTGGCAGGCGGGCGTTTCGGCCCTCGCGTTCTTTGCCCGCAATCCGGTCTTTCAGGGCGGCGCGCTGCTGCAGTGGCAGATGGATTTCGCGGGCAGCTCCAATGCTCCGCACATCAACCAGATCACCTCGCAGCTGTTCGGAATCCTCCAGGTCGGCTCGGGATTCTACCTGCGCAGCACGGGAATATGGTCGTTCGACCTCGAGGGCGGGAACTATAACATCCCGTTGGGCCTGGGTGCCGGTAAAATCGTGAAGGTGGGCAGCGTGATCCTCAATATCTTTGCCGAGCCGCAGTTTTCGGTGGTCTCGGGCGGCACCGGGCAGCCCCGCGTGCAGACGTTCATCGGATTCAACACCCAGTTTTAGGGTGTCGGCCGTCGATTTATACCCTGTATTGGGTATTTTCTATATTTAGTATTGTGTCTATCTTTGTATCGTAAGCCATCAGTATGTGAAGACCCGCGGCCGGTGACAGCTGCGGGTCTTTCGTTTTTTCGAAATAATTTCGTTAAATTTGAGGGTTGAAAGAATGAAAACCATGCATAAATTCGGTAAATATACCGCATCCGACACCATGGACGGTCTGGTCGACGACGACCATCGGGTGCTGCTGGTGATGAGCCGCTTCAATATCGGCCTGGGCTTCGGCGACAGCACCATAGGCGAGGTTTGCGCCCGGAGCGGCGTCGACACCGACACCTTTCTGGCCGTGGTCAACCTGATGCGCTCGGGCGACGCGCACGCAAAAGCCGCCCCCGAGGTCTCGCTGGAGGCCCTGCTGGCCTACCTGCACAATTCACACGACTATTTTCTCGGGTTCCGCCTTCCGGCGATCCGGGCCCACCTTGCCGCGGTGGTGGGGGATGCCGACGACCTTTCGAAGGCCATAATCCGCTATTTCGACGAATATATCGCCGGGGTGCGCAAACATATGGAGTACGAGGAGACGGTTGTTTTTCCTTACGTCCGCACGTTGCTCGCTGGAGAACGCGCGGCCGGGGAGTATAACATAGCTATCTTCGAGCGCCACCACGACCATGTGGAGGAGCGTCTTGGCGAGTTCAAAAACATATTCATCCGCTACTATTCGGCCCCGAGTACCAACGAGATAAACGGCATCCTGTTCAACGTCATCAACTGCGAGCAGGATCTTGCCTCGCACAACGCCGTCGAGGATCTGATATTCGTTCCGGCGGTCGAGGCCCTGGAGCGCCAAAAGCCTGCGAAACGATGAGCCGCACGATACGTATAGCCGTCGCCGAGCCTTCGGAGATCATCCGCGCGGGGGTTGTGGCAATGTTGAGCGCCGTTTCGGAATTCCGGCTCGAGGTGCATGAGATAGCCGACGGCAGCAAATTGCGCGATCAGCTGGGGTGGTGCAAGCCCGACATTCTGATCGTAAATCCGGCGCTGCTGGGTGTGGTTTCGCCGCAGAAGGTTCGCAAGGATTCGGGACTCGAGGAGTTGCGGTGCGTGGCGCTGCAGGTGTCGATGGTCGACCCGGCGGTCGTGCGCACATACGACGCCGACGTGTCGATCTACGACAGCGGCGACCAGTTGCGCGAGAAGATTGTGCGATTGGCTGCCGAACCCCGCGAAGAGTCGTCGCGCGAACCGTTGAGCGCCCGCGAGAAAGAGGTCGTAGTGTGTGTAGTTCAAGGACTTACCAATAAGCAGATCGCCGACAAACTGTGCCTTTCGACCCATACGGTCATCACGCACCGCCGCAATATTTCGGCGAAGTTGGACATACATTCCACAGCCGGTCTGGCCATCTATGCCATTGTGAATAAGCTCATCGAGCTCTCGGACATCGCTTTGCATGACTGATTTACAGAGGCGGTCGATGGCTTTTTGGCATCATTACCTTTTAGCTCGTTTGGCTTTATAGATTTATTTTTCGGCAGACTTCGTCGGCCGAAAACCACACAGCACAGATGTCATTGCGAGCGAATGTAATGAGCGTGGTAATCCGATTGCCTGCGCTGCCTTGCATATTATCAGATTGCCGCATCGGGCTTCGCCCTCCCCGCAATGACATACGATTCCGATTATTTCTTCGTTTTTTTATTCTTGCGCACCGACCATCCGAAGTGTCCGAGCGCCTCGCCCAGCGCGAAATATTCGCCGTGCGAGTAGACGATCGGGTCGGCCTTCTCGAGATGGAATTTTCCGGTCACGGGGTCGATATAGGCATCGTCGACCTGCACCCCCACGACCTCGGCCAGAAACATGTCGTGCGTGCCGAGCTGCAAGACCTGACGCACCCGGCACTCAATATTCATCGGCGCCTGCTCGACGATGGGCGCAGCCACCGCGATGCCCTTGCCTGCCGTGAGCCCCATCTCCTTGAATTTGTCGTAATCGCGTCCCGAACGCACTCCGCACCAGTCTGTTGCGCGCGCCAGGCGTCGCGTGGTGAGGTTGATGACGAACTCCCCGGTGCGGCTTATGATGCCGTGCGAATGGCGCTCCGGACGTACCGAGATATAGCACATCGGAGGGTCGGAGCACACCGTGCCGGTCCAGGCCACCGTCAAAAGATTATACTCTTCGCCCGTCGCGCCGCAGCTCACCAGCACCGCCGGCAGCGGGTAGAGTACTGTTCCGGGTTTCCAACTCTGTCGCATAGGTTTGTTTTTCTTGCAAAGGTAATAATTTCCGATGCAAAGTTCCGTTATCTTTATGGAATATAGGATGCGTCTCGGCATAGCGCAAACAAGTTTGGCCATGCGCCCGGCATTACGTTCCTTTTAGTTGAATTCTTCTTCGTTTTCTACGCTCGGCAAGACGAGTAACCTCGTTTTGCGCTCATTTATTGAAAACGTTGCTCTCGCTTGGCAGAAACTGCTTGCAGATTATGCCTCACTTAATCGCAACTTTCGCTATATTTGTAGACATGCTTGCCGAATTCATCCGATACCTCGCAGCCGAAAGGCGTTATTCGCCGCTCACGGTGCGTAACTACCGCCACGACGTGGAGGGTTTTCTGGCATGGCTGGGTGTCGACGACGCGTCGTTCGACCCCATGCGCATCACCGCCGAGGATATCCGCGAGTGGATCATAAGCCGCACGGAGAGCGGCCTGGTGGGTGCCGCGTCGATCAACCGCGAGCTGTCGTCGCTGCGGACGCTGTTCCGCTGGCTTCGCCGCACGGGGGCGGTCGACCGCGATGTCACGCTGCGCGTGTCGTCGCTCAAAACGCCCAGCCGTCTACCGGCGTTCGTGCCCGAAAGCCGCATGTCGGGCATCGTGGGTGAATATGCCGAGCCCACCGATGACTTCGAGACCGAGCGCAACTCATTGATCATAATGCTCTTCTATACCTGCGGACTGCGCCTGGCCGAACTGGTGGGCATCGACCGCGACGACTTCTCGGCCGACTACGCCTCGTTGAAGGTTCGCGGCAAGGGCGACAAAGAGCGGGTGGTGCCGATCATGGAGGCTGTGCGCGAAAAAATTCTTCGCTACATCCACATCATAGATGGGCAGAATATTTGCATTTCTGCGGAAAAAGCGCTATTTTTAACTCACAAGGGAGAACGCATATCCCGTAGCCTGGTTTACCGCACGGTACGCGGAGAATTGAGCCGCGGAGGGGTTCAGGGCAAGAAAAGCCCCCATGTTTTGAGGCACACGTTCGCTACGCATCTTCTGAACGGCGGGGCGGATATGCGCGAGATACAGGAGCTTATGGGACACGCTTCGCTGCAGGCCACGCAGGTCTACACGCACAACAGCATCGCAAGGCTCCGCGATGTTTACGCCAAGGCTCATCCCCGGGAGAAAGGAGATGAGAAATAAATAACTTTCAAAATTGTAAGGCCATGAACGTACAGATTCAGTCAGTGAAATTCGATGCCGACAAGCGGTTGGTAGAATTTGTGGAGCACAAAATGGAGAAGCTCGATCGCTTCGCCGAGCGCGCAACGGGCGCCGAGGTAGTGCTCAAGGTAGACAAGGACCATGAAAAAGGGAATAAAATAGCAACAATTACGCTGCATATGCCGGGCGAAGACCTCGTGGCGGCACATCAGGCCAAGACCTTCGAGGAGTCCGTCGACGAGGCTATCGACGCGCTGAAGCGTCAACTCGACAAGTTCAAGAACAAGTAGCACATTAGTTTTCCGTAACCGGTAATATGAACGCCGGCCGCCTCTTTCGGGGCGGCCGGCGTGTTTTTTGTGAGGCCGGGTTATGATGCCAAAATGCTGCTTTTGTATGTCATCCCGGGGAGCGCTAACAAGCACGACATGGGGGCCGATTGTGTGCAAAGCCTTTCATATCAACAGGTTGCCAAGCCACCTCTGCGGAGTTTCTCGCAATGACAAAAGGAGAGTGTGAAATCAGTATGATTTCGCACTCTCCTTTTGTCTTGAATCGGGCGCAACTTGAGATCAGAACCTGAACCCGAGCGTCATAGAGATATAGTGGCGCGTCTGGCTGGTGTCGTAAAGACCGCTGTTGGTGTTGATCTCGGCGTAACCGGGGTCGTTGCCGTCTCTCCATTCGCTGATGAACAGCTCGTAGGGCGTCTGCTTCTGGCTCACATACTGATAGGCGAAGTCGAGCGTGCAGCTGCGCGAGAGGGTGAATCCCAGACCGCCCGAGAAGTAGTAGGTCTCGTAGACCGAGGGCATGTCGTAGTAACGGCTGCGGTCGCGGAACATCGAGTCGGTGTAACCTCCGCCGGCGCGCAGGGCCAGGAACCGTGCGGGCTTGAGTTCTATACCCGCGCGCACGGTATTGGTGGGCTGGTAGTAGGTCTTATACTCATATTTGAGGTCGTCCGCCATGTTGTAGTAGGGCGAGTTCTTCATGCGTATGCCGTTGTACCAGTCACGCTGATAGTCGACCGAGATGATTGCCGCCTGGCCGAAGGTGTACGAAAGTCCGACCATCAGCCGTGAGGGCGACACAAAATCCCAGCTGATATTGCGGTTGTCGCGCTGGGTGATGGGCGTGCCGTAGGCGTAGTTCACGAACTGCGTGTCATCGGGGTTCGCCGGGTTGTCGTGGCGGCGGGTTATGATGGCTGCGCGGTAGGCATAGTCGAGCGAATAGTAGGTCGGGGTGTGGAACGCCGCGCCGATGCGCAGGCCGCCCACCGGACGCACGATGAAACCTAACTTGAAGTTCACGCCGCTGCCGCTGGCAGCCGACTCCTGGTAGCTGCGGGCGTAGTCGAGTTGCTCGGGCAACTCCTGGCTGTTGCTTATGGCGTAGCCGTTGGAGTCGAAATAGTCGTACTCTTCCTGATAGGTCGTGCACACCTTGCGGTAGACGCTCTGCAGACCCAGCGTCGCGCCGAAGTAGAACACATTATTGATATTGCCGCCCAGCGACAATGCGAATTCGTTGACCGAACCCGAAGTGATGACGTCCATCGAGCGAAGTATCGAGGCGTTCTGACCTATGCGTCCCGGATACCAGTATCTGCCGTCGGAACCCGTGCCCACGTCGAGCATATAGCCGTCGTAGCCCAGTATTGCTGGCCAGTATTCGGGCGTGTTGGGCCCGTCGCCGCGGTAGTCGTAGTAGATGTGGCCCTGGCCGTCGGGGAATATCCCGGCCTGGCCCAGCTGCTGCCCGTAGCATTCGGCGATCGTGGGTACGTAGACGTTGGGGTTACTGGGGTCCCACTTCTCGCCGTAGGAGAACGAGTAGCGGGTGTTGAAATCGGCGATGCGGTTCATACCCACGCCCAGTGTGAGGCTCGTCAGGGGGCTCGAGGCACTTTCGTAGACGTTGAGTGCGACGCCTATGTTCGAGAACGCGAAGCGGGTCTTGTTGTTATTGATCCAGGGCGCTGTTCCCTCGGTCTCGGCGTGCCCGACCGATACGAACGGCGTGAACGATATCTCGTTGCGGCGGTACATACCCATACCCGCGGGGTTGATCGACATCGACGAGAGGTCGGCGCCCAGCGACGCGAACGCTCCGCCGAGGCCCATGACGCGCGCCGTACCGAAGTTGTGCGTCTGCGAGAGCTGCGCAAGGTCGGTCGACATCAGAATGTCGTTGTTGAAGGTTCTGCCTCCGAAGATCAGGTATTGTGAGGCAGGACGCTGCTGCGCTGCGGCTGTCGCCGCTGCGCAGAGGGTAAGCATCGCTATAAATATGCGTTTCATGACTTCTCTGTTTTACTGTTAACGGCCTCCGTAGCCGCGGCTGCTGCCCGACGAACTGCCCGAGGAACTTCCTCCGCGCGAACCCGAGCCCGAGCTGCCCGAACTTCCCGAGCTGCCGCGCGAACCCGAAGAACTGCCGCTGTTGTAGCCGCTGTTGTTGCTGTTACTGCTGCCGCCGCGCGAACCCGAGTTATTGTTGTAGCCGCTGTTGTTATCGTTGCGCGAGCCCGAGTTGTTGTAGCCGCTGTCGTTGTTTCGGTTGTTTCGCGTGCCGGTGTTGGTCGTGGTGGTGGTTCCGCGGTTGTTGTTTCTGTTGTTGCTGTTATTGTTGTTGTAGCCGCTGTTGCCGCTGCCGTTGTTGCCGCGGCTGCCGGTTTCGTAGCGCGTGCTGCCTCCCTGGCCGCCCGAGGTCGTGCCGGTCGTGCCGCGCGTTCCGCCGGTTGGACGGTAGCCCGAGGTGTTGCCGCCGGCATATCCTCCGCGGTTGCCGGGAACATACTGCGGCTGGTTACGGCCGGGTTGACGGTAGGAAGGTGCGGGGGGCGGATAGCCCGGGCCGTGACCCGGTCCCCAGTTGCTCGGACGGTAGTAGGGCCCGTACCAGGGGTCGTAGTGGCCCCAGCCGTAGTAGCGCGGGTAGTTCCAACCCGAGTAGCAGTAGGCCGACATTCCCCAGCCCGGATAGTAGTAGGAGGGATAACCCCAGCCGTAGTACCATGCGCTCGAGTAGGCGGGACGTCCCCACGAACCGAACATGACCGATATATATCGCGGCTCGACCCACACCTGGTCGCCCATGACGATCACGTTGTAGAACGCCGGATCGTAGGCCGAAACGTAGTGGAACGCGCTGCCATAGTAGTAGTTGTAGTAGCTCGACGGCATGCGGTAGGTCGCCGACTGGAATCCGCTCAAGCGGCGGGCGTAGGCGCTTTCGTAGGTGTCGGCCAAGACGCTGCTGTACGACAGATTGCTGCTGTTGCTGTTATACGATTTGCTGGTCGAACCGCTGTAGTAGGCGTCCTCGGCGGCCTGGGCCTGCGCCTCGGCGATGCGGGCGTCCCACTGGGCCTTGCGTGCTTCGGCCGCGGCCTTTTGGGCTTCGGCTTCGGCCTGCTGCTTGCGGGCGATGGCTACGCGGTCGTGGGTGGCGTAGAGGTCGTCGCCCGACGAACCGGCCGACGTGTAGTAGGATGACGTGCAGGCTCCCAATCCCGAGGTCAGAGCCAGAGAGGCGATGATGATTTTGAACTTTTTCATAGCGCACATATTATTTTGTGTACCTTTTCTTTAGTATATAAACGGAATTACCGTCCGCTTTAGTATTGCTCTGTGCTTCGAAGTGGCTCGCAATAAAATCTTTGGCCCGCATAGACCACTCCTATATAATACAAATATACACAAATTTTGTCGGGAAACCGAATAAAAACCGATATTGGTTGCAATTTATAACGGAAAGGCTGTTTTTAACCATGAACCGGCAGACGGGAGTGGCAATTACGGGCGGAGTGGGGTGGTGAAAGATGTGTGGGCTGAAGAGATGAAGGGGAGAACGGCAGGGCGGTGTGCAGTTCGCAATGGAGTTGGATTGTTTTTTCGTTCTCGGGCCGCGGCTCGAGGCGGCATGACGGCAGACTTCGATAAGCCTGTCGAAGAGCAAAAAGCCCGATCGGAACGGTGCCTAAATATCATGCGAAAGCGGCGCCGGAACCGTCCCGCTGACGTCGAAATCGCCCCAACGTTCGCCGATCTCATCGAGCGTGGCGAAGAGTTCGGCGATGTCGAACGACGTGACGAGTTTCATACGCGTGGGCTTGAATTCGGGTAATCCTTTGAAGTAGTTCGTCAGGTGTCGGCGCATCTCGAGGATGCCTACGAAGTCACCCTTCACGTCGAGCGATTTCTGCAGATGCTCCTTGGCTATGGCGACGCGCTCGGGCACCGACGGCTGCGGCATAACCTGCCCCATAGTCAGATAGTGCTTCACTTCGCGGAATATCCATGGCCGTCCGTATGTCGCGCGGCCGATCATCACGCCGTCGACTCCGTAGCGGTCGAACATCTCGGCGGCCCGGGGCCCCGAATCGACGTCACCGTTGCCGACTATCGGTATGTGAATCAGTGGATTATTCTTTACTTTGCCGATAAGCGTCCAGTCGGCCTCACCCTTATAGATCTGGGCCCGCGTGCGGCCGTGGATCGTGAGCGCCGCGATGCCTACGTCCTGCAGACGCATGGCTATCTCTTCGATGTTTTTCGACTCCTCGTCCCAGCCCAAACGCGTTTTGACGGTCACGGGTTTGCGCACTGCCCGCACGATCTGCCGCGTCATTTCGACCATCAGCGGCACATCGCGCATCATGCCCGAGCCGGCTCCGCGGCCCGCGATCTTCTTCATCGGGCAGCCGAAATTGATATCTATAATGTCGGGATCGGCTGCCTCGGCCATGCGCGCCGCCTCGACCATGGGCTCGATCATATGACCGTAGATCTGGATGCCCACGGGGCGCTCGGCGGCGTCGATCTCGAGCTTTTTAAGCGACTTCGCGGCGTCGCGGATCAGTCCGTCCGACGAGATGAATTCGGTGTAGACCACGTCGGCGCCGAATTTCTTGCACATATAGCGGAACGAGGGGTCGGTGACGTCCTCCATGGGGGCCAGTAGCAGCGGTTTGTCACCTAATTCTATATCGGCGATCTTCATCGTGGGGATTTCTCTTTTGCGGGTGTTTCGTAGACCAGCACCTTGTCGATGCGCACGCCGTCCATGTCCACAATTTCGAACGTGTAGTTGTGCCATTCGACTTTCTCGCCGGTGTGAGGGATATGCCCTAACTTGTCGAGTATCAGACCGCTTATGGTGTTGTACTGGTTGTTCTTATGCGCGTCCTCCAATCCGAAGTTGACCAGAAAATCATAGAACGAACACTGACCGTCGATCAGACAGCTGTCGTCGTCGCGGCGCACGATCTCGGGCTCCTCCTCCACTTCGGGAATCGTGCCTACGAGGGCCTCGAGAATGTCGCGCAGCGTCACGATGCCCTGCGTTATTCCGTATTCGTCGCTCACGATGCCGTAGCCCGTCTGCTCCTCGCGCAGCTGCTCGAGAGCGCTGTATACCTCGGTCGTTTCGTGGAAGAATTTGGCCGGTTGCAGCAACGGCATGATGTCGAAATCCTCGTCGTCGATGTGCTGGAACAGGTCCTTGAGATAGACCACACCCGAAATATCGTCGAGGTTCTTCTCGGCGGCGGGGTAGAGCGAATGGGGCTCGCGGTTGACCAGCTCGCGGATCTCCCCGGCCGTCATGTTGATATTTATCCACGCCATATCGCTGCGGTGGGTCATGATCGAGCCCACCTTGCGGTCGCCCAGCGAGAAGACACGTCCCACGATCTGCTGCTCTACGACCTGCACCTCGCCGCCCTCGGTGCCCTCGCGGATGATGGATTTTATCTCCTCTTCGGTCACCTTGCTTTCGGTGGCCTTTATATGCAACAGTTTGGTTATGAGTGATGTGCTTTTCGATAGCAGCCACACGAACGGCGACGCCAGCACGGAAAGCATCCGCATGGGCCGGGCCACCAGTATCGCCACTCTCTCGGCGCCCTTCATGCCGATACGCTTGGGCACGAGTTCGCCGAAAACAATCGACAGGTAGGTCACCACGATCACGATCACGATCTGCGCCGCGGGTGCGGCCGTCGCCGCCGGTACGCCCCACGATGCGAGCACGGCGCCGAACGGCCCGGCAAGGGCTTCGCCCGAGTAGAGACCGGTCAGGATGCCGATAAGCGTGATGCCTATCTGTATGGTAGACAGAAATTTATCGGGGTCTTTGGCAAGGTCCAGCGCCTTTTGCGCAGCCTTGTTTCCCTGCTTGGCGCGTGTTGCGAGATTCGAGCGGCGCGCCGAAATCAGAGCGACCTCCGACATGGCGAACACGCCGTTGAGCAGGATAAGCAGAACTATTATTAATATTTCCATATGTATTGCAAATATAAGCATTGTTTGCGATTTTTGCAGGATGTGCGTCCCTAATTCAAAGATTATACCCCTGCGGGATTGGTTATTAGCCGAAAAACGCTAAATTTGCAACCTAATTATTTTGTGATATGAATATCGAAAACTTTCTCTCGGAGGCCGTCATCCGCTCGGTAGAGGCGCTTTACGGACAGCTCGAAGGCGAACAGATCCAGATACAGAAGACCCGCAAGGAGTTCGAGGGCGACTACACCCTCGTTACGTTCCCGCTGCTCAAGCGCAGCCGCAAGTCGCCCGAGGCCACAGCCGCCGAGATCGGCGAGTATATGGCCGCCAACGTCCCCGAGGTGAAGGCTTTCAACGTCATAAAAGGTTTCCTCAACCTAACGCTCGACAGCAATTTCTGGGCCGCGCGCTTCGCCGAGATCGCCGCCGATGCCGATTTCGGCCAGGCTCCGACGTCGGGCCGCACGGTGATGGTCGAGTACTCCTCGCCCAACACCAACAAACCCCTCCACCTGGGACATATCCGCAACAACCTGCTCGGATATTCGGTCGCCGAAATCCTCAAGGCCAACGGCCACAAGGTCATCAAAGCCAATCTGGTGAACGACCGCGGAATCCATATCTGCAAGTCGATGCTGGCGTGGAAACTCTACGGAAACGGCGAAACGCCCGCCTCGTCGGGCATGAAGGGCGACCACCTGGTGGGCAAATACTACGTGGAGTTCGACAAACACTATAAGGCTGAAATAAAAGAGCTTATGACTGCCGGTCAGAGCGAGGACGACGCCAAGAAGAACGCCCCCGTGATGCTCCAGGCGCAGGAGATGCTGCGCCGTTGGGAGGCCAGAGACCCCGAGGTCTACGGACTCTGGGAGACGATGAACGGCTGGGTCTACGAGGGATTCGATGTGACGTATAAGGCGTTGGGAGTCGACTTCGATAAGATCTACTATGAGTCGCAGACCTACCTGCTGGGCAAGAGCCTCGTCGAGGAGGGTCTTCGGAAGGGCGTTTTCTACCGCCGCCCCGACAATTCGGTGTGGATCGACCTCACGGCTGACGGACTGGACGAAAAACTGCTGCTGCGCGGCGACGGAACCTCGGTCTACATGACGCAGGACCTCGGTACGGCCTACCGCCGTTTCGAAGACAATAAGCTCGACGACCTGATCTATGTCGTGGGCAACGAGCAGAACTACCATTTCCAGGTTCTGAAACTCATCATCAAAAAACTGGGCTTCCCCGAATGGAGCGACCATATAACCCACCTTTCGTATGGCATGGTGGAACTGCCCGAGGGCAAGATGAAGTCGCGCGAGGGCACGGTGGTCGATGCTGACGACCTGATCGAGGGCATGGTTCAGACGGCCCGCGAGATGTCGGCCGAGCTGGGCAAATTGGACGGCTGTACCGAAGAGGAGGCCAATGCCGTTTCGACTACGGTCGGACTCGGGGCTCTGAAATACTTTATATTAAAGGTCGACCCCCGCAAGACGATGCTTTTCGATCCCCGCGAGTCGATCGACTTCAACGGCAATACGGGTCCGTTCATCCAGTATACCCACGCGCGCATCCGCTCCATTTTGCGCAAGGCTGTCGAGGCCGGTATTGATTTCGGCGGTGCGGCGTCGGCCGAATACCTGCCCGAGGAGATCGAACTGGTGAAGACTCTGACCGAATACCCTTCGGCCGTAGCGGCTGCAGGCGAGAACTTCGCACCCTCTGTTGTCGGCGCCTACGTCTACGAGCTTGCCAAGCAGTTCAATGGCTACTACCACGACCACTCGATCCTCAAGGAGGAGAATGCCGAGGTACGCCGGATGCGTCTGCAACTTGCCGGGCAGGTTTCGCGCGTGATCCGCAGCGGCATGAAACTGCTGGGTATCGAGGTGCCGGAGCGGATGTAGTTCGGGGGCTCAAATAGTTGAATAAGCCGGTCATTGCGACCGGCTTGTTTTTTATGGTCTGTTTTTCGGCTTGCGAAGCGAGCCGGCAGGCCGCAGCTCCGCCCTGCGGAGGCCTGCATCTTCACTGCGCGATGCTTCGTTGCGATTTGTCCGCCGCGAGCTCCGGCCCGACAACCGATATCTTTGTGTATGTCACTGCAAGCACGCATAGCGTGCGCGACAATCCGATGATGTGCACAGCATTGCAAGCAACCGGATTGCCGCGGCGGACTTTCGTCCCTCCTCTCAATGACATAAAAAACCGGGCCGGTCAACGACCGGCCCGGTTCATCTGTCTGTGCGGAAAACTACTTCCCGCCACCTATATTAATAAAAGGCATTGCGCCGCCACCCGTGTAGGTCGGGAGCTCACCGTTCCATTTGTTGATAGCGTCCTGCTGCACGAGCAGCTGACTCAACGACTGCGCCACCACGCGGTTGTAGTAGGCCTCGCCGTCGCCCTTGATGCGCAGCGCCTGGGCCTCGCCCTGGGCTTTTGCGATCTCGATCTTGGCGTTCGCTTCGGCCTCCTTGACCTTATTTTCGGCCTTCAGCGCGTTCTGCACGGCTTCGTTCTTGGCGTTGATCGCCTCGGCCAGCGAGTGGGGCGGGGTGATCTGCGAGGTGAACTCCTCTACCAGAAATCCCTCGGCCGAGAGGCTCACCTCCAGGCGCTTGCGGACCTCGGTCTCGAACTCCCCGCGGTGCGACATCAGGTAGTCGGAGGTGTACTGGTTGGCGCAGGTGCGGTAGGCCTCGTAGATGCAGGTGCGGATGTATCCGTCTTCGATCTCGTGGAGCGTTTTGCGGTATTTGGTGAAGACCTTCGTGGCTTTATCGGGGTCGAGACGATAGGCGATCGTGGGGTCCATCGTGAATTCCGAGGCGTCTTTGGCGTTGACGCGGAAGGGCTCGTAGGTCTTGCGCTGCACGTAGATCGGATATTCGAAGATCCGCTGGGTCACGGGGTTGAACCATACCCAGCCCTTGCATGTGCCCAGCACGCCGCCGTACTGGCTTGCATCGGACGACCACTTTTTGAACCGGATGCCTACCGAACCGCTGTCGATCGTTCGGCAGCACATGGCGGCCAGGGCGATAAATACGATTGGAATAAGAATGCCAAGAACTTGGCCCGTGGTGATTTTTGTTGCAGGTTTGTTCATCTTACTATGGGATTTATTTGGGTTTTGTCCTGCCAAGATACGAAAAAATATCGGTTTCCCGCAGGTTCCGGGCCGGTGATTTTGAAAACCGTACATAGTAAATAACGTGAGTTCGACGAATTTCGAACTCACGTTAAATATTTGTCAATCCGAAAGGAATTATTACCTTTGTGCAGGAAAATTCTAAAACACAAGAAATATGGCAAATTTAAGAATCCTGAAGAAGGAGATCGACTACCGCCTCGAAGAGGTTGTTTTCGATTGCGATATGGCTATCTGCTTCCAGCCTTCGAAGGAAAAGGAGATCTTCGAGGTAATGCAGGAGGGCGTCGCCGTCCGCAATGCGCTCTACGCAAAGGCTATGAATCCCGCCGAGCCCCACAACCGCTCGTTGGTCCGCAAGCACTACGCAGCCCTTCGCACCGAGATGGTCGAGGCCTACGGCAAGCTTTTCGAGAAGTTGAGCAAGATCAACGGCGAGAAATAAACTCCACGCCAGAGTACAGAAAACACCCTCCTGAAAATGGAGGGTGTTTTTGTCTCTACGGGTCTGTCCCAATTCCTTTTTGCATGCATGCACCCGGAAGAGGTCTAAATCCATACTTCCGTCGCCCGTATTTCGGTAATCGGTAGAAAATATACGCAAATCGATAGGTGCTTTATATTATAATTTAACTATCTTCGTATAAGAAAGATACGAAGATCTCTGACGCCGCCGCTGCCACATATTAATTCATGTATTATACCCCCTCTCAAGGCAAAGCATATTACATTGCTTTTTTATAGCCAAGCCCGAACGGTTTCCCTGTTCCCGAGTCGATTCGGGGCCCGGAAAAGAGGAGTATAAACGAATATTACGTATACTGATGGACAGCCCAAACGATTCAGACCAATGCTTGTTTTTTACGCCTGATCATACCATAGGATTTCAGTACGCCGAACTGGAAAAGGGGAGGGTAGCGCGATCCGACCGGAAAGAGGATAACCACCTGGTGCTGTTGCTCGACGGCGCGCTTTCGGTCAATGTCGATGAATATAAGAGCCGCATCGTGCGGGGCAACGAAATGATATTTCTTGCCAGATACGTCGATTGCAGGGTTAAGGCCCTGGCTCCCTGCAAACTATTGGTTTTGTCTTACAATACGCCGGTATTCTCGTGCGTCATCGAGGAGTCGGAGAGGCTCTTTCTGCAGAAGGAACATGTCACCTATGAGTTCAGGGGTATCCCTATCAATCAACAGTTGTCTGTTTTCGCATCCCAGGTTATCGGTTATTTATTGGCGGGCATGAATTGCCCCCATATGCACGAGATCAAGCAAAAAGAGTTGTTCCTGATCATGAAATTTTTCTACTCCGACGAGGATAAAATACAGCTGTTCTATCATTCGCTGGGCCGCAACCCTTCGTTCTCGGAGGCGGTGCTCAAACACTATATGGAGGTGCGGACCGCCCGCGAGCTGGCCGCGAGGTTGGGATACAGCAGTAAAACGTTCGAAAAATTCTTCAAACAAAGCTTTGGCACCACGCCCTACCGCTGGATGCAGGAGCATACGGCCCGCCGCATCCGAGGTCGGCTGATGGATACTTCGATCCCCATGAAGCATATCATGGATGAATTCGGATTTTCCACCTCGTCGCATTTCAATGTCTTTTGCCGGCGTAATTTTGGCGTCACGCCGGGCCAGGTGCGTAATTCGGTGAAGGAGTGATTTTTACACCACTACTTTCTTTTTTTTGCGGTAGCCATAGCGGGCGGGATCAGATTATCCCGCCCGTTTTTTTCGGTGTGTCCTCTTTGTGTGAAATGTATTGGTAATTAGTTTTGGACGTTTTTCGCTATAAAAAAGACGGAAAGCGATAATTGACAGAAAAAGTACCGGAATTGGTAGCGACTGCGGCACCTCGGCACACTATTTTTGCGGTATCACACTACCCTAACTTCTTCAAAGCCGGCCGTTAGTGACCACCTGTAATGCGAAAACGCCGGGTTTGTAAAAATGGACGACTATGAAGCACTCTCCAACTTTTATCGTTCTGGTATTGGCCCTTTCCCTCCTGCCAACCCATAGCCATGCCCAAAAGATAGCCGCGAAAACAAATTTGTTTTACGCGGCTTATTCGTACACCCCCAACCTCGGCGTGGAGTTCGGTCTGGGCAGGAAAACCACGCTGGAACTTGCCGGGGGCTACAACCCCTGGAACCTCGAGGGTTCGCCCGACGACAATCAGAAGGCCGTGCACTGGATGGCCCAGGCCGAGGCGCGCTACTGGCTCTGCCAGCGGTTCAACGGCCACTTCTTCGGACTTCACGCCCTGGGCTCGCAATACAATATCTCGGGACACAACCTGCCGCTGCTTTTCGGCAGCGGGTCGAGCGCCTACCGCTACCAGGGATGGGCCGCCGGCGCGGGTATCTCCTACGGCTACCAGTTCCTGCTCGGACGGCGCTGGAACCTCGAGCTCAACATCGGCGTGGGATACGCCCGGATGAAATACGACAAATACCGGTGCGCCCACTGCAGTGAAAAAATAGGCTCCGAAAGCAAGAATTATTTCGGCCCCACCCGCGCGGGGATATCCCTTATATATATCATTAAAAGATAAGCCATGAAAAAGATACT
>JAVBTS010000004.1:0-124581 GCA_031556075.1 Alistipes sp.
GTCTTGCAACCCACGAGACGTACGGCCGGACGACATTGCTGCCTCCGCGGTGGGCTCTTACCCCGCCTTTTCACCCTTACCGCCCGGATTGCGCAATCCGCGGCGGCGGTCGTTTTCTGTTACGCTGCTATACCCTCACGAGTATCAAGCCGTTAACTTGCGTGGTGCTCTGTGTTGCCCGGACTTTCCTCCCCCGACACGCGGTCGGCGGCGACAGAGCGGGCCTGCGGTGCAAAGATACGAACAATTAGAAATGAGCAATTAGAAATGAGCAATTATTTTATGCCATTGCGAGGAGCCGAAGGCGACGTGGCAATCTGGAGATATGCAAAGCCATGCAGGAAATCAGATTGCCGCGTCATGCTTACAGCACTCCTCGCAATGACATAAGCGTAGATTTTATTTCCCCTCGCGGAAGATATTGAGATGCGACAGCAGCGGATTGCGGCGGTCGAGCAGCAGCAGCTCGGCCAGCAGCAGCACCAGAGCCGCTACCAGAAGGTACTGATATTGTTCGTTGTATTCCTCGAAACGCATGGTCGAGAGTTCGCTGCGCTCCATCTCGTTGATGCTCTTTACGATCTCCTCCAGACCGATCGACTGCTTGGTCGCGCGGACGTATGCGCCGCCCGAGATGTCGGCGATGCGCGCCAGCATCTCTTCGTTGAGCTTGCTGACGACCATATCGCCCTTCTCGTCCTTGATGAACTCGCCGCCCACGCGTATAGGCGCACCCTCGGGCGTTCCGATGCCTATGGTGTAGATGCGTACGCCCGTTTGCGAGGCGCGCTCGGCGACGGCTATGGCATCGTCGTCGTGGTTCTCACCATCGGTTATAAGGATTATCACGCGGCTGCGGCTCGCTTCGGTATCGCTCGAGAACGACAGCAGCGCCTGCGACAGCGCTTTGCCTATGGCCGTACCCTGAACGGCGACCAGCGAGGGGTCGATGCGCCGCGCGAAAGCCTTGGCCATGCGGTAGTCGGTGGTCACGGGGAGCTGAACCTTGGGCTCGCCGGCAAAGACGATAAGCCCCACGCGGTCCTGGTCCAGGCCTTCGAAGAGGCGGTTTATGGCATATTTGGTGCGGTCGAGGCGCGTGGGTTCGAAATCCTCGGCCAGCATCGAGTTCGAGACGTCAACCACGAGCATCATCTCCACGCCCTCGGCCTTCTCCTCGCGGAGCTTCGAGCCAAACTGCGGACGCGCCGCGGCGAGGATCAGAAACACCCCTGCGGTGCAAAAAAGCAGGAACTTGATCAGTATACGGCCGTTCGAAACGTTGGGCATCAGGCCTTCGAGCGTGTTGGGATTGCCGAAACGCGCGATACGCTTGCAACGGTTGCGCCACGCGAGCCAGAACAGCAGGGCGAGTGCCGGAAGGGCCGCGAGCAGCCAGAGATATTGGGGGTTTGCGAATCTGAACATAGCCTTACGGAATGCGTTTTAATACGAGCGTCGAAAGCAGGAACTCCACGGCCAGCAGCGCCAGCGCCGCCAGCACCCATACGACGAACAGCTCGTGGTAGGTGATGTGCTCCGAAACCTCTACCTTACTCTTTTCCAACTTGTTGATCTGATCGTATATGGCTTTGAGCTTGGCTTTGTCGGTGGCGCGGAAATACTGTCCGCCCGTTTTGTCGGCGATTGTCCGGAGGGTCTTTTCGTCGATCTCAACCGGCACCATGACGGTCCCTCCGGTGGGTTTTCCATAGAGGTCGACGGCCGGGTAGGGTGCCATGCCCTCGGTGCCGACGCCGATGGTGTAGACGCGGATGCCCTGGGCCTTGGCGATCTCGGCGGCGGTCAGGGGTGCGATTTCGCCGCGGTTGTTCACGCCGTCGGTCAACAGGATGATGACCTTCGATTTGGCTTCGCTTTCGCGCAGGCGGTTTACGGCTGTGGCCAGTCCGTTGCCTATGGCCGTGCCGTCTTCGATAAGGCCGCTTCGGATGCGCGCCAGAAGGGTCTGGAGGGTGCTCTGGTCGGTGGTCAGCGGGCTCTGGGTGAACGCCTCGCCGGCGAACGCCACAAGGCCTATGCGGTCGCCGTAGCGGTCGGCGATGAATGCCCCGGCTACCTCTTTCGATGCCGTGATGCGGTCGGGACGGAAGTCGCGTGCGAGCATCGATCCCGAAACGTCGATGGCGAGCATGATGTCGATACCCTCGGTGGTGGTATTGGTGTGCTGTTCGGCGTCCTGCGGACGTGCCAGCGCGATGACGATGAGCGCGAATGCCGCGGCACGCAGTGCGAACGGCACATGGCGCAGGTAGTAGCGGATGCCTTTGGGGGCTTTGACCACGCCCTCGACGGTCGAGATGCGTATGGCCGCGCCGCCCTTCAGCGTACGCCACACATAGTAAGCCGTCATCGGCGCGAGCGCCGTGAGCAGCCAGAGATAATATGGAGATGCGAAATGCATAACTTCGTTAATTATATATTATATGTCATTAACCCTCCTTTGGAGGCTTTTCATTGCTCACGCTCGCATAGTCCGCAAGCAGATTTTGCACTCGTTTAATCGCAACTTTGCCACGCTCGTTGTACTCGCTCGCAAAGACATACAAAACTTACCAATTTTTCGATCCTCGCACGACCACGCCCTGTTTGTCCTTGAGCTTCTCCTGCGTGCGGTCCTCCTGGGCCTGGATGGCGTCGAGCATCTGCTCCTGCTCCTGCGGCGAAATGCCCGATGGGGTGGGCTGGGGCTGACCTTTCTGATCCTTCCGGTCTTTGTCGCCCTTGTCGGGTTGTTGGTCCTGCTGCTGGTCGCCCTGGTCGTTTTTGTTGTCCTGGTTGTCCTGATTCTGCTGTTGGTCCTGCTGCTGATCGTCCTTGTTCTGATCCTTGTTCTGATCGTCGCCTCCGCCACCATCCTTGTTCTCGTCGAGGAGTTTCTTGGTGTAGGCGTAGTTGTATTTGGCCTCCCGGTCCGAGGGGTTCAGGCGTAACGACTGCTTGTAGCTTTCGAGGGCCTCTTTGTACTTCTGCTGCTTGAACTGCGCGTTGCCGAGATTGTAGAACGCTTCGGCGCGGTCGTTGTCGCTGCGCAGCGAGTCGGCCGCGGCCTGACGCATGGTCTGCTCGGCCTTGTCGAAACGCTCGGCTTTGTAGAGCGCGTTGCCCAGGTTGTAGGTGGCTTCGAACATCCCCGGAGCCTCGTCCATCGCACGGCTGTAGCGCTCGATGCTCTTCTCGTAGTTGCCTTTGTTATACTGGCGGTTTCCGCGCCGCACGTCGCTGCGCTCGGGCATATGCTGCGCCGAGGCTCCGATTGCCGCAAAAAGCATAACAATTAATATATATAAAGACTTTTTCATCTTAATCTTTCTTTTCCTCCTCCTCCGCAGGCTCCTCGCTCACGGGCTTGGTCTCCTCCACGAAATAGTATGCCTTGGTATAGGCGCCCTCGTTCTGCTCGCTGTCGGGCTCGGCCTTGGCGAACTTCACCAGGTCGGCATCGCGAAGTATCGCTATGAGGTCCATGCGCGCCTTGTCGGGCATATCCTGCTCCGATACGGCGTGGATGATCTCGTCGGAGGTCATCTCCATGGCTCCGATCTCCCAGCGTCCCGCGATGTAGGTGCGCAGGATGTCGGTCAGCGCCGAATAGTACTGTTTATGCTTGTTGTTCTGCCAGAGCTTCTGGTTGTGGAGCGCTTCGAGGGCCTGAATGGCTGCTACGTGGGGCGGGACCGGAGGTGCGGGCTTGAACAGGTCGCCGAACGATTTCCCGCGCTTGTCCAGCCAGCGCTTCACGGCGTAGGCCAGGGCCAACAGAATGATCAGCGCAACCGCTCCCCACTGCAGGTATCCGGTCACCTCGCCGACCTTGAAGGGTAGCGTTTTCTGTGGCTTGAGGTCGTAGATCGACTGCGACGTGGAGTCTATCTGGAACGTCGCGACCTCCAGATACAAGCTGTCGCGGGTGCGCAGCGTGTCGACGATATTCTTGTCGGCATAGAGCACCTTTGCAATTCCAAGGTTGTATTTGCCCTCCTCGAACGCGGCCATGCGGTAGCGCTTCGAGAGCTTCAGGTGGCGCCCGTCGCGCTCCAGCGTGTCGACCGGAAAATCCTTCACGAGCTCGAACGTCCCCTCCTCGAAAACAGGGAATTGCACGACCTGCACCAGGTCTTTCTCGACCTCGATGACATAGTCGAAGCGGTCGCCGATCATGATGCTGTCAGGCTCGACGCGCGCCGTGACGGTAGGCGTGTCCTGCGCCGAGGCGGCCAGACACGAAAAAAGCAGCGCTATTGAAAAAAGTCGTTTCATCGCTGTTTGAATAGTTTTATCAGTTCGGCAACGTAGTCGCCGCCGGTCGAGATCATCGCCGTGTCGATGCGGTTGTGCTTGAGCATGTGGTCGATATCGGCATTGCGCTTCTCCCACGACTGTGCGTAGTGGTCGCGCACGGCTTTCGACGAGGTGTCGACCCACATTTTGCGTCCGCTCTCGGCGTCCTGCAGCTCGATGATGCCCACGTCGGGGATCTCCACCTCGCGGGGGTCGTAGACGCGGATGCCTACCAGATCGTGCTTGCTGCCGGCGATCTTCAGCGCGTCTACCAAAGCACTGCGGTCGTTTTTCCCATCCATAAAGTCCGAGAGGATGAACGTCGTGCAGCGCTTTTTGTTGACGTTGGTAAGAAAGCGTACGGGTTCCGAGAGTTTAGTGCCCGTGGATTCAGGCGTGAAGCTTATCAACTCGCGGATTATCATCAGGATATGGCTGCGGCCTTTCTTGGGCGGGATGAACTTCTCGACCTTGTCCGAAAAGAAAATGCAGCCCACCTTATCGTTATTCTGCGCGGCGGAAAATGCCAGCACGGCGGCGATCTCGGTGATGACGTTCTTCTTGAGACACTCCGTCGAACCGAACATCCGTGAACCCGAAACGTCGACCACAAGCATCATCGTCAGCTCGCGCTCCTCCTCGTAGACCTTGATGTGAGGCTTCGTGGAGCGCGCCGTGACGTTCCAGTCGATGTCGCGCACGTCGTCGCCGGCGCGGTACTCCCTCACTTCGGAAAACGACATACCACGCCCGCGGAAAGCCGTATGGTACTTTCCGGCGAAGATCTCGTTCGAAAGACCGCGGGTCTTGATCTCGATCTTGCGTACGCGCCTTAAGATATCGTTCTCTGTCTCCTGCATTGCGTTACGGTACGATTACGTTGTTCAGGATGTCGGTGATGATCTCCTCGGTGGTGATGTTCTCGGCCTCGGCCTCGTAGGTGAGTCCGATGCGGTGGCGCAGTACGTCGTGGCACACGGCGCGCACGTCCTCGGGGATCACGTAGCCGCGGCGGCGGATGAAGGCATAGGCGCGTGCGGCCTTGGCCAGCGAGATCGACGCACGGGGCGAACCTCCGTAGGAAATCAGATTCTGCAGCTTCTGCAGGTTGTACTCGGCCGGTTCGCGCGTGGCGAAAATGATGTCGATGATATATTTCTCGATCTTCTCGTCCATGTAGACATCCTCCACGACCTTGCGGGCCTTGATGATATCCTCGGGCGCGATGACCTTATTGACTTCGGGCAGACCTCCTCCCGCGAGGTTCATGCGCATCACGTCCCTCTCCTCCTGCTTCTTGGGGTAGGTGATTTTGGCCTTGAGCATGAAACGGTCGACCTGCGCCTCGGGCAGCGGGTAGGTTCCCTCCTGCTCGAGGGGGTTCTGGGTTGCGAGCACCAGGAAGGGTTGCGGCAGGGGATAGGTCGTGTCGCCAATGGTCACCTGACGCTCCTGCATGGCCTCCAGAAGTGCCGACTGCACCTTGGCCGGCGAGCGGTTGATCTCGTCCGCCAGCACGAAGTTGGCGAAAACGGGGCCTTTCTTTACCACGAACTCTTCGTTTTTCTGCGAGTAGATCAGCGTACCCACCAGGTCGGCAGGCAAAAGGTCGGGGGTGAACTGAATACGTGAGAATTTGGCGTCGACGGCCTTTGCCAGTGTGGTGATAGCCAGCGTCTTGGCCAATCCAGGTACGCCCTCCAGGAGGATGTGTCCGTTCGACAAAAGACCGATCAGTAGCGTGTCGATCAGATGCGTCTGACCCACGATTACCTTGCCCATTTCGTTGCGGAGCGTGTCGACGAAATAGCTTTCGCGTTCGATGCGCTCGTTGAGTTCCTTGATGTTGATGACTTCGCTCATTTCTGTTATGTTATTTTGTATTGTCGTCTTATGTAATCTTTTAACGTACGTTGTGCAAAGATATTATTTTATCCCGAAAAATGTTCTTCAAATTCTATTAACTTTGCGGTCATGGAATCCAAAGAAACACAAGAATCACAGATTTTGCGGGGTCTGAACCCCGCGCAGCGCGAGGCGGTCGTCAATTACGAGGGCCCGTCGCTTATTATCGCCGGCGCAGGGTCGGGTAAGACGCGGGTGTTGACTTCGCGAATCGCCTATATGATCGGGCAGGGCGTCGAGCCCTACAACATCCTGGCGCTCACGTTCACCAACAAGGCCGCGGCGCAGATGCGCGAGCGCATCGAGGGCATGCTGCCCGGCAACCGCAGCCGTTACCTGCGCATGGGTACGTTCCATTCCGTGTTTTCGCGTCTGCTGCGCGAGAATGCCGATAAGATCGGATTTCCCGAATCGTTCACGATCTACGAGCCGAACGACGCGAAGAACCTGCTCAAAACCATCGTCCGCGAGCTGAACCTCGGTAGTGGAGAAGATAAGAAAGACGATAAATACAAGCCCAATGCGCTTCTTTCGCGCATATCGTTCGCCAAGAACAACCTCGTGACCCCGGGCGCCTACCTTGCCAACACGGCCTTCGCGACCGAAGACCGGCAGGCGCAGATCCCCGAATTCGGTAATATCTATAATATCTACTGCCAGCGCTGCAAACGCAACGGCGCCATGGATTTCGACGACCTGCTGCTGCAGACCAACGTCCTGTTGCGCGACTGTCCCGACGTGTTGGCGCGCTACCAGGAGCTGTTCAAATACATTCTGGTCGACGAGTACCAGGACACCAACTACGCCCAGTATATCATCATCCGCCGCCTGTCGCAACTGCACTCCAACGTCTGCGTGGTGGGCGACGATGCCCAGTCGATCTACTCGTTCCGCGGTGCGAAGATCGAAAATATCCTCTCCTTCCGCAAGGATTTTCCCTCGGCCAAGGTCTTCAAACTCGAGCAGAACTACCGCTCGACCCGCACCATCGTCGAGGCGGCGAACTCGGTGATCGTCAAGAACTCCAGGCGCATGGAGAAAAATTGCTTCTCGGAGGGCGACGCCGGCGAGAAGATACGCATTCTGCGCGCCCCGAGCGACCGCGAGGAGGCCGAGATGATCGTTTCCGACCTGCGCGACAAGGTGCGCGAAAATGCCGATCTGTGGTCGGAGGCGGTGATCCTCTACCGCACCAACAGCCAGTCGAAGCCCCTCGAAGACAACCTGCGCCGCCGCGGCGTTCCATACAGAATCTATAAGGGCAGCTCGTTCTACGACCACAAGGAGGTCAAAGATATGCTGGCCTATATCCGCCTTGTGATCAACCCGCGCGACGACGAGGCTTTCAAGCGCATCGTCAACTATCCCGCCCGCGGCATCGGCGACACCACGGTCGAGCGCATCGCGCAGCTCGCTGCCGAACGTGGCGTGTCGATGTGGGAGGCGGTCGATACGCTGGTCGCCGAACCCACGACCGACGCCGTGCAGAAGACCATAGCCCGCAAGGTCGCCGATTTCGTGGCGATGATCCGAACGCTGTCGCTCGTGCGCAATGAAAAAGGGCTCTACGACTTCGGTATGGAGGTGGCGGGCAAGTCGGGAATCCTGGCGGCCTACCGCACCGAAAACACTCCGGAAGCACAGTCGGCGCTCGACAATATCGAGGAGCTGCTGAACTCCATGCAGCTCTTCAACGAGCAGCGCGAGGCCGAGATCCGCAACGAGGAGCGCCCTGCCGAAGAGGTCGCCACGGTCGACGAATGGTTGCAGAATGTGATGCTCATGACCGACATGGACAAGGACGACCCCGAGGACCGCAACAAGGTGACCCTCATGACCGTCCATTCGGCCAAGGGCTTGGAATATAAATATGTATATATAGTAGGTGTCGAGGAGCAGCTCTTCCCCTCACAGCGCGCCATGGAGTCTGCCGACGGGATCGAGGAGGAACGCCGTCTGTTCTACGTGGCCCTCACGCGCGCCAAGACTTCGGCCGTGATATCCTATGCCGAGATGCGCTTCAAGTGGGGCAATATGGAGTTCTCGCGGCCGAGCTGTTTCCTGCGCGAAATCGACCCCAAATATGTCACGATGGAGTTCGACGCCGACGATGAGCGTTTCGCACCCCGCGAGGGCGGCGAGGCACTCTCGGCGATCGACGACCTGCGCAAACGCTTCGACTACCGTTTCCAGCAGCAAAAGCAGGGTGCGGCCAAAGGTTACGGCTCGGGTAACGGCGGCGGCAACGGTTCGAAATTCGGCGGCCGTCCGGCCGACGGCGAATCCTCCACGGCGCGCCGTTTCGCGAAGCCCGCGCAACAGGGCGGTTATCAGCAGCGTCAGGCCAGCAATGCCATGCCGCAGCCTGCCGCCGTGCAGGTCCCGCGTCCTTCGACCGACGGAATGCGCCGCATGGGCGTACGTCCGGCCGGCGAAAGCGCCGCTCCGCTCGGCGACAGCGGCTACACGGTGGGGCAGCGCGTGGAGCATCCCAAATTCGGCGTGGGTATCGTGCAGCGCATCGAAACCCTTACCAGCGACCACAAACTGGTCGTGATGTTCGACAATGCAGGCGAAAAAACCCTGCTGGCCAAATTTGCAAAACTAACAACACTCTGACGATGGACGCGCCGCTCGTATCGGTCTGTATGACTACCTACAATCAAGTTCCATACATCCGTCAGGCGGTCGAAAGCATATTGGGTCAGCAGACGACGTTCGGCGTCGAAATAATACTTGGCGACGATTGCAGCACCGACGGTACGACTGCTATTTGCCGCGAGTACGCCTCGAAATATCCCGGCCGAGTGCGCCTGGTCGAGGGGCTCTACAATGTCGGCTGGCGCGCCAACTACCGCCGTGCGTTCGGGGCTTGCCGGGGAAAATATATCGCCTACTGTGACGGTGACGACTGGTGGTCGGATCCGCATAAACTGCAGATGCAGGCCGACCTGCTTGAGTCCGATCCGGCCTGCGGCATGTGCTGCACGGCAGCTGTTGATTATTATGAGGTTTTTGGCGCGCAAAAACCCTATCCACCAGCATTTTATACCGACTTCGACAGGCTGTTGCTGCGGACGACCATCGCCAATTGCACGACGCTTGCGCGCCGGGAGATGATCGCAGCCTACTATGCCGAGGTGCGACCCGGGGAGCACCCCGAATGGCTGACTGAAGACTGGCCGATGTGGTTGTGGTTTGCCTGCCGGAGCACGATACGGCTGGTCGACCGGCCGACCGCCGTGCACCGCCGTCTGCCCGAGAGCGTGAGCCATCCTTCGGCGTATATGAAGCGAATCGCCTTTCGTGATTCGCTGATGGATATAAGCCTTTGGTTCGATGCACACTACGGTGCCGGACGCAACCGCCTGCGGATTTTGCGCGAACGCAGCGCTGTCGCTTTGTGGGTGCTGTCGTGGGATGGGTCGCTTGGGGAGTTCCTGCGGCGCTGGCGTCGGGACGTGGTTTCCTGCCCGCGCTTACTGCTCTGTCCCGACGGATACGGGCTGCTTGTGAAAAAGATTCTTTTCAGACGTAAAAATAAGAACAAATGACGATCAAACAGCGTTACGATGGCATCATTGCGTGGTTTTCGGAGCATATGCCCGTGGCCGAAAGCGAGCTGCACTACGAAAATCCCTACCAGTTGTTAGTGGCGGTGATCCTCTCGGCGCAGTGCACCGACAAGCGCGTCAATATGACCACGCCGGCGCTGCTGGCTGCTTTTCCCACGCCGTTCGAGATGGCGAAGGCCTCGGCCGAGGAGATTTATCCCTACATAAAAAGCATTTCGTATCCCAACAATAAAGCCAAAAATCTCGCCGCCATGGCCCGCATGCTGTGCGATGAATTCGGCGGCGAAGTACCCTCGGATATCGACCAGATGCAGCGCCTGCCGGGCGTAGGCCGCAAAACGGCCAACGTGATGGGCGCCGTGGTGTGGGGCAAGGAGGTGATGCCGGTCGATACCCACGTCTTCCGCGTCTCGGAGCGCATAGGCCTCACTACGGGGTCGAAAACCCCGCTGCAGACCGAGTTGCAGCTCTCGAAAAACATCCCCGGGCACCTTCTTCCCGTAGCGCACCACTGGCTGATCCTCCACGGGCGCTACGTCTGTACCGCCCGCGCCCCCAAGTGCTCCGAATGCGGGATCGCCACCTGGTGTCGCAAATTCGCCGCCGACCAAAAACAATAAACCCAATAGCCTTATGTCGAAAATCCTGCTCCGAATAGCATTTCTGCTGCTGCCGCTGACAAGCGTCGCGCAGAGCCCCGATTCGCTGCGTGTGCTGTGGATCGGCAACAGCTTTACCTATTACAACAATATGCCCTCCACGGTGCGCGATATCGCCGCGGCCCGGGGCATTAAGATCTCATGCACGCGCTTCACCAGGGGTGGTGAGAAGTTCGCCGGGCACCTCTGCAACCAGGCGCTGCTCGACACCATCGCCGCCGGAGGCTGGGACTACGTCGTTTTGCAGGAGCAGAGTTCGGCCCCCGCGATGCACACGGCCCAGGTCGCCCGCAACGTCTACCCTTCGGCGCACCGGCTCGACAGCCTCGTGCATGCCGCCTCGCCCCATGTGAAAGTTGTTTTTTATATGACCTGGGGGCACAAGAACGGCAACCGTGTTCCGGTGCCCGGATACCCCCTGATCGACAGCTACGAAGGGATGCAGGAGCGGCTCGAAACCAGCTACCTCGAAATGGCGTACGACAACCACGCATGGTGCGCTCCGGTCGGCATGGCGTGGCGCAGGGTGCGCGCCGAGCATCCCTCGCTCGAACTCTACGCCCCCGACAGCTACCACCCCTCGGCCGAGGGTAGTTACCTGGCCGCCTGCGTGATCTTCACTGCCATGTTCGGAGAACCGCTCCCGGCCTCCTGCTATGCGGGACTTTCGCCCGAGGTTGCCGGTTACCTGCAGAATATAGCCCGGCTGACCGTGCTTGAAAATCGTACCCTTTGCAATATCGACCCCTGCGGGGAGTAGTTTTGCATCTCCGCCTTTTTTTGCTAATTTTGTAAATTATCCTCAAATCAGGGTTCGTACTATGAAAGACATTTCGGGAGAACAGATCGAGGCTTTGCGGGCGCTGCTCACCGGGCCGCAGCGCAAGGTAGTAATCGTCGGACACACCAATCCCGACGGCGACGCCGTGGGTTCGTCGCTGGCGTGGGCCGAGGCGTTACGTGCTCATGGCCATAGTGCTATGTGCGTGGTGCCCAACAACTATCCCTACTTCCTGAACTGGATGCCCGGTATCGGCGATGTCGTGGTCTTCAAGAACGACACCGAGGGCCGGGCCGCGAAAGCCATCGAGGCCGCCGACCTGATCTTCTGCCTCGACTTCAACTCCGTCGCGCGTCTGGAGATCTTGAGCGACACGATCGAGGCCAACACCACCGCCCGCCGCGTGGTCATCGACCACCACCTCTCGCCCGCCGAGGGATTCGACGTTTCGCTCTCCTATCCCGACGCCTCGAGCACCAGTTTCGTGGTCTACTGCATCATCGAAAAGATGTGGGGAACCGGGGCGATCACGCGTTCCATGGCCGAGGCGCTCTATGTCGGCATGATGACCGACACGGGCAACTTCGCCTTCTCGTTCCTCACTCCCGAGCTGTTTCGCGCGGTGGCCGTGCTGGCCGAGAAGGGCATCTCGATCCCCGATATCCACAACAGCGTCTACAACGCTTACACAGAGGGCCGCGCGCGGCTGTTCGGTTACGCCATAAACCGAAAAATGGAGTTTATAGAGGATGGAACGGTGGCCTACATGTCGCTGCTGGAGAGTGAGATGCGTCGTTATGGATTCCAGCAGGGCGACAGCGAGGGATTTGTGAACTACGCCCTCACGGTGGGTAAGATGAAGATGTCGGCGATGTTCCTCGCACACCGCAAATTTATCCGCGTGTCGCTGCGCTCACGCGGTGACGTCGACGTCAATCTTTTCGCCCGAAAATACTTCGACGGCGGAGGTCATAAGAATGCTGCGGGCGGAAAATCTTTCCTGACTATGGAAGAAACTATCGCCCATTATATCAAGTCGGTACGAGAATTTGCCGAGGAGGGTGGTTTGGGATAATCGCTCTCTTCACAAAATACTAAAAAAGGCCTTTCCGCTGCGGGAAGACCTTTTTGTTGGGCGTCATTTCGGGGATTTAGGGAGGTTTTGTTTTTTTGGATTTTTCGTTCTCGGGCCGAAGCTCGCGGGGGATCCGACCGCAACGTAGTGTAGAACGGTCCTTGGCTTCGCCGTCGTTTTCCGCGCTCGGCAAAACGAGCGGGCTCGTTCTGCTCTCGCTTATCGAAAACGTTGGCAGGGCGGAGCTTCGGCCCGCCGGCTCGCTTCGCAAGCCGAAATTTCCCTACGACATGTCATTGCGAGCGAACAAAGTAAGCGTGGCAATCTGATTGCTTGCAAGGCGTTGCATATCATCGGATTGCCGCGTCAGTCCTGCCGATCTCCTCGCAACGACGTGCCTGTCGGTTTTTATTGTTACCCTTCGTGCTCCGAATATTTCAGCACTACGCTGCGGACAAATTCTGTGAGCCGGTCTGCCTCCTCGTCCCCAAGCACTCCCGGACGGCTCATCAGAACCAGCCGATGCGGCTCGAACGGGCGGCAATACGACGGATGGATATAATCATGCGGGTTGTCGATAAATCCCTGCCGGCGGTAGAAATTCAACCGTCTTACCGAGATGTCATCTTCGGGCGGATCGATCTCCAGGATCACACGCCGTTCGCGGCAAAAAGAGGCCAGCGCCTCCGAACCCACGTTCCGCCCGCGCAGCGCCGGCAACACGGCAAAATACTCCACATAATATGCCTCGCCGAAGCGCCAGTGGTAGAGTATGCCCGCGAACGCATCGCCCAGCCAGATGCCGTCGGCCGTGAACCGGGGGTCGGCCAACGCCCGCTGATGATCGGCCTCGGAGCGCAGCTCTTTGCGCGGAAACGAGTTGTGGTATAGTTCCGCAGCCTCGTCCCAGCCTTTGTCGCCGGGCGTGCGGAAGGGTATGAACCGGAGTTTTTTCATTTGTTGCAAGATAGCGAAAACGGAGCGAAAAACAATGGAATAATTTGTATCTTTGGCCGTAAATATATCCGCTATGAGAAGCTTTGCATCCGACAACAATTCGGGCGTTCATCCCGCCGTTATGGAGGCTCTCGCCTCCGCCAACAAAGACCACGCCCTGGGCTACGGCTCCGACCCCTGGACCGACGAAGCGGTGCGAAAAGTCGAAGAGGCGCTCGGTGTCGAGTGCGAGGTGATGTTCGTCTTCAACGGCACGGGCAGCAACGCCGTGGCCCTGCAACTTATGACGCGTCCCTACAACTCGGTCGTCTGCGCCGAAACGGCCCATATCTATGTCGACGAGTGCGGCGCCCCGGCCAAAATGTGTGGGTGTCAGATACGCCCTGTGGCTACGCCCGACGGCAAACTGACCCCTGAACTCATAGCGCCCTATCTCCACGGCTTCGGCGACCAGCACCATTCGCAGCCCGGCGCCGTTTACATCTCGCAGTGCACCGAGCTCGGAACGATCTATACACCCGACGAGATAGAAGCTCTCTCGGCACAGGCCCATGCCCACGGTATGCGGGTGCATATGGACGGCGCGCGCGTGGCCAACGCCTGCGCGGCGCTGGGGTTATCGCTAAAAGAGATGACCGCAGATTGCGGAGTGGATGTGTTGAGCTTCGGAGGCACAAAAAACGGCCTGATGGTGGGCGAGTGCGTCGTAGTTTTCGATCGCGCCTTATTTGCCGAAGCGCGCTTCGTGCGCAAGCAGTCGGCACAACTGGCCTCGAAAATGCGCTATCTTTCGTGCCAGTTCGCGGCCTATCTGACCGATGACCTGTGGCTGAAAAATGCCCTCCACGCCAATGCCATGGCGGCGAGGCTCCATGAGGCATTAAAAGATTTTCCGGGCGTGTGCTTCACGCAGAAACCCGAGAGCAACCAGCTCTTTCTCACCATGCCCCGAACGACGATCGACCGCTTGCTCCAGAAATATTTTTTCTATTTCTGGAACGAAGCGGCCGATGAGATCCGTCTTGTGACCTCGTTCGATACGACCGAGGAGGATATCGCAGATTTTATCCGCGAGCTGCGGCGTTAGTCTTTCTGCGCCAGTTGATTATCGGCAGCAGAAACGAGATGATCGATGCCGTGATCCAGAACATGGCCGCGGCGTGGAAATCATATACTTTTACCCCCTCGACAACCGTACTCCCCGAGTCGATGAGCCAGCCGCTCACCACGTCCTGAATTCCCGCGGCGCAGTAGCTCGCGATTCCCACCACTCCGAGCGCCGCTCCGGTCGCTTTGCGCGGCACGATATCGACCGCCATAAGCCCCCCGAGGAAGCATATCAGAACACCGATTGCAACGCCGAAGAGCACCATGCTCAATACGTTGATCCACATTGCGTTACCTCCGAATATAAATAGTATCAAAGCCACCGAGTTCAGCACGCCGAAGATGAACGCCGGGATGTTGCGGTCGCCTTTGAAAAGTTTGTCTGAAAACCACCCCGAAAGCACCGTTCCGATGATTCCGAGCAGTGCGTTTATCGAGATGATCTGCGTGGCCGTCGTGAGCGGAAAACCTTTCGCTTCCTGCAGGAAAAGCACTCCCCAACCGTTTATCGCATAGCGCGATATGTACATGAAGGCGCTCGCCGCGGCCAGCACCCACACGGCCGGCGTGCGCAGCACCTGCTTCTGTATCTCTTTCACCGGTTCGGTCTCGGCGGCCGGTTTCTCTTCATTGGCAAGCACTTCGACAGGCGAAAGCCCCTTCGATTCGGGGGTGTCGTGCAGCAGGAACAAAATTATTATAACGCCCACGGCCCCGGCCATCGCCGAGCCGAAAAATCCCCATTGCCAGCCCGCCAGCGAGACGATCATCCCCACGAAAAGGAATGAGAAGAATTCGCCCAGGTTGTGGCTCGCCGAGAAAAATCCGTAGTAGGTTCCCCTTTCACGCAGCGGATACCACCTCGAGAGCGAGATAATGGCCGGTGCGGCCCCCATCGACTGCGACCAGCCGTTGAGGCCCCACATCACGGCGAACGACGTGAATATCACCGCCGTAGGAATCGACGAATGCATCACTCCCAGAATGCCCATTATTAGATTCGCCGCGGCCGAGACGATCAGTCCCGTGGCCATGAAGCGCTTGATGTTACAGTGGTCGGCGATGAATCCGTTGACGAACTTGCCGATGGCGTAGGCGAACAGCAGCGCCGAGCCGATGATTCCGAGCTGCGTGGCGTCGAGCGAATTGCTGTCCAGAATCGGCTTTTTCATCACGTTCAGCGATGTGCGGCAGACGTAGTAGAGGCTGTAACCGAGGGTCGCCGCGGCGAAGGCCTGGAACCGCAGTCGGCGGTAGATTTTCTGCTCTGCGGCAGGGTCACCGATACGCTTGTCGGAGGGTGCGCTCGTGCGGTAGAAGCCGATGATCTTTCGAAGTATCATATGAGGTTGTTTTTGGGTTCGGAAGGTGGTTTCAGGGGGCAAATCCGGCGGTAAAAGTAAAAAACAAAAACCGGAAATTCAAACATTTTTAACTATTTAGGTTTCAGTTAATTACGCATCCCTATATTTGTAAAATATAGGGATTGGGCCCTGCCGCGGCGCCCGGTGGGGCCGAGGTCGGAACCGGGTAGTAAAAAAACCCTCGTGCAGCGTTACGTAATCGGGCCTCGAAATGTGTTCTTATTATGAGCGTTGTTCCGACAACGCGTTTGACGAAGACCAAAACCTTAAAACTTAACTAATGAAAAGAATCTTTACTCTGATGTTCGCCGTTGCGGCTCTGTTCGCATACGGTTGCAATGACGATTACGACGATTCGGCGCTGTGGAAGGACATCGACGGGATGTACAAGGATCTCAACGCGCTGAAGACGCAGATCACGTCGATGCAGTCGCAGCTCGACGTCCTGCAAGTGGTTGCCCAGGGCGGTGCGCTGACCGGCATCACGCAGAACGCCGCCGGCCACTACGTCGTCAGCTACAAGGATGCCGACAACATCGAACAGACGGTCGAAATCGCCACCCAGGCCGAGGCCAACAAGCAGCCCGTCATCGGCATGAAGGCCGAAGGCGGAGTCTACTACTGGACCGTTACCACGGGCGGCACGACCACCTGGCTGCTCGACACCGACGGCGGTAAGATCGACGTCACGGGCCGCAAGCCCGAGATCGGCGTCGACAAGCAGGGTTACTGGACGGTCTTCGGCAAGCAGCTGAAAGACGCTGCGGGCAACCCCATAAAGGCCGAGGGCAAGAGCGCCTCGGTCATCACGGGCGTAGAGCTTAAGAACGACGGCACGGTCGAATTCACGCTGGCCGACGGCGTGAAAGTCGCGGCGCAGGTGCAGAACGGCTTCAACGTCGTGTTCACCTTCGGCGAGACCACGCTGGGCGCCAAGACGGTCGTTACCGACCCCTCGACGCCGATGGTCGTGAATTATGCGCTCGTCGGCGCGACCGAAACCACGGTGCTCTCGATCGAGCGCGAAGAGGGCCTCACGGCTGTTCTCGATACCGACGCTAAAAAGATAACGGTCACTTTCCCCGCCGATTTCGAGGACGGACGTCTGCTGGTCATGCTCTATGACGGGGTCGACAATATCATCATCAAGCCGCTGGTATTCACCACCATGGAGGGCGATCCCACGGGCATCACCTCGGCCGATGACATGAAGGCCTTCGCCACGGCGGTCAACACCGGCAAGAGCATCGCTAAATACGTCATCGGCGGCGAGGTCCGCCTGATGAACGACGTCGATATGACGGGCGTCGCGTGGAGCGACTACATGATCGGCGGTACGGTTACTCCGAGCACCACTACGGCCAACACCGCCGTGACCTACACGCTGGGCGAGCGCGCGTTCAACCTGGTTTTCAATGGTCAGGGCCATTCGCTCAAGAATGTCGACTGGACGTTCAGCGTCGCCGACGGCAACATCTCCCACGGTCTGTTCTCGGCTCTGGGCTCCGCAGGCGAGGTTAAAAACCTCACCATCGAGGGCACGATCCTTATCACCGGCGCCGCACCCCAGGGTACGGCCATAGGTGCTTTTGCGGGCTACACCGAGGGTAAAATTACCTCGTGTACCAACAAGGCTTCGATTGCATTCTCGGGCACCGATGCCAATAATATTTCGGTATGCGTGGGCGGCATCGCGGGCTACATCAACGGTGCGACGCTCAAGGATTGCACCAACTCCGGCGCGCTGACCTGCGGCACGATCGCTAACATAGGCAACGGCGCCAACGGCGGCTTCCACCAGGGCGGCATCGCAGGCTACATGAAGCTCTCGACGATCGACGGCTGCGTCAACAGCGGCGGCTTGAGCGCTCCTTCGGGACGCGGCGGCGGCATCCTGGCCGTGGCCGTAAGCGGCGAAGTGAAAAACTGCACCAACAACGGACTGGTCCAGGACGATGTGAACGGCATCTTCGGCGCCAATCCGGGTTACAAACGCATGGGTGGACTGGTGGGCGGCACCGGCGGCGCCACGACGGTAACCGACTGCACCAATAACGGCAACGTATTCTCGCAGCTGGGCTGCCGTACGGGCGGTTTCGTGGGTCATAACGACGCTCCGGTTCTGCGTTGCACCAATACGGGGGTCATTCTCTCCAATCACACGGTCGACGGCACCAACCTCCACGGTTCGGGCTGGGCGGCAGGCTATAACAGCAAGGCCGAGTATCTGAAGGATTGCGTTATCGGCGGCCGCGTGGGCGACTACACCGCCTATAGTGCCGCTCCTTCGACGGCTCCCGCCGCAACGTACGCCCTGGCGGTCCGTCACGGACAGTTCTCCCCCGCCGACAACGGCCTCACGGACTACAACGAGGAATTCTACGAATGGACCGAGAAAGCCACGCGTACGATCGCCGCGGGCGTGACGTTCCACCACTATTCGCTCAAGCAGATCAACCAGAATATCTATGTCGTCGACGTCGATCTCACCAACCCCAGCGTGGTGTTCGAGACCGTCATGGCCGACGAACTCTGCCTCAACCCCAACGATAACAACAATGCCAACAACGGCAAGAAGCTACGCGAGACCCTCTCCGAGACCTGCAACCGCCGCCGCGCCGAGGGCCGCAACATCGTCGCGGGCATCAACACCGGCTTCTTTAACTCGCAGGACGGACACCCCCGCGGTTTCCATATCGAATACGGCGAGCCGGTCTATGTGAATAACGCCACGGTGCGCGCGAGCCTCACCAACCACCGTCCGGGCTTCACGTTCTTCGAGGACCGCACGATCAGCTTCGACAACCGCAGCTTCGAGGGCTACCTCAAGCACGCGGGCACCGAATACGAGTACTATTCGATCAACGATACGATCGTTCGCCTGAACAGCTCGGTCCACGACGCTAACCTCTACACCTCGCGCATGGTCGCCGAGCCGCACCCCGGCATCTTCAACGAGGTGGGCACCAGGGCGCTGTTCATCGTGGGCCGCTGCACCGAGCAGATGACCGTCAATAACGGCTATTTCGACGCCACGGTCACGGCGATCGTCGACGGACGCTCCGGCGGCGCGCTTGCTGCCCCGTTTGTCACCGAGCGCACCGACTTCGTTTTGCAGGTTACCGGCGACAAGGCCGAGACGCTCAAGGCGGCTCTTTCGGTGGGCGCGCAGGTGCAGATCTGCGCCAACGTCCCTGTGGGCGGGGTCACTAAGCCTATCATCATGCACAACGCCTCGATGTACCGCTTCCTCCAGAACGGCAACTGGAACCCGGTCACCGACACCGAGCTTATGCCCGTAACGTTCGTCGGCGCCAACCAGGCCGAGACCATGGTCAAGATCGTGGTGGTTGACGGACGCACCTCGGCCGACGTGGGCATGCACTACCGGCAGCTCTATATGGTCGGCAAGAAGCTCGGCCTGTACAACGCCATACGCTTCGACGGCGGCGGTTCGACCACTCTCTGGACCTATGAAGACGGAGCCGGAGCGGTCGTGAACAACGTTTGCGATTCGAAGGGCGAGCGCAGCTGTATGAACTACATGCACATCCGCATCAAGTAAGACCCGACTAACGACTAAATGACCCTATGAATATGAAAAAAATATTGAATACGCTGTTCCTCTCCGCGCTCGTGCTTCTCACGGGCTGCGGCGACGGATACGACGATACCCGCATCAAGCAGGACCTGGACGACGTCGACGGCCGCATCACGGAGCTCGAGACGACCCTCGAAGGACTTGTTTCGCAGATGACCGCCCTCACGCAGCTGATGAACAGTTCGTTCGTGTCGCTCATCTCGACCAACGCCGCCGGCAACTATGTCATCACCTATATAGATGACCAGGGTGCCAGCCATACCATCACCCTGGCCACCGAGAAAGACGTCGTCACGCTGCCCGTCATCGGCATCGCCGAGGACACCGACGGCAAATGGTACTGGCGCCAGACCGCCGACAACGGCGAGACCTACGAGTGGATCCTGGTCGACGGTGAGAAGCTTCCCGTCGGCGGTGAGAAGCCCGACGTGGGCATCGACGCCGACGGTTTCTGGACCGTCAACGGCACGGCCATCAAGGACTCCAAAGGCAACAAGGTCCTGGCCAACGACGTGAGCAACATCCTCTTCCGGTCGGCCGAGGTTGACCAGGCCACCGGGCAGGCGGTGTTCACCCTCACCGACGGCACGGAACTGCGTCTGCAGCTGTTCGAGGCCCTCTCGATCGGTTTCGACGCCGCGATCTACACCGCCGTCCCCGACTACACGACCAAAGTGAAGATCAAATACACCGTGGCCGGTTCGCACTCGGCCAACGCCATTGTCGACGTCTTCACGGCCTATAACGTCGAGGCTGAGATCGACGAGTCGCTCTCTACGATCACCGTCACGATGAAGAACGGCGCCACCGAGGGCAACATCATCGTCATGGCCCACGCCAACGGCAATACGATCCTCAAGCCGCTCTTCTTCTCCTATGGCTCGGCCGTGATCCAGGATCCGGTCTACAACAATTCGACCGCCGATATCATCCTCGAGGGCGAACTGACCACGTTCGACGTGAAGGTCTCGGCCAGCATCGACTACGAGATATCTGTCGACGGCGACGCCAAAAAATGGCTTATCTACAACAGCACGCGCGCTATCACCACCCTCACGCATACCTTCACGGCAGACTATTATGAAGATGCCAGCGGTGCGATCCGCGAGGGCACGATCCGCTTCGCGAACGAGCTCTATAATGTCTCGGCCACGATCGTCGTCAAGCAGTCGCCCAAGATTCCCGAGGGTTCGGGCGGAGGTATCGGCTCGGCCGCAGACCTCATGGGCTTCGCCGCTGCGGTCAACGCCGGCGCCAGCACTTCGCGTTGGCAGGACGAGGCGGGACACGTCATCCTGCTGAACGATATCGACATGTCGGCCGCCCAGAGCTGGACGCCTATCGGCTCGCTCGATGCCGGCGCCTACAACACCACCGAACCCTATGCCGCCGTGAATCCGTTCACCGGTACGTTCGACGGTAAGGGTTTCGCTATCAAGAACCTGACCTACGCGGCCGAGATGTCGTCGGCAAGATTAGGCTATGCACTGTTCGGCGCCGTCAAGGACGCCACGATCCGCAACCTCACGCTCGGCTCGGCCGACACCCCGATCGACTGGGTGTTCACCGGCACTGCGGCCAAAAATACCAGCGTGGCATCGCTCGCGGCCTATGCCGTCAACTCGACGATCGAGGCCTGCACCAACTACTACAACATCGACTTTGCGGGCGAGAACAACGCGGGCGACGCCTGCTTCGTAGCGGGTCTGGTGGGTGTGACCAAGAATTCGACCATCGGCGGCCGCAGCCGTTCGCTGGGATGCGTCAACTACGGATTCGTACGCACGGGAGCCATCGCCAACAACGAGAACGGCGGTAACGGCATGTGCACCGCGGGTGTGGTGGGCATGATGGCCAAGGACGCCGGCAACCTGGTTCAGCACTGCGTCAACAGAGGCCACATCAGCTGCCCCACGGGCCGCACGGGAGGCGTCGTCGCATCGATGTTCAACGGCAACGTCAAGAACTGCGAGAACCGCGGTCTGGTCGAGGACGACCTCGCGGGCAAGTTCGCAGGCCCGGCCCAGTCGAGCTCGTTCAACGTGAAGCGTATGGGCGGCATCATCGGCGGAACCGACGACCTGCGCACGGTACTCACCGCCACCATGGAGAGTTGCACCAATTTCGGTAACGTATTTACCCATATCGGCTGCCGCACGGGCGGTTTCGTGGGCCACTCCAACATCCAGATCATCGGCTGCGTCAACCAGGGCGCGATCCTGGGCGACATCTACAGCACCGACCACGGACCCGCCTGGGCCTGCGGATACTCGGGAGCCTCGACCGCCACATGGACCAACGTCACGGGCTGTACGATGGGCGGATATGTGGGAAGCTACACCACCTACAAGGACAACCCCACGTCGGCGCCCGCGGCTACGGTCGACAACGCCTTCTCCTACAAGAATGGCGAGTACTACAATCCGGCCATCAACAATTAAGTCGTAACGGAAAAAAGCAAGACAATGAAAAACCTACGCAACATACTGATTCTGACCCTCCTTGCCGTCTGCTGGAGCTGCAGCTCGTTCGACGAGTCGCCGCTGCGCAACCGCGTCGACTCCTACAAAGAGCGCATAGAGGCCCTCAAGCAGAAAGCCCAGCAGCTCAACGGCCAGATCTCCGACCTCGGCTACCTCACCAACGGCAATGTCATTACCTCGGTGTCGAAAGATTCCGAAGGTAAATATGTGGTGACCTACAAGGATAGCGCCGATAAGGAGCACACCGTGGTTCTCGCCACGATGGGCGATATTATCGATGTGCCCATTGTGGGCGTAGCGCTCGACGAGGGCGTATACTACTGGACCAAATTCGTCGACGGGGAGTCCTCGTGGCTCCTCGACGGCGAGGGCCAGATGATCCCCGTGAGCGGCTACACGCCTACGATCTCGGTCGACGCCGAGGGCTACTGGACCGTCGACGGCGAGCGTCTGCTCGACGGCGCGGGCCAGCCCATCGAGGCCAACGACGATGCCTCGGCGGTATTCGCTGCCGCCAAGCTCGACGCCGAGGGCAACTTCTGCCTCACGCTGGGCGACGGTACGACCCTCACGCTTCCGGTGTTCAACTCCCTGAACCTCAAGTTGAGCGGCACGCCCCAGACGATCGTCACCGAGAACGCTATGGACAACGGCATTACCTTCAACTACGACCTCACGGGCGAATCGAAAGACAAGGCCGTGATCGCCCTGGCCAAGGTCGAGGGTGTGAACGCCGTTCTGGACCGCGACGCCAGAACCATTACCGTCACGTTCGAATCGTCGTTCTCCGGGGGTAAGGTCTTCGTCATGGCCTACGACCTCGAGAAGAACGTCATCGTCCGTCCGCTGTTCTTCAGCGTTGCTTCGAGCGACGTGATCTCGATCGGCACGGCCCAGCAGCTTGTGGATTTCGCCACGGCGGTCAACGCCGGCGGACCGGAGGCTTCGGCAAGCGTGGTGCTCACGGCCGATATCGACCTGGCGAGCATCGCCAATTGGACGCCTATCGGCAACGGCCTCTACACCACGGCTTATCTTACCACGGGCGCCGCGTTCGAGGGTACGTTCAACGGCCAGGGACACAGCGTCAAGAATATGAAGATCGCCGTTCCCGCCGATGCCGTTTCCGGCACGACCGCCGGTCTGTTCGGCGTCGTGAAGGGCGGAACGGTCAAGAACCTCACGATCGGCACCGGCTCTGCGATAACCTCCACGGCCGCAAATATGACCGCTGTAGGCGCTGTGACGGGCTACGCCTTCGAAGCCACGATCGACAAGTGTAAGAACTACGCCTCGCTCTCGATCGGCGGCGGTACGAACAACATCCGCCAATTCGTGGGCGGTATCGTCGGCGGCGCCTATGCCAAGGACAACACGCTCTACATCAAGGAGTGCGAGAACTACGGTACGCTCTCCTCGACCAATACGATCAACACGGCCGCAGGTGCCACGGGTCTCTCGATCGGCGGTATCCTGGGTATTTACGATACCGACGCGACCAACAAGATCACCAGCTACCTCACCGACTGCGTGAACGAGGGTGTTATGACCATACAGGCTACGCGTGCCGCGGGTATCGTCGCCTCGGTCAACAAACACCTGCGCATCACCGACTGCGAGAATAAGGCCAATATCACCAATACCGACACCAAATCGGCAACCAGCCGCTCGGCCGGTATCGTTGCGGCCTTCAGCGTCGAAACCCATGTCAAGGATTGCGTCAACCGCGGAAACATCACCTTTGCCGTAGCGGGCAACTACACGGGCTATGTGGGCGGTATCGCGGTTCAGCCTAACGACAACGCGGGCTCGGTCGACGGGTGTACCAACTACGGAACCATCCTGTCGGACGTTATCAACAGCACCAACGCCTCGTTGCGCTGCATCGGCATCATCGTCGGCAACAACAACAACAGAACCATCGAGATCAAGAATTGCAAGGTGGGCGGTAAAATCGGCGCCTACTCCGACGGAGAGGCCGGTGCCACGGAGATCACGGCGGCGAACTTCGCCAACTACATCTACTTCACGGCCACGACCGCGCCCACGCTCTCGAACAACACCTTTGCCGGCGAAGATACCCCTCCCGGAGCGGGAATCTCGTCGGTAGAGGACCTGCTTGCCTTCCGCGACGCCGTGAATGCCGGCACGAGCCTTGCCGAGTGGACCAATGCCGACGGTGTGGTCGAACTGCTCAAAGACCTCGACATGTCGTCGGTCCAGAGCTGGACCCCTATCGGAGTTGCGACCTATACGCTGGTTAGCAATAAACTCGTCCTCACGGGAAAACCCTTTACCGGTATTTTCGATGGCAAAGGTCATTCGCTCAAGAATTTCAAGCTCTCCTACACAGGCAGCACCGCGGGTGCGACCTACGGATTATTCGGGGCTCTCGAGAGTGCTACGGTCCGCAACCTTACGATCGGCGCGGCCAGCGGCGACACCAGTTCGCTTACCGTTTCGGTGAGCGGCGCGGTGACGACCGAAACCGGCGTTATCGCCGGCGTATGCCGCCAGTCGACTGTGAGCGACTGCGTCAATTATGCTCCGATGACATACAATGGCAGCACTACCGGCCGTGTGACGATGGGTATGGTGGGTTTCGCGTTCGCCGAGGCCAAGGCCTCCACGCTCGAAAACCTGACCAACTATGGCAACCTGGACATAAATACCAACGGGAACTCGCAGAATGGCGGAAATAATGCGATCCAGTGTGCGGGCATCGTGGGATTCACCTCCAATGACCAGAGTTACACTGTCTGCGTGAATGTCGACTACTGCGACAACTATGGCAACATGGTCTCGACCTCGGCCCGTACGGCGGGCGTTGTGTGTGCGGCTAACCGTTATACGCGCATTAACTCGTGCGTCAATCACGGCAACCAGACCAACTCGGTCGGCGACACCGGCCGTCTGGGCGGCGTAACATGTATAACCGGTGCTGGAAGCTCGATGCAGGATTGCATCAATAACGGCAATCTGATCTCGACTTCGGCCGCGGGAGCCCGCATCGGTGGTCTGATGTGTATGGCCAACGACGCCAGCAACACGATCATTGGCTGCGCCAACTACGGTGAGGTGATCTCGAACTCGGCGTACCGCGGTGTCTTCGTGGGCTATAACAGCCTTGCCAGTACATGGGTCAACTGCACCGCGGGCGGCAAACTCGGTGCCTACAACGGCGGTACGTATGCCTACGACAGCTATTCCGACGACCTCAAAGAGCTCTACCTGGGCAACGGTGTCGCCACGATGAATAAGTCGAACATTATCTACGCCATAGACGGCCAAGCGGGTGGCGGCGATTCGATCGATCCCACTCTGCGCATACTGTTCATCGGTAACAGCTTTACGATGGACGCGGTTACGCATATTCCCGCAATGCTCGGTGCCGCCGATATCAAATCGGTAAAAATGGCGCACATGTACTACGGCGGCCGTACCATTCCCGAATACAACACCGGCTATGCGAGCACCAACGACTATATCTACTATATGTGTAACACGGGAATGACTATCTGGGCGCAACTCCGGGGTTACACCATCAAGCAGGTTGTGGCGTCGGAGAGCTGGGATATCGTGTGCCTTCAGGAGCACACCGGCAAGTCGAACGCCTGGAACTGGACCACGGCGGAAAAGGATGCTATCGAGGGCCTTATCACCAAGATCAAAGCCGACCAGGGCACCAACGTCCCCAAGTTTGTCTACATCATGTCGCAGGCCTATGCAAACCCGGCGCTCTTCTTGTCCTCCGACCTGGAGACTTACACACAGAAGACCGTGCTACTGAACAACTTCACCTCGCAGGATCAGATGTATGCCACGATCGTGACCCAGGGTCAGAAGGTGCTCGCCGAAACCTCGGTCGAGAAGATCCTCGCCACGGGTACCGTGCTGCAGAACCTGCGGCGCTCGTCGCTGAACAACGCCGTGGACCTCACGCGCGACGGCTACCACATGGACTACGGTTTGAGCCGCTACGCTGCGTCGTGCCTTATATTCGAGTCGCTGATCTCGCCCTATTTCGAGAACTATTCGCTCGACGGCAACTCGTTCCGCTACGCCACGTCCAACACCACGATCGGGTCTTACTCTACGCCCGTGACCGACGCCAACAAGCCCAAGGCTCTGGCTGCCGCACGCGCCGCGATGACCACCCCGTTCGCCGTGACTGCGATCGAATAAATGTCAGTTAATAAGATAGATATGAAAAAAACCATCTTGTTCCTGTGTGCATCCCTGCTTCTCTGGGGATGCACCGCGGGACAGAAAACCCCCGCTGCGGCCAACCGTGCCGAGCGCATCGCCGCCGAGATCCACGATCCGGCGTCGAAATACGTGCTGGTGGTGTCGCATCGCGGCGACTGGCGCAACTATCCCGAGAATTCGATCGCAGCCATCGAGTCGGTGATCCGCATGGGTGTCGACGTCATGGAGCTCGACCTGAAACTCACCAAAGACAGCGTTCTGGTGCTGTGCCACGACCACACCATCGACCGCACCACGAGCGGCAAAGGCAAGGTGTGCGACATCACCTACGATTCGATCCGGCGCTGTGTGCTCAAGGCGGGCCAGGGCGTGAAGACCAAACATCTGATGCCCACGCTGCGCGAGGCTTTGGCCGCATGCAAGGACCGCATCGTGGTCAACATCGACCAGGGATACGAATACTACGACCTGGCGCTGCGCATCACCGAGGAGCTGGGCGTCACGGAGCAGGTGCTCATCAAGGGCAAGCGCGCGACCGAGGTCGTCGAGGCTAAATTCGCCGACTACGAGCACAATATGATGTATATGCCCATCATCGACATCCTCAAGCCGCAGGGACAGGCACTCTTCGCCCAGTATCAGGAGAAGGGTGTCGTGCCGCTGGCGTTCGAGGTGTGCTGGGACGAATATACGCCCGAGGTTGCGGCCTGCATGGAGCAGGTGCGGCAGTGTGGATCGAAGCTGTGGGTCAATTCGCTGTGGGAGTCGCTCTGCGGCGGTCTTTGCGACGATGTGGCCTGGGAGGCCAACGATGCCGCGGGCGTCTACGGACGACTTCTGGAAATGGGTGCGACGATGATCCAGACCGACCGCCCCGAATTCCTTTTGGACTACCTCCGCGCCGAGGGACGCCACGAATAGAAAAAAAAGGTTTTTAATTAGGTTAATGTGAAACCGGCCGGCCCTTTTCGAGGGACCGGCCGGTTTGTTTTGTGCCGGGAAAACATCAGTCGAACAGCTCGTTGAGCACCGACGCCAGACGATATCCCGCCTTCTGGATCTGCAGCTCCACCAGCGGCACGGCGAGGTTGAGAAAATCCTGCCCCAGACGCTGGTCGGGTTTGGCCCATTCGAATTGTACCTCGCAGGTCACGGCGCAGTCATGCATCCAGTCGCGCGGGGTTCCGGCGGCACAGGCGCGCTTTTCGGCCTTGGTGAACTTGTCGAGCTCCGCGGCCCACTCCGAAACCGACATGATGCGCGAGGTGGTGATCACTTCGTTGTCCCACACATGATGGACGTAGAACTTGTGCGGAATGTGGTATTTATCCTCGAACATGACGTCGTATTTCATGTTGTGGGTCGAGTATTTTATGTGCGCCGGACAGTGCATGTCGCCCACCAGGTGAAGCACATATTTCAGGTTGACGGCCACCGCCGAGTCGGCCATGTTCTTGTAATCGGCGAGGTTTTTCAGTGCCAGCTCCAGCCCGTATATGGCATTGCCTTTGGGCTTGAGCAGTGCGTCGGTGTAGTTGAGCGTGGCATCGACCGGGGCGGTGTGCCACTCGTTGGTGAAGGCGTATTCGGGGGTCTGGCGGTATTCGTCCATCCATTTGGCGTAGTAGACGATCGAGTGGCCCCCGAGATACTTCTCGATGCGCTTTTTAGCCTTCTTGGTGAGGTTGCGCTCAGCGACTTTGGCGATCGTCTCGTGGCCCTCGCGGCCCCAGGCCGAAAGTTCCTGGACCGGCAGCAGCACGCAGAGGGCAATCAGGAAAATGATCAGTTTTTTCATCGTATTGTGGTTTTTGAAAAAGCGGTACCCCGGCCATGGGCTGGAATACCGCTTTCGTTAGAGATAATCGTTCGTTAGAAACTCAAACCGTCGTCGTAGCCCGGGTTCTGGGTCAGAGCGCCTTTCGTGAGCACGCGCTGGGTGGCCGGGATAGGCCACAGATAGTCGCGAACCTCGTCCCACAGATAAGTCTGCGCTTTGAAGCAGACGATGTATCCGCTGGTTCCGTCGGTGAGTTCGACGTCTTTGCCCTGGCCTACTTCGAGCATCGTGCACTCCGAAGGAGGTTTGGTGCCGCTCCACAGACAGAGGTCGTTTTTACCATCTCCGTTCATGTCATATTCACCCAATGCCGGGAAATAGCATCCGAGGAATCCTCCGTTGGCCGCCGCCGATGCGGGAGCCATCTGGGCGCCCTCCTTCCAGCGGAAGAGGTCCCACTGGCGCAGACCCTCGCAGCAGAGCTCGATGGTGCGCTCGCGGCGGATCTCGAGCAGGACGCCCGTGTTGGCGCTCTGCGTGACGTTGGGGTAGTAGCTCGAGAGCAAGGCGTCGGGCGCTGCGTTGGCTGCGGCCATATCGAGCGCCGGCATGCCCACGCGGTTGCGGACTACGTTCACCGTGTTGTTGATGTCGTCCTGGGTCAGCGTCCCCAGCTCGGCCTTGGCCTCGGCGTAGGTGAGCAGAATCTCGGGATAGCGGAAGATCGGATAGTCGGTGGTCGAAGTGGTCGCGCCGTCGTGCGTGTCGTCGCTGACGTACTTGATGATGCGGTATCCGGTGATGTCATAGGTCTTGCAGTCCTCGATCACCTCGTCCAGGCCCTTGTAGTCGACGTAGCCCGGGGCCATGATCGTCTGCGCCATGCGGGGGTCGCGGTCCTTGAACTGCTCGCTGTAGGACATGGTCTCGTAGCCCGCGACGTCCTGGATCTTCGAACCGTCGTTCATCAGGTAGTGGTTCACGAAGCGGCGCGTCATGCTGTGGCGCATGTTGCGGAATGTGAACTGCACGCCGTGGCGCACGAGCAGTTCGGAGTTGAAGCGCATCGAAAGGATATTCTCCTTGGCGTCGGCGTCCTCGAGGATGAAAAATTCGCGGTAGGGGCCGCCTACGCCCAGCTTGTTGTCCTTGTAGAGCGAGTATTTGTTGGTGGCGATCACCTTGCCCGCGGCGTCGGCCGCCTGCTCGAGGAACCACTGGGCCGATACGGTCTGACCGTCGATGGTCTCGTCGGCGATGCCCTGATACTTGCGGAACGTACCCTCGAAGAGCGCCGCGCGGGCCTTCAGCGAGAGGGCCACGTTGCTGTTCACGCGGTAGAGCGGGTCGCTGGGCCATGCGGCGGGCAGCAGCGCGATCGCCTTGTCGAGGTCCTCCATGACCTTCTTCATGATGTATCCGCGGCTGTCGCGGGGCTTCTTGAGCGAGGTGAAGTCGGTCGAGCCGATGACGTAGTCATAGAACGGCACGTCGCCGTATTTCATCACCTTGTCGAAGTAGAACAGCGCGCGGAAGAAGTAGGCCACGCCGTCGTAGCGGTTGCGGATCGCCTCGTCCTTGCAGTTACCCGAACGTTCGAAATAGTAGTTGATATAGCGCAGGTAGGTCCAGCTCCACGAGGTCTCGGTCTGGGGCGAGCGCGTGCCCTGCTGCACGGTGCTCAAGTTTCGGGCTAACTGTATGTCGGAGAGCTGTATCGCGTCGCTGTCGGGTCCCGAGAAGAGGTTGTAGAAGCGGTTGGTGAACAGCTGGAGCTCGGCCTCGGTCGAGAAAAACGTTTCCGGGGAGAGAGTCGTTTCGGGTTCGAGCGTCAGAAAATCCTCACATGCGGTAAGCGGCATGAGCAATGCTGCGAAGACTCCTATTTTTATTATTGTTTTCATGCTTGTCTTTTTCTTAACAGGTTGTTAGAATGTCACGTCAATGCCGACCGAGAAAGTTCTCGAGTAGGGGTAGAGGCAGTCGTCGGAGGCGCTGATGCCCGCAACCTTGGTGTTGTCGACCTTTGCGGCTGCAACCTCGGGGTCGATGGCGTTGGTGTAGCGTTTCAGCGGCGACCAGTAGGCGAGGTTCTCGCCCGAGACGTAGACGCGGAGCTTTTCGAGGATGCGCTTGTTGATGGGGATCGTGTAGCCGAGCGTAAGGTTCTTCAGACGGATGTAGGATGCGTTCTGGAGATAACGGTCGGTGGCTACGCTCATCGAACCGGCACTCGAGGTCTGGTAGCTTCGGCGCTTGGGGAAGTAGGTGTTGCGGTGGTCTTCGTCCCAGCACATCTTCTCGAATCCCTTGGGAACGAACGAGGTGGTCGGGAAACTGTAGGGGCCCCAGAAGTAGTAGCAGTTGGCCGAAGGCATCCAGTCCATCTTGCCCACGCCCTGGAGGAATACCTGGAAGTCGAATCCGTACCAGTTGAAGTCGGCGCGCAGCGAGTAGTTGTAGCGCGGAAGGCTGTTGCCCAATATGCGCATATCGCCCGAATCGCCCACGGTGTTTGTTCCCGAGTTGATGATGTAGTCGCCGTTGAGGTCGCGGAAGCGGATATCGCCGGCCATCAGGTGCGCATTGGAAGCCGTGGAGCTCGAGTAGACGCGGTTGTTGACGGCCTTGTCGTTATACTTGGCCTGATACTGTGCGGCCTCCTCGTCGGTCTTGAATAGTCCGTCGGTGCGGTAGCCCCAGATCTCGCCGAGCGTGCGGCCCACGTAGAAGTCGCCGATCTTCTTCTCGGCGTTGCGGAATTTGGTGATCTTGGTTTTGTTATCGCCGATCGAGGCCGAAACGCCGTAGGAGAAGGGCTTGCCCGCCACCATGTGGGTATCGCGCCAGCTTACCGCGATCTCGTAGCCGCGGGTGCGCATGTCGGCGTTGTTCTCCGAGGGCGCTGCTGCGCCGAAAACGTCCGGCAGCGTACCGCCCGTGGTGAGCATGTCTTTGGTGTCGCGGATGTAGAAGTCGGCCGAGACGTTGAGCCTGTTGCGCAGGAACGCGAGGTCGAAACCGAGGTTATAGGTGACAACCGTTTCCCACGTCAGACCCGTGCTAATCGGGTTACCCGCATAGGCGTAGCTCACCTTGTCGGTGCCGTTGAACGTGTAGGTCAGCGATCCGGTATAGAGCTGCTCGATATAGGAGTAGTAGCTGGTGACCTGCTGGTTACCGAGCGAGCCGTATGACAGACGCACTTTGGCGCCGTCCCACCAGCCTTTAAGTGGCTCCCAGAACTTCTCCTCCGAGATGCGCCATCCTGCCGACGCCGAGGGGAAGAATCCCCAGCGGTCCTGCGGCGAGAAACGCGACGAACCGTCGTAGCGGCCCGAGACCTCGAACAGATATTTACCCTTGTAGTCGTAGTTCGCGCGGCCGAAGAAGCCGACCGTGCGCCATGCGTAGTTGTTTTCGCGTGCCGATTCGATCTCGCCCTGGTCGCTGTTGATGAAGCTCAACTTTTCGCTCAACGAACCCTTTTGGCGGATGGCGAGTCCCGACTGGCGTACCGACTCCACATTACCTCCGCCGACGGCCGAGAAGTTGTGGCCGCCCCAAGAGTGGCCGTAGTCGAGGTATGCGTTGACGACGTGGCCGTTGTTATAGGTGCGGTTTTCCTGGTAGAAGTCGTAGATCGAGCCGTTGGTAAAGTCCACAATTGCGGTCTGTCCGGCGTTCCACGTATTGGCCGTGGGATACGAACGGTAGGTGCCCAGGAAGTCGCGGCGGCGGTAGGTGTAGTCGCCGATTAGCTTCAGATCCTTGTTGGGCGTCAGGTCGAACGTCAGACGGTTGGTAAGGATCAGGTAGTTGTTCTTACGCGAGTTCTTGTTGCGCCCGTCGGCAAATACGCCGCCACGTCCGCTCGCGATGGGCGAGTTGGCGAACTGGATGCCGTTGGAGTACATGAACGTCGTTCCGTCGGGGTTCACCGGCACGAACGTCGGGCTGATGTTGTTGGCCACGTTCCAGAGGATACCCTGCGAGGCCAGACCCTCCGATCCGTCCTGCTCCCAGTAGCCGCCGTAGTCGTACGAAGAGCTCTCGAAGCTCACGTTGTTGGAGTAGTGGAGCCACGGAGTGACCTCGGCGTTGATCTTGGTGCGGAACGAATAGCCGTTGTAACTATCCTCCGAACCGCTGTTGAACAGACCCTCGCGGTAGAGGTAGCGACCGCTGACGTAGTAGTTGAGCTTGTCGCTGCCGCCGGTCATCGAGATGTTGTGCTCGGTCTCGGGGCGACTGCGCTTGAACATATAGCCGTACCAGTCGAAGTTACCCAGGTAGCGGTACTTGCCGGCGGCGTCTTTGACGACCCACGGACGGTCGGGATTTTCCGACTTGTCGTTGCGGCGGTCGTAGAGCATCTGCATCTCGTCGTCGGTATAGTTCCAGCCCAACTGGTTGCGGTAGGAGTAGGTGAATTCGTTGGTGAGCTTCACGTAGTCGTAGCCGGTGGTCATGAAGTCGGTCGAGGTGGTGTTCCACGATACGCCGTAACGGCCGTTGTAGCTCACCTTGAGCGTTCCGGCCTTACCGTTCTTGGTGTTGATCAGAACCACGCCGGCCGAAGCCTTGGCGCCGTATATCGCGCATGCCGAGGCGTCCTTCAGGACCGAAACCGATTCGATGTCGTTGGGGTTGACCTGCGCCAGCGAAGCCTCGATGCCGTCGACCAGGATCAGCGGGTCGATGCTGTTGACCGACGCCGCGCCGCGGATATTGATGTTGTAGTTCTTGCTCTCGATCGAACCGCTGCCCATCATGATGTTCAGCGAGGGGTCGGCGCCCTGGAGCGCTCCCGCGGCGTTGGTTACGGGGCGGTTGTTGAGGTCCTTGCCGCTGATGACGCCCACGGCGCCCGTTACGTTGACCTTCTTCTGGGTTCCGTAGCCCACGACCACGACCTCTTCGAGCGCCTGCTCGTCGTCTTTGAGCGTCACCGTGAGCGCCGCATAGGTGCGTACGTTGACGGTCTGGGTCTGATAGCCCAGGAACGATACCGTTACCTTGGCGGGCAGCGTGACGTTATTGATCTGGAAGTCGCCCTTCGGACCGGCTGTCGCGCCGAGGGTAGTACCCTCGATGAAGATCGTGGCGCCCGGAACGGTGAGTCCCGCGGCGTCTTTGACCACGCCCGTCAGCGCGCCTTTACTCTGCTGCACAGGCTCCACTTTCGCTTCGGCCTTCGAGACGGCGATGCTTCGGCCCTCGATGGCGTAGGTCACGTCCTGGCCGGCGAAGATTTGGTTCAGCACCTCGTCGATGGTGGCATTCTGCGCCGAAACGCTGATCTGGCGCTGCATGTCGATGCCCGACGACTTGATCGCAACCGAATAGTTCTGCTGCTGGTGTAGCGCCTCGATTGCCTCTTTGACCGTTACGTTTGTCAGTTTGAGTCCGATCTGTGCCGCCGCGCCCATGGGGAGCATCAGCAGAACGAGAAGTGCAAACCCGACGACCGCACGCATCCGTGAAGAGATGCTCCGGTGGTAAAGTTTTTTCATACGTTGAAGTTTTAGTTGGTAGTTTTCTTTAGCTTGGGTTATTCCTTGCGTTTCGGCGGCCCGGCGAATCGGTTCGCTTCGCCCCTCGGCTGTGGGAAACGCAGGGGTTGTTCTATTTCCGCTTCGAGAGGTAAATCGTGCCCTCCTGCTCGCGGATGAGTATCTTTTTGTCGGGGTTGAAGGAGTTGAGGATCCGCTCGAGCGACTCATTGTCGGTGAAGAACGCGTAGAAGCATACCTGCTCCAGCGCCGGGTCGGTGATGACGATCCGGCGGTTGAAGCCGCGCGAAAGTTGCAGCACGATGCTCGACAGCGGCTCGTTGAAGAAGTAGAATCCGCCGCCGTGCGCACGCGACTTGTAGTTGTTGCTCTGGAACGAACTGCGTTCGATGCGTCCCGTGACGCGGTTGTACTGCACGATTTCGCTCGGCAGCATTGTCACCTGGTCTTTACGCTTGTTGCTGTTGACGTCGAAACGCACGCTGCCCTCGACCAGTGCCACTTCGATCAGCTGGTCGGCGGTGTAGGCGCGCATGTTGAACTTCGTGCCCAGGACCTTCACCTCGACGTCGCCGGCCGAGATGATGAACGGATGGCGCTTGTCGTGAGCCACGTCGGCGAAGACCTCGCCGTCGACGAATATCTTGCGCTCCCTGCCTTTGAACGAGGCGGGGTAGGTGACGCGGGTTCCCGAATTGAGCCATAGCGTGGTTCCGTCGGAGAGTTCGAGCGAGCTGCGCTGACCCGGCGGAACGAGCATTTCGCCCCACTCGGGAGTTTGCGTACCCTGCGAATAGAGGATCGAGAATGCCACGATGATGGGCACGATAAGGATTGCGGCCGCGCGCTGGGTCCAGCGGATAACGGTGGTCCAGCGGTTCTGTGGAGCGGCTTCGGCCTGTGCCGAATAGCCGATGCGGGCGCAGAAGCGCTCGAAGGCGGCGCGGGCCATTGCGGGGTCGTCGACGTGCACCTCGCTGAAAAGCGCCTGCAGCAGATCGTCGGCTTCGCGCGTGTTGGCGTTGTCGGCGAACCAGCGCTGCAGCCGCAGCTCCTCGCTGTCGCTGGTGCGGTTGTAGAAGTATTCACGGAGACCCTCCAGGGTGATTTTTGTCTTCTGTTCTGTCATGTTCATGTGGTTCGGGGGCGGCACATACCATGCCCGCTACATATAGAACACACAGACGCCCCGGATTACGTAACCGGGGCGTGATTTTTTTGGGCTTTTAAGGCAGAATGTCCAACAGAAGAATGATAGCGGGAATTACGGCCAGATATTTTCGTAATTCCTTGATTGCAAGTTCGAGATGCTTCTCGACGGTGCGGACCGAAAGGCCCAGCTGTTCGGCGATGTCGCGGCTTGAGAGGTGCTCGAAGCGCGAAAGCCGGAAAATGCGCTGACGCTGCGGCGGCATCCCGCCGATGATCGCCTCGAGCCGTTCGGTGGTCTGGTCGAGGTCGAGCTGCTCCTCGATCTCATTGCGCGGCATCGCAGACCCCCCCCCTCCTTTGGCATCGGGGTAGAGAATGGCGTCCTGGAGCGAGGTGAAGGTGCGGGTCTTGGTGCGGAAGTAGTTGTAGATCTCATTGCGCGCCAGCACGAAGAGGTAGTTGCGCATGGATTTGTTCTCGTCGAGCTTTTCGCGGTTGATCCAGACCTTCATAAAGACGTTCTGGGCGATGTCTTCGGCTACGGCGGCGTCCTTGGTCATGCTGCGGATGAAGGCGTGGCACGAGGGGTAGTACTTGTTGAACAGCGTCTCGTAGCCCGACATGTCGCCGACAATAAGGCGCGCGATAAGCCGCTGCTCCTCGGGATCGGGGATGAAAATGTAGGATGTCTGTTCAGTTTTTTTCATGTTCCGCGGAGGAGATGTTGCGCTTTTCGGAATCGAGGGAAAAAGTTGCAAACATGACAAAGGTAAAAACATTCTCGTTATAAACAAATCTGTTGCCTGTGACAAATTTGTGAAAGAATTTCTCCGGAAGAATATATTCTTCCGGCAAAAGGCGAAGGATTTTTTTTCGGGATTATTTGTTTTTGATTTGCCCGGTCCGCAACCGAAAAAAAGGGCTATTCTGCAAAATGAAAAGGGGCGGAACTTTTGTTCCACCCCTTTTTTGGTGCCCAGGACGAGACTCGAACTCACACAGCCTTGCGGCCACTACCACCTCAAAGTAGCGTGTCTACCAATTTCACCACCTGGGCATCGGTTTACACCCTTTCGGGTTTCGAGAGTGCAAATATATGGCATAAATTTTAATTCGCCAAATTTTTGTGGGGACAATCGCGGTCAAGGTCGAAATTTATTGATCTCCACTCTGCCGCTGCATGCTCTGTGTGCCTGCCGGATGTCTGCCTCGCCTCCTCTGACGCCTTTCCAAGCGTCTCCCCCGTTGCCTCCCCGGTGTCTCCCCTGGGTTTTCCGAGGGTCTCCCCGATTTCGCCTCCGCCACACAAATAAAATGCGGCGGACACCGATGCCCGCCGCATTTTTTATAATACCGTATGCAGAAAAGAGGCTACTCTTTGGCCGCTGCCGGGAATTTGATCATACCCGTGAGTCGGTTACTTTCCATTTTCTGCATCGGGAGGGGTGTCGCCACTGCGCGCGTTTTAGGCGCCTTGGCCACGGGCTGCCCCGTGATGAGGCTTACGGCCTTGGCGAAGAGCGGTTCTCTGGCCGCTCCGAAGTCGTCGATATATGCACCTATCTCGTCTATCTCGCAGCCGGCGTTGGGGGCGATGCCGGTATGGGGCACACTCACTTTCTGGGCGTTGTAGCCCTGGAATGTGATCGGAGCCAACAGGTATTTCCCTCCGTTGCCGTCGGTTACGTCTCTGGGTTCCATGCCCACATTCTTGCCGCTGGTCTGCTCGCCGATGAATACCACGTCGAAGCCGATGCCCTTGAGCGAATATGCGGTCATCTCGCTGGCCGAAGCCGTGTTGCCCGAGCAGAGTACATATAACTTTTTGTTTACATTGAGCGAATAGGGCTTCAGGTCAACACCCCAGTACTTGCCATCGTAGATGAAGTTCTCGTAGAACAGTTTTGCCTCGGAGTCGTATGTATTTCCGGTATAGGCCGCCGTCGCTACAGGAGTCGCCATGCGGTTGGGGTTGTAGCTGTAGTAGTGGAATACCTTGTTGTTGCAGTCTGCTCCGGCGATGCACGACGAGAGCATCTGCGCCGAGATGACATGTCCGCCGCCGTTGTAGCGCAGGTCGAGGACCAGGTCGGTGGCGCCTCCGTCCTTCACTTTCTTTATAGCATTGAGCAGATCTTCGTCATACCCCGCGTCGAACTCATTATAGGCTATGTAGCCGATCTTATGCGTTCCCGAGGTCACGACGTCCGATTTGAGAACGGGATTGGGGTAGAAGTCAGCCGCCGTCAGCGTCTTGGTCTGCTCGGCGTTGTCGTTGTCGAGGAATTTCATCGTCATGGTTCCCGTCTGATTGTGGAACTTGTTCACCATCGTGTTAAAGTTGGTTGTCGTGATGACTACTCCGTCGATCTCCGTTATGCTCCATCCGCGTTTCACTCCGGCCAGCGCGGCGGGAGAGTCGGGATAAACGACAAATATCGTGATGCAGGCATTCTTGCTGCCCTCTTCCAGAAGAAACCCGTACAAGGTGTAGTAGTTGATGCCGAAGCCGTGGTCGTATTCTTTCTTCTGACCGTGGGTGAAATTGATCGCCGAAGTCGGCGCCGTGCCCGACGACGCGCTGCCGGCCGAGGTCTGCTGTATAAAGGAATACAGGGACTGATAGGGATTGCCGCTGCCGTCGTAGTAGGTCTTCTTGTCGTATATATTGGTGGTCATCTTCATCAGCGTGGTCTTGAGGAAGTTGCTCGACGGACTGGCGACAAACGGTATCGAGAGGTCGCGCGTCAGTGTCTTATACTCCGTGTTCCAGAGGTAGTAGTCGACCAGGTAGTCGTCGATCTGCTTGTTGAGCGTCGCCCAGGTGCTGCTTGCAGCCGCGGGCTGCGAAATGATCAGCGTGGCGCCCTTGCTGTAGTTGTTGGCTTTGATCGTCACCGTGGTCACACGCTGCGAGTTGGTGCCGTTGGCCTGGGCCTTGATCTGCAGCGTCGCGGTGCCTTTGGCGCCTTCGGGCGTCAGCACTTCGCACCACGTCTTGGGGCACGATGCCGTCCATGCGCCGTCGACCGTAAAGGTGTAGGTTTTGGTTTGTCCGTCGGCTGCGAACGTTTCGGTCGCCGACCACGACTGGTCGGTGATTCCCGTTCCCGATTTGACTGTTTCGGTGGTCGTGTCGGTGCCGCAGGATACGGCACTGAACATAAAGAGGGCGGCTAACCCTCTGGTTAAGAGTCTTTTTTTCATCATCCGATTATTTTTCCGAAATTTTTACGCTGGCAATATAGCGATTTTGTTGTGAAATTTATTGTTTTTCAGTATCAGAATCTGTTTTGAATTTATAAATTTCGTTTTGCTCTGCTCTTTTTCGTGCTTTTTTCTCTCTTCCTTGTTACATAAGGGTCGCTATGTGCCTCGTCGGAGAGTGAAAAATCATCAAAAAAAACAGCCATAACACAACTTCATTCACAAATTCTCAATTTGTCGCTAAATCCATTTCCCGTAGCAGATAGCCGGCCTTCCCGACCCGGTCGACGACAAACAAAACATAGCGGATGTCGACCGCGATATTGCGGCATATGGCCTCGTCGAAGACGATATCGCTCATCGTGGAGCGCCATGTGCGGTCGAAATTCACGCCTACCAGATGCCCGCGGGCATTGAGTATCGGCGAGCCCGAATTACCTCCCGTGGTGTGGTTTGTGGCCAGGAAGCAGACCGGAACAGTGGTGCGTCCGTCGATCCTTACGCCCCAACGGCCGTAGCTCTTCGTGGCGTAGATGTCTCGCAGCGCCTGCGGGATGTCGTAATCGTAGATATCGGGGTTGTCCTTGGCGATGATGCCGTCGAGGGAGGTCAGGGGCTTGTGGTACTCTCCGTCGGCATACTCGTAGCCGGCCACGTGACCGTAGGCCACGCGTAGCGTGAGGTTGGCGTCGGGAAAGAACGCCCGCTGGGTGTCCCATTCGCGCAGGCCGCGTATGTAGGTGGTGTAGAGTTCGTTGAGACGCTCGCTGTTGAGGTTGCGCAGCGACTTGGTGCCCAGCAGCCACTGGATATGATTCTGCATCCGCGTGGTTTCTTCGCGCAGTCGGCCCATGGCCGTCGTGTCGGCATCCCATGCCGCTTCGAACACCCGCTCGCCGAACAGTTCGGGCGAACCGTGGCGCGCGACGCCTTCGATGAAGGCCGGGATCTGATACTGCGCCGGACAGCGGCGCGCGTACTCGCCGAACAGCCAGACGTAAAGGGCCCGCTCGGTGGGCTTGCGGCTCTCGAAGAGAGCCTCGGCGCGCTCCTCGCCGGAGTACTTCGCAGGCAGGCTGACGAGCGTTTCGTTGGTTATCTCGCGAGCGAAATAGGCGTCGGTGATGCGTGCGTATTCGGCTTTGAGGTCGGCCACCACGGTGCGGTATTCGGGCTTCGAAGCTGCCCACGCGGCGAAATCATCTTCGTAGGCGCGCTTGGCGCCCACGGCACCCAGACGGTCGATGCCCAGCATCTCGCCCTGCCATTTCTTCCACGAATTGGCGATGTTGGCGTGCTTTGCGGCATAGAAAATGCGCAGCGCGGGATCCGACTCCTGTGCCGCCGAGATGATCTCCAGGCGACCGGTTCGGATCGCGATCTTGGCCGGGTCGGAGCGTTCGGCGATGTAGCTCACGGCGTCCGAAAGGATATACTCCTGGGTGTTGCCCGGGAAACCGTAGATCATCGTAAAATCACCCTCTTTCACGCCGCCGGTCGATATCGTAAAGTGTTTTCTGGGGCGGTAGGGGACGTTCGAGGGCGCATATTCGGCGGGCTTGTTGTCCTTGTCGGCATAGACGCGGAAGAGCGAAAAATCGCCCGTGTGGCGCGGCCATATCCAGTTGTCGGTATCGCCTCCGAATTTGCCGATCGACGAAGGCGGGGCGCCTACCAGGCGCACGTCGTCGAACTGCTCATAGACGAACAGAAAGAGCTGGTTGCCGTAGTACATCTGCTCGATCGAGGCTTTATAGCCCGGACCTTCGGTTTTGGCTTTTTCGATGATCGTCTGGTGCGCTTCGCCCGCGGCGACGCGGTCGGTCACCTCCTCCATGCGGACCAGAAACAGCACGTAGAGCTTCTCATTAGGCAGCTCTTGTGCGCGAGACATGGCCCAAAAGCCGTTTGTGAGGTAGTCGTGTTCGACGGTCGAATGGGCCTGTATGGCGTCGTAGCCGCAGTGGTGGTTGGTCAGCACGAGCCCCTCGGCCGAGATCAGCTCGCCCGTGCAGCCGCTGCCGAAAAGCACCACGGCATCTTTCATCGAGGCTTTGTTGATGCTGTAAATATCGTCGGCCGTGAGTCGGAAGCCCTTGGCCCGCATATCGCCGATGCGCTGCGAGATAAGGCTCGGGAGCCACATCCCCTCGTCGGCCAGCGACGGCAGCCAGAGCAGAAGGGCAAGCAGGGTAAGAAGTCTTTTTTTCATCTTATTTACAGGAATTTTTATTGCAGAAACTTTTCGAGTTCGACGTAAACTTTCTGTATCGGGAGACCCATCACATTGTAGAACGAACCGTTGATCTTTTCGATGGCCACATAGCCTATCCACTCCTGAATTCCGTACGATCCGGCCTTGTCGAAAGGCTTGTACGCTTCGAGGTAGAAGGCGATCTCCTCGTCGGTCAGGGGGCGGAACCAGACGTTGCTTTCGGCAGCGAAGGTGTGCATCCGTTCGGCCGTGCGCAACGTCACGCCCGTGACGACCATGTGGCGGCGTCCCGAGAGCCTGCGCAGCATCCTGGCGGCATCCTCCGCGTCGAGCGGTTTCCCCAGGACCTCGCCGTCGAGCACCACCACCGTGTCGGCGGTCATAAGTATGTCTTGCGCACCCAGCGGTCCGGGGTAGGCTTCGCTCTTCAGACGCGAAAGATAGAGCGGAACCTTGTCGGCGGGCGTCCCGGCGGGGTATACCTCCTCGCAGTCGTATTTGGCGGCAAGTTCATAATCCAGCCCGCAGCCGGTCATCAGTTCTTTTCGCCTCGGCGATTGCGATGCCAGTAGCAGGCGGTAAGGTTTGAGTTTGTCTTTTAAAAGCATAGCTATCTTATATCGAAATTCAGCAGTTCGCGACCCTCTAAAGCCGCACGGAGGTTGTCGCCGGGCTTCACGGCGCCGACGCCCGCGGGGGTGCCGGTGTATATAAGGTCGCCCATGCGCAGGGTCATAAAGCGCGAAACCGAGGCGATAATGCGGTCCACGGTGAAGAGCATCAGCGAGGTGTCGCCCGTCTGCCGGCGTTCGCCGTTGATGTCGAGGGTGAAATTAAGTTTCTGGATATCCCCGCCCAGATCGGCCAGCGGCACGAACTCCGGCGACAGCGCCGCCGAGCGGTCGAAAGCCTTCGACGCCTCCCACGGAAGCCCCTCGGCGATGGCCTTGCGCTGCAGGTCGCGGGCCGTGAAATCTATTCCCAAACCCACCTCGTGGTAGTACCGGTGGGCGAATTTTTCCGAAATACCCTTGCCCACGCGGTCGATGCGCACCACCAGTTCACACTCATAATGCAGGTCGCTCGAAAAATCGGGGATATAGAAAGGGTCGTTGTTGCGCAACAGCGCCGTGTCGGGCTTCAGGAAGAACAAAGGTTCTTTCGGAGCCGTGCCGCCATCGTGAAGTTCGGCGATATGCTGGGCGTAGTTGCGTCCTATACAGATAATCTTCATTCAGTCCCCGATTTTGATTTTTGAATCTCCTCGACCATGCGCGCGGCGAAGCGTTTGCTGGCGCCCGGGCCGCCGATTATCGTCCGCAGCTCGTCGAAGTCGGCGAGCATCCGCGCGCGCTTCGCTCCGCCGGCGACGATCGCCCGTAGCTCATCCTCGGCACGCCCGATCTCCATGCCCGACTGCATGACCTCGACCACCGATTCGCGGCCAAGGTTGAGGTTCACCAACGATATCCAGGGCACCCTCAACACCAGCGGCAGCAGTGTGAGCTCGATCCACATCATCCGGTATACGACCACCTCGGGGATGCCCAGCAGGGCCGTCTCGAGGGTTGCGGTTCCCGATGTCACCACGGCCGCTTCGGCGGCCGCGAGTGTTTCGTAGGTCTGGTCGCATACATAACGTATGTCGCTGCCAGATAGATATTTATCATATATCGCGCGGTCGAGCCAGGGCACTCCCGCCACCACAAACTGGTGCTCCGGGAACTTCTTCGACAGCGCCGCCATCAGCGGCAGGTTTCGGCCGATCTCGCTGCGGCGGCTGCCGGCCAAAAGGGCTATGATCGGACGCTGGTCCAAGCCGTTGCGGCGCCGGAACTCCTCGGGCGAAGGCAGCCCTGCGCGCCGTACCTCGATAGCGTCAACCAGTGGGTTACCCTCGAAAATAGGCTCTATGCCCTTCTTCCGAAAATATTCCTGCTCGAACGGGAAGATGATGAACAGCTTGTCGACATATTTGCGTATGCCCTTCACGCGCCATTCGCGCGAGGCCCAGACTTTGGGGGCTATATAGTAATATGTGCGTATGCCGTGCTCTTTGGCCCATTTGGCGATTTTCATGTTGAACCCCGGGTAGTCGACCAGGATCAGCACATCGGGGGCGTACGCGGCCACGTCGGCCTGGCACTCTTTCATTTGGCGTCCGATCGTGCGGAGGTTTTTCAGGACCTGCACCACGCCGAAGAACGAGGTCTCGCGATAGTGTTTTCTTAAATTGGCCTCGCCGCCCGCGGCGGCCATATTATCGCCGCCCCAGAAACGGAATTCGGCTTCGGGGTCGGCATTTTTGAGCCCTTCGATAAGATTTGCGCCGTGGAGGTCGCCCGAGGGCTCGCCGGCGATGAGGTAGTATTTCATACGATTCTATTTTTCCAGCAAATCGGGCCGCAACCGCTTCGTCCGCTCGTAGGCCTGTTCGTCCTGCCACCTGGCAATATGCGCGAAGTTGCCCGAAAGCAGCACTTCGGGGACTTTCCAGCCGCGGAACTCCGCGGGTCGCGTGTAGACCGGCGGGGCCAGCAGATTGTCCTGGAACGAGTCGGTCAGCGCCGAAGATTCGTCGCCTATGGCCCCCGGGATCACGCGGACCACCGAGTCGGCGATGATGCAGGCCGCCAGCTCGCCGCCCGTGAGCACGTAGTCGCCGATCGAGATCTCGCGTGTTACGAGGTGCTCGCGGATACGGTGGTCGATGCCCTTGTAGTGGCCGCAGAGGATGATGATATTTTCGAGCGTCGAGAGGCGGTTGGCCTCGTGCTGGTCGTGCCGGATTCCGTCGGGCGAGGTGTAAATAACCTCGTCGTACTCACGTTCGGATTTCAACTTCTCGATCAACTCGAACACCGGCTCGCACTTCATGACCATGCCCGCCTCGCCCCCGAAGGGGTAGTCGTCGGTGGTCTTGCGTTTGTCGTGGGCATAGTCGTGGAGGTTGTGTACCACGATCTCCACGAGGCCTTTTTCCTGCGCGCGCTTGAGGATCGATTCGTTGAGCGGCGAGGTCAGCAGGTCGGGAACTACGGTGATGATATCTATGCGCATATTACTTTGTGTATCTGAAAATTATATCTTTCGTGCTGCCGGCAGCGAGCGGGATTTCCTGTCCTCGGTCGAGCGTGAAACCTTCGTATCCGAGCAAGGTGAATAATTCGATGATCTGCGGACGGTTCTCGCCGCCGGTTTCGATGAGCACCGTGGGGCGGAAACGCTCGAGCAGGGGCCGTAGTTCGTTCATTACGACTACCTCGTAACCCTCGATATCGCACTTTATGAAATCCAGCCGCTTCAAACCCGCAAATAATTCGCTGCCGCGGCGCATCGGGGCGGTGAATTCGACCGCAGCATTTTCGCCGGCCTCGTTCACAAAATTCTGTCCCGTGCCGAAATAACCCGCTTCGCGTGCCGAATCGTTGGCCATCGTTATCTCTTTATCGTCGGTTCCAAGGGCATAGGGCAGTATCTCGACATTGCCGCATCCCCGCACATTGCGGCGCAGGACGGCCAGCACCGGCGGCATGGGCTCCACGGCAAAGACCTTTCCGGCAGGTCCGACCAGTCGCGAAAGCGTGCGCGTATAGTAACCCAGATTCGCGCCGATGTCGATGGCGGTATCGCCCTCGCCGATCAGATTCCGCAGGTGGTAGACATACTCCGTGGCAGGTGCGTAACGACCGATTCCGAGTCGTTGCCAGACGAAGAACATGCGGCTCACTGCGCGCAGATAGCCCTCGAGTGGCAGCGTGCGGTAAAGGATTTTATGGATGAGTTTTCCCAAAGTTGTCAGATTGCTTATTAGAGCTTTCGTGTGTTGCGTCCTGCATCGTTCTCGGACAGCGGCTCGCGGTGGGCCACTTGTAGCGAAGTGCCGAGCGGGCCTTGGCTTCGCTGTCGTTTTCTGCGCTCGGCAAAACGAGCCTGCTCGTTCTGCCCTCGCTTATCGAAAACGTTCGCGTGGCGGAGCTGCGGCCCGCCGGCCCGCCGGCTCGCTGCGCAAGCCGCAAGCCGTCCGAAATTTTAATTACGATAATTCACCTCCTCGTTGATAACCTCCACGATAAAAGGATTGTACAATACTTCGTGTCCTATGGTCGATTCGGGGCCATGGCCGGGGTATACGTGCACCTCGTCGCCCAGCGGAACGAGCTTGTCAAGAATCGAGCGCATGATCCACGAATAGTCGCCGCCGGGAAGGTCCGTTCGTCCGATGCTCTCGCGGAAGAGCGTGTCGCCAGTGAAGAGGGCCTTCGCCGCAGGGTCGAAGAACGCAACGTGGCCCGGCGTGTGCCCCGGAACGGCGATCACCTCCAGCGTCGTGTTGCCGAAGCGGATCTCGGACATGGCGTCGAGGTCGATATCGGGCGCGGGCGTTTCGCCCACTTTGACGCCGAATATCGAGCCGCTCGTCACGGCGTTGTCGAGCAGGAATTGGTCCTTCCCCGAAAGAGCAAACCGGGCTCCCCAGCGCTCTTTTACATGCTTCACGCCCAGCACATGGTCGAAGTGGCCGTGGGTGTTGAGCGCCAGCACGGGCTTCAGGTTGTGCTCCGAGATGAAGTTGTCGAGGGCGGCATCCTCGCGCGGATTGCTGTTTCCGGCGTCTATGATGGCGGCCTCGAGGGTGTCGTCCCACACGACGTATGTGTTCTCCTGAATGGGGTTGAACTGCAGGCAGGCTATTTTCATGCGTTTCTTATTTTGCGGTCTGTCGAGCAAAGATAGTGAATTTTGCCGGATTTTACCTATCTTTATAATCCAAGAACGCTTAACTATGAAACGATTTTTTACTGTCTTTTTCGCGCTGCTCGTCTGCTGGACCGGGGTTTTGGCCCAGGATGCCGGCTATCGCACTGTCGAAGATCTTGCCTACCGCACTGCCGCGGGTGATGAATATGTCGCAAAAATGTGCCGGCTCGACGTCTATTATCCGACCGACGCGAAAGATTTCGCAACTATTATATGGTATCACGGCGGCGGACTTACGGGCGGACATAAATCCGTTCCCAAGGCGCTGATGAATAAAGGGTTCGCGGTAGTGGCCGTGGGCTATCGATTTACGCCGAATGTAACTGTTGCCGATTGCGTGGACGATGCCGCAGCCTCGGCGGCGTGGGTCGTGAAACATATTGCAGAATACGGCGGCGACCCTGAGGAGATATTCGTTGCGGGACACTCCGCGGGCGGATATCTGACCTCGATGATCGGCCTCGACAAGCGCTGGATGGCGCGCTACGGAATGGACCCCGACGAGGTGTTCGCGGCCCTGATCCCCTACAGCGGGCAGGTTGTGACCCACTTCGCGCGCCGCCGCGAGCTGGGCCTGCCCGACACGCAGCCGCTCGTCGACGACATGGCGCCGCTGAACCATGTGCGCAAAGACTGCCGCCCGATACTGATTCTTTCCGGCGACCGCGAGCTGGAGATGCTGGGCCGGTACGAGGAGAATGCCTATTTCTGGCGCATGATGCAGGTGGTGGGGCACCCCGCCGTCGAGCTTCGCGAGTTCGACGGATTCAACCACGGCAATATGCCCGAGGCGGGACATTATGTGGCGGTGCGGTATATTCGCGAGTATTTGAAGAATCTCGGCAAATAAACGGTCAATTTTGGTTATCTTTGGAGCCGAATTATTAGATAATATGAATTTGACGAATGTCGAAGTTACAACCTCTTTTTAAGTCTCCCTTTTCAAATGGAGATTTAGAGGAATTGTCAAAATGTTTTGCTCTTTGGCGTCTAAAAGACGCCGTGACGCGAGTTTGACGAACAATTAAACAAGCGTGTAATCACTTTATAAAACCTTCGAGTTCGCCGAACTCACGTTAATTATGGCAAGAAAAAAAGCTCAATACCCCCTTATCGAGGGGCTCGAAATAACGACCCTCGCCGCCGAGGGCAAGGCCATGGGCCGCTGGAACGACGTGGTGGTCTTCGTGCCGCTCACCGTTCCGGGCGATGTGGTCGACGTGCAGATACGCTCCAAACGCCGCCGTTTTATGGAGGGCTTCGTGGTGCGGTACGTGAAGCGTTCGCCGCTGTGCGCGGAGGCCTTCTGCGAGCATTTCGGAGTTTGCGGAGGCTGCAAATGGCAGAACCTGCCCTACGACGAGCAGCTGCGCTTCAAGACCGAGCAGGTCCGCGACCAGCTCACCCGTATCGGCAAGATCGAACTTCCCGAGATCGCCCCGTGCCTGGGCTCGGCGCAGACACAATTCTACCGCAACAAGCTTGAATTCACCTTCGCCGACCGCCGCTGGCTCACGCGCGAAGAGGTCGAGAGCGGGGTCGATATAGGCTCTTCGCCGGCCTTCGGATTTCATATACCGGGCATGTTCGACAAGGTTTTAGATATCAATAAGTGCTGGCTCCAGCCCGACCCTTCGAACGATATCCGTCTCGAAACCAAACGCTTCTGCGTAGAGAACGGCTATACGTTCCACAATGCCCGGAACCACGAAGGCCTGATGCGCAACATGGTGGTGCGTACGGCATCGACCGGCGAGGTGATGGTGATCGTGGTGTTCTACGCCGACGACCGGGAGCGTATCGCTGCTCTTCTGGATCATCTTGCCGCCCGATTCCCGCAGATCACCTCGCTGTTCTATGTCGTGAATTCCAAGTTCAACGACTCTACCGGCGACCTCGATCCGGTTCTCTACCGCGGCAAAGACCATATCGTCGAAGAGATGGAGGGACTGAAGTTCAAGGTGGGCCCCAAGTCGTTCTACCAGACCAATTCGGCCCAGGCATACGAATTATATAAGGTTGCGCGCGATTTTGCCGACCTCAAATCCTCCGACGTGCTTTATGACCTCTACACCGGTACGGGCACCATTGCCAACTTCTGCGCCTCGCGCTGTGCGAAAGTCGTGGGCGTGGAGTATGTCCCCGAGGCTATCGCCGACGCGAAGATCAACGCCGAAATAAACGGCATCGGCAACACGGCGTTCTACGCCGGCGACATGAAGAACGTCCTGAACGACGATTTCGTTACGGCCAACGGACACCCTGACGTCATAATCCTCGACCCGCCGAGAGCCGGCGTCGACGAACCGGTCATCGAGGTCATCCTGCGCGCCGCGCCCGAAAGGATCGTCTACGTGAGCTGCAATCCCGCCACGCAGGCCCGCGATCTGGCCCTTATGGACGCCCAGTACCGCGTCGTGGCCGTGCAGCCGGTGGATATGTTCCCCCATACGCATCATGTCGAAAACGTCGTGAAGCTTGTGCGCAGGTAAACCCGAAAACCACAACCTGACAGAACTACTTTATGAAACGAATTGCCCTCCTCGCATTGCTTGTATTCACGGCAGTTTCCGCAGCCGCCCAGAGCTCTTCGTCCTCGCAGGCGAAGGTCAGCGTCCGACGCCAGTCCAACAATACGGTCGAGTTCTTCGTCGAGGACAAAACCTATCCCGGCACGTCGACCGTCTGGCTGTATCTTAAAAACCTCTCCAACTGCACCGAGAACGAGCGGCCTTTCCGCCGCGAGGTTCAGAGCGACAAGGAGCGCATTCTGACGCTGCGGCCCGCCGACGCGTCGAGGCCCGTGGGATTCAGCTACGCATACCGCTTTTTCAACGGCCGCCTCCTCTCGTCGGTCGACAGCACATATATATACTGCATGCCGGTCGCCGCGGGTAAGGAGGTGCGCGTGGTGCGCTACGATCCCAAGCCCGACGAGATCGACAAACGCATAAGAGAGAGCATAATATTCACGTTCCAGGGCGAAAAGGGCGACACCGTTTTTGCCATGCGCCGCGGTAAAGTCGTGCGTGTGGGCGACGACGACACCTATAAGCGCACCGGACAAGGCATTAAAATTTCGGAGAACGCCGCGGGCATCCAGATCGAGCATCCCGACGGCACCATGGCGCGCTATTCGTGCCTCGATCACAGCGGAATGATGGTCGCCCCGGGCGACGAGGTCTTTCCCGGCACGCCGCTGGCGTTTATGGGGAGCTATGACGACAAGAAGTACGGAGTGCGGGTCGAGATCGGGTGGTACGGCATAAAAATCAACGACGACGGCAGTGAAAGGCCCGCCCCGGTAAAGCACTTCGCCCCCGTGTTCGCCACGGCCGAAGGTAATATGGTCCTCGAAACCAGGAATACCTATACGGCGGTCGTGAGCGAAGAGCTGGTGACCAAAGAGATGTCGAAAAAAGAGATCAAAGCGCGTGCAGGCAATAAAAAATAAGCGGTGGCGTTTTTAGTTCATAAACCCGTGCATCCTTTTTGCAAAGAGAATTATTTAAAACAGAAAAAGTTATGAAAAAATTGATTTTAGTCGCGGTGATCGCCCTGATGGCGCTGCCCGCAATGGCGCAGTATGAGGAGAAATTCCCCAGCTACATTCAGGTCAACGGACGTGCCGAGAAGGAGATAACCCCCGACCAGTTCTACCTCCAGATCATCATCAACGAGCGCGACTCGAAGGGCAAGATCACGGTCGAGGCCCAGCAGAAAGATATGATCGCGGCGCTCAAAAAGCAGGGCGTGAATATCGACAAGCAGCTCAAGGTAGCCAACCTGTCGAGCGAGTTCTTCAAGAAGAACACCTCGGTAGCCACGGCAAAATACCAGTTGGAGGTCTACTCCGCGGCCGAGGTTTCGAAGGCCTGGCAGGCGCTCGACGCCCTGGGTATCTCGAATGTGACGATCCAGAGGGTTTCGCACTCCAAGATCGAGCAGTATAAGGACGAGGTGCGCGCCGAGGCCATGCGCAATGCCAAGGACAACGCCCGGGCGCTGGCCGAAGCTGTCGGTCAGACTATCGGCAAGTGCTTCTACGTCTACGATTCGAACAGCGACGTGATGCCGACCTATTATAATAATAGCGTGATGATGCGCTCGGCAAAGGCTATGTACGACGAGGCTGCCGTGGCCGAGGAGGAGCCTCTGGATTTCAAGACCATCAAACTGCAGTATAACGTCAATACGAAGTTCGTTCTGGAGTAATTGCGCGTAACAGATTATGGAAGAGGATGTCCCGGTCGCGGGCGTCCTCTTTTTTGTCCTTGTGTGGTGCCATTGTAAGCGCACAAAACGTGCGTGGTGAAGTTGCGATTAGGCGAACGCAAAATCTGCAGGCAGATTCTGCCGCGCGTGAGCGGCAAAAAGTCTCCGAGGGGGCGTCGCGTATTTGTTCTCGGGCAGCAGCCCGCGGCGGACAAACCGTAACGGAGCTTTGCGTAGTGAAGATGTGGGCCTTGGCTTCGCCGTCGTTTTCTGCGCTCGGCAAAACGAGCAGGCTCGTTCTGCTCTCGCTTGTCGAAAATGTTTGCGGGGCGGAGCGGCGGCCCGCCGACAGGCTCTACAAGCCTGCCGAAAAGCCTGCTGTTTTATCCCTTGCCGTTTCTCACCGCAAGCCGAAGACCTTGCTGCTTCGCTCTTCGTCGCTTGCGGTACGATAAATGAAATATTAAATTTAGGTTACAAAGCCCGTATATCGTAAAAAATAGTTACCTTTGTTAACTTTCCCCCTAAAAAATAGGAGCTATGGAAAAGCAGTATTGTTTCAACTACGAGCACTACAAGACGCTTCGGGAGATGTCCGAGATTGACCGTGTGCTGGTTACGGAGGCCGAGAGGGCTACAAAAAACGCCCATGCCCCCTATTCGAAATTCAACGTCGGTGCCGCGGCGCGTCTGCGCAGCGGAAAGATCCTCTATGGAAGCAACTTCGAGAGCGAGGTCTATCCGGCGGGTCTGTGCGCCGAACGCACCCTCCTGTTCTATGCCGAGGCCAACTACGCCGCCGACCCCATCGAGTCGCTGGCCATAGCGTCGGTTCCCTCGGAGAGGGAGTGCTATCCCTGCGGACAGTGCCGCCAGGTGCTGGTCGATGTCGAGCGCCGCCAGGGTTCGCCCATCCGCGTCATCATGAGCGGCAACGGTTCGGCCTCGGTGCTCGATTCGGCCGAGTTGCTGCTGCCCTTCACGTTCAAACTCTAAAACGCCGCCCGACGCCATCCGACGATGTTCTCTGCTGAAGATATTCTCTATGAAGACAACCACCTGCTGGTGGTCAATAAGCGCTGCGGCGATCTGGTGCAGCCCGATCCCTCGGGCGAAAGCGCCCTCGAAGACCAGATAAAGGCATTCCTCAAAGTGCGCGATGCTAAACCCGGCGACGTGTTCCTGGGCGTGGTACACCGCATCGACCGCCCCGTGAGCGGCGCCGTGCTGTTTGCCAAGACCTCGAAGGCGCTGACGCGTCTCAACGAGATGATCCGCGAGGGCCAGATCCACAAATTCTACTGGGCAATCACCGAGCAGACCCCCGATCCCGAGTCGGGCGACCTGCGCCACTACATCGTGCGCGACGGCCGCACCAACCGTTCGCGGGCCTACGACGACCCCAAACCCGAATCGAAAGAGGCGCGCCTGCGCTACCGGACCCTGGGTGCGAGCACCAACTATTCGCTTGTCGAGGTCGAGCTTCTGACCGGCCGCCACCACCAGATCCGCGCCCAGCTCTCCAAGACCGGATGTCCGATCCGCGGCGACCTGAAATACGGCGCCAGGCGTTCGCTGCCCGACGGCGGCATCTCGCTGCATTCGAGGCGCGTGGAGTTCGAACACCCCGTGCGCCGCGAACCGGTGTCGGTGACGGCTCCGGTACCCGCGGGCGACAATCTGTGGGACTATTTCGAAACCGCGGCGGCGAAATAAAGAATACCGGAAATGCGTTTATTGATACAGCGTGTCAAACAGGCCTCGGTCGCCGTAGAGGGCGAAGTCCGCTCCCGGATCGGAGCGGGATTGCTGGTATTCGTGGGCGTGGGCGCCGACGATACGGCCGACGATATCGAATACCTGGCTGGCAAGCTGGTCCGCCTGCGCATCTTCGATGACGCCCAGGGGGTCATGAATTTGGACGTTACGCAGGCCGAAGGCGAGGTGTTGGTCGTGAGTCAGTTCACGCTCCAGGCCTCGACCAGAAAGGGCAACCGCCCATCGTATATAAAGGCGGCCTCCGAAGCCGTTTCGCGACCTCTGTATGAGCGCTTCACGGCGCGTGTGGCCGAAATGCTCGAAAAAAATGTCCCCACGGGCGAATTCGGCGCCGACATGCAGGTGGCGCTCACCAACGACGGCCCGGTGACGATATGGATAGATTCGAAACTCAAAGATTAAATAATAAAGAATCCCAATGAAAAAACTATTTGCACTTCTGCTTCTGGGTGCGGCCTTCGGCTTCGCATCGTGCAGCGACGACACCACCGACAGCATCGACTTCCGGCTCACGCAGCCCGCGACGGCCTCGGTATCGGACACGGCAGCCACGGTCAGCACCGAGGCCTCCTACGCCGCGGCTCTCGGGTCGCTGGGCGTGACGTTCACCTACGGCCCCTACGCCGCCGACGAAGCCGACTACCTCTCGGCGACCGACGTGACCGTCGACGGTAAGACGGTCACCTGCCGCCTCACGGGCCTTGAGCCCGAGACCCGCTATCGGGTATATGCATGGTTCGATACGGGCGTCATGTACGTGAAGAGTCCCGCCGGCGAATTCACCACCAAGGCCGTGGGAGGCGGAGATCCCGAACCCGATCCCGAACCGGGCGAAGAGACCGGTGCGACGATCATCGTCGACTTCGGCCGCGGAGTCTCGATGGCCACTCCGGCGCTTCCCGCCGGTTCGGGCAACGGACAGCTCTCGGGAACCTATGTGATCGACGGCTATACCTATAGGATGTCGGCATCGGCGTCGTTCAAGTACTACTGGTTCGAGAATACCTTTTCTCCCTATACCGAGCCTCCTCATCCCACCTCGCTGTTCATCGGTAAGGCCGGCGCCTATATCGAGTTGCCGGCTCTCGAGGAGTTTGCCCTCACGGGCGTGGTCGTTGACCAGGCTCTTGGCGGCGGCGCGGGTGTGCTGGTGTCGATCTGCGACTCCGGCAACGAAGAGGTCGAAGGTGGCGATGCCATACAGCTCAACTCTGGCGAAACTGCGGCGTGGGGCCTTACGAATACTGTCGAGAACACCTCTTACCGCATCTATATCGGCAATGCCAAGAATCTCCACGTAGCCAAAATGATCCTCACCTACGGCGACGGCGGCGACTATGTTCCGCCCACGCCCGCCGACGAGGAGCCCGCGTTCGGAACCACCGCTTACAGCGGCGTGACCAGCAACAGCGCCACCGTTTCGTCCTCCTACACCTATACGGGTGACAAGACGGTCGACGAGGTTTACTTCATCTATCACACCACCGGCGGTCCGGACGTCAAGGTCGACATGCCCGCTGCTGCAGGATCGAAGACCACCCAGCTTACCAAACTTACGGCCTCGACGACCTATTCGTTCTACCTGTGCGTGAAGATCGGCGGACAGGTCTACAAGAGCGGCGCCTCGACGTTCGTGACCGAGAAAGAGTCGAGCGGCGGCGATGGCGGTGACGGTCTTATCATCACGCTTACCATCGACAGCAAAACCTGGCCCAAGGCATATCCGGCGGCCAGCACGATAACTCTCGACGACAACAAATACGCGGTGCTCAACGTCGCCGACTACGGCAACGGCATCCAGTTCAAGAAGACGTCGGGATACCTCGGGAACGCCCAGGATAACGGCGCCATAAGCAAGATAGAAATGATCTACGAATCGGGCGGTTCGGCCAGCTCGATGTATCTCTACGTCGGCACGGCGCAGCTTCCCACCGCTATCAGGATCACGCCCACGCTCGATGGTTCGACCTATGTCTTCGACTGCTCGGCCGCCGAATACCACTATTTCAAGCTGATGAACGGCTCGGGAGCAAGCTATGTCAAGAGCCTTACGATCTACCACGGTGAGGGCGGCGAGGTCACTCCTCCCGATCCCGATATTGTGAAACCCACGTTCGGCACGACCTCGTCGAGCAGCGTGACCAAGGACGCCGCGGCGATCTCGTCGTCGTATGCTTATTCGGGCACCGGTGTGGTGGAGGAGGTCTATTTCGCCTATCGTGCCAGCGGAGGCTCGGAGCAGAAATACGCTCTTTCGACGACCGCAGGTAATAAGAACGCCACACTGACGAGCCTTTCCAGCGCTACGAACTATTCGTTCTGGCTCTGCGTGAAGATCGACGGGGTGGTTTACCAGAGCGAGTCCTCGACGTTCACCACCAAGAACCCCGACGGCACCCCGCCCACCAGCGATACCTACAACATCAACTGGCCCGAGCTGCCCACCGAGGTTGTGAACAGCAACTACTACTACGCGCACCACATCTGCCCCGACTTCAAGGTGGGCGGCCACCTCGCGCGTAACTACACCGTCTGCTACAGCGCCGAGCACCATTGCCCGCTGTGGTCGGCAGCTCCCCGCCACAAGTGTTACGAGTCGGGCGCCAGCCGCACCAATGCCTATGCGCAGGATCCGCAGATCCCCGCGAGCATCCAGTACAGCAGCAAATCCACGGGCGGCGGCTGCAACAAGGGCCATATGCTGGGTTCGGCCGAGCGCCTTGCGACAACGGCGACCAACAAGCAGGTGTTCTACTATACCAACATCGCTCCGCAGTTCTCGTCGACGTTCAACACCGGCGGCGGAGCATGGAACAATCTCGAGGACTGGGTCGACGGACAGGTTTGCGCCGACACGACCTATGTGGTTATCGGAACCTACTTCCAGCCCTTCACCGACGCCTACGGCAAGACCTGCACCTCGTCGAAGATTGCCTTCGGCAGCCGTACCGACGTAAGCTGTCCCTCGATGTTCTACTACCTGATCCTGCGCACCAAGAGCGGCTCGACGGGCAAATCGGTGATGAACTGCTCGGCTTCGGAACTTAAGTGTTCGGCGTTCGTACTGCGCCACAATATGGATAAGGGCCACAAGCCCGCGGCCGCGGATATGATGTCGGTCGAGGCGATCGAAAACCTCACGGGCTTCAAGTTCTTCACCAACGTTCCCAACGCGCCGAAGGGCACTCCGGTAGCGTCCGAGTGGGGATTGTAAATAATGTATCCCTGGGGCGACGATAGGCGGTTCAACTCATATGCCGCGTATCTCCGCCGCCTCTTCGGCGGCCGCGTCCAGAAGGTGGCCGTAAACGCGGGGTTCACATGTCCCAACCGTGACGGCTCGATAAGCAAAGGGGGGTGTACGTTCTGTAACAACGGAGCGTTCACCCCCTCTTATTGTATGACCGGAAAGAGCGTCGCGCAGCAGATCGGGGAGGGCATCGAGTTTCACCGCAACCGCTACCGCACGGCCTCGCAATACCTGGTCTACTTCCAGTCTTTTTCCAATACCTATGCGCCGCTCGACCACCTGCGGCAACTCTATGACGAGGCCCTCGCGCACCCCCAGGTCGCGGGAATCGTGGTCGGCACGCGGCCCGACTGCGTCGACGAGGCCAAGCTCGACTACTTCGCGGAGCTCGCGCACGACCGCGGTAAATATGTGACTGTCGAATACGGTATCGAGTCGGTCTACGACGCTACGCTCGCCGCCGTTAACCGGGGCCACGATTTCGCATGCGCACAACGGGCGGTGACGATGACCGCCGAAAGAGGCCTGCATGTGGGCGCGCACTTCATCCTGGGGCTTCCGGGCGAAACCGACCAAATGCTGCTGGACGGCGTGGAGGCGATCAACGCTCTGCCGCTCACGACCGTGAAATTCCACCAACTGCAGGTTTTCAGCGGCACCGCCATGGCCGCCGAATACGACGCCGACCCTGCGCGGTTCCGCTTCTGGGAGCTGGGTGAATATATCGACCTGTTCATCGAGATCCTGCGCCGGATGCGCTCCGACGTGGTGCTGGAACGCTTCGCCAGTGAGGCCCCGCCGCGCTATCACCACGGTCCCAACTGGGGCTTGGTGCGCAACGAACAGCTGCTGACGATGTTCGAGAAGAGACTGGAGGAGAAGGACGCCTTTCAAGGCCAGGCCCTGGCGGACAATTCAAAAATTCAGCATTCAAAATTGGGCTGACGCTACAGCGTTACACCCCCTTTGCGGCACGGCAACAATAATTTTGATTTTTGATTTTTGAATTCTGAATTTTGCTACCTTTGCCCCATAAACCGTCAGATTTTTAGCCACTATGAAAGCCCTCACCGCGGAAACCGTTTTCCGCTCCATCAAAGAGTATTCCCTGATGACCGTCGGAATGCTGCTCTATTCGTTCGCGTGGATAGGGTGCATCCTGCCCGTGAAGGGCGTGGGCGGCGGGGCTTCGGGCCTCTCGCTCGTACTGTGTCAGGCGCTGGGCCAGGCCGGAATCAATATCCAGCTTGGCACCATGGTGCTGATCATCAACGGCGTACTTCTTTTGATCGCGGGATTTATCATAGGCTGGAATTTCGGCATCAAGACCGTCTATTGCATCCTCGTTCTGTCGCTGGGCATGAACCTCTGGCAGACGGTGCTTCCCGAGGGCGACTTCCTCCATTTGGAGCGCATTCTTTCGATCATCATGGGCGGTATTCTTTCAGGTCTGGGCGTCGCGATCTGCTTCGCGCAGGGCGGCTCCACGGGCGGTACGGATATCGTGGCCATGATCATCAATAAATACCGCACGATAAGCTACGGTAAAATTGTCATCTACTCCGACTTCGTGATCATCGGCTCGGCCATGCTCGTGGGCTTCGGCATCGACACCGTGATCTACGGTTATGTGATGACGGCAGTCTTCGGCTACACGGTCGATATGATCATGTCGGGCAGCCAGCAGTCGAGCCAGCTCTTCATCATCACCCACGACTACGAAAAAATGGCCGACGCCATCGCCAATAACGTCCACCGCGGCGTGACACTCATCGACTCGCAGGGCTGGTATTCGAAGGAGGCTTCGAAGATCGTGATGGTCGTCTGCCGCAAGAGGGAGGCGCCCACGATCCTCAAATTCGTGAAAACGATCGACCCCGACGCCTTTATGACCGTGGGTTCGGTGATGGGCGTCTACGGAAAGGGATTCCAGACGCTTACCAAGATTTAATGCCTCTCTATGCCGATATCATAGTGCCGCTGGCGCAACCCGCCTACACGTTTGCTGTGCCCGAGGGCATGAACGTCGTTGCGGGACAGGCTGTGTCGGTGCAGTTCGGTCCGAAGAAGTTCTATACCGGCATCGTGCGCCGCGTTCACGGCGACCGCCCGAATTTCAAAACCATAAAATCCATACAGCGTGTGCTCTACGACGCGCCCCTGGCCCCTCCCGCGCAAATGGAGCTCTGGGAGTGGATCGCCGACTACTATATGTGCTCGGTGGGCGAGGTGATGCGCGTGGCGCTGCCGTCGCTGATGAAGCCCTCGGGCGACAGCGAAGAGGAGTTTGCCGAGGACGAATTCCGGCCCCGCACCGAGGTCTATGTAGCTCTGGCGCCTGCTCTGCGCGACGAAAACGCGCTGAACGAGGTCTTCGAAAAGCTCGCGCGCCGCGCCCCCAAACAATATGAAGCGCTGCTCGAAATCGCCTCTGCGGGCGACGAAGAGCGCATTTCGACCGGCGAGGTCGCGCGGCGGCTTTTGCAGACCGACCATGCTATCCTGCACAAACTTCGCCTCAAAGGATACATCGTTTGCACCGATCGCGAACGCACGGTCGAAAAAGGGCATCTGTTGTTCCGCCTGCCGGAGCTCACGGCGACACAAAGCGAAGTTCTGGACTCGCTGCGGGCCCAGTTCGACGCCGGAAAAAGCACGGCTTTGCTGCACGGCGTGACAGGCTCGGGCAAGACCGAGATCTACATCCATTTGGTGGCCGAAGTGCTGGCGCGTGGCGGCGACGTCCTGCTGCTGGTGCCCGAGATCGCCCTTACGGCACAGCTTATCGCCCGCATGGAGCGCATCTTCGGCAGCCGCGTGACGCCCTACCATTCGAAACTCACGGCCCGCCGCCGTACCGAAACATACCTGCGCTTGAGCCGCTCCGAGGGCGGCGAGTTCGTGGTCGGAGCGCGCTCGGCGATATACCTGCCGCTCAAAAATTTAAAACTCGTGATCGTCGACGAGGAGCACGACGCCAGCTACAAGCAATCGGAGCCCGCGCCGCGCTACAATGCCCGCGACTGCGCCGTATTTATGGCCCATAAGTCGGGCGGGCGGACGCTTCTGGGTTCCGCCACACCCTCTTTGGAAACGTGGCTCAACGCCGAGGGCGGCAAATACGGAAAAGCGCTCCTCCCCGAACGCTATGGCGATGCCCGGCCACCCGAAATATTCATTTCCGATACCCTGCGGGCGGCGAAACGCGGCGAACGGCATGCTCATTTCAACAAAATACTGCTCGACAAAATTTCCGAGGCTCTGGAGCGCGGCGAGCAGGTCATGCTGTTCCAGAACCGTCGCGGGTTCTCGCCCTACGTGGAGTGCGGCGAGTGCGGCTGGACGGCCCGATGCCCCGACTGCAACGTGACGCTCACCTACCATAAAAACGGCTCGAAACTGGTCTGCCACTACTGCGGACATATCGAGGACGTGCCCGCGAAATGCCCCTCGTGCAAGGTCACCGAGGTGGTTCCGATGGGCTTCGGAACCGAGAAGGTCGAGGAAGAGATAGCCAAAATCTTTCCGGATGCGCGCATCGCCAGACTCGATCGCGACAGCGTGACATCCGAGAAGGCGTTCAACGCCGTGATCGCCGATTTCGAGGAGCGCCGGACCGATATCCTGGTCGGTACGCAGATGATAACCAAGGGTTTCGACTTCGGGGGCGTGTCGCTTGTGGGTATCCTCAACGCCGACAACCTGCTCAATAATCCCGACTTCCGGGCCGCCGAACGCGCCTTTCAGCTCATGACCCAGGTCGCGGGCCGCGCAGGCCGCCGCAACGACTCCGGCGAGGTGGTGATCCAGACCTCCGAGCCGGGGCACCCGGTGATCCGCCAGGTCGCCGCAGGCGATTTCGACGCCATGGCCCTGGCGCAACTTTCCGACCGTGAGTCCTTCTTTTATCCGCCTTACGCGCGCCTCACCTCGCTCACGCTGCGGCACCGCGATCCGGCCGTTCTGCGCCGTGCGGCGGGCGATCTGGCCACGCGGCTGCGCGCCCGCTTCGGCCGCCGCGTGCTGGGTCCCATGACTCCGCCCGTCGACCGCATCCGCGGCGAATATATCGCCGGCATCATGCTCAAGATCGAGAGCAGCGCTTCGTCGGCCCGGGCGCGCGAGATCCTCGCCGCCGAGATGAAGATATTCTCCGCAACCATCGAGTTCAAAACCGTCACGGTAGTCATCAATGTCGATCCTCAATGAGTTGGCGGGCGACGTCGCCTCGCTCTTCTTTCCGCGCCGCTGTCCGGTGTGCGGCGAGCCGCTGGTAAGGGGCGAACATGTGGTGTGTACCCTCTGCCGCGCCATGGCCCCGCTGACGGGATACTGGCGCGAGATCGACAACCCGCTGTTCCGAAAATGCTGGGGACTTCTGCCCGTGGAGCGCGCCTCGGGATTTTTGTTCTACAACCATGCCGGCGGCTGGCGGCAACTGATCCATAACTTCAAATACCGCGGTGCGTGGCGCACGGCCCGGGCTATGGGCGAGTGGTACGGCAGGCACCTCAAAGAGAGCGGATTGTATGACGATGTAGAGGTGGTGATCCCTGTGCCGCTGCACCCTTTCAAGCGTATCCGCCGCGGCTATAACCAGTCGGAATATATCGCCGAGGGCATCGCCTCGCAACTTGGCGCAGAGGTGGATCGCGGGAGCGTCCGCCGGCGTCGCAACACTGCCAGCCAGGCCCTCAAACCGCGGCGCGAACGACAGAAAAATGTTGAGGATGCATTCGTGGCGGCGCATCCCGAACGCCTTGCCGGCAAGCATGTCCTGCTCGTCGACGACGTCTTCACCACGGGCAGCACAATGCTCTCGTGTGCCGGCGAAATTCTTGCCGCGGCCGAAGGCTCCCGCATAAGCATTGCGGTGCTCGCCTTGATCCGCTCGGAGTTGGGGGTGAAGGAGTAGATTCAATTTTCAAAAAGTTTTTCACTTTCTTTTCAACACCCGTTTTGCCCGCCTGCCGACGCCCCTTCGCGCCGGCCCTATGTTTTCAACATAGTTTTCGACACGATAACACGCTCATCGCCCGATATCGTTTTGTTTTCTCCGCGCGAATCGTTACTTTTGGAGTCTGAAACAATTAGCAATCCATGGCGAAAGATTTTAACCCCTCGCGCAACAACCGCGAGGCATACGACGCGATAACCGAAGGCGCCGGCCTCGTGCCGCCCCAGGCCGTAGAGCTCGAGGAGGCGGTGCTCGGCGCGCTGATGCTCGAGAAGGACAGCATCATCGCGGTCCAGGAGTTCCTCTCCACCGAATCGTTCTACACCGAGGAGCATCGCACGATCTACCGTGCCATCGAGGAGCTGTCGCGCGAGCTGAAACCCATCGACCTCTACACCGTCATCGAGCGCCTGAAATCGAATAAGGAGCTCAAGAAGGTCGGCGGCGAGGCCTACCTCGCGCAGCTCACCCAGAAGGTAGCCTCGGGCGCCCACGTCGAGTTTCATGCCAAAATTATTGCCCAGAAATACGTCCAGCGCGAGCTTATCCGCTCGGCGACCGAGATACAGAAGCGCTCCTACGACGAATCGACCGACGTGACGGAGCTCATAGGCTATGCCGAAGGCGAGATTTTCAAGGTGGCCGAGGGACACGTGAAGCGCTCGGTGCAGAGCTCGAAAGATATCCTCCACCGTGCGCTGATGCAGATCGAGGAGGCGTCGAAGAACGCCAGTGCGTTCAACGGCGTGCCCTCGGGATTCATGGCTATCGACCGCGTAACGATGGGCTGGCAGCTTTCGGACCTTATCATTATCGCCGCGCGACCCTCGATGGGTAAGACGGCATTCGTGCTCTCGATGGCCCGCAATATGGCTATCGACCACGAGCAGGGCGTGGCGTTCTTCTCGCTCGAAATGTCCTCGGTGCAGCTTATGATGCGTCTTATCATGGCCGAAACCGGACTTCACGGCAACGATATCAAGTCGGGCCGTCTGTCGCCCGAGCAGTGGCGCCACCTCGAGTCGGCGACCAAACCGCTGGGCTCGGCACCTCTGTTTATCGACGATACCCCGGCGCTGTCGGTCTTCGAGTTCCGCTCCAAGGCCCGGCGTCTGAAAATCCATAACGACATAAAGATCATCGTCATCGACTACTTGCAGCTGATGACCGGCAACCAGGATTCGCGCGGCAACCGCGAGCAGGAGGTGGCCTTCATCTCGCGTACGCTGAAGGCTATCGCCAAGGAGCTCAACGTTCCGGTGATAGCCCTTTCGCAGTTGAGCCGCGCTACGGAAACGCGCGGCGGATCGCGCCGTCCGCAGCTTTCGGACCTTCGCGAGTCGGGAGCTATCGAGCAGGACGCCGATATCGTGGCATTTATCCACCGCCCCGAATATTATGGACTTCAGCAGACCGAAGACGGCCTGCCCACGGCCGGTCTTGCCGAGATCATCATCGCCAAGCACCGTAACGGTGAGGTCAAGGACGTGCCTCTGCGCTTTATCAAGGAGCAGGCGCGCTTCGCCGACCGCGATGACGTCGACATGCCGCCGACCCAGAGCTATGGCGGCGCTCCGGCGCAACAGCAGTATGACAGCTTTTCGAGCGACTCCAACGGTGCCCTGGGCGCCATGTCGGGAGGCGGTGAGTTCGATATGAAGCCGCGTCAGATCGACGATGAGGTGCCGTTTTAATCTGTCGCCGGGATGTTTGTAAGGACCTATGCTGGGGCTATTTCGGGCATCGATGCCGTGGTTGTGACCGTCGAGGTCAACATCGCGGGCGGGGGCCTGGGGCTCTACCTGGTGGGGCTTCCCGACAACGCCGTGAAGGAGAGCGAGCAGCGTATCCGTGCGGCTTTCGAGAATTCGGGTGAGAAATTTTCGGCCCGGAAAATTGTAGTGAACCTTGCTCCTGCCGACCTGCGCAAGGAGGGCTCGGGGTTCGATCTGCCGATCGCCGTGGGGATACTGGCGGCGATGTCCCGTGTCGAGGAGGCTCTTTTGGGTGAAACGATGTTTGCGGGCGAGTTGTCTTTGGACGGCACGGTGAAACCGGTTCGCGGAGTGCTGCCGCTGGCGGTCGCCGCACGAAGAAAAGGGCTTAAAAGGTTGGTTCTGCCGCTGGCGAATGCCGCGGAGGCCGCTGTGGTCGACGGACTGGAGGTCATAGGCGTAGGTTCTTTGAAGGAGACAATTGCTTTTCTGGGCGGCGAGGGCGAGATACTGCCCGCCGTGCCTGCCGAGGCCGAACCTTTCGAGGTTGCAACGGGACGCTATGCCGAGGATTTTGCCGATGTGAAAGGCCAGGCCCATGTGAAAAGGGCCTTGGAGATAGCCGCTGCGGGCGGACATAATGTTTTGCTGATCGGCGCCCCGGGCTCGGGAAAGACGATGCTGGCACGGCGTATGCCTACGATCATGCCGCCGCTGTCGCGCGAGGAGGCGCTCGAAACGACCAAGATCCATTCGGTGGCCGGCAAGATGTCGTTCGAGGGCGGGCTTATGGCGCGCCGCCCGTTCCGCGCCCCTCACCACACCTCGTCGCAGGTGGCCGTGATCGGCGGCGGACAGTCGCCTAACCCGGGCGAGGTGTCGCTGGCGCATAACGGAGTGCTGTTTCTGGACGAATTGCCCGAATTCGGACGCAATGTTTTGGAGGTGCTGCGACAGCCGCTCGAGGATAAGAAAATTGTGGTTTCGAGGGCGAAATACAGCGTCGAATACCCCGCGAATTTCGCACTGGTGGCGGCGATGAACCCGTGTCCGTGCGGATACTACAACCACCCCGCGAAGGAGTGCGTGTGTTCGCCGGGAACTGTGCACAGATATATGGCGCGCGTTTCGGGGCCGCTGATGGACCGCATCGACATGCATATCGAGGTTACGCCGGTAGCGGCGGCCGAGCTCTCTTCGCCGGTGGCCGGGGAGCGAAGTTCGTCGGTTCGCGAGCGGGTGATAAGGGCCCGTGAGGTGCAAACGGTGCGACTCGGCGGCGTGGAAGGCATGCATACCAATGCTATGATGAACAGCGCGCTTTTGAGAGAGTATTGCCGGCTCGACGAGGCCTCGGCCGCGCTGCTCGACAAGGCCATGGACCGCCTGGCGCTCTCGGCGCGGGCCTACGACCGCATACTGAAGGTCGCGCGCACGATCGCCGACCTTGCGGGACGTGCCGAAATCGGCGCCGCGGACGTTGCCGAAGCGATCAATTATCGTTCGCTCGACAGAGGCAACTGGGGCAGATGATTCGAAAGATCAAGCCTTTCGAATCAATTAAGAATTTAAAATTAAAAATTGTAATGAAAAAAATCATCCTTTCGGGCGGCGGAACCGGCGGACATATCTACCCGGCGGTGGCTGTTGCCGAGGCTTTGAAACGCTGCCTGGGCGACGACGTCGAGTTGCTGTTCGTGGGCGCCGAGGGCAAAATGGAGATGGAGAAGGTTCCCGCGTTGGGGTACAAAATAGTAGGCCTGCCGATCGCGGGGCTGCAGCGGCGCCTGGAGTGGCGAAATCTCCTCGTGCCATTCAAAGCGCTGAAGAGCATCCGCATGGCGCGTCGCGTGATAGGCGATTTCGGGGCCGACGCGGTGGTAGGCTTCGGCGGTTACGCCAGCGGGCCTGTGCTGTGGGCGGCGCAGCGGATGGGTGTGCCGACGGTGATTCAGGAGCAGAACTCCTACGCCGGGGTTACGAACAAGATACTGGCTAAAAAGGCGGTGAAGATTTGCACGGCCTATGAGGGTATGGAGCGCTTTTTCCCTGCGGAAAAGATCACGCTCACCGGAAATCCTCTGCGCGGACGCTTCTCGAAAGAGGGGGCTGACCGGGCCGAGGCGCTGAAGTACTATGGTTTTCATGACGGGCTTCCGGTGCTGCTCGTCGTGGGCGGCTCGCTCGGAACGCGCACGCTCAACGAGATGATGAAGGCGTGGATTCTCTCTTTGGAGGGTGCCGACGCCCCGGTGCAGGTTATCTGGCAGACCGGAAAATACTACGAACGCGAGATGCAGGAATTTCTGGGTGCGCATCCCGCGAAAAACATCTGGCAGGGGGCGTTCATCGACCGTATGGATTACGCCTATGCCGCGGCCGATATGGTCGTTTCGCGCAGCGGCGCGGGAACGGTTTCGGAGCTATGCCTGGTGGCCAAACCGGTAATGTTCGTGCCCTCGCCCAATGTGGCCGAAGACCATCAGACCATGAATGCCCGGGCGCTGGAATCGAAGGGCGCAGCTGTTGTTGTTGCCGATTCCGACTGCCGCGAATGCGCGATGAAGCAGGCGCTGGAGCTGCTCTCCGATAAAAAAGCATTGGCCGAAATGAGCCGCAACCTGGAGCTTCTGGCGCGGCCCGATGCCGCCGACCGCATCGTTGACGAGATAATAAAAGCAATAGAATAATGGAATTTTCGAAAGTATATTTTCTGGGTATCGGCGGCATAGGCATGAGCGCCCTGGCCCGTTATTTTCTCCACGAGGGTAAGGCTGTGGCCGGCTACGACCGCACGCGCACGCCCCTCACCGAAGCCCTCGAGGCCGAGGGCGCGGCGGTACACTACGAGGACGATATTAAACTTATTCCCGCGGAGTTTCTCGATCCGAACGACACAATCGTGGTTTACACACCCGCTGTTCCCGCCGAACATGCCGAGTACCAGTATTTTATAGCCAATGGCTTCTGCATCGAAAAACGCTCGCAGATGCTGGGACACCTTGCCGAGGGCAAATACGTCATGGCCGTCGCCGGCACTCACGGCAAGACCTCGACCACGACGCTCGTCGCGTGGCTGAACCATATTCTGACGGGCAGAGGAAGCGCCTTTTTGGGAGGTATTTCGAAGAATTTCGCCAGCAATCTGGTGCTGGGCGGCGGAAAGCGTCTGGCCGTTGAGGCCGACGAATACGATCGCTCGTTCCTGCGCTTGTGGCCCGACGTGGCGGTCATCACTTCGGCCGACGCCGATCACCTCGATATCTACGGCACGCATGAGGCCATGAAGGAGGCTTTCTCGCAGTTCGTGAGCCAGATACGCCCCGGCGGCTGCCTTGTGATAAAAAATGGCACCGACATAAAGATCGGAAACGAGAAGATCACAGTCTACCGCTATTCGTTCGACGAGGCCTGCGACTTCTACGCGAAAAACGTGCAGCTGCTGCCGGGCGGATATTACCGTTTCGACATCGTGACGCCCGGGGACGTTATAGAAAACTGCACGCTCGGCATCCCGGGGTGGGTCAATATCGAGAATGCCGTGGCCGCCGTGGCTTCGGCGTGGTGCGCGGCCGAGGCGGAAAATGTCGCTTTCGATGAGGATAAACTGCGCGAGGGTCTGGCCTCGTTCTCGGGCGTGAAAAGGCGCTTCGAGTTCTACATAAATACCCCCAGGCGGGTATACATGGACGATTACGCCCACCACCCGCGCGAGCTGGCCGCGACGCTTACGTCAGTGCGTCAGATGTTCCCCGGGCGCAAAATAACGGCTATTTTCCAGCCGCACCTCTACACGCGTACGCGCGATTTTTATGTGGAGTTCGCCGAGTCGCTGTCTTTGGCGGATGAGGTGGTTTTGCTTCCTGTCTATCCCGCGCGCGAACTGCCGATCGAGGGCGTCGGGAGCGAGATGATCGCCGACCTTGTGACCGTTCCGGTACGTATCGTCGAGCGCGAAAAACTTGCCGATGCCATTGCCGCGATGGATACCGACGTGGTGATCAGTTTCGGGGCGGGCAATATCGACGCCTGCTGTGCGGAAATAAATGAAAAATTAAGAATGAAAAATTAAGAATTGGGGAGGTGGCTTACATACACGCTGTTGGCATTCCTCTGGGCTGCCGTGGCCGCATATGTCGTCTATGCGGGCGTCGAGTCGCGCCGTATGAAAGCCGAGCGCAAGGTGAGCCGCGTGGAGATAAACGTCGTCGACAGCACCGCCCACGGAAGCCTGGTTTCGGCGCCGATGGTTCGCGAGTGGATCAAGCGCAAAGGAGTCGCCACAATCGGCACGAGGGTTGATGAGATAGAGCTTTCGGAGATCGAGTCGCTGATCGCCGCCAACGGATTCGTAAGCCGTGTGGTGGCCTATGCCTCGTACGATGGCGTGCTGCACATCGACATCAGCCAGCGCGAGCCGCTACTGCGCCTCATGGCCGGCGGTATGAACGCCTACGTCACCGACGGGGGATTCGTCTTCCAGGCGCCGCAGTCGTCGTCGAGCTACGTGCCCGTGGTCACAGGGTCGTACAATCCTCCGTTCCCTGCGGGTTACAACGGTTGGGCTCGGGAACACGTGGACCGGGAAATCGCGCGCATCGAGGAGCGTATCATAAAGCTCGACACGGTCGACCGCCGAAAGTGCCAACTCCGTGAAAAGGAGTACCGCAAGGAGTATAACGCCAAGCGTCACGAACGCATCAGCAAGCGGTGGTGGCGGTTTGAGAGCGAAAAAGAGTTCGACGCCCGGGTGGCCGGCCTGCGCCGCGAGAAGGCCGGGAGCCGTAAACTCTACCGCTACCGCCAGCGTCTTGTGGCCGAGGAGCGTGCGCGCATCGACGGCAGGCAGGAGGCCGAACGCAGGGTCCAAAAAAAGTTGGAGAAAAGCTACCAAGATTTCATGAAACTCCTTACCTTTGTAGAGTTCGTGGAGAACGACAGTTTCTGGAGGTCGGAAGTGGTGCAGATCGTTGCCCATACGGCCCCCAGCGGTGCATTGGAGTTGGTGCTCATACCGCGCAGCGGACGTCACACGATCCTGTTCGGACGCATCGAGCAGGTCGAAGCCAAATTCGACCGCCTGATGACCTTCTACCGCAAGGGCCTTGCGGGCGTGGGGTGGGACCAGTACCGGACAATTGATATCAGATACAAAGACCGAGTGGTCTGCAGGAGATAAAAACGCATTTGCCGTGGAAAGAAAGAATTATATCGTAGCCGTCGATCTGGGCTCGTATTCCGTCGCGGTTGCCGTGGGCGAGAAACGTGCCGACGGCGAGTTGGACGTGGTGAGCATCGTCTCGAAGCCCGTCGACGGAGTGAGCGCGGGTAAGATCGAAAATATTGAGCTGGTGGGCAACGCCATCCGCGAAGCGGTCGAGGCGACCAACGAGTTGCTGGGCATCCGCATCACGGAGGCCTATGCCGGTATCTCGGGCGATTTCGTGCGCTGTGCGCGCCACAGCGACCACGTCTTCGTCTCCGATCCCCAGAACAGCGTCAGCCAGCGTGATGTCGACGCTCTGTTCGACCGCATGCGCAACGTACAGTCGCCCGACGGCGAGGTGATCATGGAGCGCGTGGCACAAAACTATATGGTCGACGATACGCAGGAGGTGCGTAACCCCGTGGGTTCGTTCGGCAAGAAACTCTCTTCGACGTTCAATTTCATCCTCTGCCTCACCACCCCCATGCAGCGCCTCGACATGGCGCTCAAGCGCATCGGTATCCGCATGGCGGGCGTGGTGTCGAACGCCATCGCTTCGCCCGAGGCGGTCGTGCTGCCCGACGAGAAGGTCGAGGGCGTGGCCGTGGTCGATATCGGCGGCGGCGTGACCGACGTTACGGTCTACTACCGCAACGTGGTGCGCTATGTGGCCTCGATCCCCATGGGCGCTGCGGCTATCAATCGCGATATACGTACATTGGGCGTCCCCGAGAAGCATGTCGAGAGCCTTAAGCTCAAATACGGTTCGGCGGTCGCCGAATTCGCCCCCGAAGATAAACTGGTCCGCGTGAGCGGCCGTACGGCGCGCGACGCGAAGGACGTGCTGCTGCGCAATCTGGCCACCGTTATCGAGGCCCGCGCCACGGACATCGCCGAATTTGTCGTGCAGGAGATCAAAGATTCGGGCTACGCCGGAAAGCTCGCCTACGGCATCGTGCTCACGGGCGGCTCGGCCAAACTGAAAGATATCGACGAGCTGTTCCGCCGTGTTACGGGCATGGACGTTCGCGTGGCGACTCCCGACGAATATGTCGCCGAGGAGTCGAAAGAGCGCGTGGCCGATCCGGCGCATGCGGCTGTCGTGGGAATACTCCTCAAGGCCGCAAATGGTCTGAACGGCGCGGAGGAGGGCATGGCCGCTCCTTCGATGGCGGCGCAGCCCATGACCGGGTTCCGTCCTCCGCAGCCCAAACAGCCGGTTGCGGCTCCCGCGGCAGCTGCCGCGATGCCCGCTGCGACACCTGCGCAGCCGTTCGCTCCTGCCCAGCCCAAGCAGGTGCATATCGTCGAGGACTCGCAGGACGACAACTATGGCGACGACGGATATGATGACCGGGACGACAAGCCCAGCTGGAAAGACCGTCTGGGAAATTTCTTCAATAAGTTCAACGACAAGTTCGCCGGTCCCGAGGATGAGGAGATCTAACCGGCTTCCGCGCCGCAGCCTCTTCCTTCGCAGCCGACGGTGTTTGGCATGGTTCGGGTGGTATTGCGATGAAGGTCGCCGCCGGGCCTGCAGCCACTGCCGTTAAGAAAGTAAAAAAAGAAAAAAGATATGACAGACGATTTGATATCGGAGATCAGGACTCCGCGGGGCGACGGTTCGATGATCATGGTGGTAGGCGTCGGCGGTGCCGGCGGCAACGCCGTGAACCACATGTGGAACCTTGGCATCCGCGGCGTGAAGTTCCTGGTCTGCAACACCGACCAACAGGCGCTGGACAAGAGCCCGGTCGAACTTAAGATACGCCTCGGCAACGAGGGCCTCGGCGCCGGCAACGATCCCGAGAACGGCCGCCGTGCGGCGATCGAGAGCCTGCCCCAGATAAAGCAGTGCTTTGCGGAGGCGGGCACCAGGATGCTCTTCATCACGGCGGGTATGGGCGGCGGTACCGGTACCGGAGCTTCGCCCGTGATTGCGAAACTGGCCCGCGAGATGGGGCTGCTGACGGTTGCGATCGTCACCTCGCCGCTGGCCGTCGAGGGCAAGATCCGCTACGAGCAGGCATTCCGCGGTATCGAGGAGCTGCGCGAGAACGTCGATTCGCTGCTTATCATCAACAACGAAAGCATTCTGGAGATCTACGGGCGCCTCTCGCTCAAACAGGCGTTCGGCAAGGCCGACGACATCCTGGGTTCGGCCACGAAGGGCATCGCCGAGATCATCACGGTCGAAAGCGACCTGGTGAACGTCGACTTCGCCGATGTTTCGAAGGTCATGCGTGACAGCGGCCGCGCCCACATGGCCGTGGCCACGGCCGAGGGCGAGAACCGCGCCGAGGCTGCGGCCGAGGCCTCGCTTCGCTCGCCACTGCTCGACCATAATCTGATCTCGGGAGCCAAAAATATCCTGCTCAACATCTCGGTGTCGAATGCCGAAAGTCTGCTTTACGAGGAGGTTGTGCGCATCCTGAACTACATTCAGTCGCACGCCAGCACGCAGGACGAGAACGGTGTGATGCAGGACGCCAATATCATCTGGGGTACGAGCGAGAAGCCGCAGTTGGGCAGCGCCATCGAGTTGGTGGTCGTGGCCACGGGCTTCCCGAGCGAGCACCCAGAGGGCGTTATGAAGCAGATCATCCCGCCCTCGCGCATCGTCGAGCCGGTGAAGGAGCAGCCATCGCCTACGGGCCTGGAGCCCATAAAACCGGCCATCGCGGCGCGTCCCGCGCCGCAGCGCCCCGCCGAGCAGGTCATGCTCGGGGCCAAGTCGACGCGCTACAACAATATCGACGCCCTGCTTGCCAAACCGGCTTACCAGACCCGCAAGTCGGAGTTTATCGTGCCGCCCACGGGAGGCCGCAAGGAGGTGATGAAAGAGGAGCCCGAGACGAAAGAGGAGACGATGGGCGGCTCGCTGTTCGACTGACGGCTTTAAGAAAGCCGATTTATAAATAGCCTCTAAAATCCTGACCTCGACGAGGAGTGGGCTTGGTGTTAATTTAAAGATATTCAATTTGGAAGAAGTTCCTTCATGGATTGTGTTCAACGGCTTTTCGGGCCATCTCGCCGTGCTGTGTGCGGTGGTGCTGGGTCTGTTGTGTGTTTCAGCGTTCGTTTCGGGTGCTGAAACATCGTTTTTTTCGCTCTCGCACAAAGATATCCACCTGCTCAAAGGCCGTAGAACTCCGGCAGCCGAGGCTGTGTTGAAGCTGCTTGCGGATGTCGATATGTTGCTGGCTACCATACTGATAGTCAATAATCTGGTCAATATCTGCATCGTAATCATCACCGCCGGAATTATCGATTCGGTCTTCACGATCGTGCGCTTCGAATTTCTTGTGAAGTCGGTGTTCGTGACCTTCCTGCTGCTGCTTTTCGGCGAGATCCTTCCCAAGGTGCTGGCGCAGACCATACCGCTGCGGTTCGCAATGTTCGCCGCGCGGCCGCTGACGGTGCTCAAGTGGCTATTTTGGCCGGTTTCATATGTCCTTGTGCACACGAGTTCACGCATCAGCGAGAAGGCCGCGCACAAGAGCGAGATTTCGCTCGACGAGTTGGCCGACGCCGTCGATATGACCCAGACTTCGTGCCCCGAGGAGCACGGTATGCTTTCGGGCATCGTGAGCTTCGTAAACACCGAAGTAGTCGAGATCATGAAGCCGCGGGTCGACCTCACGGCACTCGACGTGAAGGACAACTATGAGGAGGTCAAACGCATGATCATCGAGTCGGGTTTTTCGCGCATTCCGGTCTATGAGGAGGATGTCGATAATATTCGCGGGACGCTCTATGTCAAGGACTTGCTTCCTTATATCAATCACGCTGCAGACTTCGAATGGCAGAAACTGATCCGCAAACCCTACTTCGTTCCCGAGCACAAGAAGATCAACGACCTGCTGGACGATTTTCGCGCCGACAAGGTTCATATGGCCATCGTGGTCGATGAGTACGGTTCGACGCTGGGCTTAGTCTCGCTGGAGGATATTATCGAGGAGATCGTGGGTGAAATATCCGACGAGAGCGATACCGACCAGAGCTTCTACACGCGCCTCGACGATAAGAGCTATCTGTTCGACGGCAAGAGCCATATCGGCGATTTCGAGCGCGTATTGGGTCTCGAAGAGGATATCTTCAACGACATCCAGGGCGAGGCCGAAACCCTCGCGGGCCTGATGCTCGAACTCAAACGCGACTTCCCTGCCAAAGGCGACGTCTTCACAACCCATGGCATACGCTTCACGGTGCAGGAGGTCAAAGGCCACCGCACCGACAAAATCCGCGTCGAGGTGCTATGACGCGGCGTCTTTTCATAGAGCCGCCGCTCTCCGCTGCCGCGCTCGAGGGGCTGGTTACAGCCGAGGAGCTGGCCCTGGCCGAAGGGTTCGGGTCGCCGCGCCGCCGGGCCGAATTCCTGGCATGGAGGGCCGTTGTGCGCCGCGAATTGGGCAGTGACGTGCAGATCGGCTACGATGCCGCGGGGGCTCCCACGGTATCGGCCGAGGGTACATATATAGGTGTGTCCCATTGCGAGGGCCGCATCGCGGTCGCTATCTCCGATACCCCGTGCGCTGTAGATATCGAACCCGAGGGCCGCAGTTTCGTCCGCGCCATGCCGCGCTATATGACCGCCGCCGAGCGGGAACTTTCGTCTGACCCCCTGCTTCCGGCCGCCGTATGGTGCGCCAAGGAGGCGCTCTATAAATTCTCGGGACGCGCCGAACTCGATCTGCTGCGCGACATTCATATCCTCTCGGCCGACCTCGACGCCGGGCGTTTATCCGGCCGGATTCTCGAAGGCAAACCGGTCGATATCGCCTTCTTTCGTTGCGACGGATACGTCGTAGCCCATATCGGATAGCGTCGCCTTCATTTTCCGCGCCCGGCAAGGTTTGTGGGCAGCCTTTGCCTCCGTTTATCGAAAATGTTCCAGTAATGAACAACACGCGCGTGCAAAAAGCACGGTGGGGCGCGCCCACCTTCGCCGATTAATCGCTACCTTTGTCCCCGCATGAATCAAACGACGACACCCCTTTCTTTAGGCACGGACAGACTCTCGAAACTGCTCCTGCGCTACGCCATACCCTCGATCATCGCCATGACCTCGTCGTCGCTGTACAACATCGTCGACAGCATATTCATCGGCCACGGCGTGGGTCCTCTGGCCATTGCGGGCCTGGCGCTCACGCTGCCGATCATGAATATCGCCGCGGCCTTCGGCTCGATGATAGGCATCGGCGCCGCGGCCCTGATATCCATACGCCTGGGCCAGGGCAACCGCCGCGCGGCCGACCTCACGCTGGGTAACGTCGTGCTGCTCAATATCATCATCGGAACGGTGTTCACCATTCTTTCGCTCGCGTTCCTCGATCCGATCCTCAACTTCTTCGGCGCGAGCCCCCAGACGCTGCAATATGCGCGCGAATTCATGCATATAATCCTCGCCGGTACGGTCGTGACGCACCTCTATCTGGGCCTTAACGAGGTGCTGCGCGCCTCGGGATATCCGCGCAAGGCGATGATGATCATGCTCGCGGCCGTGGGGGTCAATGTGGTGCTTAACCCGCTGTTTATCTTCGGGTTCGGGTGGGGTATCCGCGGCTCGGCCATCGCTACCGTCATCGCGCAGATCGTGGCGCTATCACTGTCGCTGTCGCACTTCATGTCGGCCGAAAGTTTTCTGCATTTCAAGCGCGGGATCTTCGGCCTGAACCGAAAGATCGTGAGCGGAATATTGTCCATAGGCCTCGCGCCGTTCCTGCTTCATGTCTGCGCGTCGATCGTGGTGGTGTTCGTCAACAAGGCGCTCCGGGCTACGGGCGGCGAGGCCGGGGACATGTATATCGGGGCTTATGGGATTATGAACCGCGTGGCGCTGTTGTTCGTGATGGTCGTGGCGGGACTCAATCAGGGCATGCAGCCCATCGTGGGCTACAACTATGGCGCGCGGCAATATACGCGGGTCGTCAAGACGCTTAAGATGACCATCTTCCTGGCGGTATGCGTCACGACCGCCGGTTTCGTTATCAGCCAGTTTTTCCCGCGCCATGTGGCCATGCTGTTCGTGGGTTCCGGCGACGACGCACAGCAGATAATCGACCTCGCGGCCCACGGCCTGCGCATCGTACTGGCGGCATTCCCGATCGTCGGATTCCAGATCGTGACTTCGAATTTCTTTCAGTATATCGGCAAGCCCAGGAAGGCTATCTTCCTCTCCATGACGCGCCAGATGCTGTTGTTGCTACCGCTGCTGATTATCCTCCCGCAGTTCATGGGCGCCGACGGTGTATGGTACGCCATGCCTTTGGCCGATGTTATGGCGGCGCTGCTGGCAGCCGTCCTGCTCTTCTTCCAGTTGCGTACATTCCGCCGCGATCCGGCCGACGAACATAGCATTTAACCGTTTCAGCCCATGAAAATACAACAGCCCATACTGCCGTCCGAACTGCCCGAAGAGAACGATGCCGAAGCCTTTGTTTCGGGCGAGGAGGTGACCGAAAAACACTTTCGCAGCATATGCTCCAAAGGGCTCTCCCGTGAGCATTTGTGGGTGCAGTCATGTGTTTTTAGCGGGTCGCTTTTCCGCGATGCCGCGTTGCGTAATTCGCACTTCACCGACGTCGTTTTCCGCAATTGCGACCTCTCGAACGCCGATCTTCACGGATGCGGCTTCGACAGGGTGGAATTTATTGATTGCAAACTTGTCGGCGTGAACCTTGGCGGAACTATTTTCCAGCATGTGCGCTTTGTGCGCTGCAAGGCCGAGATGATCGCTTTTGCGGCGTCGAAATTCCGCGCGGCGGCCTTTTCGGAGTGTTCGCTGCGCAGTGCCGATTTCGGCGACTGCAAGCTTGAGAACACTGGGTTTTCGAAGTGCGACCTTGCCATGTCGGACTTCCACGGAACACGCCTTGCGGGGCTCTCGCTGGCCGACTCCGAGATCGGCGGCCTGCGCGTGAGCGAGTCGCCGTGGTTTGAACTGAAGGGGTTGAAAGTGAATCCGGTTCAGGCTGCGGAGCTTGCCCGGCTGCTGGGGGTTGAGATCGAGGAGTAAGCGTTTGTGTCATTGCGAGGAGGACAAAGCAGACTGTTTTCGGCCTGCCAAAGGCGGACCGGCAGGCCGAAGCTCCGCCCCGCGGAGGCCTGTTCTGTACTCCCCGGTGCTCCGTTACGTGCCGACTGCCGCGAGCTTCGGCCTGAAGACAGCATACAACCGCGAGCACCTCTGCCAAAAAAATACAAAAGACAGACTTTTCCGGTCTGTCTTTTGTATTTTCCGAAGGGCGATGCTTCCCGGATGCACTTTCGGATGTATCTCTAATACAGAAAAAATACGATTCCTATAAAATGCGCAATGACCGCCAAGTTGATCATAAGATGCCAGACCATGTGGTGGTAGCGAAACCCTTTTCGGGCATAGAACCACGCTCCCACGGTGTAGAGCACGCCGCCCAGCGCGATCAGCACCAGCAGCGGCGTCGAGGCATGGCGTATGAACAGCGGCATGAAGAAGACGATCGTCCAACCCATGACCAGATAGATCGTCAGGCTTATGGCCGGTATCGACTTGCGCGACAGCGATTTGTAGAATATGCCGAAAATCACCATAACCCATTGCAACACAGTGATGAAAATACCCTGCCAGCCGCCGATGACCGACAGCGCGATGGGGGTGTAGCTTCCGGCGATGGCCACGTAGATGAATATGTGGTCGAAGATGTGGAATACCGCCTTGTGTTTCGACGCCGGGCTCATCGAGTGGTAGAGCGTCGATGCGAGGAACATCATGAAGATCGAGATCACGAAAATACTCACCGAAACGGCGGCCAGGACCCCGTTCGGATCGTGCGTGTAGGCCCATACGGCGGCGAACGGAAGCGCCACCAGCGCCAGCAGCGACATGACCCCGTGGGTTGTCGCGTTCGCTATCTCCTCACCTACGGTAGGGACGTAGATTTCCTTTTTCTTTGTCATATCTGTTAACTGTGGTTTAATGGGGTCGTTTGAGTGCCCGATTTGGACAAAGTTAGGAAAAAATTCATACCTTTGCCCTTTAAGGCACTATAGTTAGGTAAAAATGGACTTTTCGCGTTATGAAAAACTCCGCACGCAGGTGCGGGAGGGCTTTTCCGAGCAGACCGGGGACCTCGTCGACGAGGCTCTCGCGTATGCCGATGCGAAGCTCGGGGGCATGTTGCGCTACGACGACACGCCCTTGTTGGACCATGCCGCCGCCGTAGCCTCGATCGTCATCTCGGAGATCGGCCTTGGCCGCAACTCAACGATAGCCTCCATCCTCCACGACGTCGTTCGCGTGGCCCACAAACAGCTCCCCGCGGACGAGTTCCTCGCCCTCACGGCCGATATGCGCCGACGCTTCGGCGAGGAGGTCGTGGGCATAACCGTGGCGTTGAGCAACATCTCCGAACTCAAGCTCAAGGTCTCCAAGGAGCAGGCCGAGAATTTTCGCGATCTGATCGTATCCTACTCCGAAGATCCGCGTGTTATCCTGATAAAGCTGGCCGACAGACTGGAGGTCATGCGCTCGCTGGAGATGTTCCCGCGCGAAAAACGCCGCAAGAAGAGCTGGGAGAGCATGAACCTCTACGCCCAGATCGCCCACAAACTGGGTCTCTACAACATCAAAAGCGAGCTGGAGGACCGAGCGCTCAAATACCTCGAACCCAAGGACTACGAGCACATCGTCGCCAAACTCGAGGAAAGCGCCGAGGAGCGCCGGGCCTTCATCGCCCGCTTTCTGGTGCCCATTACGGAACGTCTCGACAAATTAGGAATAAAATACCACGTCAAGAGCCGCACCAAGTCGATCTTCTCGATCTGGAATAAGATGCAAAAACAGCGCGTTCCGTTCGAGGGCGTCTACGATATCTTCGCCATACGCATCCTCGTCGACTGCCCGCCCGAGCAAGAGAAACAGCAGTGCTGGACGGTCTATTCGGTGGTCACGGACTTCTACACGCCCAACCCCGACCGTATGCGCGACTGGATCTCGATCCCCAAGTCCAACGGCTACGAGTCGCTCCACGGCACCGTGTCGGCCGAGGGTCGCTGGGTCGAGGTGCAGATCCGCACCGAGCGCATGGACGCCGTGGCCGAACGAGGCATCGCGGCCCACTGGCGCTACAAAGGCGTGAACCAGGGGGCCCAGACGAGCGAAATGTGGCTCGGCCGCCTGCGCGAGCTGATCGAGGATACGACCCACTCGCTGGCCCAGCGATTCGACGCCAAGCCCGCCTCGGGCGAGATCTTCGTCTTCACGCCCAACGGCGACCTGCGCAAGCTGCCCGAAGGGGCGTCGATCCTCGACTTTGCATTCGACATCCACACCTCGCTGGGTGCCACGTGCGTCGGCGGAAAGGTCAACAACCGTGCGGTGTCGCTGCGCGAGCCGCTCAAAAACGGCGACATCGTGGAGATCATGACGCAGAAGAACCAGACGCCCAAGGCCGACTGGCTCAACTTCGCCGTAACCTCCAAAGCGCGCAACAAAATAAAATCGTTCCTGCGCGAGGAGCAGGCCAAGCACGCACGCGTGGGCCGCGAGGAACTCGAACGCAAGATCAAGAACTGGAAGTTCGCCATGACCATCGACGAGGCCGTGGCCTACCTTGCCAAGTACTTCAAGGTGAAGCTCGGCACGGAGGTCTATGCCCTTATCGCCACCCAGAAGGTCGACATGGCGACCGTAAAGGATATCCTGACGCGTCACCTTTCGGGCGAGGCGGAGGAGGAGCGCCGCGCCGCGGCCGCCGAAGCCGAGCGTCAGAAAGCTGTGCACCAGGCCGCGAAAGGGCCTGCCGCGGAGTCGCAGGACGCGTTGGTCATCGACGACGATATCTCTAAAATACAGTATAAGCTGGCCAAGTGCTGCAACCCCATAAAGGGCGACGACGTGTTCGGTTTCGTCACGATCAGCGCCGGTATCACCATCCACCGCACCGACTGTCCCAACGCCAGGCGCATGCGCGAGAACTATCCCTACCGCGTGATGGACGCCCGGTGGCGCAAGTCGGCCGAGGGTGCGTTCCGCGTGTCGATCCGCATTGTCGCGGCCGACATCGGCGGCATAGCCAACAACATCACCGAGCTCATAAGCCGCGATCTGAAGCTCAATATCCGCTCGATGAACTTCGCCGCGGGGACGGGCGGCACGGTCAGCGGCACGATCAGCGTCGAAGTTCCGGGCACGGGCGTGGTCGATACGCTCATCCACTCCATTCTGCGCATCAAGGGCGTTCAGCGCGCCTACCGCATCAATAACTAACAACTCAAATTCACAATTTTCCCACACACAAGTAAATGAACAACAGCACTATCAGCGTCGTATTTGCCGAACCGTCGCACGCCGTCTATGCGGAGCGTATTTGCGATTTGATCTACGAATCGGCTTTGCAGCGTGGCACGGGCATCGCGCGTCGTTCGCCCGAATACATCGCCGCAAAGATCACCGGAGGAAAGGCCGTCGTGGCGCTGGACGGAGAGAAACTGATCGGTTTCAGCTACATCGAGTGTTGGGGTCACGGCGATTTCGTCGCGACTTCGGGCTTGATCGTCGACCCCGAGTACCGCCATATGGGCCTCGCGGAGCGTATCAAACGACGAACGTTCGAGCTGGCCCGACGACGATTTCCCTATGCCAAGTTGTTCAGTATCACCACTTCACTTCCGGTGATGAAGCTCAATTCGCGCATGGGGTACATGCCTGTTACCTTTTCGGAGCTGACCGAGGACGAGGAGTTCTGGCAGGGCTGCAAAGGGTGTGTGAACTTCGATATTCTGGAGCGCAACGAACGCCGTATGTGTCTGTGTACCGGAATGTTGTATGATCCGGCGAAGGAGCAGCCCCGGCGGTCGCGGCTTACGCCTTATGTGATGTTCTTCCACAATCGGTTCAAAAAGCTGTTTCATCTGAAATAGGCATTTTTCAGCCTTGCGTTGCAAGGCTGCCGACCCTCAGCCTCCGGCGGCGGAGGGTCGGAATTGGCGGTCTGCGACCTCGATTGCGACCTCCGCAGGCTGCGAGCCGGGAAATAACCCGAATAAAAAACGAAAAATAAAATGAAGAAGAAAGTTGTTCTGGCGTTCAGCGGAGGTCTCGACACCTCGTTCTGCGTCAAGTACCTCACCGAGGATAAAGGTTACGACGTATACACGGCCATCGCCAACACGGGCGGATTTTCGCAGGCCGAACTCGAAAATATCGAAAAGCGCGCCATAGCGCTGGGCGCCACGGCCCATGCCACGCTCGACGTCGAGCAGGAGTACTACGAGAAGAGCATCCGCTATATGGTCTTCGGCAATATCCTGCGCAATGGGACGTATCCCATTTCGGTAAGCTCGGAGCGCATTTTCCAGGCTATCGCCATCATCGAATACGCCAAGTCTGTCGGCGCCGACGCCGTGGCCCACGGGTCGACCGGAGCGGGCAACGACCAGGTGCGCTTCGACCTCACGTTCCAGATACTGGCGCCCGAAATCGAGATCATCACTCCCACACGCGACATGACCCTGACGCGCGAATACGAGATCGAGTATCTCAAGAAACACGGCTACGAGGCTGACTTCAAGAAGATGGAGTACTCGATCAACAAGGGTCTCTGGGGTACGTCGATCGGCGGAAAAGAAACTTTGAAATCGGAGCAGACGCTGCCCGAAAGCGCCTACCCGAGCCAGATCACGGCTACCGGCGAAGAGAGCCTGAAACTCACGTTCGAACAGGGCGAAATAGCTGCCGTCAATGGCAAAAAATACAGCGATAAGGTCGAGGCTATCCGCGCCGTCGAGGCCATAGGCTCTGCTTTCGGCATCGGTCGCGACATGCATATCGGCGACACGATCATCGGCATCAAGGGCCGCGTGGGCTTCGAGGCCGCGGGGCCTATGCTTATCATCGCCGCGCACAAGATGCTCGAAAAACACGCCCTGACCAAGTGGCAGATCTACTGGAAAGAGCAGGTTGCGACCTGGTATGGCATGTTCCTCCACGAGGCGCAGTATTTGGAGCCCGTGATGCGCGACATCGAAGCGATGCTCGAGAGTTCGCAGCGCAACGTGTCGGGTACGGTCGAGATTATGCTGCGTCCTTACAGCTATACGCTGGTGGGCGTCGATTCGCCCTTCGACCTGATGAAGACCGACTTCGGCGAATACGGCGAGGTCAACAAGGCATGGTCGGCCGATGACGTGAAGGGCTTTACGAAGATCCTCGGCAACCAGATCAAAATCTACCATAACGTCCAGAAACGCAATAAGAAATGATCCGCGCAGGCATCATAGGAGGCGCGGGGTATACCGCCGGGGAGCTTATCCGCCTGCTGGTGAACCATCCGCAGGTCGGGATAGCCTTCGTTCACAGCACCAGCAATGCGGGCAACCGCATCGCCGCGGTGCACGGAGGGCTGGAGGGTGATACGGACCTGTTGTTCAGCTCGGAATATGACCTTGGCGCCGTCGACGCGCTGTTTTTGTGCTCGGCCCACGGCGAAAGCCGCAAATGGCTGGCCGCGAACGACGTTCCGGCAGGCGTGAAAATTATCGACCTGGCGCAGGATTTTCGCGACGAGAGTGCCGGATTTGTCTACGGACTTCCCGAAGTGAACCGCGACCGTATCCGCAAGGCCGATCGCGTGGCCAACCCGGGCTGTTTCGCAACGGCTATCCAGATCGCGCTGCTGCCGCTTGCGGCGGCGGGATTGCTGACCGACGAGGTGCATGTTACGGCTGTCACGGGTTCGACCGGCGCGGGCGTAAAACCCTCCCCGACGACCCATTTCAGCTGGCGTTCCGACAATATTTCCACCTATAAAGCTTTTGAGCATCAGCACCTTTTGGAGATTGACCGCACATTGAAGGCATTGGAGCCCTCGTTCGGCAAGGCGGTGAACTTCGTGCCCATGCGCGGCGACTTCGCCCGCGGCATCCTTGCCAGCGTCTACACCTCGTGCGCATTGGACGAGGCGGCGGCTCGCAAACTCTACGAGGAGTTCTACGCCTCGGCGGCGTTTACGCACGTTGCTGCCGGCGAGGTCGACCTCAAGCAGGCGGTCAACACGAATAAGGGCCTTTTGAGCGTCGCGAAATATGGCGATAAGCTGCATGTCGTGTCGGTGATCGACAACCTCTTGAAGGGGGCCTCGGGCCAGGCTGTGCAGAATATGAACCTGATGTTCGGGTTCGACGAAAACGAGGGCCTGAAACTGAAGCCCAGCGCGTTTTAATATTCGGCTTTGCATCGCAAAGCCGTAATCCCGCAGCCACCCCCGGCGGAGGGATTAAATCTTTGGCCTGCGGCGTCGATTTACCCTCCGCTGGCTGCGAAAATGAAATAAAGAAGATGAAACTTTTTGACGTATATCCACTCTATCCCATAGAACCCGTGCGCGGCGAGGGCAGCTTCGTCTACGACGCCGTGGGCACGGAGTACCTCGACCTCTACGGCGGCCACGCCGTGATCTCGATCGGCCACGCACATCCCGAATATGTATGCGCTATTTCGGAGCAGGTGGCTCGCATGGGCTTCTACTCCAACTCGGTCGAAAATTCGCTGCAAGGCACGCTGGCCGGGAAGCTGGGACGCGCATCGGGCTATGACGATTACAGCCTTTTCCTCTGCAACTCGGGGGCCGAGGCCAACGAAAACGCCATTAAACTCGCCTCATTCCATACCGGCCGAAAGAAAGTTCTGGCCTTTTCGAAGGCCTTCCACGGCCGCACCTCGGGTGCCGTGGCCGCTACCGACAACCCCTCGATCTGTGCGCCGTTCAACCGCACCGCAAACGTCGAATTCGTGCCTCTGAACGATATCGAAGCTGCTCGTAAAAGACTCTCCACGGGCGAATTCGCAGCCGTGATCATCGAGGGCATTCAGGGCGTTTCGGGCATCCATTGTCCCGCGGACGATTTCCTGCGCGAGCTTCGCGCCGCGGCCACCGAAACCGACACGCAGCTTATTCTGGACGAGATACAGTCGGGATATGGCCGCACGGGCCGCTTCTTCGCGCACCAGTGGGCAGGCATCCGCCCCGACCTTATCACCACGGCCAAGGGCATGGGCAACGGATTTCCGGTCGGCGGCGTGCTGATAGCCCCCCACTTCGAAGCCAAATACGGCCTGCTGGGTACCACGTTCGGCGGCAGCCACCTGGCTTGCGCCGCCGCGATCGCAGTTTTGGACGTTATGGAACGCGAGAATTTGGTGGAAAATGCCGCCGAAGTGGGTGAGTACCTGCTCAAAGAACTCCGCAAGATCGACAGTCTGAAAGAGGTGCGCGGCCGCGGACTGATGATAGGCATCGAGATCGAGGGCTCGGCCTCCGATTTTCGCAAGCGCCTGCTCTTCGAAAAACATATTTTCACGGGCGGCGCAGGGGTGTCGACCGTGCGCCTGCTCCCCGCGTTGGGACTCACGCGCGAACTGGCCGACAAATTTTTAACTGCCTTTAAAGAACTCGTATAACATGAAAAAATTTACCTGCGTAAGTGATATCGGCGACCTTGGCGCCGCCGTTGCCGAGGCGATGGAGATCAAGCGCAACCGCTTTCAGTTCACCGGATTAGGCCGCAATAAAACGCTGCTGATGCTGTTCTTCAATGCCAGTCTGCGCACAAGGCTCTCGACCCAGAAGGCCGCCATGAACCTCGGTATGAACGTCATGGTCCTCGACGTGAACCACGGCGCCTGGAAGCTCGAAACCGAGCGCGGCGTAGTGATGGACGGCGATAAGGCCGAGCATCTGCTGGAGGCCATTCCGGTCATGGCGTCGTACTGCGACGTGATCGGAGTGCGTTCGTTCGCCCGGTTCGCCGACAAGGCCGAGGACTATGAAGAGCGCGTTCTGGAGCAGTTTATCAAGTACTCGGGCCGCCCGGTCTTCTCGATGGAGGCCGCCACGCGCCACCCGCTGCAGAGCTTCGCCGACCTTATCACCATCGAGGAGCACAAGACCAAAAAGCGCCCCAAGGTGGTTATGACCTGGGCCCCGCATCCCAACGCGCTGCCGCAGGCTGTGCCCAATTCGTTCGCCGAGTGGATGAACGCCGCCGATTACGATTTCGTTATCACACACCCCGAGGGCTACGAACTCGACCCGAAATTTGTGGGCAAGGCGAAGGTTGAATACGACCAGCGCAAAGCCCTTGCCGGAGCTGATTTCGTCTACGCCAAGAACTGGTCGGCCTATGCGGACCCCAACTACGGCAAGGTGTTGAGCCGCGACCGCGAATGGACGGTCGACGCTGCCAAAATGGCCCTCACCAACAATGCCTATTTCATGCACTGTCTGCCCGTTCGCCGCAATATGATCGTCACGGACGAGGTGATCGAATCGCCGCGCAGCCTGGTTATTCCCGAGGCCGCGAATCGCGAAATTTCGGCCCAGGTGGTGCTTAAACGATTGCTGGAGAGCCTGTAATGAATAAAGTAACGGTAGTAAAGATCGGAGGCAACGTGATAGACGACCCCATGGCGCTGAAGCGTTTCATCGGGGAGTTCGCGTCGTTGCCCGAGCCGAAAATATTGATTCACGGCGGCGGTAAGCTCGCCACGCGGCTGGCCGGAAAACTCGAGCTGCAGGTGCAGATGGTCGAGGGCCGTCGGGTGACGGACAAGGGCACGCTGGACGTGGTGACGATGGTCTACGCGGGTCTTGTCAACAAGCAGATCGTGGCCGGACTGCAGGCCGCGGGCTGCAATGCCATAGGTCTCTCGGGCGCCGACGCCAATGTCGTCACGGCGCGCCGCCGGGCTCCTAAACCGGTCGATTACGGCTTTGTGGGCGATATCGACACGGTTAATACCGGCATGCTGCGCCAGTTATTCGAGGATGGCCTCACGCCTGTTTTCTGCGCCATCATGCACGACGGCAAGGGCGGGCTTCTGAACTGCAACGCCGACAGCGTAGCGACCGCGATCGCCCAGGCGGTAGGTATGATAGCCCCCTCGGAGCTGATCTTCTGCTTCGAGAAGCAGGGCGTGCTGCGCGACCAGGATGACGAGAGTTCGCTCATCGGCGAGATCACGGCCGCAAGCTATGCGGCGCTGAAGGCCGACGGAATAGTGAACAAAGGGATGGTTCCAAAGATCGAAAACGCCCTTAAAGCCATTGCCGAAGGCGTGCGAAGCGTGACGATAAAACACTCCGAAAACCTTTTGAACGAGATCGGAACCGTTATAAAATAAGGTAGTTATGGATCTAAAGACAAAAGAGGCCATAGGACTGTTGGAGCGGCTGATAGCTACGCCTTCGACCTCGCGCGACGAGAGCCGCACGGCCGATCTGCTCTTTGCATACCTGCAGGAACGCGGTGCGGAGCCGCAGCGTCTGCACAATAATATATATGCGCGCTCGGTGGGTTCCGACCCCTTGCGGCCGACGCTGCTCATGAACTCCCACCACGACACGGTGCGTCCGGCGGCCTCTTACACGCGCGATCCGTATACCCCCGTTACGGAGGACGGCCGCCTCTACGGCCTCGGTAGCAACGACGCCGGGGCTTCGGTAGTGTGCCTCGTCGAGACGTTTCTTGCGTTGCGGGAAACGGCCTTGCCGTTCAACCTCGTGCTGGCTCTTTCGGCCGAGGAGGAGTGTATGGGCGAGCACGGAACCCGCGCGCTGCTGCCCGAACTGGGCCCGATAGATATGGCCCTGGTGGGCGAGCCTACCGGGATGCAGGCTGCGGCAGGGGAGCGGGGATTGCTGGTTTTGGATTGCGAAGCCTGCGGCCGGAGCGGCCATGCGGCGCGCAACGAGGGAGTGAATGCGCTCTATATCGCACTGGACGATATCGCGAAATTGCGGGCGTTCCGGTTTGAAAAAGAGTCGGAATTATTAGGGCCGATAGGTGTCGCCGTGACGCAGATCGAGGCCGGAACGCAGCACAATGTGGTGCCCGACGCCTGCCGCTTCGTGGCCGATGTGCGCACTACGGACGCCTATACCAACGAGGAGACGGTAGCGATTTTGCAAGCCGCATTGCAATCGACGCTCACCCCGCGATCGACGCGCGTAAGGGCTTCGGCGCTCGACGCCGCGCACCCGCTGATGCAGGCCGCGCTGGCCGCCGGGCGCACTTCGTATGTGTCACCCACGACTTCGGATATGGCACTGATGCCCTTTCCGTCGCTCAAAATGGGCCCCGGGCAGTCGTCGAGGTCGCATACGGCCGACGAATTCGTGCTGCTGTCGGAGATAGAAGAGGGAATTGTGGTTTATGCCGATTTTATGGCAAAATTATCGAAAATATATGGCAAATAAGCTGTGGGACAAGGGTTTCGAACCCGACAAGATGATCGAGGACTACACCGTGGGCAATGACCGCGAACTCGATATGCGCCTTGCGAAATACGACGTCGAGGGCTCGCTGGCCCATATCGCCATGCTGGAGAGCATCGGCCTGCTGACGGCCGGGGAACTCGCGACACTGACCGCCGAGTTGAAAAATATCGCCGCCGAGATCGAGGCCGGGCGCTTCGAGATCGAGCCCGGCACGGAGGACGTCCATTCGCAGGTCGAGCTGATGCTCACCCGCCGCGTGGGCGACGCCGGCAAAAAGATCCATTCGGGACGCTCGCGCAACGACCAGGTGCTGGTAGACCTCAAGTTGTTCCTGCGTGACGAACTGCGTCAGACGGCCGAGGGCGTAAAAGCTCTTTTCGACCGTCTGCAGGCCTTGAGCGAACAGCATAAGGGCGTGCTGATGCCCGGCTATACCCACCTGCAGATCGCCATGCCCTCGTCGTTTGGGCTATGGTTCGGGGCCTATGCCGAGACGCTGATAGACGATATGCGCCTGCTGGCGGCCGCGTGGAGCATTGCTAACCAGAATCCGCTTGGTTCGGCGGCCGGCTACGGTTCGTCGTTTCCGCTCGACCGTACGATGACGACCCGGCTTATGGGCTTCAAAACGCTGCACTACAACGTGGTGGCGGCCCAGATGAGCCGCGGCAAGAGCGAACGCGCGGCGGCCAATGCCATTGCGGCGGTTGCCGCCACGGTAGGCCGTCTGGCAATGGATGTCTGTCTGTTCATGAGCCAGAATTTCGGCTTCGTGACCCTGCCCGACAACCTCACCACGGGCTCGAGCATCATGCCCCACAAGAAGAATCCCGACGTGTTCGAGATCATGCGCGGACGCTGTAACCGCCTGCAGGCGGTGCCCAACGAGATAGCGCTGCTCACGACCAATCTGCCCATCGGTTATCACCGTGACATGCAGCTTCTTAAAGATATACTTTTCCCCGCGACAAGCGAGATAAAGCGCACCCTCGGGATGTGCGATTTCATGCTCTCGAATCTGCGCGTGAACGAAAATATCCTCGACGACCCCAAATACGACTATCTCTTCACGGTCGAGGACGTCAACCGCATGGTTTTAGACGGCGTGCCTTTCCGCGAGGCCTATCGCGCGGTCGGTCTTGCCGTGCAGAGGGGCGAGTACAAGCCCACGCGCGAGGTGCGCCACACTCACGAGGGCAGCGTCGGCAACCTCTGTACCGAAGAGATACGCCGCAAAATGGAGGTCGTGATGTCGGAATTTACGAAAAAATAATATCTTTGTAAATAAATATTTTCACATGAACATAGCAATTGTAGGAACAGGTTACGTAGGTTTGGTTTCGGGCGCGTGCTTTGCCGAGATGGGCATCGACGTTACGTGCGTGGATATAGATAAGAACAAGATCGACCGCCTCTTGAATGGCGAGATGCCGATCTATGAGCCGGGCCTTGAGGAGCTCGTCAAGCGCAACGTCGAGGCGGGGCGCCTGCACTTCACTACCGATCTCACGAGCTGCCTCGACGACGTCGAGGTGGTCTTCTCTGCCGTGGGCACGCCTCCCGACGAGGATGGTTCGGCCGACCTTAAATATGTGCTGGCCGTGGCCCGCACGTTCGGTCAGAACATCAAAAAATATACGATTCTGGTCACCAAGTCGACCGTCCCGGTGGGCACGGCGCAGAAGGTGAAGGCCGCTATCCAGGAAGAACTCGACAAGCGCGGCGAGAAGATCGACTTCGAGGTGGCCTCGAACCCCGAATTCCTGAAGGAGGGCGCCGCGATCAAGGACTTCATGTCGCCCGACCGCGTTGTTGTGGGCGTGGAGAGCGATCGCGCCAAAAAGGTCATGGAGCGCCTCTACCGTCCGTTCCAGATGAACAACTACCGCCTCTACTTCATGGATATCCCTTCGGCCGAGATGACAAAATACGCCGCCAACGCCATGCTGGCCACGCGTATCTCGTTCATGAACGACATCGCCAACCTGTGCGATCTGGTTGGCGCCAACGTCGATCAGGTCCGCAAGGGCATCGGTTCAGACGTGCGCATCGGCTCGAAATTCCTGTATTCGGGCTGCGGATACGGTGGCTCGTGCTTCCCCAAGGATGTCAAGGCCCTGGCCCGCACGGCCCGCGAGTACGGCTACACGATGGGCGTTATCGAGGCTGTCGAAGAGGTTAACGAGCGCCAGAAAGAGGTTGTGGTGAAGAAACTGCGCCAGGCTATCGGCAGCTTCGAGGGTAAGACCATAGCGATCTGGGGCCTGGCTTTCAAGCCCGAAACCGACGATATGCGCGAGGCCCCGGCTCTGGTGGTGATCGAGCAGCTGGTCGCCGAGGGTGCCACGGTGAGGGCCTACGACCCCATAGCCATGGAGGAGGCCAAGCGCCGCATCGGCGACCGGGTCACCTACTGCAAGGATATGTACGACGCGGTCATCGACGCCGATGCCCTTGCGATCCTCACCGAATGGAAGGAGTTCCGCATGCCGTCGTATTCGGTCATGAAGAAGGTTATGAAGGCTCCGGTGATCGTCGACGGGCGCAATATACTGGACAAGGAAGAGGCCCTGGCCGAGGGATTCAAATACACGGCCATAGGCAAATAGCTGTTGCAATGAAGATACTTATCACGGGTACGGCCGGCTTTATCGGCTTTCATCTCGCCGTTCGGCTTGCCGAGCGCGGCGAAGAGGTGGTGGGCGTCGACAGCATCAACGACTACTACGACGTCCGTCTTAAATACGCGCGTCTGGCCCAGAGCGGCATCGGCCCCGAAGCCGAAGCGTTCGGCCGGCAGGTGCAAAGCACCAAATATCCCAACTACCGCTTCGTGCGCATGGGCCTCGAGGAACGCGATGCGATGCAGGAGCTGTTTGCGGCCGAAAAATTCGATGCCGTGGTCAACCTCGCGGCGCAGGCCGGCGTTCGCTACTCGCTCGAAAATCCCTATGCCTATGTCGAAAGCAATGTGGTGGGCTTCGTCAATCTGCTGGAGTGCGTGCGCCACAACCCCGTGCGGCACTTCGTCTACGCCTCTTCGAGCTCGGTCTACGGCGGCAACGAGAAGACGCCGTTCGCGGAAGGCGACCGCGTGGATGATCCCGAATCGCTCTACGCCGCGACCAAGCGTTCGAACGAACTGATGGCCCGCGTCTACGCGAAGCTCTACGGCATTCCGGCCACGGGACTGCGGTTCTTCACGGTCTACGGCCCCTGGGGACGCCCCGATATGGCGCCGATGCTCTTCACGAAGGCTATTTTGGCCGGCGAACCGATCAAGGTGTTCAACGACGGAGACCTCTCCCGCGACTTCACCTATATCGACGATATCGTCGAGGGCGTGGTGCGCGTTATCGATAAAGCGGCGGCGGCGGGCGATGACCGCCAGGCTCCCGCCGAGATTTACAACATAGGCTGCGGTCGGCCCATGCAGCTGATGGATTTCATCGGCACGCTGGAAGAGGTTCTGGCCCGCAAGGCCGAGCTGCGGCTCATGCCCATGCAGAAGGGCGACGTCTATACCACCTACGCCGACACCTCGAAGCTCGAGCGCGACTACGGCTACAAACCGCGGGTCGAACTCCGCGAGGGGGTTCGCAGGTTCGTGGAGTGGTATGAGGCGATAATCGGAAGTAATAGATAGTGATTACCGGTAGCTGCGCTTTTAGCACCGTTACCTATAATAATGATCGGCGGCCTTCGTAAAGAAGACCGCCGATCTTGTTTGGAACGTTTTCCGAAAAAACTATTTGATACGTTCGTAGTATTCGCGGGTGCGGGTGTCGACGCGGATCTTGTCGCCGGTGTTGATGAACAGCGGAACGCGGACTGTGGCGCCGGTGTTCACCGTCGCAGGCTTCAAAGAGTTGGTCGAAGCCGTGTCGCCCTTGATTCCGGGCTCGGTGTAGGTTACCTCCATGTCCACGATCGGGGGAAGCTCGGCCGAAAGAACCGACTCCTTCTCGGTGTGGAACATAACCTCCACGATCTGGCCGTCGGCCATCAGGTCGTAGTTTTCGATGAGGTCTTTCTCGATGTTGATCTCCTCGAAAGTCTCGGTGTGCATGAAGTGTGCGCCCAGATCGTCCTCGTAGGTGAACTGGTAGGGGCGGCGCTCTACGCGTACCGGGTCGATCTTAACGCCCGACGAGAAAGTGTTCTCGAGCGTGCGGCCATTTTCGAGGTTCTTGAGTTTCGTGCGTACGAAAGCGGGACCTTTGCCCGGCTTCACGTGCTGGAAGTCGATGATCTGGAAGGTCTTGCCGTCCATTTCGATGCACATGCCGATTTTGATGTCAGCTGTTGTTGCCATAGTATTGTGAGTTTAAGTATTAACTTGTTGAGGGCGCAAAGATACGGAAAAATTATGAAAATTCCTATTTTCCCCATTCGTAGTGCGGCAGGTCGATGCCCAGCGCCTCCACGGCACGCTCCGAAACCGTCCGGCAGAGGGCTTCGATGTCGGCCGGCGCGGAGTAGAACGAGGGGCTTGCGGGCAGAATTATGGCGCCAGCCTCGGTCAGTGCGGTCATATTACGCAGGTGAATAAGCGACAACGGCGTTTCGCGCACGACCAGCACCAGCCGACGGCGTTCCTTGAGCATCACGTCGGCGGCACGCTCGATAAGGCTTCCGGAGACCCCCGCGGCGATGCGGCCCGCGGTGCCGACCGACGAAGGAACGACGATCATCGCATCGTAGCGCGCCGAACCGCTGGCCGGGGGCGCGAACATATCGTCGTTGGCGAAGATGCGGATGCGCGGGTCCTCGGGCAGTGCGACGCCCTCGAAATCGACGACCTCGCGGGCTTGAGAACTGAATATAAGCGCTATCTCTGTGACCTCGGCGGCCGAGAGCAGGCGCTCGAGTACGAGGCGTGCGTAGATTGCGCCGCTGGCGGCTGTTATGGCGACAATGACCTTCATCAGAGCTCTATGGTTTTGCATTTTAGACCCATTTGGCGTATCTTCTCGAGCGTGCGCGGCAGTGCGTAGCTCATGTTGCGGAACGACTTGTCGCTGTCGTGGAACACCACGATCGACCCCGGTGCGAGGTACTTCGTTACGTTACGCAGACACGTCTTGGGAGAGAGCCGGCGGTTGTAGTCGCGCGAGAGGATATCCCACATGACGAGCTTGTAGCGCTGGCCCAAAAACCGCGCCTGTGCGGGTGTTATGCGCGCGTAGGGCGGGCGAAAGAGCTCGCTGTTGAGCAGGTCGTTGGCGAAATCCACATCCTCGGTGTAGCGCTCGAGGCTCATTCCCCACCCTTTCTGGTGGGAGTAGGTGTGGTTGCCGACCTTGTGTCCAGCGTCGATGATGCGCTTATAGAGGTCGGGGTACATCTCGACGTTCTTGCCCAGCACGAAGAACGTGGCTTTGGCATCGTACTTGTCGAGCTTGGCGAGTATCCACTCCGTGACGCCGGGCGTGGGCCCGTCGTCGAAGGTGAGGAATACTCCCTCCGGGTCGTCGATCTCCCAGATCAGGTCCGGCATCAGGCGACGGATTATTTTCGGTGGCTTTAAACGCATAATCTTATAGTTGGCAAAAATAATGAAAATAGCGGCTATTTCGAAAAAATAGGCGAAAATTGCCCCTCTCTCTTGAAAATTGGTTATTTTTGTATACAAACAATGGGAGTATGCAGCAGATTCTTACATATATTTTTCTGACGCTCTATTCGGTGACCATCGTCGGGGCGATTCTGGTCATCGTGACCGAAAACCGCAATCCGCTGAAGACTTTACCCTGGGTGATCGTGCTCACGCTGGCTCCGGTGGTGGGTCTTGTCTTCTATTTCTTCTTCGGTCAGAATCTCTCCAAACGGCGCATCATTTCGCGGCGTACGCGTAAGCGCATTACCATGCATCTCGAAGAGTCGGAACACGAGGGCTGTGTGGGTATCCCCGAAGCCTATGAACCGCTTTCGGAGTTGCTTGTCCGCACGCGCCACGCCGTACCGCTGCATGGCAACCGCATCGCGGTCTACACCGACGGAGCGTCGAAAATGGAGGCCCTGCTTGCCGATATCGCCGCTGCCGGGCGCCACATCCACATCCAGTACTACATCTTCGCCGACGACGCCACGGGTTGTCGCCTGCGCGATGCGCTGGTGGCCAAAGCCCGCGCGGGCGTCGAGGTGCGCGTTCTGTATGACGACGTGGGCTGCAGCCGCGTCAAGAAGTCGTTTTTCGAGAGCATGCGCGAGGCAGGCGCCGAAGTGTGCTCATTCCTGCACGTCAACTTCGCCCGTATTACGAGTAAGGTCAACTACCGCAACCACCGCAAGATCGTGGTCATCGATGGCTGCGTGGGCTATATCGGGGGCATGAATATCGCCGACCGCTATGTCCGCGGCACGGGCTGGGGAACATGGCGCGACACCCACTTCCGCATCGAGGGCAGCGGTGTTTACGGACTTCAGGCGTCGTTTTTGAGCGACTGGTCGGCGACGACGAAGCGCCATATCGCGGGCGATATATACTACCCGCGCCAGGAAAATTTCGGCGACAACGTGATGCAGGTCGTGCCGAGCGGCCCGTTCGGCAAGTGGCGGGCGCTGCTGCAGGCCGACAGCTACGCCATAGCCCGCGCCCAGCGACGTATATGGATACAGACGCCCTATTACCTCCCTTCGGACGCGCTGAACATGTCGCTCCAGGAGGCGGCACTGGCCGGTATCGACGTGCGGCTGATGCTCCCCGAGCGCTCCGATTCGAAGGTCGTGGACCTCGCCTCGCACTCCTACCTCGACGACATGATGCAGGCCGGGGTGAAGATACTCTTCTACACTCCGGGATTTCTGCACTCCAAGCTGCTGATTATCGACGACATGCTCTCGGTGATCGGCTCCGCAAATATGGATTTCCGCAGCTTCGAGCATAATTTCGAGATCAACGCGTTCGTCTATGACCGCGAGTTTGCCGCGCGTATGGAGTCGGTTTTCGAGGAGGATATGGCCGGCAGCCGCGAACTTACGCCTGCCGAATGGTTCAATCGTCCGCGCTCGCGCCGCGTCGCAGAGTCGTTTATGCGGGTCTTTTCGCCGCTGCTGTAATAAAATAGGACCGCTTTCGAAGGCGGACCTTTTTAAATCTCTGCTATGCCTTTCTTGATCGCGTAAACCACCAGGCTAGCAGTATTCTTACACCCGGTTTTCTCGAGGATATTGGCGCGGTGCTTGTCGACCGTGCGCTTCGAGATGAAAAGTTCATCGGCTATCTCCTGGTTCGACAATCCGCGGCATACGGCCACCAGAATTTCGCGCTCGCGGGTCGAGATCTCGTCGTCGGGAACGTCCTCGCGGGCGTGCATGCGCACGGCGAGCGACGCCAGCAACTGGGGACTGAAGTAGCTTCCGCCGTCGCATACCGTATTTACAGCCTCTATGACGTCGTCTATCTCCGAATCTTTGAGCAGAAAACCCCTGGCCCCGGCCTGCACCATGCGCGAGTAGTAGCTCTCGTCGCCGAACATCGAGAGGGTGATGATCCGCAGATCGGGACGCACGGCCAGCGCGCGCTCGGTGGTCTGCGCGCCGTCGATGCCGGGCATCGCGAAGTCCATAAATACCACGTCGGCGTCGGCGTCGGGCAACATGGCCAGAAACTCTTCGCCGCTGGCCGCCTCGCCCGCGACGCTCCAGCCCGCAGTGCGCTCGAGCAGGCCCCGCAACCCATTGCGGAACAGCGAGTGGTCGTCGACGAGTATGATCCGGCGCTCCATTATAACTCCTTTTTACGGTTTTTGCCGCGCAGTTTGCGCCCTTCGACCGGTTTGGGACGGGTATCGACGCGGATCGACGCACTCATGCCCTTGCCCTTGGAGCTTGTGATGTTGAATACCCCGCCCAGCGAGTTGATGCGCGAGGCAATGTTGGAAAGACCCATTCCACAGTCCATCACTGCCCCCGGAGTGAATCCGCGGCCGTTGTCGGTGTACTCGAGGGCCAACTCGGTGCCGTTATGCGACAATGAGAGGTCGATGCTTTTGCAGGCGGCGTGTTTCAAAGAGTTGTTGATCAGTTCGCAGATCACGCGGTAGAGAATCACCTCGACGTCGGTGTCGAAGCGCTCGGTGCGCAGGTTGGTGGTGAAACGTATCTTGACGTCGTGGATCGCGGCGCTCTTGTCGATGAAATTTTGCACGCCGCGCGCCAGTCCGAAGTCGTTCAGCACATGGGGCGAGAGGTTGTTCGATATCTCGCGCAGCGAACGAATCGCCTCGTCGATGACGTAGGTCGTATTGTCGATAATCTCCTGCTGGCTGGCGTTCTGTCCTTCGCGTGCGAGCGCCGAGAGCGACATCTTGGCCGACGAGAGCAGCGGACCCAGTCCGTCGTGCAGCTCCTTTGAGAAGCGCGAACGGGCTTTCTCCTCGGTGCGGAGCACGGCCGTGAGGATGCGCTTGCCCTGCAGCGTCCGCTGGCGGTTGAGCCGCGCGATATATTTGAACAGCTTGTGCGCGTACATCACGCCGATCGACAAACACACCGAGATCACGATGCCCAGATAGCCGAACCACCATTTGTCGATATCGCGGCCGCTGGCCATGAGCAGCTGTACGAAGCGCTCGACCGACAGCAGCGAGAAGCCCACGATGAAGAGTATCCATACCGAATTATACTTGGTGGCGCGCACCAGCCTCAGGGCGTATATCGTGGCCAGGGTCTGGATAAGTATCGATATTACGAGCAGGATTTTGATAAGCATAAGGCGCAGATGTTTTTACAAATATACGCTAATTTGATGTGAAAATTGAAATATAAAATCGATATTTGCAACAGCCATGCTATTTTAAATCAGTTGACCTTTATAAAATCGATTTGAAAAATCTGCGGAATATGTCGGATATATTTTTTGCAATAACCAAAGTCATTCGAGAAACTATCGAAACCGAAGAGGCGTTTCTGATCTCTTTGCGTAATGAAGCTGTTACGTCGAAATTTAACGGCCAGAACCGCTCGATCAAACAGATCGTCGGCCACATGATCGATTCCGCATCCAACAATACGCATCGCATTGTCCATTTGCAGTATAACGCAAGCCCGCTGACCTTCCCCAATTATGCGACCAACGGAAATAACGACCGGTGGATAGCCATACAAAACTATCAGGACGAGGATTGGAATGTATTGGTGCAGTTATGGAAATACAGCCACCTGCACATCATTCACGTGATCGCGCAGGTCGATCCGGCTAAAGCCGACAGCAAATGGATCGCCGGTCCGGAAGAGGAGGTCAGCCTGAAAGATATGATCACGGATTACCCGCGCCATTTGAAGCTGCATATCGACGAGATTCATGAGTTATACAATAGTTAAAAACAAAAGGTTGCTCTCGCAACCTTTTGTTTTTAATCCTCTTTCAGCCAATTCCAGCGCGTGGCCCAATCCTTCATCACCGCATTTCTCCACCTGTAAACGGTTTGGGCGCCCTGATAGTTTCTCCAAAAATATTCGGGAGCGCTTTTGTCGGTAAACCAGTCGGGACCGACCTTGTAGTCGGTGTCGTGATTTTTTCCGGGCCAGAGGTTGTCCACGGTGATCTCGCCCCCTTGATTCGGGAATCCCGGAATGTCGGAGGCGATGGTGTAGGGCAGCCTGCCAAGGAAATAGGTCGAGTGGCGGACCACATAGTCACCATCTCCCAAATGGTAGCCGGCCCACTTCTGCTTGCCGATGGTTAAGGTGATGCAGGCCGAATCGGCCGGAATGTCGTTCCGCGCGGGTCCGGCCACGTGAAACTCTATAACGGAGTAGACCTGCACGGTGTCCGCAGCCGTTGCGGGACGGTGGAAGACAGAGCGCGAACTTCGTCCGCACGGTTCGAAACTACCGCCCCAGGACTCTTTCGTGCGGTTGGCGGGATCTCCGTCCATCATATAAAGCAGCGATGGAGTGTCGCCTAATTTGGGATTGCCGTCATAGTAGTGTGCGAAATCGACACCCAGGCACCCCGCGCCTTTTATATATGTGTCGTAATATTGTGTGTTGTACCTGTCTTTGACGTTACTCTGGTAGATAAAGCCGCGATACGATGAGTTGCTCTCGATCAGCCACAGATCGGGGAAATTGCACACTATATATACATAGCTGTTGACGCTCCATTTTTTGTTCGGTCCGCCGATCCAGTAAACCCGGATCCGGTCTTTGATATCGGGCGCATCGTGGAGCGCCTGGGCCACATCCTCGAGCCCGCCCCAGACAAGCACATACAAAGGACGACAGCTTTCGCGGCGTGCGCATTGCACGATCCACTCCGAGCCCTCGGTCGTGGTGGCGAAACCACAGTAGGGCGCTGCGCCTTTGCGGCCCTGTTTGGTGACGGAGCGCAGGTAGGCCGGGGAAGCCAGCCCCTCGATATGTTTCGCCAGCTTGGGCAGGTCTTTCTCGTAGAGGCCTATCATCTTCAGGATCTCCTCCTTGCTTCCTTCACCGAACGAGGGTGAGGAGACCAACCCTTCGGTGTCGAACTCATTGCTGTACATCAGAAAATGAGCCATCGACTGGTTGTCGTCGGGGTCCGTACCTCCGATGTCGGTGCTGATAAGGATGCGCGGTTTCTCCGGCATCGACTGCCGCGCCACTGAATTTACCGCGGTAACAGCCGCAATAAACGACAGCAATATCGCCCGTTTCATTATAGACCGCTTACTGGAAAATGCCGTTCATCCGCTCCAGCTGGCCGTAGTCGGTCATGTCTACCTGCACCGGGACTACCGAAACGTATTTGTTGGCGATAGCCCATTCATCGGTGTCGTCGGCTTCGGGCTCTGAGTTGACGAACTCGCCCGTGAGCCAAAAGTAGGCGCGGCCGTGGGGGTCTTCGCGGCGGAAGAACTCCTCGCGCCAGAAACCGCGGTTCTGGCGGCAGGTGCGGATGCCGCGGATCTCTTCGGCGCCGACGGCCGGAATGTTGACGTTCAGGCACAGCGGCAGCTGCGGCTCGCCCTCCAGTACGCGGCGCACGATCTGCTCGCCGTAGACGACGCAGGCGCCGAAATCGGCGTCGAGGCTATGGTTGTCCAACGACAGGCCGATGGCCGGGCATCCGTAGAAGGCACCCTCGATCGCCGCGCCCATCGTACCCGAGTAGAGCACGTTGACCGCCGAATTCGAACCGTGGTTGACGCCCGAGATTACCATGTCGACCCGTTCGTCGCGCAGCAGGTAGTCGAAAGCCATCTTCACGCAGTCGACGGGCGTACCCGAAAATGCGTAGACGTCGAGTCCCGGCTCCTGGCGTACGGAGCGGATGTATAGTGGGCGGCTGATCGTAATGGCCTGGCTCATTCCGCTTTGCGTTGTTTCCGGAGCCACCACGACAACGCGGCCGAAGCGCCTTGCGATAGCGATCGCCGCTTCGATTCCCTTGGAGTTGTAACCGTCGTCGTTGGTGACCAGTATAAGTCTTTCTTTCACGTTCATGATTTTTGTTGACTGCAAATATAGTGAAAGTTGAGTGCAATCTTGCGCGCTTGCACGCAAAGATTGCCGAAACGCTATTATTTAAAGATAATGATAAAATGCATGCTTGAAATAGAAATTTATGTCCCGTTTGTCGCGAATTAAAAAAAGTTCGTATATTTGCACTCCCTTCGGGGACGTATACCAACCTCTTTCATTGGGTGCTATGGCGGTTGCGGGCGAAAAAGTGGCGACACGGTTTCGGTTTCGCGGGATTACAGAAAAGATTCTGTATGGTAGCCCAGGTGCAGCGGAAATGTCGGATGCGAAAACAAAAAAATTGTTGCAACAATGAACAAAGACGCAATCATCAAGCTCGTAAACGAGCAGATGTGGGCAAAGACGGAGGCCGATGTGCCCTCGTTCAAGGCCGGTGACACGATCACCGTTTCCTACAAAATTATCGAGGGTAGCAAAGAGCGCGTACAGAGCTTCCGCGGCGTTGTTATCCAGATCAAGGGTTCGGGTAAGACCAAGATGTTTACGATCCGCAAGATTTCGGGCGGTGTAGGCGTTGAGCGTATCTTCCCCCTCTACTCGCCTCACATCGAAAAGATCGAGGTCAACAAGGTCGGTGTTGTTCGCCGTGCACGTATCTACTACCTGCGCGACCTGACCGGCAAGAAGGCCCGCATCAAAGAGAAGCGCATGACCACCAAAGTGACGGAGAAATAATCCACCGCCAAGGTCAGAAAGAAAAGCAGGATATCCCGAACGGGGTATCCTGCTTTTTTGTTAAACGACCGTATGTCATTGCTGGGGAAGTCCGCAGGACTGACGTGGCAATCCGGTGATATGCACCGCCTTGCAGGTAATCAGATTGCCACGTCGGGCTTTTCGTCATCCTCGCAATGAGATGTGTACCCTGTGGTCTTCGGCAGGCTTACAAGAGCCTGCCGGCGGGCCGAAGCTCCGCCAGGCGGAGGCCCGCATCTTCACTGCGCGATGCTTCGTTCCGATTTGTCTCCCGCGAGCTTCGCCCCGCGAACGAAAACCTGCATAATACTGTCGCCGGAAAGACTTTACAAACCGCATAAACGAAACAGCGCCGCAACCCGAAGGCCGCGGCGCTGTTGTTACATCCGGCAATGGATCAGTCCTTGACCGGAATATTGGTATTGACGTTCTTGCAGCCCACCAGCGCATAGTAGAGCAGGTAGCCCATGCAGGCGAACATCACCCAGTATGAAGCGATGTAGCTGGTGATATCGGCGATCCAGCCCTGGAATGTGGGGATGATGCCACCGCCGCAGACCATGACCATGAAGATACCCGAAGCCGCCGCCGTGTACTTGCCCAGACCTTCGACCGCGAGGTTGAAAATGCCGCCCCACATAACCGAGGTGCACAATCCGCACAATGCGAAGAGCATGATGCTCACCGGAACGACCGAGCCCTGAACCTCGACGCCGAGGGTTGCGGGCAGGAAGATACCTGCTGCGATAAGTACCATGCCGAGCGTCGAAACGGTCGTAAGCATCGCCTTGCTCGACACCTTGCCGCCGATAGCGCTGCCGACCAGACGGCCTACGAGCATCAGCAGAAAGTAGAAACTCACGAACATACCTGCAACACTGGCTTCGATGCCCAGACCCTGGGTCATGTAGAGGTTTGCCGTCGAGGGAATGCCGATCTCGAGACCTACATAGATAAAGATAGCGACTGCTCCGAGCACGAAGTGGCGGAACGACATGGGGCTATGCTTGTCGGCCTTGCGCTCCGCGGCCTTCTCCATGTGGGGCTCGGGAATCTGCGAGAAGTAGAGCACGATGAACGCCAGTGCGAAGATACCCATGGCGATGAACATCGCGGGGTTGGCCTTGGCGATCGTACGGCCAGCCTCGGCGCCCATGAGCCAGCCTACGAAGTAGGGAACGATGGTCGCTGCGATCGAGTTGAACGAGCCTCCGAGCTGGATGAGCTGGTTGCCCTTGTTGCCGCCGCCACCCAGGGTGTTGAGCATGGGGTTGACGACCGTGTTGAGCATACATACCGAGAAGCCGCAGATGAACGCGCCCATAAGATATACGGGGAAGCTTCCGATATGGCCCGAGAGGAATTGCACGCCGACGCCGACGAAGCCTACCGTAACGGCAGCCATGGCGGTCTTCTTATATCCGATGCGGCGAAGCATCTGGCCTGCGGGGATGCCCATGAAGGCATAGGCGATGAAGTTGGCGAAGAAGCCCAGCTGCGACTCGAAAGCCGTGGCGCCGAACTGCTTGGCGACAATAACGCCCATAGGCGAGGGAAGACCCGTCACGAATGCGATCATGAAGAAGAGCGCAAACATGATGATAATGGGCAGCGTGTAACTTTTTTTCTGTTCCATGTTGTTTTTATTAGGTTAAGGTTTTCGTTTCTTGTTCGGGTTGTGCGTGCAGGACGTCGGGGTTTTGCGGTATTAGGAAGACCGGACGCTGTTGTTTTTTGCGGCCGGCCCGCTTGCTTTTGCCGACCGGATGGTTTTCAAACCAATCCGCATCCTGCATTTCGCTACTTTACTTCTTGCGGCTTCGGCGCCTCTTTCTGCGGGCTGCGCGCCTTCCTTGCTGTCCGGGGGCGCCTCTCAAATCGGCAAGCACCCAGAGTTCCCGGCTATTTGTCTCTTTCGGCCACGTAGGCGCAGAGGTTGGCCAGCGCCGTGCGGTACTCCGAGGGTTCGTACTCCGAGAGTACGTTCAGCGCCCGGCGTACATACTCCTGCATCACTTCGGCCGCAGCCGCGAGCCCGCCCTCGTTCTCGACCGTGTGCTGGAGGTATTCGACCGCCTCGCTGTCGTTGGCGCAGCGTCCCAGGCGTTCCATAAGCTCCGCGCGGCGCTCTTCGCCGACATGCTCCAGAATCACGAGCAGCGGCAGGGTGATCTTACCCTCGCGCAGGTCGTTGTTCGCCGCCTTGCCGGTGTTGGCCGAGGGGGTGTAGTCGAGGATGTCGTCCTGTATCTGGAACGCCATGCCCAGCGCCTCGCCGAAGCGGCGCATGAGCGAAATGCGCTCCTGCCCGCCGCCGACCGACATGGCTCCCGCCGAGGCGCTCGTGCCAAGCAGGCTTGCGGTCTTCTTATAGATGATGTCGAGGTAAGCCTCGCGCGTCATGGTCTGTTTGGCGGCGCATTCGTCCTGGTAGATTTCGCCCTCGCAGAGTTGCGCCACCGAGGTGCAGATGTGGGTCACCAGGTCGTACTGGCCGCTGGTGAGTCCTATGCTCATGTTACGGGCCAGGATGTAGTCGCCTATGACCACGGCCTTTTTCGATTGCCAGCGCGCGTTGACCGAAGGCCTTCCGCGACGCGTGTCGGCCTCGTCGATGATGTCGTCGTGGATCAGCGACGAGACGTGGATCATCTCCACCATCATCGCCGCAAGCTGCGTGCGCCTGCCCGCCGCGGCGCCCTCTGCGGCCGAATTCATCGCCGCCGACAGCAAAACTATCAGAGGGCGGATGCCCTTCCCGCGTGACGAAAGAACGTAGCGCAGCATATCGTTGAGCAGATCGCCCTCGGCGGTGAACTGGCGCTCGACGAATGCGTCGAACGCGTCTAATTCCGCGGCTACGGGCTTGCGAATAGTATCGAGCGTAATCATAAAAAATCGTTGCGCGGCGCGGCACAAATTTGCCATCTCTTGGCAAAAGGACGTTGCATTTAGGGATTGTCGAGTGCCGACATCGCAATATTCTTTGCAAAGATAATGAAATTTCGCAATCGCGGACAGGTGTGTCGGAGTTTGTTGCAGATTTTTCGTACCTTTGGCAATCGGTAAACCCACTAAAAATGGCATCTGCGAAAACAATCCTTCAGAAACTTGCGCCGACGCTCTCGGCACTTTTCATCTTCTTCGTGGTCAGCGCGGCCTATTTCGCGCCGCAGTTCCGCGGCGAGGCGCTGCCCCAGCACGACGTGGTGCAGTACGAGGGTATGACCAGAGATATCAACGACCAGCGCGCGGCCACAGGCGAAGACCCTCAGTGGACGGGCGGCATGTTCGGCGGCATGCCGGCATACCTTATCAATGTGGCCTACCCGGCGCAGTTGGTGAAGGCCACGGTCGGCAAGGTGGTGAAGCTTATCGACACCCCCGCGGGATTTCTGTTCTTCGCCATGACGGCTTTCTGGCTTATGCTGCTCATCTTCGGCGTCAACCCCTGGGTGGGCGTCGTGGCGTCGCTGGCCTACGGACTTTCGACCTATTTCATCCTCATCATCGGCGCCGGACATATTACGAAGATGTGGGCGCTGGTCTACGCTCCGCTGATGATGGGCGGCGCGTGGATGACTCTGCGGGGCAATATGTGGGTCGGTGCGGCGATAACGGCGCTCTCGGCATCACTCGAAATAGGTGCCAACCACCCCCAGATAACCTACTATTTCCTTGTTGCGATGGCCGCGTTCTGGGTCAGCGAGGGGGTAGTGGCGCTGCGTGAAAAACACCTTAAGAATTTTGCAATCCGCACGGTGGTTCTGGCCGGCGCCGGAATACTGGCCGTGGGTTCCAACTTCTCGCCGCTGTGGTACACGATGCAGCACACCAAGGAGACCATGCGCGGAGGTTCGGAGCTCTCCGACTCGCCCGAATCCTCGCAAAACGGACTCGAACTCGACTACGCCACGGCTTGGAGCTACGGCCGAAGCGAGAGCCTCAACCTGCTCGTCCCCGACTTTATGGGCCGCGAATCGGGCAAGGCGTTTTCGGCCGACGGCGAGGTTGCGGCCTCTCTGACCGATTTCGGACTCCGCGGCTGGGCGCAGCAGATCCCTGCCTACTGGGGTGATCAGCCCTACACCGGCGGCCCTACGTATCTGGGCGCGTCGGCGGTGTTCCTGGCGATGCTGGGGCTTATGCTTGTGAGGGGCCGCAACAAGTGGTGGATCGTGGCGGCATGCGTTGTGATGCTGTTTTTGGCCTGGGGGCGCAATATGATGTGGTTCACCGAATTAGCATTTAAATACCTTCCCGGATACAACAAATTCCGCACGGTCTCGATGACGTTGGTGGTGGTGCAGTGGGCTGTGCCGCTGTTGGGCGCTTTCGGACTGATGAAGCTCTGGAAGGGAGATGTCCCGCGCGAAAGACTGCTCCGCGCGCTGGCCTGGGCCGGGGGTGTTGTGGGTGGTCTGTGCCTGCTGCTGGCCGTGGCCGGGAGCTCGCTGTTCGACTTCGGACGCGCCGAGAGCGTGGATATGATGACCGAGCAATTCTACCAGATATTCAAGGATAATAATATGCAGGACTATCTCGACCAGAATGTGGACGCCGAGATGGGCCTTGCCGTAGGTAACGCCATGGCTGACGAACGCGCTTCGATGATGCGCGCCGATGCGTGGCGGTCGCTGCTGATGGTGCTGTTCGCCGCGGGCGGCGTGGCGCTGTTCGCATTCGGTCGCGCCAATAAATATGTGCTCACGGCCCTGCTGGGCCTTGTGATGCTCGTAGACCTCGTGCCGGTCGATATGCGCTTCCTTTCGCACGATAACTTCATCTCGGCGCGCCGGCGTCAGATAACCGCCACGGCAGCCGACAAGGCCATTATGGCCGACAAAGACCCCGGATACCGCGTCTTCAACCTCACGGTCAGCCCGTTCCAGGATGCCACGACGTCCTATTTCCACCGCTCGATCGGCGGCTATCACGGGGCGAAGATGGCGAGATACCAGGATCTGATCGACCGCTACCTCTCGCGCCGCGACGAGGGCGTTCTCGATATGCTCAATACGCGCTACCTGATCGTCCCGGGCGGCGACGGACAGCCCGAGGCGCTCTGCCGTCCTACGGCCAACGGTGCGGCGTGGTTTGTCGAAGAGGCGGTCTACGCCCCCACGGCGCAGGAGGAGATAACCGCTCTGGGCCAGATCGACACCAAGACCACGGCGGTGGTTTCGGGCCGCGATGTTGCGAAGCCCCTGGGTGGCGGTGAGATCGCCCTTGCCGAATACCGCCCCAATTACCTGCGCTACGAATACTCCTCTGCCGAGGGCGGCATGGCTGTCTTTTCGGAGATATACTACGATATGGGCTGGAAGGCATATATAGATGGTATCGAGACCTCCTATTTCCGCGCCGACTACGTGCTGCGCGCCATGAACCTGCCTGCGGGTCAGCACACCGTGGAGTGGCGGTTCCGCGCTCCGGGCTGGGCCGTGACCGAGGGCATAACGCTTGCCTGTTCGCTGGCGATATTGTTGGGCGCCGCGGCGGCCGCGGTATTCTATGTATTGAAAAAGAGAAAGATATGAAAGACAATAAAAGGCTTAAGCGCAAGGTTCGCAACTCCTATATCGTCTCCACGGTGAGCATCATGCTGGTACTCTTCCTGCTGGGATCGGTGGGGTACCTGATGGTCGCGGCGATGAAGGTCGCCGATACGCTGCAGCAGAGCATCGCCGTAACGGTCGAACTCAAGAACGGCCTCTCCGACGACCGCCGTGCAGGGATCGAAAAACAACTTGCAGACGATGAACTGGTCGGCTCCGTGACCTTCGTATCGAAGGACGAGAAGGCCGACGACGCGGAGTTTCGCCGCATGTTTGCCGGCGAATTCGAAGAGGTGCTGGGCGACAATCCGCTGCTCGACTCGTTCGAGCTGACCCTCACAGCCGCATCTTCGGATAAAGCGCGCATCGAGGCGTTCGTGGCCGAGGCCCAGAAAATCGACGGCGTGGAGCAGGTGAGTTACCCGGCGCTTATGGCCGAGCGCCTGCATGCCACGGTCAACAAGATCCGCCTGGTGCTGCTGCTGTTCGGCGGCGCGCTGCTGGCGATATCTGTTATATTATTAGGTAATACGATACGTCTCGCTATTTTCTCGAAGCGCTACCTTATAAATACCATGAAACTCGTCGGTGCCACCAAGTGGTTCATCATGCGTCCGTTTCTGGGCAGCAGCATCACGCAGGGCATCCTGGCCGGCGTGGGCGCGGCGCTGATGTTCGTCGCGGCGGTCTACGGGCTTAACGAGGCCGTGCCCGAACTGATGACCATTGCCGAGATCGAAAAAATAGGCATCATAGTAGGCTCGATGATCGCCGGCGGCATCATTATCTCGGGGCTCTTCACATACTTCGCCCTCAATAAATTCGTTAATATGAAGTCGAACAAAATATACCTCTATTAGATGAAAAATACCCCTGAAAAACAGCCGCAGGAGCCGGAAAACCCCCGCATGCCCCTCACGCGCCGCAACTATATATGGCTGGCCGCAGGCTTTGCCGTGATCCTGCTGGGTTTTGTACTCATGGCCGGCGGCGGCAGCGACTCGCCCGACGAGTTCAACTACGCCATGTTCTCGTGGCGCCGCATCACGCTGGCCCCGATACTCGTTGTCGGCGGCTTTGCGATGGAGATCTTTGCAATCATGAAACGCTACGATAAATAATGGATATAATACAAGCCATATTGCTCGGCATCGTGCAGGGCATCACCGAATTCCTGCCCGTATCGAGCAGCGGACACCTCCAAATCGCCAAAGAGCTGCTGGGCGTCGAAATCGAAGAAAACCTTACGTTCGACGTCGCGCTCCATGCCGCGACCGTGTTGAGCACGATCGTCGTTTTGTGGCCCGAGGTGTGGAAACTCCTCAAAGGGCTCTTCTCGCGCCGCTTCAACGACGAGCAGGCCTATATCATCAAACTCGTGATCTCGATGATCCCCATCGGCATCGTGGGCTTTCTGTTCAAAGACCAGATCAATGCCATGCTCGATTCACCCTATATTCTCGTGATCGTGGGTGCGATGCTGCTGTTGACGGCCACGCTGCTCACCTTCGCCTACTACGCCAAGCCGCGCCAGAAAGAGGCGATCTCCTACCGCGATTCGTTCATCATCGGTCTCTCACAGGCCGTGGCCGCCATGCCCGGTCTTTCGCGTTCGGGCACGACCATCGCCACCGGACTGCTGCTGGGTAACAAGAAGGCCGCCGTGGCGCAGTTCTCGTTCCTGATGATCCTGGCCCCCATCCTGGGCGAAACGGTACTCGAGATCGCAAGCGGCGAACTCACGGCCGGACTGTCCTTTATGACCATCGCCGCGGGATTCTTCGCGTCGTTCGTGACCGGATGCCTGGCCTGCAAATTCATGATCGAGATCGTTAAGAAAGGCAAACTTATCTGGTTCGCAGTCTATTGCGCCATCGTCGGCCTCGTGTCGATCATAAGCTGCCTGTGCTAATGGATGAACAGTCAGTTTTTAGTGGTGTGAATTTCGAGGAGGGCCACATAGCCGTTATCGACAAACCGCTGACGTGGACCTCGGCCGACGTGGTGCGCAAGATGAAATTTGCGCTTCACAAGTGCGGGTTCCGCAAGATTAAGATCGGTCATGCCGGGACGCTCGATCCGCTGGCTACCGGCGTTCTGCTGGTCTGCATAGGCCGCGCAACAAAAATGGTCGACTCTTTGCAGGCCGAGGAGAAAGAATATATCGCCGACGTGATGCTGGGCGCCACGACCCCCAGCTACGACCTCGAGCACGAAATAGACCAGACCTACCCCTGGGAGCATATCACGCGCGAAGCGGTCGAAGAGGCCCTTGCATCGCTCACGGGCGAAAGGCTCCAGGCGCCGCCGGTCTACTCGGCCAAGAAGGTCGAGGGAATGCGCGCCTACGAACTTGCCCGTGCGGGCGAGGAGGTCGAGCTGCGCAAGGCGCTCATCACCATCTATGAGATGGAACTCATGGAGTGTGAGTTGCCGCGCATCCGCATCCGCGTACGCTGCAGCAAGGGAACCTATATCCGCTCGCTGGCCCACGAGATAGGCCAGGCGCTCGGCAGCGGAGGGCACTTGACGTCGTTGAGGCGTACGCGCAGCGGCGGCTTCATGGCCGAAAAAGCGATGCAACTGGATATATTTTTACAAAATTTAGAAAACATTGAAACAAAATAGATATTTTTGCGTATAATATTTATTCTGCCCCTTTAAGAAAGGGGTTTTATAATAGGTTGTCAATCAATCGAACGCGAACAAATTAAGAGCGTCAAAACTATGAAGTTATCGCAATACGGGTACGATTTTTCGCCCGAAATGTTGGCCAAATATCCGGCCCAAAACCGCGACGAATCGCGTATGATGGTCATCGACCGTGCAAAGGGGACCATCGAACACCGCCATTTCAAAGACATAATCGAATATTTCGACGAGAAAGACCTTTTCGTGTTCAACGACACAAAAGTCTTTCCGGCACGCCTCTACGGAAATAAAGAAAAGACCGGCGCCGAAATCGAGATCTTCCTGCTGCGCGAGCTCAACCGCGACCTGCGTCTGTGGGACGTGCTGGTCGACCCGGCGCGCAAGATCCGCATCGGCAACAAGCTCTACTTCGGCGACGACGACCTGCTGGTGGCCGAGGTGATCGACAATACGACTTCGCGCGGCCGCACGTTGCGCTTCCTCTTCGACGGCTCCTACGAGGAGTTCAAGGAGGCTCTTTTCAGCCTCGGCGAGACGCCGCTTCCGAAGTGGGTGCGCGAGAAGGTCGAGCCCGAGGATGCCGATCGTTACCAGACGATCTTCGCCGAGAACGAGGGTGCCGTGGCCGCACCGACGGCCGGCATGCACTTCTCGAAGCACCTCATGAAGCGCATGGAGATAAAGGGCGTCGAGAAGACGTTCCTTACGCTGCATGTGGGTTTGGGAAACTTCCGCACGGTCGACGTCGAGGACCTCTCGAAGCACAAAATGGACTCCGAGCAGTTCATGGTGAACGAGCAGACGGCCCAGACCGTGAACGACGCCAAGAACGAGAGCCGCAAAATCGTGGCCGTGGGCACGACCGTCATGCGCGCCATCGAAACGGCTGTGTCGACCAACGGAATGATCAAGCCCATGAGCGGCTGGACCAACAAGTTCATCTTCACACCCTATGAGTTCACGGTGGCCGACGCCATGGTGTCGAATTTCCACCTGCCGTTCTCCACGCAGTTGATGATGGTGGCCGCTTTCGGCGGTTACGATACGGTTATGAACGCCTACAAAATTGCCAGGGAAGAGGGTTATCGCTTTGGTACTTACGGCGACGCGATGCTCATTCTTTGATAATTTTTACGTACCTTTGCAGAAGATAGGATGCGCCTCGGACAAATTCAAATAAATTGATTTGCCACCCGGCGTTCGCTACCTTTGCAATATTAAGCGTTTTAAAACCCCCAAGCACCATGACCAGTAAGATACTGTATGTATGTCAGGAGATCACGCCCTACCTGCCGGAGACGGAGGTTTCGGGGTTGTGCCGCTCGCTTACGCAGGCGATGCAGGAGCGCGGAAATGAAATCCGCACGTTCATGCCCCGCTATGGGTGCATCAACGAACGCCGTCACCAGCTCCACGAGGTGATACGCCTTTCGGGCATGAACCTCATCATCGACGACAACGACCACCAGCTCATCATCAAGGTGGCCTCGATACCTTCAGCCCGTGTGCAGGTCTACTTTATCGATAACGACGACTATTTTTCGCGCAAATCGGTGCTCACCGACGAGGATGGCGCTTATTTTCCCGATAACGACGAAAGGGCTCTGTTTTTCGCCCGCGGCGTGCTGGAAACGGTACGCAAACTCCGCTGGACACCTACGGTGGTGCACTGTCACGGATGGTTCACGGGCGTGGTTCCGGTCTATCTCAAACGCGTTTTCGCCGACGATCCGGTGTTTCGCGACGTGAAGGTCGTGGTGTCGCTCTACGGCGACGGATTCCCCGGTGAGCTGGACAAGGGATTCGCCACGAAGATAGCACACGAAGGCGTTAAGGATAAAAATCTTGAGATTCTTTCGGAGCCCTCATACGAAAATCTCTGCCGCTTCGTTATGGAGTATGCCGACGGCATAGTTGCGGCATCGGCCGATGTGGATGCCAGGGTGTTGGAGTTCGCGCGTAAGAGCGGGAAACCGATACTCGAATACCAGTCGCCGGAGGAACCCGACTTTTTCGATAATTACAAACGATTCTATGAAGCGATCCAATAATCTCCGCCGTATTTTCCGCGCAGCCGCGGCCACTCTTGTCGCCGGCGTGCTGTCATTCGCGGGCTGTACGACGGTCGACGATACGCTGGGCTCGAATCTCGTGCCCGACAACCAGCAGATGAAGGCCGGCTATATGGTCCTTGGCGCCAGGGATTTGAGCGGTGAGCTGAATCCCAAGAAATACGTCGAGACACGCCTCTTCCAGACCGACTCCATCGTTTCGTCCAACATCTCCTACGGCTACATGGGGTCGATGGTCAACGACACGTTCGGCATGCGTACGGCGGCGTTCCTGTCGCAGTATGCCTCCTATTACGCCGTTCCCGAGGACTTCTTCGGATACATGCCGTTCCTCGATTCGGCGCAGATACTGCTCTCGATCGCCAGCTACGGCGGCGATACCACCGTGGCGCAGACTTTCGCCGTGTATGAGGTCATCAGCAACGACTACCTCACCGAAAAACCGATCGCCGAGGGCAAGACCAGGCGCGACACCACGTTCTACGTCAACTACGACATCGAGGGCGCCGGCATCATCGGCAGCGACGTGCTCTTCACCTTCGCGTTGGGCGGCGACAAAGGGCCCTCGACCACGGCCGTGACGCTCACCCCCACGCAGGCGGGCAAGGACTACATTGGCCGCCTGATGCTGCAGTCGGGAACCTACAAAGACGACTATACCATCTATAGCCTCGACAGCCTCGAGTACTGGATGAATGAGTTCAAAGGACTCTATATCAAACCGGTGCAGGATGCCACGACGGGCGGTGCCGTCTACTCCACGACGCTCTCGTCGTCGGGATTGTCGGTCTACGGACGTAACCGCGTGGAATCCGACCCCACGCTTATCCAGGATACCATAGGTATGGTCTACTACTTCTACGACCAGTACCTCGACTATGGCAACGTGTCGGTCAACAGCGTGCGCCACGACTATACCAACGCCAAGTTCAGCATAGCCGACGCCGTCGAGACCAACGATAACCGTCCTCCCACCCAGACGCTCTACGTCGAGGGCATGGGCGGCGTGATCTCGGAAATAACCTTCACGCAGGAGTTCTTCGATGCTCTGGAGCAGGCTCTCGAGACCGAGAATGCGGCCTCGGGCAAAGGCTTCACGACGCTGGCTTTCAACCAGGCCAAGATGTCGATCTACTTCACGGGTGCGGCCTACGACTGGCGCGATATGATCGACGCCGATCTGGCGGACCTGATCGCACAGATGAATTCGGCCCAGAGCCGTTTGGGCATGTATACCAATTATAAAACGTTATCTCCGATCTCCGACTACGCCTACGTCTACGAAAACTCCTACAGCGTAAGCCTCGACTACAGCGGATATATCAACCGCAGCCGCGGATGCTACACGATGGACATAACGGGTCAGCTTCAGCTCGTGTGGAACAACTACGTCAAGGAGGCCAAGGCCGCCAAAGCGGAGGGCCGTGCCGTAAACCTCGACAACGTGGGCAAGCGGTCGATATACCTCGGTCCCGAAGCCTATTCGCTCTACACGGGGGCCTACACCGTGGCCCAGGGCGAAAATCCGGGCGACGGGGTCACCAAGCAGGACGCTCCGATAAAGATCGAGCTGGCGTACAGCATGATAAGATAGAATACAAACATACCGAAAGCGTAACCTAAGTGTAGACTTAGGTTTTCGCATTTCTGATAAAAGAGTTAAAACCCAATGCAGGAAAATTTAGTTATCGTCGAGTCGCCCGCCAAGGCCAAAACCATAGAAAAGTTCCTTGGAAAAGATTTCATCGTCAAGTCGAGCTTCGGACATATCCGCGACCTTGCCAAGAAGGACCTGGGTATCAACGTCGCAGGAGGCTATAAGCCGATCTACGAGATCCCTGCCGATAAGAAAAAGGTCGTCGACGAACTGTCGAAGCTGGCCAAGGACAAGACCGTATGGCTGGCGTCCGATGAGGACCGCGAAGGAGAGGCCATCGCATGGCACCTGACCGAAGTGTTGGGTCTCCCGGTCGACCGCACCAAGCGTATCGTGTTCCACGAGATCACCAAGCGTGCGATCCTCGAGGCTATCGAGAGCCCGCGCACGGTCAATATGGACCTTGTGAACGCACAGCAGGCGCGCCGTATTCTGGACCGCCTGGTGGGCTTCGAACTCTCGCCCGTGCTGTGGAAGAAGGTTCGTCCGGCGCTGTCGGCGGGCCGCGTGCAGAGCGTGGCGGTGAGACTTATCGTCGAGCGCGAGCGTGAGATCATTGCTTTCAAATCGGCTCCCTACTTCCGCGTGGTTGCACAGTTCTATTCGGCTGCCGATCCCGAGAAGACGCTTTTCAAAGCCGCGCTGTCGTCGCATTTCGAGCGCGAAGCCCAGGCCGAAGAATTTTTGAAGAGTTGCATCGGCGCAACTTTCACCGTTGCCAAGGCCGAGGAGAAACCCGCGCAGCGTTATCCCGCGCCGCCGTTCACCACCTCGACCCTCCAGCAGGAGGCCGGTCGCAAGCTCGGCATGTCGGTTTCGCAAACCATGTCCGTCGCCCAGAAGCTCTACGAGCAGGGTCTTATCACCTATATGCGTACCGACTCGGTGAACCTCTCGAAGGACGCCCAGGCGCAGTGCAAAGAGGAGATCATAAAGCTTTTCGGCGAAAAATATTCGTCGTGGCGCAACTATAAAACCCAGACCAAAGGTGCCCAGGAGGCTCACGAGGCGATCCGTCCGTCGTATATCGAGCGTCAGGAGATCGAGGGCACACCTGCCGAGAAGAAGCTCTACGACCTGATCTGGAAGCGCACCGTCGCCTCGCAGATGGTCTGCGCGGAGTTGGACCGCACCAATATTGTTATAGATATGTCGGGCTCGAAGGAGCAGTTCGTGGCTACGGGCGAGGTCGTTCGTTTCGACGGCTTTCTGCGCCTCTATTCGGAGTCTACGGACGATGACCAGACCGCCGAGAGCGGTGAGGGCCTGCTGCCCAAAATGGCCGCCGGCGACCGCGTGATCCCCACGCAGACCACCGCCACCGAGAAGTTTACCCAGGCGCCGCCCCGCTACAATGAGGCGTCGTTGGTGAAGCGCCTCGAGGAGCTCGGCATCGGCCGCCCCTCGACCTATGCGCCTACGATTACAACCATCATCAACCGCGGATACGTGGTTAAGCAGAATAAGGAGGGCCAGAAGCGTAACTTCGTGCAGATGACCCTCGCGGGCGACAAGATCGCCGTGAAAATGATGTCGGAGAGCTACGGCAAAGAGAAAAACCGCCTGTCGCCCACCGATATCGGCATGGTTGTCAACGACTACCTCGAGACGCAGTTCGGCCCGATCATCGACTACAACTTCACGGCTTCGGTCGAGAAGGAGTTCGACCGCATCGCCGACGGCGACATCACCTGGGAGGGTATGATCGACGGTTTCTACGGTCCGTTCCACCGGATGGTAGACACAGCGATCGAAACCCAGAACGACAAGAGTTCGCAGGTGCGCATTCTGGGCACGGATCCCAAGACCGGCCATGCCGTCAAGGCCCGCATCGGCCGCTACGGCCCCATGGCCGAGATCGAGGGCGCCGAGGGCGAGAAACCGCGCTTTGCGTCGCTCAAGAAGGGCCAGCTTATCGAGTCCATATCGCTCGAGGAGGCGCTGGAGCTGTTCGCTCTGCCGCGCAACCTCGGCGTGTTCAACGGCGAGGAGATGGTGGTCGGTATCGGTAAATTCGGTCCCTACGTGCGCCACGGAAAGTCGTTCGCTTCGCTGCAGAAGGGCGACGATCCCTATGCCATTACCTATGAGCGCGCCGTGGAGCTGGTCGAGGCGCAGCAGGCTGCCGCAGCGGCGGCCAATACGCCTCTGCGCAGCTTCCCGGAAGATCCCGACATGTTGATCAAAAACGGACGTTACGGCGCGTATATCGCCTATAAGAGCAAAAACTACCGTCTGCCCAAGGGTGCGAAGCCCGAGACGCTGACACTTGAGGAGTGCCTCAAAATCGTCGCTACATCCAAAAAATAAGTGTTATGAAAAACCTTTTTCTGACTCTCGCCGCGCTGTGCGTCGCATCTGCGACCGCTGCGCAGAGCCCCGCCGCCCCTTCGAAGCCCGAAGGTTATAAGTTCACCGACGTCAAGACCATAGCGGCCACGCCGGTCAAGGACCAGAGCCGCAGCGGCACCTGCTGGTGCTATTCGACGCTCGGATTTCTGGAGAGCGAGATCCTGCGCGCCGGAGGCCCCGAAACGGACCTGTCGGAGATGTGGATCGTACGCAATATCTACTTCGAAAAGGCGGTTAAATATGTCCGCCTGCACGGATATCTCAACCTTGCCGTAGGCGGTCAGGCACATGACGTGATCAGCGGCATCCAGAGCTACGGCATCGTTCCCGAGGAGATATATCCGGGCCTTAACTACGGCACCGCGAAGCCCCATTTCGACGAGATCGACGCTGTGATCAAGGCCTACGCCGACGCAGTGATCAAGTCGGGCGACAAGCGCGACGGCAAGCTTACAACTGCCTGGCAGGCCGGTCTGAACGGTATTCTGGACGCCTATTTCGGCGTTATGCCCAAGACGTTCACCTACAACGGGAAGCAGTACACTCCGCAGTCGTACGCCGCGTCGCTGCCCATTGATCTCTCCAATTATGTCGAGATAAGTTCATTCATGCATCATCCGTTCTATACGGAATTCGCTTTGGAAGTTCCCGACAACTGGAATTGGGACAAGGTGTGGAACGTACCTCTGGCCGAGATGATGTCGGTGGTCGATAACGCCATCGCCAACGGCTATACCGTGGCGTGGGGCACCGACGTTAGCGAAAAGGGCTTTAGCCGCACAGGCGCCATAGCGATCGTTCCCGAGGCCAACGCCGAGGGAATGGAGGGCACCGAGGCCGAGCGCTGGGGTAAGCTCACCGCGGCCGAGAAGGAGGCCGCGCTCTACAAGTTCGACAAGCCGGGCAAGGAGCGCACCATCACCCAGGAGGTGCGCCAGCAGGCCTACGACAACTATGAGACCACCGACGATCACGGCATGCAGATCACTGGCACGGCGGTCGATCAGAACGGCAACAAGTACTACAAGGTCAAGAATTCGTGGGACGTGCGTGCTCCGTATGACGGTTATTACTATTTTTCACGGCCGTTCGTGGAGTATAAGACCTTGTCGGTGATGGTGAATAAGAATGCCTTGCCGAAGGACGTGGCCAAGAAATTGGGAATAAAATAAGAGATACTTGCAGAATTAAAAAAGCGGTAACGATTGAGGTCGTTACCGCTTTTTTTGGGGTAATGGTGCCAAAAGTGGTGCTTTTTGCCTGTCATCCCGAGGAGTGCTATAAGCACGACATGGGGATCTGATTTCTTGTAAAATGCTGCCCCCCCCCTACGGGGGTTTTAGTTGAATTCTTCTTCGTTTTATACGTTCGGCAAAATGAGTAAACTCACTTTGCACTTACTTATCGAAAGCGTTGCTCCCGCTCGGCATAATCTGCAAGCAGATTTTGGGCTCACTTAATCGCAACTTTGCCACGCTCGTTGCACTCGTTCGCAATGACAGACGTATTTAGTGCTTATAAACCACATAAATATGATCGACCGGCAACGCGTATAATTCTCGCTCGGCCTCTGTGAACGTCGCGGTATAGTCGATATCCGCCGCCTCAAACCCCGCGCTGCGCAGCCGGTCGGCGTAGTCGGCACCGTAAATCCGGCGGTGATCGTACTGCCCGAAAATGCGTGTGCGCTCCTCGGGGTCGGTTATTGCATCATCTTCGTAAGTCTGTTCGTAATCGCGCTCCACGGGCGAAAGAACGATGCCCCAACCGCCCGGACGCATGATCCGGTGCAGCTCCCGGAGCGCCTTGCAATCGTCGGCGACATGTTCCAGCAGGTGGTTGCAGATCACCACGTCGACCGATTCATCCGCCAACGGAATCTGCTGCACGTCGAAATGCATATCGGCTAGCGGACTCTCCAGATCGGCCGTTATATACTGCCCGGGATGAGCGTCGAAATGAGGCTTCAGATGCCGCATGATGCACACCTCGGGGGCGATGTGGAGCGTGCGCGGGAACGATGTCAGCAGGTTGGTTTCGCGCGTCAGATAGAGCCACAAAAGCCGATGCCGCTCGAGCGACAAGCAGCTGGGGCACAAGGCGTTTGCTCGCGACTGCACATAGCCGTAGGGCATAAACCTGCGGTACTTCGAGCCGCACACCGGACATTCCTTACCACGCCCCTTGTAGAGCAGCCCGGCGACCGGCACGGCCCATCCCGCGACGCGTTGCAGCGCCGTGCGCGGAATGTGGTTCAACGACCAGCGGATAAGTTTTTTCATCATTAATAGTTGTGGATGTCATTGCGAGCACGCTTGCGTGGCAATCCGATTGCTTGCGAAGCTGTATATATCATCGGATTCCGGCACTCCTCCTGGTAATGAAATACGCTGTTTTTTACTCCAAAATCTTCTTCACCTCGTCTTCGGCTTTACGTAGCCGGGTCTTGCATTCGGCGATAAGCTCCGTTGCGCGGCGGACCTCGGCGGCAAGGCTGTCGACGTCCATCTCCTCGTTGCGCAACCGTGTGAGTATTTGCTCGATACCTGTCATTGCCTCGGCGTATTTGATCTCTTTTTTTGCCATATATTTTCTATTTTACTTCTGCAATAATGTTGCCGTCCGCGAGCTCTATATCGAGCCGCTGGCCGCTGCCGACCGCCGCTGCCGAAGCCACGGCCTTGCCACCGCTGCGCACCACGGCGAATCCCAACCGCAGAATGCGCTCGGGAGAGCGCCCGGCCACGAGTTCCGCAGCCGTCTCAAGCCGCAGAGCCTGCCGCGCAAGCAGGTCGCCCGCGGCCTGCGGAAGCATCTCTGCGAGGTGCTCCAGACGCAGTTTACGGCGCGTTAGAAGCTCGCCCGAAAGACGCCTGATTTCGCCCGAAAGGCGCTCCAGATCTATTTCGTAGGTATGTATCGCCGCTTTTGTGGCGTCGTGGAGCTGCACGGCGGCATAGTCGAGCCAGCCGTCGAAATTCGCGGCCTGCTCCATGATCCAGCCGGCCACGGCGGTGGGAGTTTTGAGCGCGGTGTGGGCCACCATATCGGCTACGCTGACGTCCTTGTCGTGGCCGATGCCGGTGACTACGGGCAGCGGAAACTGGGCTATATGCGAGCACAGCCGGTAGGCATTGAAGCATCCCAGATCGCTGGCCGAACCTCCGCCGCGGATGATGACCACGGCGTCGAATTGTTCATGATTTTCCGCTATGCGGCACAGGGCCTCTACGATGGCTTCTTCGGCCGCGGCACCCTGCATAAAGGCGTCGAAAAGCGTCAGTTTAAACTGGTATGGATTGCCGGCCAGTTCATTACGAAAATCCTGCCACCCTGCGGCATTGGCGCTCGAGACCACGGCCACGCGCTGGACCACGAGTGGCATCTCCGTCTCGCGGTTCATGTCCCATACGCCGTCTTTCTGCAGCTGCGCGATGGTCTGTTGACGCTGGCGTTCCATGTCGCCGAGCGTATACGCGGCGTCGATATCGGTTATCTGGAGCGAGAAACCGTAGAGCTCGTGGTAGGTGACCGTCACGCGGGCCAGGATCTTGATTCCCGCGGCGAGCCGTTGCCCGGTCTCGGCCTCGAAATAACCTGCGATGCGCGGATAGGCCGACCTCCACACGACAGCCCTGGCCTGGGCTGTGGGAACGGCATTCTCGCCGCCCTTTTCCACGAGCTCCATGTAGCAGTGACCCGAGTAGTTGACCTTGATCTCCGAGATCTCGGCCGCGACCCACACCGGCAAAGCAAAACGCTCGTGGAGCGTATCCTTCACGAGCCGTTGCAACTGCGATAGAGTCATGTGTGCCTGCATGACACAAAGGTAGCAAAAAAGGTGAAAATTAACCTTTCACCTCTCATTTGATTTATTACCGCCAGACTATTTCCATTGGGCGCGGCATGGGTTTTCCCTCGGGGAGCTGGACGTGGAGAACGCCCTCGCTGGCCACGGGAGCGCCCTCCTTCATGGCGGGGGTCCACGACGGCGCTTCGGCCACGGCTTTCACGACGCGGCGCTTCAGGCGGCTGTCGGTCGATTCGAGCTCGGCGCCTACGACGGTGCGTCCTTCGGGGGTCACGGTGTAGCGCAGAACCACGCGTGCGGCAGGCTCGTCGGCCTCCCATTTCACGCTTTTGGCAATGTATTTATTGAATGATTCGCCGGCCGGGAATACGGCCGGCTGGTCGTAGCGCAAGGTGATGAGCATTACGCCGTCGAACGCCTTTTCACCGTAGCGCGCAATGGTCTCTTCGTCGACCGGAAGCATCTCCGTATGAAGGATATCGGCGGGCGGAATGGTGCTTATCTCTTCGCGCTCTACGCCGTTGACAATATACAGCGGTTGCTGCGCCGACCCCGGAACGGCGAACGCGAGCGTGGAAAGCAAAAGATATATTCGGATGATTTTCATGCGTCTGTTTTATGAGAAAACGCGTTTTGCGGAGAGATATTGCCTCTGTTTTCAGGCTGCAGTTCGCGGTGGACGGTTCAGAACGAAGAGAAAAGAAGAGCAGGCCTTGGCTTCACCCACGTTTTTTGCGTTCGGCAAAACGAACAGGTCTGCTCTGCCTCGCTGATCAAAAACGGTTGCAAAGCGGAACTGCGGTCTGCCGACCTTCTGCGAAGGCCGAAAATCTGCCGGCTTGCGTAGCGAGCCGAAAAACCACTACAAAATCTCCTTCCAACCATAGCGGGTGAGGTCTGCGCAACCATTTGCCTTGAACCCTACGCCTTCGGCCTCCAGAAGCCCGCGTTGCTCGGTCCATCCGGGAGCCGTGCGCCCCGCTGCGTTCACGACGCGGTGGCAGGCTATGCCTTTGGGAGCCTCGCACAGAGCGTGCCCCACATGGCGGGCATATCCGGGCATTCCGGCCAGTCGTGCGATCTGCCCGTAGGTGCTGACGCATCCGGCGGGAATCTGGGCGACTATCGAATAGACCTCGTTTTCAAAATCTGCGGGAAGTGTCATTTTATTCTTTTTGTGTAGATTGTTCGCTGTGCGTTTTCCAACTTCCGAAGCGAGCCGGCACCCTCGGTCCTGCAGGCGTTTTTGATCAGCGAGGCAGAGCAGACCTGTTCGTTTTGCCGAACGCAAAAAACGTGGGTGAAGTCAAGGCCCGCTATCTGCTTCTCATATCTATAGGCCTGGTGCGATATCTATAGGCCTGGCGCGAGCCACAACCCGAAAACGAACTAACCGAGTTCGCTCTCCTTGAGTCGCTCGGCGTTCTCGGCGACGATCAGCGCGTCGATGCAGTGCTGGATATCGCCGTCCATAAAGGCCGAAAGGTTGTAGATGGTGTAGTTGATGCGGTGGTCGGTGATGCGCCCCTGCGGATAGTTGTAGGTGCGGATCTTGGCTGAACGGTCGCCCGTCGAGACCATCGTCTTGCGCTTCGATGCTATCTCGTCGAGATACTTGGCGTATTCGAGGTTGAAAATTCGGGTTCGGAGCTCCTCGAACGCCTTGTCGAAGTTTTTGAGCTGCGACTTCTGGTCCTGACACTGCACGACGATTCCGGTGGGGATGTGCGTGAGCCGGATCGCCGAATAGGTGGTATTGACCGACTGTCCGCCCGGACCGCTCGAGCAGAACGTATCCTTACGCACGTCGTTCATCGACACCTCGATATCGAACTCCTCGGCCTCGGGCAGCACGGCCACCGAAGCGGCCGAGGTGTGCACGCGGCCCTGGGTCTCGGTCTGGGGCACGCGCTGCACGCGGTGCACGCCCGACTCATATTTGAGCGTTCCGTAGACGTTGTTTCCCGTGACCTTCATCACAACCTCCTTGAATCCGCCTGCGGTACCCTCGTTCGACGAGGTTATCTCGTATTTCCAGCCCTTGTTCTCGACATATTTGGTATACATGCGCAGCAGGTCGCCGGCGAAGATCGCCGCCTCGTCGCCGCCCGTGCCGCCGCGGATCTCGACGATGGCGTTCTTGCTGTCCTGGGGGTCTTTGGGGATGAGCAGCAGCTTGATATCCTCTTCCAGACGCACCACCTCGGGCTCGAGCTCCGAGATCATCTCGCGCGCCATTTCGCGCATCTCTTCGTCCTTATCGTTGGAGAGTGTGTCTTTGGCCTCGGCCAGGTTGGCCAACGCCGTGCGGTAGCGGTCGGAGGTCTCGACGATGGGCTCCAGCTCGCGGTACTCCTTGTTGAGGGCGATGAACTGTTTGACGTCGGCGATGACTTCGGGGTCGGTGAGCTTCTGACCGGTCTCTTCGTACTTGAGTTTCAGACCGTCGAGACGGTACAATATGCTGTTGTCTGCCATAAAAATTGTATAGTATCTTTGCTTGAGGTGCAAAGATACTATACAATTAATTAAAAATTAAAAATTAAGAATTAAAAATTTTGAGACTGTTTAAATCTGGACTGTCATTCCGAGGAAGCCCGCAGGACTGATGCGGGAATCTGATGATATGCAGGGCGGTGCGAGTAACCGGATTAATACCCCTGCAGGGGGGGGCTTCGGTTGTTCCCGCCCGGCGGAACCTGTAAGCCGATTTTACACTCGCTTAACCGCAGCTTTGCCGTGCGAGCAAAGCATGCTCGCAATGACATGCGCGCAATTCTAATCGGCCAGCGAGAGGTGCGATAGTTGCTGCGTTATGACGCTTTTCCCGTTCTCGTCGGTAGCGATGATGTCGCGGATCTGGATGATATTGAGCGGCCAACCCGAATCGAGATGCACTTCGACGGTCGAACTGTCCTCGATCTTCAGCTGCAGGTTGCCGGTCACGGCCGCGAACCCGCCTTCGCTCACCATATCGCCAAGCCCCAGTGCATGCATTGCATTATCCATCGATTTGGTGGTCACGTCTTTGGCGTCTATTTCGTTGTAGGTGTACATTACCGCCGACACCTCGTCGGTCAGTTCCTTGTCGGCCCAGAAATAGAGGGTTGTCGGGGCAGTACCGCCGAACAGACCTTGTATGGAGTCCTCGATTGAGTATTCGTGTCCGATCTTCAGGCGTGCGCCGTGGTAGAAAAAGAACCGCCCGATATATTCCATGTTGGCTTGTTGGATAGCCTTCGGGTCGCCCATCATGCCTTTCATCATATCGGCGAACCGGTCGTAGGGGATTGCCTGCTTCTGCTCGTCGGATATCTCGGCGTAGATGGCCGGAGCTGCGACCTCCGCGGCTTTTCGACCCTGCTCGAGACATTCGTCGAGGTTGGCGATCATATGGAATGTGCCCATTTCGCTGGTGCGCAGAAGCGTTATGTCTTCGAGACCCGCGGCCGCCACGACGTCGTGAACGCGCTGTGCGGATTCATCGCTGGTGCGCATGTCGCTGAATGTGAGGCTTAACGTGTAGGAGGTCGCCGTCGAGTCGACGACTTCGAACGTCAGTCGCTCGGTCATGGTGCTCAACACGGTGGTGTCGCCGTCGATGATCCGCGACTTGGTTTTGGAGTAGTCGTAGTCGTACTTGTCGCCGCGGCTCCAATAGCCCACGATCTGCACCGTGCCGTCGTCCATAAGTTGCGCGGCGGCGGGAAGCGCTACGGTGAGAAGCGCGAGGACCAGAACAAATTTCTTCATTTTTCAGGGATTTTTGAGCGGGATTATTTCAGCGTCTTCAGCCAGTCGAGAACGGCCTCCTGCCACTGTGCCTTGTAGCGGAAATCGTCGTGAAATCCCCAGCCGTGGCCGCCTGTGGGGTAGATGTGCATCGAAGCATTTATTTTGTTGGTTTTCAGTGCGTTGTAATAAAGTGTGCTGTTGATCGGCGGCACTGCAGTGTCGTCGTCCGAGAGCAACAGCAGTGTGGTCGGCGTCTCGGCCGTCACGCGGTTCTGGAGCGAATAATAGGTGTCGGTTTCGTCGTTGCGCTTGTCGCCCAACAGAGCCTTGAACGAACCCTGGTGTCCCTTGCCCTTTTCGGCCGTGATCACGGGATAAAAGAGTATCGCGAAAGCGGGTTTGTGAGCTGCCAGCGTGCAGGCCGAAGCCGCCAGGTGTCCGCCTGCCGAGAAGCCCACGACGCCGACTTTATCGGGTGTGAAGCCTGTGTAGCCCGCCTCCAGCCCGCCCATGATGCGCACAGCCATTTCGACGTCCTCGAGCGGAACTTCGGGATGTCCGTTTGGAAGGCGGTATTTTAGCCACGCGGCGGTGATGCCGTTGGCGGCGAACCATTGCGCCATCTGGTAGCCCTCGTGGTCGATCGCAAGAGCCGAATAACCGCCGCCGGGGCAGATCACCACAGCCTGACCCGTGGCTTTGGCCGGGTCGGCATTGTAGATGTAGAGTACAGCCTCGGAGGTGTTGGCCAGACGATTGGGGTTGCGTTCGAACTCGGGCGTGGTGATGCCGTTGCTGTGGGGCGCGGTAGTGTTGTTCCAGATCCTGAGGGTCTGATCCTGGCCGTAATTCTGTGCGTAGCAGGCTGTTGTAGTCATGAGCGTCAGCGCGGATGCGAGTTTGAGTATGCGGTTCATGTGGTCGTTTTTTAGATTACGATATTGATGATCTTGCCCGGCACGACGATCACCTTTTTGGGCGCTTTGCCTTCGAGCCACTTCTTGGCTTCGGGGCGCGCGACGACGTCGGCCTGGATCTCGGCGGGCGTCATCGAGGCGGCGTACTCCTGCTTGAAGCGGAGTTTGCCGTTGACCGAAACCGGATACTCTATCGAGCTCTGCACCAGATGCTCCGGATTGTAAATGGGGTATTCGGCCATGCATACCGAGGTCGTGTGTCCGAGCGTCGCCCAGAGCTCCTCGGTGATGTGGGGAGCGAACGGTGCAAGCAATACGGTCAGCGGTTCGAGAACCTCGCGCTTGCTGCAGTCGCCCAGCTCGTTGAGGCAGATCATAAAGGCCGAAACCGAGGTGTTGAACGAGAAGTTTTCGATATCTTCGCTCACCTTTTTAATGGTCTTGTGGAGGGTGCGGAGCTCCTCGGCGGTGGCCTTCTCGCCGGTGAGGATGAGTTTGCCGTCGCGGTCGTGGAACAGGCGCCAGAAGCGGCGCAGGAACTTGTGGACGCCGTCGATTCCATTGGTGTCCCAGGGCTTCGACTGCTCCAGGGGGCCGAGGAACATCTCGTACATGCGCAGCGTGTCGGCGCCGTAGTTGTCGACGATATAGTCGGGGTTCACGACGTTGTAGAACGACTTCGACATCTTCTCCACGGCCCAGCCGCAGACGTATTTGCCGTCCTCGAGGATAAATTCGGCATCCTTGTATTCGGGCATCCATTTTTTGAACGCCTCGGTGTCGAGGATGTCGTTCTTGACGATATTCACATCGACATAAAGGGGCTGTGTCTGGTACTGGTCTTTCAGACCGAGCGACACGAATTTGTTGGTCCCGACAATGCGGTAGACGAAGTTCGAACGGCCCTGGATCATACCCTGGTTGACGAGCTTTTTGAAGGGCTCCTCTTCGCAGACATGGCCCAGGTCGAAGAGGAACATATTCCAGAAACGCGAGTACATCAGGTGGCCAGTAGCATGCTCTATACCACCTACATAGAGGTCGACCGAGCGCCAGTATTCATCGGCTTCGCGGCCCACCAGGGCCTTGTCGTTATGGGGGTCCATGTAGCGCAGGTAGTAGGCCGACGAACCGGCGAATCCGGGCATCGTCGAGAGTTCGAACGGATAGCCTTCCGCCGTCGCCCAGTCCTTCACGCGGGCCAGCGGCGGCTCGCCCTCGGCTGTGGGGCCGAAATTGGCTATTGCGGGAAGCTCCAGCGGCAGCTTATCCTCCGCGAGAGGGTAGGCCACGTCGTCCTTATAGTAGATCGGGAACGGTTCGCCCCAGTATCTTTGACGCGAGAAAATAGCATCGCGGAGGCGGTAGTTAATAAGTCTTTTGCCCAGACCGCGCTTCTCCACTTCGTCGAACATCATCGCAATCGACTCTTTTACATCCTTCCCGTTGAGGAAATCCGAGTTGATTACTTTTCCCGATTTGGCATCGTAACTCTCGACCTCTATGTTGCCTCCCTCGACCACCGGAACGATCTCCAGGCCGAAGTGTTTCGCGAAGGCGTAGTCGCGCGAGTCGTGCGCCGGAACGGCCATGATGGCACCGGTTCCATAGCCCGCCAGAACATAGTCGGAAATATAGATCGGAATGGGTTTGCCGGTAAAGGGGTTAATTGCGTAAGATCCTGTTGCAACGCCGCTTACACGCTTGGTCTCGGCGATGCGCTCGCGCTCCGAACGCTTCTTCGATGCTGCGATATAATCCTCTACGGCGGCCTTGTTTCCGGGCGTCGTGAGTTCGCAAACCCACTCGTGTTCGGGAGCTATGACCATGAACGTAACGCCGAAAATCGTGTCGGGACGAGTGGTGAATATTTCGAGTTTTTTAGCTGAATTTTGGATGTCAAAAAACATTTGAGCCCCCTCCGAACGACCGATCCAGTTGCGCTGGATCTCCTTCAAAGAGTCACTCCATTCGAGTTGGTTCAGTCCGTCGAGCATCCTCGGGGCGTAGGCCGTCACTCGCAGAAGCCACTGTTTCATGCGTTTCTGCTCGACCGGATGTCCTCCGCGGACCGAAAGTCCGTCGTGCACTTCGTCGTTGGCGAGCACCGTACCGAGCGCCGCACACCAGTTGACCATGGTGTCGGCGCGGAACGCCAGGCGATAATTCTGCAGCACCTGCTCCTTCTGCGCCTCACTCCATGAGTTCCACTCTGCGGCCGTGAACCGCATCTGCTGCGAACAGGCGGCATCGACCCCCTCGGTTCCCGACTTCGCGAACGCGGCGACGAGTTCGTCGACGGGGCGCGCTTTGCGTAAGTCGTTGCTGTAGTAATGTTTGAACATCTCGAGAAACGCCCACTGAGTCCACTTGTAATATTCGGGTTCGCAGGTGCGGATCTCGCGGTCCCAATCGTATGAGAAGCCGATCTTGTCCATCTGCTGGCGGTAGCGGGCGATGTTCTGTTCGGTGGTCACGGCCGGATGCTGGCCGGTCTGGATAGCGTACTGTTCGGCGGGGAGTCCAAACGCGTCGTAACCCATGGGATGCAGCACGTTGAAGCCCTTCAGGCGCTTGTAACGCGAGTAGATATCCGAGGCGATGTAGCCCAGCGGGTGACCCACGTGGAGTCCCGCTCCCGAGGGGTAGGGGAACATGTCGAGTACGTAGAATTTGGGCTTCGAGGGGTCGACCTCGATCTTGTAGGTCTTATCCTGCTGCCAGCGGCTCTGCCACTTGGACTCTATCTCTTTGAAGTTGTATTCCATGGTATTTCGTTGAATTTTGTTGTCGTAATTGGGGCAAAGATAGTGAAAGTTGAGTGCAATCGTGCGGGCTTGCATGCAAAAGATTGCCGAAACGCATCCTATTTTCTTTAAAGAAAGGAAAAATCAATGAGCAATGAACAATGAGAAATTGGCGGAGGCGTGCTGAATTTTGCTCGCAAGCTATTAGTGGCCGGTTTTTGAGGCGTTTTTGGTTTCGTTTTCAGGCTGCAGCTCGCGGTGGGCAAATCAGCACGCAGTGATGATGCAGGCCTCTGCAGGACGGAACTGCGGCCTGCCGGCTCGCTGCGCAAGCCGATTATATTCTGCAGTGTCATTGCGAGCGAGCTTTGGTGAGCGTGGCAATCCGATGAAACGCAAAGCCATGCAAGCAATCGGATTGCCGCGTCGGACTGTTGTCCTCCTCGCAAAGACATAAATAATTACAAGCATAGCTTGTAAAACTGCTCGTTTCGATCGTTTTTGAGCCACTTCTGTATAGCGTAACCCGCACAAAATCATATCTATTCATGCAAAACGATAAGCAAAAACACATAACTTTTAAAATTCTATAAATAAAAAGAATAAAAACATCATAAAATAGCCGAAAAAAGAGCGAAAAAGATGCGCATATATATTGTGATTCGGAAATTTTTCGTACCTTTGCAGTCCATTTTGGACAATGGAGATAGAATTTTTAACAATTAAAGGACAGTTTTAAGATGCCAACTATTCAACAGTTAGTGAGAAACGGCCGTGTGACGATGGAGGACAAGAGTAAGTCTCCCGCACTCGCCGCGTGTCCCCAGCGCCGTGGCGTATGTACCCGTGTGTACACTACGACCCCGAAGAAGCCGAACTCGGCAATGCGTAAGGTGGCTCGTGTACGTTTGACAAACGGCAAAGAGGTCAACGCCTACATCCCCGGCGAAGGCCACAACCTTCAGGAGCACTCGATCGTGCTCGTTCGCGGCGGTCGTGTCAAGGACCTCCCCGGTGTACGTTACCACCTCGTTCGCGGTGCACTCGACTCCGCAGGTGTGGACGGTCGCCGCCAGCGTCGTTCGAAGTATGGTGCCAAGCGCCCCAAACCCGGACAGGCAGCAACGACAAAGAAAAAGTAATTAACAAGCAACAAATTTCAATTTAGCAAACTACAATGAGAAAAGCTAAGCCAAAAAAGCGAATTCTACTTCCGGATCCGAAGTTCGGTGACACCGCGGTAACCCGTTTTGTCAACAACCTCATGCTGGATGGTAAGAAGAGTATTGCCTACACCATTTTCTACGATGCGTTGGATCTGGTAGGCAAGAAGATGAAGGACGCTGAAAAATCTCCCCTGGAAGTCTGGAAACAGGCACTGGAGAATATCACGCCCCTTGTCGAAGTAAAATCGAAGCGTATAGGTGGCGCGACTTTCCAGGTTCCTATGGAGGTTCGGCCGGAGCGCAAGATTTCTATTTCCATGAAAAACCTTGTCCTCTATTCGCGTAAGCGCGCCGGCAGAACGATGGCTGACAAACTCGCTGCAGAGATAACGGATGCCTTCAACCAGCAGGGCGCAGCCTTCAAACGTAAGGAGGAGATGCACCGTATGGCCGAGGCCAACAAGGCATTCGCACACTTCAGATTCTAAAAGAGGAGACGACAGATGGCAACCAGAGACTTACATTACACACGTAACATTGGTATCATGGCGCATATCGACGCAGGTAAAACCACCACGTCGGAGCGTATCCTCTTTTATACTGGAAAAACACACAAGATCGGCGAAGTACACGAAGGTGGCGCTACGATGGACTGGATGGTCCAGGAGCAGGAGCGCGGTATCACCATCACTTCGGCCGCTACGACCGCATTCTGGAACTACAAGGACCATCAGTACCAGATCAACCTGATCGATACCCCGGGACACGTCGACTTCACGGTCGAGGTGGAGCGTTCGCTCCGCGTCCTGGACGGTGCCATTGCAGCATTCTGCGCCGTGGGTGGCGTCGAGCCGCAGTCGGAGACCGTATGGCGTCAGGCTGACAAGTACAACGTTCCCCGTCTGGGCTACGTGAACAAGATGGACCGCACGGGCGCCGACTTCTACGCAGTTGTTTCGCAGGTGAAGGAGATCTTCGGAGCCAAGGCTATGCCGGTTGTTCTGCCTATCGGCGCCGAGGACAAATTCGAGGGACTGATTGACCTTATATATAATAATGCAATCTATTACTTCGACGACAAAACCGTACGCGACAACTTCGAGATTCGCCCCATCCCGGCTTCGATGGCCGAGGAGGCTGCCGAGTGGCGCGCACAGCTCATCGAAGAGGTCGCCTCGACCGACGATGCGCTGATGGAGAAGTTCTTCGAAGATCCCGAGTCGATCACTCCCGAAGAGCTTATCGCCGCTATCCGCACGGCTACGATCTCGATGCAGATCGTTCCGATGGTGTGCGGTACGTCGTTCCACAACAAGGGCGTTCAGAAGCTTCTGGACTATGTTATGGCATTCCTTCCCTCGCCTATGGATCTTCCTGCCGTCGAGGGTGTTAATCCCAAAACCGAGGCTGTCGAACTGCGCAACGCCAGCGAGGACGATCCGTTCTGCGCCCTTGCGTTCAAGATCGCTACCGACCCCTTTGTGGGCCGTCTGGCTTTCATCCGCCTCTACTCGGGTAAGCTCGACGCAGGTTCCTACGTGCTGAACGCACGCAGTGGCAAGCGCGAGCGCATCAGCCGTATCTACCAGATGCACGCCAACAAGCAGAACCCCATGGAGACCGTAGGTGCGGGCGATATTGCCGCAGCCGTAGGCTTCAAGGAGATTCATACCGGAGATACCCTCTGCGCCGAGAACGCACCTATCGTGCTGGAGCAGATGACCTTCCCCGAACCGGTTATCGGTCTGGCCGTAGAGCCCAAGACGCAGAAAGACCTCGACAAGCTGGGTATCGCGCTCGGTAAGTTGTCGGAGGAGGACCCCACCTTCACGGTTCACACCGACGAGGATTCGGGTCAGACTGTGATCAGCGGTATGGGTGAGCTTCACCTCGACATCATCGTCGACCGCCTGCGCCGCGAGTTCGGTGTTGAGATCAACCAGGGCGCTCCGCAGGTTAACTACAAAGAGTCGCTTACCAAGACGGTTCAGCACCGCGAGGTATTCAAGAAGCAGACCGGTGGTCGCGGTAAGTTCGCGGACATCATCTTCGAAATCGGCCCTGCCGACGAAGGAGCTATGGGTCTGACGTTCGTCGACGAGGTGAAGGGCGGTAACATTCCCAAGGAGTTCATCCCCGCAGTACAGAAGGGCTTCGCTTCGGCGATGACCAACGGTGCTTTGGCCGGTTACAAGATGGACTCGATGAAGATCACCCTCAAGGACGGTTCGTTCCACCCCGTGGACTCCGACCAGCTGTCGTTCGAAATCGCCGCCCGCAACGGTTACCGCGCTGCTGCCCCCAAGGCAGGATCGGTGATCATGGAGCCGATCATGAACGTGGAGGTCGTGACCCCCGAGGAGAACATGGGCGACATCATCGGCGACCTGAACAAGCGCCGCGGTCAGATCACCGGTATGGAGTCGAAAGGCACCGCCCGCGTGGTTAAAGCCAAAGTTCCCCTGTCGGAGATGTTCGGCTATGTGACCGTACTGCGTACGATCTCGTCGGGCCGCGCAACATCGTCCATGGAGTTCTCGCACTTCGATGAGGTCACTGCAAGTCTTGCAAAGGAGATCATCGAGAAGGCGAGTGGTAAACGTAAGGATATAGAATAAGAAAACGATATGAACCAGAAAATCAGAATCAAATTAAAGTCATTCGACCACAATCTGGTGGACAATTCGGCCGAGAAGATTGTGAAAACCGTGAAGAGC
>JAVBTS010000002.1:0-231417 GCA_031556075.1 Alistipes sp.
GGTTGATCACACCGCGCGTCACGGTTTGCACGTCGACGTAGGCCTCCGAGCGCACCTCACCCGCCACGACCACAAGGCCCGTGGTGCAGAGTGTCTCGCACGCAACTTTCGAATTGGGATCGCGACGCAGGAATTCGTCCAGAATGGCGTCGGAAATCTGATCTGAAACTTTATCGGGGTGCCCCTCGGACACCGATTCCGATGTAAATAAAAAGCCCATGTTATACATTTTTTAGGGTTAAACGTATAAAATGGGAAAAATTGGCTGCCTTGGAAATAAAAATGTGCTGCTTTAGCGCTTTTTTATTGTGGTTTGCAATCAGTCAAATCTTTCCACATTTCCCCGCTTGACAGACGGGACTGCAAAGATAGAATTAAAAATTAAGAATGAAAAAATAAAATTTAAAAAACATGCATGTCATTGCGAGCGAGCAATGCGAGTGTGGCAATCCGATTACCTGCAAAGCCTTGCATATCATCGGGTTGCCACGTCAGTCCTGCGGACCTTCTCGCAATGACACGCAAAAAAAATGCCGGAGCCAAGGCCCCGGCATACTCATACCATATATAGAAATTACTTCTTCAGCATCTTCTTAACCTCGTCGGCAACGGTCTTGCCGTTATATCCGAACTGCTCGTCCAAAACCTTGTAGGGCGCCGAATAGCCGAAGTGGTCGAGGCCGTGGATAAAGCCGTTCTCACCCACAAGCGAGAGGAGGTTCACCGGAAGGCCCGACGTCAGACCATAGCGCATGATGCCTGCGGGCAGCACGCCGTCCTGGTACGACTTGGGCTGGTCGCGGAACAGGCCCTCGCTCGGGACCGTAACGACGCGCACGGCGATACCGTCGGCAGCAAGCAGTTCGGCGCCCTCGACCAGCGTCGCAACCTCCGAACCCGTAGCCACCAAAACCGCGGCGGGCTTACCGGTATCGACGACCACATAACCGCCCTTGGCGGCCTGCATGGCCTCGTCGCGGCGGCTGGCGCCCAGCGCGGGGAGGTTTTTGATGTTCTGACGCGAGAGGACCAGCGCCACCGGACGATGCTCCTCGAGAGCTATCTTCCACGCCGCAACGGTCTCGTCGCAGTCGGCCGGACGCAACACGACCATCGAACGCTCGCCGCGGTGGTTGCGCAGGTGCTCCAGAAGGCGTATCTGCGCCTCATGTTCCACGGGCTGGTGCGTGGGACCGTCCTCGCCCACGCGGAACGAGTCGTGTGTCCATATATATATAACGTGCAGGTGCATCAGTGCCGAAAGCCTCACCGCAGGCTTCATATAATCCGAGAATACGAAGAACGTACCGCAGGCCGGGATCACACCGCCGTGCAGCGCCATGCCGTTGGCCACGCAGGCCATCGTAAGCTCCGAGACGCCTGCCTGGAAGAACTTGCCCGAGAAGTCGCCTTTCGTGAAGGCCTTGGTTTTTTTGAGGTATCCGTCGGTTTTGTCGGAGTTCGAGAGGTCGGCCGAAGCCACGATCATATTTTCGATCTTGTCGGCATAGAGCGACAGCATCGTCGACGATGCGGCGCGCGTAGCCTGGTCGGGCTTCATCTCCACCGACATATAGTCGATCTCGGGAATACGTCCCGAGAGGAACGTGTCGAGCTTGCGGGCCAGTTCCTTGTTGGTCGAACGCCACGATTTTTCGGTCTCCGTTTGCTCGGCGATCCACGCCGTGAGCGCCTCGCGGCGCTTTGCGAACGCCTCGCGGCTCTGGTCGAACACCGCGAACGGATCGTCAGCGTTGCCGCCCAGATTCTTCACCGTGGCGGCAAAGTCGGCGCCCGCATCGGTCAGCGGCTGTCCGTGGGTCGAAACCTTATCTTCGTAGCACGAGCCGTCGGGAGCCACAGCCCCCTTACCCATAACCGTATGGCCGATGATGATCGTCGGACGCTCGGTCTCGGCGTTGGCGGCGACAAGCGCCTCGCGCAATTCGTTAATATTGTGTCCGTCGACCGAGAGCACGTTCCAGCCCCAGGCCTCGTATTTCATCGCCACGTTCTCCGAACACACTTCGTCGACCTTGGTCGAGAGCTGGATGTTGTTCGAATCGTAGTACATGATCAGATTGCTCAACCCCAAGTGACCGGCAATGCGGCCCACGCCCTGCGAGATCTCCTCCTCGACGGCGCCGTCGGAGATATAGGCATATGTCTTATGGGCCATCCACTCGCCGAAGCGCGCAGCCATGAAGCGTTCGGCTATCGCCGCACCCAAAGCCATGGCATGTCCCTGACCCAGCGGTCCCGAGGTGTTTTCCACACCGCGCATTACATCGACTTCCGGGTGTCCGGGTGTCACGCTGCCCCACTGACGGAACGACTTCAGATCGCCGGTCGAATAGTGGCCTGCGAGCGACAGCGTCGAGTAGAGCATCGGCGACATATGGCCCGGATCGAGAAAGAAGCGGTCGCGGTAGGGATACGACATGTTGGCGGGATCATAACGCAGGAACTCCGTATAAAGCACCGTGATGAAGTCCGCGCCGCCCATAGCACCGCCCGGGTGGCCCGATTTAGCCTTCTCGACCATCGCCGCCGACAGAATGCGGATGTTATCGGCTACACGTGAAAGTTGCGAATTAGTTGACATATAAAGTTTGGTTAATGGGATTGGCTTTTTTGTAACAGCAAAGATAATCCAGCGCGGGCGAAGAAACAAACGCCCGGCCTTTTTTTTTACGGAATTATCCCTTTTAGACTTGCTCTTTCGTTTTCAGTTTGCAGCCAGCGGCGGGGCGAACAAGGTTCAGCCCTCCGCGCCGGATGGCTGCGGGCTGACGGCTCGCTCTGCAAGCCGACGAAGGAGGCGTGGGCACGGGAGCTTGCTCGCGGTACCGAGCGAGGAGGAGGAAAACAAAGTTAAGCCGAAGAGCAAACAAGCCTTAATGAGATAATCCCTTTTTTATGCAAATTCCCACTCCAAAATTCGAAGCGGGAATTATATCGGTCGATTATCCGACTTGTTTAAGCTCTAAAATATTCGCCTTTTCCATCTTTTGCCTTGCATAGGGCAACGTAACGGTGAATTTCTTGGCGTCGGTCGACGGCAGGTCGAACATCGTATCCATGATGATCGCCTCGCATATCGAGCGCAGGCCTCGGGCTCCGAGCTTGAACTCCACGGCCTTGCTGACGATATAGTCGAGCACGTCGGCGTCGAAAGCCAGCTTCACGCCGTCCATCTCGAACAGACGCTGATACTGCTTCACTATCGCGTTCTTGGGCTCGGTGAGTATCGAGCGCAGGGCGTCGGCTTCCAGCGGACGCATGTAAGTCAGCACCGGGAGGCGCCCCACCAATTCGGGGATCAGTCCGAAGGTCTTGAGGTCCTGGGGCGTGATGTACTGCATGAGGTTGCCGCGGTCGACCGGGTCGGAACTGCGCCGGCCATAGCCCATAGCGCGGGTGTTGAGTCGCTGGGCGATCTTCTTCTCGATACCGTCGAATGCGCCGCCGCAGATGAAGAGTATGTTCTTGGTATTGACCTGCACGAACTTCTGCTCGGGGTGCTTGCGGCCTCCCTGGGGCGGAACGTTGACGACCGTGCCCTCCAGTATCTTCAGCAGGGCCTGTTGGACGCCCTCGCCCGACACGTCGCGCGTGATCGAGGGGTTGTCGCCCTTGCGCGCGATCTTGTCGATCTCGTCGATGAAGACAATGCCGCGCTCGGCCTGCTCGACGTCGTAGTCGGCGACCTGCAGCAGACGCGAGAGGATGCTCTCCACGTCCTCGCCCACATAACCGGCCTCGGTCAGAACCGTGGCGTCGACGATGGTGAACGGAACTTTGAGAACCTTGGCTATCGTGCGAGCCATCAACGTTTTACCGGTACCAGTAGGACCTACCAGCACGATGTTCGACTTATCGATCTCCACCTCGTCGGCCTTGTCCGAAGCATAGAGCAAGCGCTTGTAGTGGTTGTAAACCGCCACCGACATATACCGTTTGGCATCGTCCTGACCGATGACGTACTGGTCGAGGAACTCCTTTATCTGGGCGGGTTTCAAAAGCTCTTCCTTGCGGAGCGGGTCGTTGGCCTTGCGGCTCTTCTCGCCGCCGATCTCATTGTCGAGGATGATGCGATAGCCGTTCTCGATGCACTTATTGCAGATATTCGCGCCGTCGGTGCCCTGAAAAAGGATCTCCACGTCGCCGCGCTTCGCTCCGCAGAACGAGCAGCAGTCGCTGCCTTTATTGTTTTTGTTCTGTGCCATTATTTTTCACGTTTTGTGAGCACTTCGTCGATCAGACCGTACTCTTTGGCTTCGCGTGCCGAGAGCCAGTAGTCGCGGTCGGCGTCTTTTTCGATCTTTTTCACAGACACGCCCGAATGGCTGGCAAGGATATCATAAAGTTCCTTCTTGGTCTTCATGATCTCGCGGGCCGTGATCTCTATATCCGAAGCCTGACCCTGCGCACCGCCCAGCGGTTGGTGGATCATAACCCTCGAGTGCGGCAGCGCCGAGCGCTTGCCCCTGGCGCCGGCCGTGAGCAGCACAGCGCCCATCGAAGCAGCCAGGCCCGTGCAGATCGTAGCCACGTCGGCGCTCACCAGCTGCATCGTGTCGTAGATTCCCAGACCTGCCGAAACCGAACCGCCCGGGGAGTTGATATATATCTGTATGTCCTTCTCGGGGTCGACCGATTCGAGGAACAGCAGCTGCGCCTGGATGATATTGGCGGCGTCGTCGTAGATCGGCGCGCCGAGGAAGATGATGCGGTCCATCATCAGGCGCGAGAAGACGTCCATGGTGGCTATGTTCAACTGGCGCTCCTCGATGATTGTGGGCGACACGTAGGCCGCGCTGATCGAATGAAAGTCGTGCAGTTTCAGGGAGCTGATGCCGCAATGATTGCGGGCGTATTTTTCAAATTCCGAAGCCATAATAGTCATTAGTTTTTATCTCAAAAAAAGAACTTTGCAAACATCGAGCCTGCAAAGTCCAAAGATACTTATTTTTAGCGGAAACCTAAAGTCCCTGGGCTAATTTGGCGAAATCGTCGGCAGATACGGCTTTTTCCGTTATCTTGACTTTCGATTTGACCGCCTCGACGACCTTTACCTCGTAGAGCTTCTCGTAGATCTTCTGTCCCTGCTCGCGGTCGGCAAGGATCTTTTCGGCATAGCCGGCCAGCATATCGTCGGGAGCCGACGGCATGCCGTACTGGGCGAACTGGGCGGCAGCCAGGGCCTTGGCCTCGGCGGTAGCCTCCTCTTTCGACACGGTGAGGTTCTCCTCCTTGATGAAGTGCTTCTGGATGTAGTTCCAGGTGAACATCTGCAAAAATGCAGCAAAATCCTTCTCGATATCCTCCATCGTGAACTTACCCTCGTTGATGGTATAGAGCCAGCGCTTGAGGAATGCCTCGGGCATCTTCAGAGCGGCCTTCTTGACGAGATAGTCGCGGACCTGCAGCGTGAAGAGGTAGTCGCTCTCGCGGCTCAACTCGCTTGCGATCTGCGCATCGATGAACTTGTCGAGTGCAGCCTCGGTCGTGATTTCGCCTCCGGGGAAGGCCATCTTGAAGAACTCCTCGTTGAGCTCGGGCTCGGCGAACTTGCGAATCTTGGTGATCTCGAGCTCGAATTCGGGGTTGATGCCCTCAAGCTCATGCTCCTTGACCTGCAGGCAGGCGGCGCGCTGTGACGGGGTTTTATAGAGTTCGTTGATATTTACTTTGGTCTTGAAGCCTACCTTCTTGCCGATGAAAGGCTTGCGGCCGGCCTCGTCCATCGAGATAAGGCCTACGTAGGCATCCGCCACGTTCATCTCGCCGTTGTCGAGCGTAACGGTCAGCGCCTCATCCTCGGTAACTTTTTCGGCGTCGACCAGACGGCCGAAGCGGCGCAGGTAGTTGCCACGGTAATCGTCGTGCATCTTCTTGTCGACCTTGATGGTGTTGTAGGTCAGCTTGTCCTTGTCCGAAAGGTCGAGGTTGACCGCGGGGGCTTCGCCGATCTCGAAGATGAACTCGAACTCCGTTCCGTTGTCGAAATCGAATTCACCCTGCTCCTCCGAGGGGATCACGTCGCCCAGGTAGTCGATGTTCTCCTTCTGGAGGTATTCGAACGCGGCGTTCGAAGCCGCACGGTAGGACTGCTCCGCAAGCACACCCTTGCCGAACATCTTCTTAACGACGCCCATGGGGACCATACCGGGGCGGAAACCCGGGACGTTGGCCTTGCGCTTGTAGTCGCGCAGTGCCTTCTCGACCTCCTGGCCGTAGTCCTGCTCCGTAACCGTTACCTTAATGAGCGAATTATTCTCTTCGCGTTTTTCTCTTACAACATTCATATTGAGTGATTTATATATTATTTTGCATTTTCCTGACAATCGGGTGACAAAGATACGAAATAAAGAATTAAAAATATAAGAATTGAGAGTTAAAAATGTTTTTTTCGGCTTGCGCAGCGAGCCGGCAGGCCGCAGCTCCGCCCTGCGGAGGCCTGCATCATCACTGTGTGTTGATTTGCCGCCCACCGCGAGCTGCGGCCTGAAAACGATGCGGCGGAAAATAATTTCCACCGAATCCTCCTTGGAGTCTTTCGGTTGCCCGCAGTCGACAAAATCCGCAAAACAACTTTTGCCCTTGCATAATCGCAACATGGTACATTGTTTTTTAGTATCTTTGCCGCTGAATAGTGACCAGGAGATGAAAAAACTCGCAATAGTGATGCTTTACGCCCTTACGCTGGCCTCGTGCGGCGGTGCGGCGCGTGCCAAGCGTCCCGAAACGCAGGCCGCCACACCGGCCAAAGTGCAGGAATACACTTATAACGTGAAGGCCGTATACCCCCACTCGGCATCGAGCTACACGCAGGGTCTGCAATACCACAAAGGCATGATGTGGGAGGGAACCGGCCAGCAGGGCGAATCGCGGGTTTTGCGCACCGACCTGCAGACCGGCCGCTCGGAGGTGCTGTTCCGCCTGCCCGAGGCTGAATTCGGCGAGGGAATAGCCATCATCGGCGACACGCTCTACCAGCTTACATGGCAGTCGAACACGGCCCACGTCTACGACCTCACGAAGAACGTGAAAGTCCGCGACTTCCGCTACCCGGGCGAGGGCTGGGGGTTGACGACCGACGGCACAAAATTATACATGTCCGACGGCACACCCGACATCTACACCATCGACCCCGCGACATTCCGCCGCGAGAAGCGCACGACCGTGACCCTCAACGGCCGCCCGGTGCCCTTGCTCAACGAGCTTGAGTGGATCGAGGGTCGGATCTGGGCCAACATCTACACCACCGACAGCATCTTTATCTTCAACCCTGCGACGGGCGTCGTGGAGGGGATCATCGACCTCTCGGGACTGCTGCCCGACGAGGACCGCACCCCCGACACCGATGTGCTGAACGGCATAGCCTATGACGCGGAGAGCGAGCGCGTGTTCGTGACAGGCAAGAATTGGAATAAATTGTTTGAAATAGAAATAGTTAAAAAATAATGGGTCACACGCTATACGACCAACTCAAAGACCGCATCCTGCTGCTCGACGGCGGTTTCGGCACCATGCTGATGCAATACGGGTTCCGCGAAGAAGATTTTCGCGGCGAACGTTTCGCCGACTGGAAGATCCTGCTCAAAGGCTGCAACGACCTGCTGGCCGTGACGCAGAGCGAGGCAGTGCGCGAAGTGCACATAAAATACCTGCAGGCCGGCGCCGACATCATCTCGGCCGACTCGTTCAACGCCAACGCCATATCGCTCGCCGACTACGGACTGGAAGAGTATGCCTACGAAATATCGCGCGCCGCGGCAGCCGTCGCACGCTCGGCAGCCGACGAATTCACGGCCCGCAACCCGCAGAAACCGCGCTTTGTGGCCGGTTCGGTGGGACCCACCAACCGTACGGCCTCGATGTCGGCCGACGTCGCCGACCCCGCATCTCGCGAGGTGACATTCGCGCAGCTCGCTACAGCCTACCGCGACCAGATGCGCGGCCTCGTGGACGGCGGCGCGGATATCCTGCTTATAGAGACCATTTTCGACACCCTCAACGCCAAAGCGGCCCTCTACGCCGCCGACCGTCTCTCGGAAGAGCTGGGCCGCGAAATACCGGTCATGGTTTCGGGCACCCTCGCCGACGCCAGCGGCCGCACCCTCTCGGGTCAGACCGTCGAAGCGTTCTGTGCCTCGATGTCGCACGCGCGGCTGGTGTCGATAGGCTTCAACTGCGCTTACGGCGCCAAGCAGCTTCTACCCTATCTGGAGCGCCTCGCCGCCGTGGCCGAAACGCGCATCTCGGCACATCCCAACGCGGGTCTTCCCAACGTGATGGGCGGATATGACGAGACCCCCGGGATGTTTGCGGCCGACGTGGCCGAATACATGCAGCGCGGGCTGATCAATATCGTAGGCGGATGCTGCGGCACGACCCCTGCGCATATTTTCGAACTCTCGAAGATCGTAAATAACTACACACCCCGCCCGGTTCCCGAAGCCCGTCATATCACAACGTTGAGCGGTCTGGAGCCGCTGCGCATCGTCCCCGAAGCCAATTTCATCAACGTTGGCGAGCGCACCAATGTCGCCGGCTCGGCCAAATTCGCCAAACTTATCCGCGAGGGACTCTACGAAGAGGCGCTCTCGGTGGCCCGCGCGCAGGTCGACGCCGGGGCGCAGGTCGTGGACGTATGTATGGACGACGGACTGATCGACGGCCCCGCCGCCATGCGCACGTTCCTCAACCTCATGGCCTCGGAACCCGAAATCGCCCGCGTACCGACCATGATCGACTCGTCGAACTGGGACGCGTTGATCGCGGGACTGGAGGTCACGCAGGGCAAATCGGTCGTCAACTCCATATCGCTCAAAGAGGGCGAAGCGGAGTTTTTGCGCCGCGCCTCCGAGATCCACCGCTACGGAGCGGCCGCCGTGGTCATGCTCTTCGACGAGCGCGGTCAGGCCGACACATTCGAGCGCAAGATCGAGGTTGCCGAACGCGCTTATAAGCTACTCACCACAAACGGCTTCCCCGCCGAAGATATCATTTTCGACCCCAACATTCTGGCCGTCGCCACGGGTATTCCCGAGCACGACAGCTACGGAAAAGCTTTTATCGACGCCACGCGCTGGATCAAGGAGAACCTGCCCTACGCAAAGGTCTCGGGCGGTGTTTCGAACCTCTCGTTCGCATTCCGCGGCAACAACGCCGTGCGCGAGGCCATGCACTCGGCATTCCTCTACCATGCGATTGGCGCGGGTATGGACATGGGCATCGTCAATCCGCAGATGCTCAAGGTCTACAGCGAGATCGAGCCCGAACTGCTGGAACGCGTCGAAGACGTTATCCTCTGCCGCCGCGACGATGCCGCCGAGCGCCTTGCGGAATACGCACAGCAGGTGCGCACCACGGCCGAAACGCAGCCGCAGGCTCCCGACGCATGGCGCGCCGGAACGCTTGCCGGGCGCATAGAATATGCCATGATGAAAGGCGTGGCCGACTTCGTGGAGGCCGACGCTTTAGAGGGCTACGAAGCCCTCGGAACGCCCATGGCCGTTATCGACACGCTGCTGATGCCCGCCATGGAAAAGGTCGGCACGCTGTTCGGCGAAGGAAAAATGTTCCTGCCGCAGGTGGTGAAGACCGCCCGCGTGATGAAGCGCGCCGTGGGGGCGCTTACGCCCTACATCGAGCAGGGCGCATCCGGCAAGGCGTCGAGCGCCGGCAAGGTGCTTATCGCCACGGTCAAGGGCGACGTGCACGACATAGGAAAGAATATCGTGGCCGTGGTTATGGCCTGCAACGGATATGAGATGAAGGACCTGGGCGTAATGGTCGAATCGCAGCGAATCGTCGACGAGGCGGTCGCATGGGGTGCCGACTGCATCTGCTTGAGCGGACTGATCACGCCGTCGCTGGACGAGATGACCCATGTATGCGAGGAGTTGGAGCGCCGGTCGTTGCGCATACCGGTCATCATCGGCGGGGCAACCACCTCCGACCTGCATACGGCCGTGAAGATCGCGCCGGTCTATTCAGGCGTCGTGGCACATTCTGCGAACGCCAGCCGCAACAGCCAGATCCTGGCCAGCCTTTTGGGCGAGGACGGCGACCTGCATGCCGACAAGATAAAGGCCGACCAGCAATCGCTGCGCAGTGAATATGAACGTGCGAAAAACGCCAAAACTCTCGTAACGCTGACCGAAGCGCGCAAAACAGCCGTAAAAAAACACAAGCCGGCCGTTCCGAAACATCCGGGCCGCATGGTCTTCCCCGATTTCGACGTCGCCGACGCCGAGCCGCTGATCGACTGGAACTTCTTCTTCCCGGCATGGGGTCTGAAGGGCCGCTATCCCGAGATTCTCGACCACCCCGAAAAGGGCGGCGAGGCGCGCAAACTCTTTGCCGACGCGCAGGCTCTGCTGACCCGCATCCGCGACGAGCATTTGCTCACACTGCAGGCTGCCGTGGGCATCTTCCCGGCGCGTTCGGAGCAGGACAACATCATCGTCACCGACACCAAGGGTCGCGAACGGAGCCTCGCCATGCTCCGCAACCAGACGCGCGGCGAGGAAAACCGTTCCCTCGCGGACTTTATCGCTCCCAAGGGCGATTATATCGGGGCTTTTGCCGTCACGGCGGGCATCGGGCTCAAAGAGCTCGCCGAAAAATTCCGCGAGGCAGGCGACGACTACTCGGCCATTATGTCGAAACTGCTGGCCGACCGTCTGACCGAGGCATTCGCCGAGGCCGTACATTCGTTCGTAAGGCGTCAGATGTGGGATTACGAGACCGGCGAGGCGCCAACCCCCGCAGAGGTTATCCGCGGCGAATACCGCGGCCTGCGCATGGCCTTCGGATATCCGGCATCGCCCGACCACTCGTTGAAGCGCGAAGTCTTCGACCTGCTGGCCGCGGAGGTCACGACGGAGATGAAGCTCACAGAGAACTACATGATCGACCCGGGCGAAGCCCTCTGCGGACTCATGTTCGCCGATGCCGAATACTTTTCCGTGGGTACGATCGACGCGCAGCAATTGGCAGATTACGCATTGCGCCGCGGTAAGCCGATCGAAGAGATAAAGAAACTGATACCGAATAATATATAAATTTACAGTGTCATTGCGAGGAGCCATAGGCGACGTGGCAATCTGGTGAATTGTAAAGCAGTGCAAGCAATCAGATTCCCACGTCGGCCTTCCATCCTCCCCAGAATGACACAGAATAAAAAACTATGAACGTCGTAGACATTATAAATAAGACCATCGCCGAAAACCGCACGCGCTTTGCATTCGAACTTCTGCCGCCCCTGAAGGGCGACGGCATGCAGGGCACGTTCGACACCATCGACCGCCTCGTGGAGTTCGACCCCGCCTACATCAACGTCACGTTCCACCGCGAGGGCATCAAACAGACCGCGCGGCCGGACGGAAGCGTCGACTGGCATGTGGTGCGCCGCCGCCCCGGAACCGTGGGTATCTCGGCAGCCATACATAAAAAATACGGCGTGGAGGTCGTACCGCACCTGATCTGCGGCGGACTCTCGAAATACGACATCGAGGATGCTTTGATAGACCTCGATTTTCTCGGACTGCACAACGTGCTGGCCCTGCGCGGCGACAAATCACAGAACGAGAAGATGTTTATGCCCCACCCCCAGGGACATTCGCGCGCTGTGGACCTCGTAAAACAGATCGCCGCCATGAACCGCGGCGAATTCGTCGACGGCGAGGCCGAGGTATGCCATCACTCGAAGTTCTCGATAGGCGTTGCGGGATATCCCGAGAAGCACGAGGAGGCCGCGTCGGCCGAAGCTGACCTCGCCTGTCTGAAAGCAAAAGTCGAAGCAGGCGCGGAATATGTAGTAACACAATTGTTCTACGACAACGCGTGTTATTTCGACTACGTGCGCCGCTGCCGCGAGGCGGGCATCACGATCCCGATCATCCCGGGCATCAAGCCGCTCTCGACCGTGCGTCACCTGGAGCTGCTGCCCCGGACCTTCGGCTGCCGTATCCCCGAAGAGCTGGCGGGTGAGGTTTTGAAACACAAGGACGATCCGAAGGCCGTGCGTGAGGTAGGAACGGAGTGGGCCATCGCCCAGAGCCGCGAGCTGATGGCCGCGGGCGTTCCGGTGCTGCACTACTACCCCATGGGCAAGGCCGACAACATCATAAAGATTGCAAGAGCAATATTTTAATTTACAAAACATGACACCGATAGAGTTCCGCCGTCATTTGCACGCAAATCCCGAGCTGTCGTTCCGCGAGGAGGCGACCGCGGCTTTCATATCCGAGCAGCTCACGGCGCTGGGTATCGAGAACCGCCGCATCGCCACGACCGGCGTTCTGGCCTGCGTCGAGGGCAATGGGAAGGTCCGCGCCGGCAAAATGGGCAAACACCCCGCGGTGGTTCTGCGCGCCGATATCGACGCACTGCCCATCACCGAACAGAACGACACAGAATTCCGCTCACATAACGAGGGTGTGATGCACGCCTGTGGACATGACATGCACGCGGCCGTGCTGTACGGCGTATTGCAGCAGCTTGCCGCGGTACCCGATTTCAGCGGCACGCTCTTCGGGCTTTTCCAGCCGGGCGAGGAGTGCAATCCCGGCGGTGCGTCGCTCGTGCTGGCCGAGGAGCCGTTCGAGGGCTACGACGTGAAAGCCGTGATAGGCGAGCATGTGGAACCGTCGCTTGAAGTGGGCACAATAGGCCTTCGCGAAGGTAAATACATGGCTTCGAGCGACGAACTTCGCTTCCATGTACGCGGCACGGGAGGCCACGGTGCCATGCGCGGCCAGCTCAAAGACCCTGTAGCGGCAGCCGCCGAGTTTGTGACGCGGCTCGTGGAGCTCAACGCAGGCGGCGAATACGTGCTCTCGATCGGACGCGTCGTTGCCGACGGCGCCACCAACATCATCCCCGACGAGGTCTACATGGAGGGCACGCTGCGCACCTTCGACGAGCACGAACGCTCGATAATCCACAGCCGCATAGGCATCATCGCCGCCGATATCGACAAGCGTCACGGCGTACGGACCGGAATCGACATCAGCCGGGGATACCCCTGCGTGGTGAACGACGCGGCGCTCGTGAAGCAGGCTGCAAGCATTGCCGCAAAGGCAGGCCTCAAGATCGAGATGCTGCCGCTGCGCACCACAGCCGAAGATTTCGGCTTCTACACACTGCGCTATCCGTCGCTATTCTACCGCCTTGGCGTGGGTTCGGCGGCCGGTCGCGCGCACACCGCCACGTTCAATCCCGACGAGGCGGCAATCGACAAGGGGATAGGTTTTATGAAGAACCTGGCCCTGCAAACACTAAAAAAATGAAAAAGCAAGATAAAAAAGAGCGGGGCGGCAAAAACAGAGACCGCGCATCGGTCATTCTGCACCTGTTCCGCGAATTCCCCAACAACAAATTTTCGCTCAAGCAACTGGCTTCGGCCTCGGGCGGCGCATCGAAAGAGGGGCGCCGCGAGACGCTGGGCATCCTGGACCGTCTGCACGACGAAGGTATCGTCGAGGAGTGCGCACGCGAGAAGTACCGCCTGACCAACAAGCACCTGCCCCACTACGAGGGCACAGCAATGTCAACCACCGGCGGTTCGGTCTACGTGAAGGTCGAGGGGCTGGAGAACGATATTTTCGTCAATCAGCGCAACGCGGCCAACGCCCTCGACGGCGACACGGTGGAGGTGGTGATCATGCACCGCGGCCGCGACGGCAAGCTGGAAGGCGAGATCACGAACATCGTCACGCGCAGCCGCAAGGTCTACGTAGGCGTGGCCGAGGTCGGCGCGCACCAGATCTTCGTGCGTCCCGATTCGCGCAAGATGCACATGGACATCTACCTCTCGAAGAAGCAATATCCCGACGTCCGCGACGGCGAGAAGGTCGCCGTGCGCATCGCCGACTGGGTGGCGGGCAGCCGCAGCCCCGTGGGCGAATTGGTCGAGAGACTGGGTATGGCCGGCAATAACGACACCGAAATGCACGCCATTCTGGCCGAATACGAGCTTCCTTACAAATTCGATCCTGCGGTCGAGCAGGCCGCCGCAAATATGGACGACAGCATCACGGCGCAGGAGATAGCCCGCCGGCGCGATTTTCGCAACGTCACGACTTTCACCGTCGACCCCGCCGACGCCAAGGACTTCGACGACGCGCTTTCGGTGCGCCGGGTGAAAGACGGGGTGTGGGAGATAGGCGTACATATCGCCGACGTGACGCACTACGTACGTCCGCAGTCGACCGTCGACGAGGAGGCCGTGGAACGCGGAACGTCGGTATACCTGGTAGACCGCACGGTGCCGATGCTGCCCGAGCATCTGTCGAACGAGCTCTGCTCGCTGCGACCCAATGAGTCGAGCCTCTGCTTCTCGGCTGTTTTCACGCTCAACGAAAACCTCGATATACTCGACGAGTGGTTCGGCCGTACCGTGATCTACTCCGACCGCCGCTTCACCTACGCCGAGGCGCAGGAGATCATCGACGGCAAACCCGGCGACTACGCCGAGGAGGTGCGCACGCTCGACCGCCTGGCGCAGGAGCTGCGCCGCCAGCGATTCCGCAACGGATCGATAAGTTTCGAGCGCGAAGAGGTGAAGTTCAAGCTGGACGAGGCGGGACGTCCGCTGGGCGTCTATTTCAAGGAGCAGACCGCTGCCAACCAGATGATCGAGGAGTTCATGCTGCTGGCCAACCGCCGCGTGGCCGAATTCTGCGGCAAACGCAAGAACGAGAAGGGCGCAACCGTCGAACGAACGATGGTCTACCGCGTCCACGACTCCCCCAGCGAGGAAAAGCTGGAGCGTTTCCGTCAGTTCATACTGCGTTTCGGACATATTTTCAAGGCTTCGAAAGGCCGCGCCATAGCCAAGGAAATGAACAAGCTCTTCACCGAGATCAAGGGCACGAGCGAGGAGAACGCCGTGTCGACCATGGCGATCCGTTCGATGGCGAAGGCTTATTACACCACCGACAATATCGGCCACTATGGCCTTGCATTCCCCTACTACACTCACTTCACCTCGCCCATTCGCCGCTACCCCGACATGATGGTCCACCGCCTGCTGGCGCGCTATCTGGAGGGTGGAAAGTCGGCCGACAAGGCGGAGCTGGAGGCGCTCTGCGCGCACTCCTCGGAGCGCGAAGTCGTGGCTGCCGAGGCCGAACGCGCATCGATAAAATACAAGATGGTGGAGTTTATGAAGGAGCATATCGGCGAGGAGTTCGACGGCCATGTTTCGGGGATGTCCGACTGGGGCGTCTATGTCGAGCTGGACGAGACCCACATCGAGGGCATGTCGTTCCTGCGAGATATCGAGGGTGACTTCTTCAGTTTCTACGAGCCCAACTACGAGATCGTAGGGCGCTCGACGGGCATAAAGTTCACCATGGGCACGCCGGTGCGCATACGCGTCAAGCGCGCGGATTTGCAGCGTCGGCAGCTCGATTTCGAGATACTTCTCGATGGGCTGCCGCGCGGAGAGCGCAAAGGCTCATCAGGCTATCCGGAGGTACGCACGAGCAGTCGCCGCAGAGGCAGATAATATGCAGACGATCTACGATAAATGCCGCCGGCGCGAACCGCTGACCCGCGAGGAGGCCTACCGTCTCTACGACGAAGCTCCCTTGCAGGAGCTTGCACGCGTGGCCGACGAGGTGCGCCGCGCCGTGGCTCCCGCCCCCGAAGTAGTAACGTGGCAGATCGACCGCAATGTCAACATCACCAACGTCTGCATTTCGGGCTGCCGTTTCTGCAATTTTCACTGCAAGCCTCATCAGACCGACCGGGCGTTTATCACCACCATCGACGAATACCGCGCCAAAATCGACCGCACGCTGGAGCTCGGCGGCGACCAGCTGCTGCTGCAGGGCGGTCTGCATCCCGCACTCGGAATAGATTATTACGAAGGGCTGTTCGCAGAGCTCAAATCGCTCTACCCCACTCTCAAACTCCACGCCCTCGGTGCGCCCGAAGTGGCACATATCGCGCGCGTGAGCGGTCTATCGACCCTCGACACCCTACGCCGGTTGATGGCCGCGGGACTGGATTCGCTGCCCGGAGCCGGCGCCGAGATTCTCGATCCCGGGGTTCGCCGCACCATCTCTCCGGCCAAGCCCTCGGTCGAACAGTGGCTGGAGGTGATGCACGAGGCCCACACCCTCGATCTGCCGACCTCGGCGACGATGATGTACGGCCATATCGAGACCCCGCACCAGCGCATAGACCACCTACTGCGCATCCGCGACCTGCAGGCCCGCTGTCCCGAAGGAAACCACGGGTTCGTGGCCTTCATTCCGTGGATTTTTCACTCGGCAGGAACAGAACTCGAGAAACAAGGCGTCACGACGCACTTTTCACCGCTCGAATATATCCGCATCATTGCCGTCAGCCGTCTGGTATTGAATAATATACGCAATATTCAGGCTTCGTGGCTCACCGTTGGCAAAGCCACGGCCCAAGTTGCGCTTCACAGCGGCGCCAATGACATGGGTTCGATAATGATCGAGGAAAATGTCGTCTCATCGGCCGGGGCGGATAACCGTTTCGATGCCGCGGGGATTCAGGCCACGATCCGCGAGGCGGGATTTACACCCCGCCTGCGCGATCAGCTCTACCGTCTGCGCGATTAACCGACGACACATAAAAAACACCCGTTCGGCAACCGAACGGGTGTTTTAATTAACGCAGCCTTCGTCTACTTCGCGGCAGCAGCGCCGATGATATCCAGAAGTTCCGAAGTAATGGTCTGCTGACGGCTCTTGTTGTACTGCAGCGTGAGTTCCTGCAGCAGATCGTCGGCGTTGTCCGTGGCGACCTGCATGGCGACCGTGCGGGCCGCATGTTCGGCGGCAGCGGAGTCGAGAAGCACCGTATATATCTTGAATTCGAGGACCTTGGGCAGCAACTCGTTGAGCAGTTCGCGACGCGAGGGCTCGAGGATAAGATCGGGCGTGACACGGTATTTCTCCGCAGCTATTTTCTCGGAACCGAAACCAGCGCCAACCCCGGATGCAGCCTCGGCCTCCTGAACGATCGGAAGATAAGTTTCCCCGGTCGGAACCTGCGAGGCCATATTGCGGAAATGGTTGTAAACCAGCTCCACCCGGTCGACCTCACCCTTGCGGAAGAGTTCTATAAGCTGCTCGGCAAGCATACGCGCGCCGGCGTAATCGGGTTTGTCAGCCAATTCGCGGTAATCGCCCTCGGGTGTGTAACCCATCTTCGAAACCGCATCGTGGATCTTGCGGCCCACGGGGTAGATGCGGATATTCTCCTTGGGGAGATTGCCGTACCGCTCCGAGATTAGCGACTGAAACTTGCGGATGATGTTGGCGTTGAACGCACCGGCAAGCGAGGAGTTCGAAGAGAATGCAACGATAGCCACACGCCGGACCTCGCCCGTGCGCATGAAAGGAGACGGCGTGGCGTCGTCCGACGCAAGGAGCGTCTGGAGCATGCCGTGGAGCTTATGCTCGTAGGGCAGCGTACCGCCAATGGCAAGCTGCGCGCGGTGCAACTTGGCCGACGCGATCATGCGCATCGCAGAAGTGATCTTCTGGATGCTGGTGACCGAGACAATTCGCCCTTTGACCTCTTTTAAAGCTGCCATATCGTCTTTTAATTCTTATGCTGTTTCAGAGCGGCCGACACCGAAGCGGCGATCTGCTCGATCTTCTTCGTAACCTCCTCGGGCAGCGCCTTGTTGCCGATCATGGCGAACTCGGGAGCCTGGACGAAAGCGTTCAGGAATTGCTGCTCGAACTCGGGTATCTGGTCCACGGCGACGTCCTTGAGCAGGCCGCGCGTTCCGCAATAGAGCACCGCGATCTGCTGTGCCACCGGCATCGGCTGATACTGGGGCTGCACCAGAAGGCGTGTATTTTTGCGTCCGCGGTCGATCGTCGAGGCTGTAACGGCGTCCATATCGCCGCCGAATTTGGTGAAGGCCTCCAGTTCGCGGTACTGCGCCTGGTCGATCTTCAACATACCCGCCACCTGCTTCATGGGCTTGATCTGGGCGTTGCCACCCACACGCGATACGGAGATACCCACGTTGATAGCGGGACGGTTGCCCTGGTTGAAGAGGTCGGTATCGAGGAATATCTGACCGTCGGTGATCGAGATCACGTTGGTTGGGATATAGGCCGAGACGTCGCCCGCCTGGGTTTCGATGATAGGAAGCGCCGTGAGCGAACCCCCGCCCTTCACCTTGCCGCGAAGGCTTTCGGGAAGGTCGTTCATCTGCTCGGCGACCTCCTGCTGACCAATGATCTTGGCCGCTCTCTCCAAAAGGCGCGAGTGGAGGTAGAAAATATCGCCCGGATATGCCTCACGGCCCGAGGGGCGGCGGAGGATAAGCGACAGCTCGCGGTAGGCCACAGCCTGCTTCGAGAGGTCATCATACACGACAAGGGCCGGACGGCCTGTGTCGCGGAAATATTCGCCGATGGCGGCACCCGCAAAAGGTGCGAAATATTGCATTGCGGCAGGGTCCGAAGCCGTGGCGGCGAGGACTACCGTGTAATCCATAGCGCCCTTTTCGCGCAGAAGGTCCACCAACGACGCAACCGTCGACCCCTTCTGACCGATAGCAACGTAGATGCAGTAGACCGGGTTGCCGGCCTCGAAGTTGCCCCTCTGGTTCAAAATTGCGTCGACGGCGATCGAGGTTTTACCCGTCTGGCGGTCGCCGATGATAAGTTCGCGCTGTCCGCGGCCGATGGGAATCATGGCGTCGACTGCCTTCAATCCCGTCTGCAGCGGCTGGTTGACCGGCTCGCGGAAGATAACGCCGGGGGCTTTACGCTCCAGCGGCATCTCGACCTTCTCGCCACCGATGGGGCCCAGTCCGTCGATCGGATTGCCCAGCGGGTCGATAACGCGGCCCAGCATGCCCTCGCCCACCTGGATCGAGGCGATGCGACCCGTACGTTTTACGCCGTCGCCCTCCTTGATGTCGTCCGTGGGGCCCAGAAGGACTGCACCGACGTTATCCTCTTCGAGGTTCATCACAACGGCCTTTTCGCCGTTCTCGAATTCGAGAAGTTCGTTGGCCTCGGCGTTCTGGACACCGTAGATACGGGCAACGCCGTCGCTGACCTGCAGAACCGTGCCTACTTCTTCGAGCTGCAGCTTGGATTCGATACCCTCCAGCTGGCTCAAAAGCACCTGCGATACCTCGCTCGGTTTGATCTGTTCGCTCATATTGATAGTATAAGTCTTCCGGCCCGCGCGCGATTAACGCGACGGCCGGCTGTCGTCTGTAAATTGTTTTTTGATATCTTTCAGCTGCCGGGCAACCGAAGCGTCCATTTCCTGGAAATCCATGCGGAAAACGAATCCGCCGATAAGCGACTCGTCGACATGGAGGTCCAGCTCTACGGTGCCTTTTGCAAGGTCGCCGATATATTTCTTCAGGCGACTCTGCGTTTCGGCAGGAAGCGCCACGGCCGTCTCGAGATACACGCGGTGGATATTATGCGCTTTGCGGTAGAGGTCCCCGAACCCGAGAGCGATGCTTTGCAGCAGGTTCTCGCGGTGGTGGCTCATCACGAGCTCCAGAAACCGGTCGGTCTGCGAACTAATCTTTTCGCCTATTGCAGCGCGCAGCAGAGACAGCCGGTCAGCGCGGCCGAGAACCGGGTTGAGCAGCACGATGCGCAGGCGCGGTTCGCCCGCGAAACTTGCCGCAAGCGACTGCATCTGTCCGTATACGTCCGCAGACACGCCCTCCTTCTCGCTATATTCGAGCAGAGCTTCGGCGTACCGGGAAGCTATAATACCGTCGTTCATGTTCCTGCGTGTTGATTACGATTTAGGCTGCTCCGAAGACTGCGCCTCGTCGATCAGACGGTTCACAAGCTCCAGTTGCGGGGCCTTATCCTTGAGTTCGTTGCGAAGGACCTTCTCGGCGATATCCACAGCCAGTACTGCGACCTGACTGCGGATCTCGGTCAGTGCGGCGTCCTTTTCGCGGCGGATCTGCTTCTGGGCGTCCTCGAGCAACTTCTGCGCCTCTTTGCGGGCGCTGTCCTTGGCCTCGGCGACGATCTTGTCCTTGGTCTGCGCGGCCTCGCGGAGAATGGCAAGCTGCTCGGCACGCGCGGTATCGAGCAGGGCCTGACCCTCGGCCTGCAGATTCGCAAGGCGTTCGTTGGCCTGTTCGGCGGCGGCAAGCGAGCTGTCGATGAAGTTTTTACGCTCCTCGACGCTGCGGACGATAACCGGAAAACCGAATTTTGCTACGATAAAGAAGACGATGCCGAACGACAGCGCCATCCAGAAGAGCAAACCGAATTCAGGCAATACTAATGACATCCTCGCGCAGAATTAAACGTAAAGAGCCAGCAGGCAGACAACGATGGCGAACAGAGCCGCACCCTCGACCAGACCCGCGGCGATGATCATCGACATGCGGATATCGCCCGAAGCCTCGGGCTGGCGGGCGATGGCGTCCATGGCCGAACCGCCGATCTTGCCGATGCCAAGGCCCGCGCCGATGGCTGCGAGACCTGCGCCGATAGCGGCCAGGGTGGCCAGGCTGATTGTGCTTTCTGCTGCTGCTTGTAAGAAGGGAACTAACATAATGTTAAGATTTTAAATTATTATTGATTATTTATTGGTTTCAACTTTTTCGTGTTTGTGGTGCGGCTCGGCCTGTGAGAGTCCTATGAACACCGCCGACATCATCGTGAAGACATAGGCCTGGATGTAGGCAACCAGAAGTTCCAGGCAACCCATGAATATATTCATAAGGACCGAGACGAAGGTCATGCTTCCGCTGATCGCTGGACTCATTTTAGCCGTCAGGAAGACCATGCACACAAGGCCCAGCACGATGGCGTGTCCGGCCATGATGTTGGCGAAAAGACGGATCATAAGGGCGAACGGCTTGGTGAAGACGCCGAAGAGCTCGATGGCGGGCATGAGCGGCACGGGGAATTTCATCCACACCGGAACGTCGGGCCAAAAGACCTCTTTCCAGTACTCCTTCGTTCCCCAGAAGTTCACTGCGAAGAACGTACACAGCGCCAGGACCATCGTCACGGCGATATTACCTGTGGTCGAAGCACCGCCCGGGAAGAACGGGACCAGACCCATGAGGTTGTTGATGAAGATGAAGAAGAACGCCGTCAAAAGATAGGGCACATAGCGCTTGAAGTTCGGACCGACGCAAGGGCAGATCAGATCGTCGTGGATGCTCATGACGAACATTTCGACGGCACCCACGAAGCCCTTCGGGACGCTGTGGGCCGGACGGCGGCTGTACCACCGGGCGACGCCCACGAAGATAAGGCACATGATAAGGCCGTTGATGACCAGCGCCGCGGCGTTCTTGGTGAACGACATATCCAGCGGCCGGACCTCCTCGCCCGCGGAGTTCATCTCCACGATCTTGCCCTTATGGGGGCTGTCGGCGCCGGCCAGGTAGAATCCCTCATAGGCTCCGTGGTGCAGGTGCGACGACGAGAAGACATACCAGCCCCTCTCGCTGCTGCGCACGATAACAGGCAGCGGCACCGTGATGTGGTGTTCGCCGATGGTCGTGACGTGCCACTCGTAGGAGTCCTGGATGTGCGAAAAGATGATCTCCTGGACGTCGACGGTCTCCGCCTCCGCGGACTGGGACGACGCCAGAGCCGGAGTCGAAAATCCTGCGAGCAGCAGCGTGCTGAATAGATATAGTATATGGCGTCGCATCATTCGGTAATTTTATTGGCTTTTTCGCTGTGGCCGCGTAACTGCATGATCTCCACAACGAAGCTTATCTCATAGAAAACAAAGGCGGTAATCGCAAAAGGCATCATCTGCTCGCGGACAAAGCCGAAGTAGAGAAGTATGGCGATGATCGTCAGCACCAGCTTAAGGCTTCGCATCCCCAGGTAGGTAATGGTAAACCTTCCTGGATTTTCCCGCCGTGCACGCACCGCCCAGACTAACAACAGCAGGCCTGTGACGGCAAAGAACACCGGAATGGCCGGATACCACCCGAAATAGTACTGCGGGAGTCCGTAGCGAAGCAGCGCGAAGCCCGCAAGGCCCGCCGCGGCGAGGATCGCAAGCATAACGGCCGACTGTCTGCCCAAAGACGCTATTTCGTTATTCGAAGCCATCGTTTCGATTATTCGCCGGCGGGCGCGGCCTGTCCGGAGACGACCTCCGCGCACACCGTCACCACGTTATTGAGCACCTCGACAAAACCTCCGGCGATCGTAACCGAGCTCCGGTGTTCGCCCTGGGCGTAGGTCACCACGCCGCCCTCACGCAGCGACGAGAGCAGCGGAGCATGGTTGGTGAGGACCGTGAACATACCCACGGTGCCCGGCAGCGAAACGCTGTCGACTTCGCCGCTGAAAAGCGTCTTCTCGGGTGTCAGGATATCCAACTGCATAGTCCGGTCGTGTTAATGCTATTTCGACTGTTCGATCAGTTTCTGTCCCTTGGCTATCGCATCGTCGATCGTACCCACGTTGAGGAACGCCTGCTCGGGCAGGTGGTCGACCTCACCGTCGAGGATCATCTTGAAGCCGCGAATCGTCTCTTCCAACGGGACGATAACGCCCTTGGTGCCGGTGAACTGCTCGGCCACGGTGAAGGGCTGCGAGAGGAAGCGCTGAACGCGGCGCGCGCGGTTGACGACCTGACGGTCCTCGTCCGAAAGCTCCTCCATACCGAGGATCGAGATGATATCCTGAAGCTCCTTGTTGCGCTGGAGAATCTGCTTCACGCGCTGTGCCGTATTGTAGTGCTCCTCGCCCACGACCAGCGGGTCTAAAAGACGCGAGGTCGAAGCCAGCGGATCGACGGCCGGGTAGATACCCAGCTCGGTGATCTTACGGTTCAGAACGGTCGTGGCGTCGAGGTGGGTAAAGGTCGTCGACGGCGCGGGGTCGGTCATATCGTCGGCAGGGACGTAGACGGCCTGCACCGAGGTAATAGAACCCTTTTTGGTCGAGGTGATGCGCTCCTGCATGGCCCCCATCTCCGAGGCCAGCGTAGGCTGGTAACCCACGGCCGAGGGCATACGGCCCAGCAGAGCCGAAACCTCCGAGCCGGCCTGCGTGAAGCGGAAGATGTTGTCGATGAAGAACAAAATATCTTTGGTTCCCGTACCCTCGTCGCGGAACGACTCGGCGACCGTAAGGCCCGAAAGGGCTACCGACGAACGTGCCCCGGGAGGCTCGTTCATCTGGCCGAAGACCAGCGTGGCCTGCGACTTGGCGAGCTCCTCATGGTCTACTTTCGAGAGGTCCCAGTGACCCTCGTCCATGCTCTTTTTGAACTCCTCGCCGTATTTTATAACGCCCGACTCGATCATCTCCCTCAAAAGGTCGTTACCCTCGCGGGTACGCTCGCCGACGCCGGCGAAGACCGAGAAACCGTTATGCTGTTTTGCAATGTTGTTGATAAGCTCCATGATAAGCACCGTCTTACCCACGCCCGCACCGCCAAAAAGGCCGATCTTACCACCCTTGGCATAGGGTTCCAGCAGGTCGATGACCTTAATACCCGTGAGCAGGACTTCGCGGTTGGTGGTCAGCTCATCGAACTTCGGAGCCGGGCGGTGGATGGGGTAAGCACCCTGGAAACCGGGCTGGGGCATACCGTCGATGGCATCGCCCACGACGTTCATCAGGCGTCCCTTGATCTGCTCGCCGACGGGCATAAGGATCGGGCTGCCCAGCGAGGCGACTTCCAGACCGCGGCGCAATCCGTCGGTCGAATCCATGGCCACCGTGCGGACCATGTTGCCGCCGATATGCTGCTGCACCTCGACGATAAGTTTCTTACCGTCGTCGCGAAGCACTTCGAGCGCATCGTGGATGCGCGGCAGGATAACGTGTCCGTTCTCCGATTTGCCGGCGAAATAGACGTCGACGACAGGTCCGATGACCTGCGAAACGTGACCGGAAGTGACAGCCGAAGAGCCGTTTGCCGTGATTGTCTCCAATTTCATATATTTTTTACTAATAATTGACAGCTCGAATTTCCATCGACCGAAGCCCGCTGCGGACTATCCGCAAATTCCGTCTCCGGAGGGGCCGGTTCAGAAAAAAACCTTACAAATGTAAGTATTAGATTATACAATTGCAAATAAAAGTACCGGGCACGGTGCCTATTTATCCCATTTTGAAAAGTTTCCCACACAAAAGGAATAATAACTTGTTTTCCAACCGCGAGGCCGGAAACAGGTTGTTATCGGCACCGGGGGAGGGTGCCGAACCGAGAGCCGGTCGTCCTATTGGTGTTGCGGACGCAGCAGGTCCTGCACGACCTTCACCGGCGAGAACGTCGAGACGGGCACGTCGACGAAGACCGTGTTCCACCGCGCCATAGCACCGTTCCACAAACCCGGGAGCTCCTGGGCGCGCAACTCCCGGCCGCCGCTCGATTTAGAGGAGATGAATCCGGTCGAGGGGTCGGTATATTTTCGCAGGTCGAACTTCGCACCCTTCGAATCGCGCACGCCGCACACCAGGTCCACCGGATTGAAGTGCGTGGCCGACTTCATCAGCGGCATATCTTCAGGGGCTATCTGGCTCGACTCGGCGATCTGGAGCGACTGCGTGCCGTCGGGGTTGGCGACCCAGAACGGACCTCCGCCCGGCTCGCCCTCGTTGCGTACCATGCCGCAGACGCGGACCGGGCGGTCGAGCACCTCGCGCAGCAGCGCCGTGTTGTAGTCGGCGGGAAGCTTCACGCAGAGTTCCTTTTCTATGAAGCGCGCGATGGGTTCCAGCTCGGCGCCTCCGACCTCCAGCGCGCGGAGGTATTCGAAAGCGCGCTCCTGCAGGTCGAGCAAAATGCCCGCCAGCACCTTTTTATAGCGCACCGTATCGCCGCGCAGCGCATCGGTCGTTACATTGTCTATATTTTTTATGAAAACGATATCCGCCTCTATTTCATTGAGGTTTTCGATAAGAGCGCCGTGGCCCGCGGGGCGGAACAGCAGCCCCCCGTCGTCCTGGCGGAAAGGCGTGTTGTCGGGGTTGACGGCGATGGTGTCGGTCGAGGTTTTCTGCACCGAGAACGTGATATCGTAGCGGATGCCGAAGTGCTTTTCGAAGAGGCGGACCTTCTCCGCCAGCAGCTCTTCGAAACCTGCCATATGTTCGGGCGAAACGGTGAAATGGATCTTTGCAACGCCGTCGGAAACGGCATATGTCGCGCCCTCGACGAGGTGCTCTTCGACGGCCTTGCGGGCGCCCTCGGAATAGGCGTGGAACGTCACCAGCCCCTTGGGCTTCTGGCCGTAGCCCAGTCCCTTGCCGACGATTGCCGATACGATCGCTTTATCGTCGGCGCCTGCCGGAAGCACGGCTTTCAACTCGGGCCAGAAGGCGAATTTCTCGATATTGTCAAGCAGAAGGTCGATGCCTTTGCCGCGCTTGTCCTCGTTCACAAACTCGAACAACTCCTTAAACATGCGCGTCGCGGCACCCGAGGCAGGCACGAACTTCACAATGCCAAGCCCTGCCGCAGCCTTTTCGTAGCGCGCGACAGCTTCGTCGGCCTGCTTCTCGGCCACCATCGTCACGCCGTCGGCCGGCGATGCCGCGCGCACGACCTGCAGAAACGGGAATCCGCGGCGGAAATCCGCCAATTGACGCTCCACGCTCGCGATCGAGAGCCCGTGGCGCTCGATTTGCTGTAAATCTTTTTCAGAAAACATATTTTATATTTTTTAGGTTTCGGCTTGACACAAACATTCTTCAAATATAATAAAAATTCATAACTTTGCCACTATGATTCGAGAATATAAGGATATAAGCCTGCGCGACCGCAACAGCTTCGGCGTGGAGCAGCGCGCGGCTCGGCTCGTAGAATTCGAAAACGAGGAGGACCTGCGGGAGATCTTCGGCGGCGGGATACCCTACTGCTGGAATGTGCTCGCGGGCGGTAACAACATACTTTTCACGCAGGATTACGAGGGGCTTCTCATTACGCCCGTCGCCAGAGAGATCACAACGCTTTCCGACGACGGCACCACCGCAAGCCTGCGCGTCGCCGCCGGTGTGGAGTGGGACGACCTGGTCGAATGGACCGTCGAACGTGGACTCTGGGGCATCGAAAACCTTTCGCTCATTCCGGGCAAGGTCGGGGCTGCCCCGGTGCAGAATATCGGCGCCTATGGCGTCGAGGCCAAGGATGCCATCGAGCGCGTGCATATGTTCTGCGTCGACACGCTCAACTCTCTGACACTCGACGCCGCGCACTGCGGCTTCGGCTACCGCGAGAGCGTCTTTAAACATGAACTCAAAGGCCGCGTGATCATCACCGCCGTCGACATCCGCCTCTCGCGCACGGCCGCCCCCCGGCTGGGCTACGGCGACGTGGAGCGCGAAGTCGAGGCCCGCGGCGGCGCCACGCTGCGCAATATCCGCGACGCGATCTGCGCCATTCGCTCCTCGAAGCTCCCCGACACCAAAGTTATGGGCAATGCGGGCAGCTTCTTCAAAAATCCGGTGGTCGACACCGCAGTCGCCGAGCGCCTGAAAGCCGAATACCCCGACATGCCGCTCTACCCCGCCGCCGAGCAGGGCAAAGCCAAGCTGGCAGCGGGCTGGCTTATCGACAAAGCGGGGTTGAAGGGTGATAAACAAGGTAACGTAGGCGTTCACGAGCAACAGGCGCTGGTGCTGGTAAACCTGGGCGGCGCCACGGGCGGCGAGGTGATCGCTTTCGCACGCATGATTCAGGCCCGCGTGAAAGAGCGCTTCGGAATCGAGATAGACACAGAGGTAAATATATTATAGACGTCATTGCGAGCGAGCAAAGCGAGCGTGGCAATCCGATTGCCTGCACCGCTTTGCAAATCATCGGATTGCCGCGTCGTCCTGCGGCTTCCTCGCAATGACGCAGAGGACATTTTTTCAAAAACAGACAAATGGCTCTTTTAAGCGCTTTTCAGAAATACATAACCGAAAATGGCCTCGTCAAAAGCGACGACCGCATCCTGCTGACCGTCTCGGGCGGCGTGGATTCGATGGTCATGCTCTCGCTCTTCATCCAGAGCGGCTACACGGTAGGCGTCGCCCACTGCAACTTCCAGCTTCGCGGCGAGGAGAGCGACGAGGACGAAGTGCTGGTCGAGCAGGAGGCCGCCAGATACGGTGCCGCGTTCTACAACAAACGCTTCGAAACCACCGCCGAGATGGAGCGCACCGGAGAGTCGATGGAGATGGCCGCGCGGCGCCTGCGCTACGCATGGTTCAACGAGTTGAGCCATGAGCACGGCTACACCGTCGTCGCCACGGCCCATCATGCCGACGACTCGATCGAAACGTTCTTCATCAACCTGCTGCGCGGCACGGGACTTCGCGGCCTGACGGGTATCTCAACCCAGATCGAGCGCATCATCCGCCCGCTGATGTTCGCCTCGCGCAAGGAGATCCTCGAATACGCCGTGGCCAACCACATCCCGTTCCGCGAGGATTCGTCGAACCGCTCGACCAAATACCTGCGCAACAAGATCCGTCTGGGGCTCATCCCCCGCATCCGCGAGATAAACCCCAAATTCACCGACCTGATGCGCCGCAACATCTCGCGTCTGACCGATGCCCAACTCTTCATCACCCACGGTATCGAGCGCATACGCGCCGAGGCCGTGACAAGCCATGACGGCATCGACACCATACACCTCGACCGCCTCGACCCGGCGTTTCCGCGCGAATTCGTGATCTACGAACTGCTCAATTCGGCCTACGGATTCAAGGGCGATGTGATCGACTCGCTGTGCCGCGCCATAAGCCAGGAGGCTACAGGCCGCAGGTTCTACTCGCGCGACCGCGTGGCGTTCGTCGACCGCGGAACGGTCGTCGTGACGCCCATAGCCCCCGAGGACAGCTGCACGACCACGGTCGAGCGCGGAGCCCTGCGCGCCTACGCCGGCAACTCGGTGCTCTACTTCGAATATGTCGACATCGACCGCATCGACAACTTCGGCGTGCCCGAAAACATGGCCCAGCTCGACGCCGACAAGCTGCAATATCCGCTCACGCTGCGCCGCTGGCAGGAGGGCGATTCGTTCGTGCCGTTCGGCATGACGGGACGCAAGAAGGTGAGCGACTACCTGATCGACGCCAAGGTTTCGATGGCCGAAAAACAGCGCCAGTTCGTACTCGTGTCGGGCGAAGATATCGTGTGGCTCGCGGGACGCCGCATCGACGACCGCTACCGGCTGACCCCCGAAACCGAAAACGTGGTGCGCATAACAAAGGAGATAATATAGTAAATCGGCTCGCTTTGCGAGTCGGCAGGCCATAGCTCCGCCACGCGGTGGCCTGCTCTACACTTACGTTGCGAGCAGACCACCACAAGCTACGACCTGAAAAAAAATAGCAATAGATCAATGGCAAAGAGCGCTGTAAAGTTCAAAGACACGGTCGCCGACTGCGACCGTATAGCCGCCGACATCAAGGCACGCAAATTCGCACCCGTATATTTGCTTATGGGCGAGGAGAGCTACTTTATCGACACGCTCTCCGATCTGCTCGCCGCCACGATCCTCGACGAAGCAGAGAAGGCTTTCAATCAGATCACCGTCTACGGCAAGGATTCCGAGGCCGGCCAGGTCATCAACCTCTGCCGCCAGATGCCCATGATGGGCAAGTACCAGGTAGTAATTCTCAAGGAGGCGCAGCAGCTCAAAGGGCTCGACAAGCTCTCGCTCTACACCCAGAAGCCCTCGCCCACGACCATTCTGGTGATCTGCCACAAGGAGAAGAACGCCGACAAGCGTCAGGCATTCTACAAAGGCTGTGCGGCCAACGGCGTGGTTCTGGAGTCGGTGCGTCCGCGCGACTACGAGATCACGGCATGGCTGCAGCAGTTCATCGGCGGCCGCGGAATGAGCATCGACCAGAAGGCCCTCTCGATGCTCACCGACCACCTCGGAACCGACATCTCGAAGATATCCAACGAACTGGGGAAACTCGCCGTATCGATGCCCGAGGGCACCAAACGCATCACCGACGCCGACATCGAGGCCAACATCGGCATCTCGAAGGATTTCAATAATTTCGAACTTTGCAAAGCCGTAGCTACCAAAGATATGGCCCGCGCACTGATGATCGCCGAGCATTTTTCCCGAAATCCCAAAGAGAATCCCTTGCTGCTTACCGTCATGGCGCTTTTCGGGCAGTTCCGCGACTACTTCGTCATAAACTACCTGCGCTGGCTGTCGAAGCACAAGGGCACGGCCTTCCCCGACGATATGGAGCTGATGCGCGTGCTGAAGAAGAACAACGTCTACGTTATCGGCGAGATCAAACAACTCTCGGCGGGCTGGGACAACCGCAAGGTTTTCTCGATCCTGGGCCTTCTGCGCGAATACGACGGCAAAAGCAAAGGCCTGAACTCGGGCGGCGCACCCGACGGAGAGCTTTTGCGCGAGCTGCTGCTCAAAATATTCCTGCTGTGATCGACCTATATATATATCAGACAGTACACCTGGCCGGGGGGCGCGCACGGCTTGTCGCCGAGCATGCCGCGGTGCTCGATACCGCCGCCCGGGCCGTTTTCGGGAGTAGCTACAAGCCCGACATCCGCGCCCTCACCACCCGGATCGAAGTTGCGGCGGCTGCCGAGCGCTATTCGAAGGAGTGGTCGTGCTTCGTGCGCATAGAGCTGACAGCCGGGGGCGAAGAACGCTTTATTCCCGCAGGGACGTCGCTCTACGACGGCTATGCCCTGCGCAGTCTTACGCCCGACGCGGCCTGCGTGTTTTACGACCTGCCGTTCTCCGACGCCCACACCTCGGCGCGCGATGCCGCGGCACAGCTGGCGGCCGTGCAGGCCCTTCGCTGCGGGAACGACATCGCCGTGCGCTGCAGCAGCGAAGGCGTAGCGCTCACGGCCGACGATGCGCCGCTGTTTGCCATAAAAAATAAACTCGTAACAACCTCGCCGGCCGAGGCGTCGGTCGAGCGCGACCTCGCCGTGCGGGCTGCGCGCGCCGCGGGATTCGAGGTCGAGGAGCGGGCTATTATGTTCGAGGAGCTTTCGCGCTTCGACGAGCTTTTCTACGCCGACCACCGGGGCATCACCTCGCTGGCCCATTGCGACTCCCTCGCCTATATGTCGCTCGCCGCCGAACGCATCGCCGCGGCGATGGAGGGGCTTTTCAGCAAATAAATCAATGCTTTTCGGGCCGCGATAAGGTTTTTGGCAGGCAGGGGCCGGGCTTTTGGCAGGCTTGTAAAGTCTGCCGGCGGGCCGCAGCTCCGCTCTGCGGAGGCCCGCATATATTAAGTATATGCAGTCCGTCGCGAGCCGCGGGCCGAGAATGAAACCCCCGTTTTTCGCGAAGGTTTAGAAAACCAGCCCCGGCACTGCGTATTATCTTTGCGGAAATACCGCAAATCATGAAAAAATACCTGTTTATCTACGCCGTCGCCGTGACGGCTTTGCTCGTTTGGGGCCCGCGCCATTACCGCACCGAAAACACCCGTCTGACCCAAAATCAGCACGCGCTGACCACCGACATCGAACACTACCGCACACGGCTCGGCCATGAAGCCGCATCGACGCAGGCGCTGCGCCTGCGGTGCTCCGAATTCGAGGAGCTCCGGGCCGCCGACGCAGAGGCGATACGCGCGCTGGGACTGAAACTCCGCCGCATGGAAGCCGCCGCCAGGACCATTACCGCCACAACGCTGGATCTCGCCGCACCGCTCCGCGACACGATCGTCATAAGGCTCCGCGACACGACGATCGTCCGCGACACCGTGCGCCTATTCCGCTGGCGCGACCCGTGGGTCACGGTCGAAGGTGAGGTACGCGCCGACTCTGTGGCATGCCGCGTCGGGAGCGCCGACACCCTGCGGCAGGTCGTGCACCGCATCCCGCGGCGCTTTCTGTTCATACGCTGGGGCACGAAGGCGCTGCGGCAGGAGGTCTGGTCGTCGAATCCGCACACGCGCATCGTTTATTCGGAGTATGTGAAAATCGAAAGGTAAAAATCTGCCCGGCGAAACTTTTCACTTTTCACTTTTCAACTTTCGCCTTATTTTTCTATCTTTGTCCGATATGGAGCGTACAGCAATCTTCCCCGGGTCGTTCGACCCGTTCACGCGCGGTCACGCGGCACTTGTCGACGAGGCGCTATGCCTTTTCGATAAGGTCGTCATAGGCATCGGCAACAACTCGACAAAAAAGGGATTGTTGACCGTCGAGAACCGCAAACGCCTTATCGACGACCTCTATGCCGGTAATCCGCGCGTCGAAGCCCGCATCTACACGGGTCTCACGGGCGAATTCGCCGAGCAGGAGAGTGCATGTGCCATCATCCGCGGCGTGCGCAACACCACCGATTTCGAATACGAACGCACGATGGAGGCCACCAACCACCGCCTCTACCGCGACATTATCACCGTCATGCTCTTCACCCCGGCCCCCGTCGCCGACATCTCGTCGTCGACCGTGCGCGAGGTGCTGTCGTTCGGCCGCACGGTCGAGGAGTTCATGCCCGAAGGAGTAGATATTAATAAATACATATAATTTTATGATGGAATTCACAGCCGAAATGATCGCCGGATTTCTCGGCGGCGAGGTCGTCGGCGACAAAAACACCAAGGTTCACACCATCTCCTCGATCGAGGAGGGCAAGGCGGGCTCTATGGCCTATCTGACGAACCCCAAATACGAGGAGTTCGTCTACACCACCGGCGCGAGCATCGTTCTGGTCAACCGCTCGTTCGAGCCTTCGCAGAAGGTCGCCGCGACGCTCGTCAAAGTCGACGACGCCGGAGCCTGCGTGCTGAAGCTGCTCGAAATGTACAACGCCGCAAAACCCAAACGCACGGGCGTGAGCACGATGGCCTCCATATCGGAGAAGGCCGAGGTGGGCGAAGGTTGCTACGTGGGCGACTTCACGGTCGTCGAAGGCGGAGCGAAGGTCGGCAAAAACTGCCAGATATACCCCCAGGTCTACATAGGCGCAGGCTGCACCGTGGGCGAGGGAACCACCCTCTACCCCGGGGTTAAAATCTATGAGGGCTGCCATGTGGGCAACCACTGCATCCTCCACGCGGGAGCCGTGATCGGAGCCGACGGATTCGGCTTCATGCCCAATGCCGAGGGCGGTTTCGACAAGATCCCCCAGTTGGGCAACGTCATCATCGAGGACAATGTCGAGATCGGTGCCAACACCTGCATCGACCGCGCGAAGACCGACTCGACGATCGTACGGCGCGGCGTGAAGCTCGACAACCTCATTCAGCTGGGCCACAACGTCCAGGTGGGCGAGCACACCGTGATGTCGGCGCAGACCGGTATCGCCGGGACCTCGAAGGTCGGCCACAACTGCTTCCTCGCGGGGCAAGTCGGGGTCGCCGACCACATAACGATCGGCGACGGCGTCAAGATCGGCTCGCAGAGCGGCATCGACAAGAGCGTCGGCGACGGCGAGGTGCGTCTGGGCAGCCCTGCGCTCCCCGGCATGCAGTACCACCGTGCGACGGCTATATTCAAGAACCTCCCCGACCTGGCAAAGCGGGTCGGCGAACTCGAAAAACAACTCACCGCACTTCAAAAATAGAAAACTATGAAAAAAACTCTCTTTATCGCACTCATCGCCACACTGCTCTGCAGCTGCGGCGGCAAGAAATTCATCGTTCAGGGCCAGATCGAAGGCCTCGAGGGCACGGTCTACATGTTCCAGGGCGACAGCCTGATCGACTCGGCGGCCGTGGTCAACGGAGCCTTCGAACTCAAGGGCAAGGCCGACGCCACGGTATTCCGCACGCTTCTCGACTCGCGCGAGGGTAATCCTCAGAACCTCGCCGTGCGCTTCATCCCCGAGGAGGGCACGATCATCGTCACCGCCGATGCCGAGCACCCCATACGTAAGATCGCGACCGGCACCCCGACCAACGACGCCAGCGCAGCCTACAACAAGGCCGCGCAGGCTCTGATGACAGAGTACCGCAATCCCGAAACTACCGACGAGCGCCGCGAGGCCATCGAGACGGAGTACGACCAGCTCACAGCCGATGCTGTCGACGCCAACCTGAACAACCTCTTCGGCGTGATGATGCTCCAGAGCTCGGTCTACGACCTCTCGGGTCAGGAGATCCTCGACAAGATCGCAGCCTTCACCCCCGAGATGCAGGCTTCGGAGATGATGACCAAAATCAAAGAGATGGCCGAGGCCAAGAAGAACACCGAAGTAGGTCAACCCTACATCGAGATCGAGCAGCCAAATGCCGATGGCCAGATCGTAACCCTCACCTCTGTTGTCCGCCATCCCGCCACCAAATATGTCCTCGTCGACTTCTGGGCATCGTGGTGCAGTCCCTGTATGGGCGAGGTTCCGGTGATGCTCAAGACCTACAAAGAGTTCCACGACAAGGGCTTCGAGATCTACGGCGTGTCGTTCGACAACAACCGCGAGAAGTGGCTCGGCGCGATCGAGGCCAACGGCATGAACTGGATTCACGTCAGCGAGCTTAAGAGCTTCGATAACCAGGCTGCGCGCGACTACGCGATCCAGGGCATCCCCTCGAACTTCCTGATCAGCGCCGACGGCGACATTGTCGCCACGAACCTCCGCGGCGAGGCTCTCTACGAGAAGGTAGCCGAGTTGCTGAAGTAATATGCCTTCGAAAGCGCCATACCGCATCATGGGCATCGACCCCGGCACCAACTACATGGGTTACGGTGTCCTGGAGGTCGAGGGCCGTACGGTCCGGTCGGTGGTGCTTGGCGATATCGATCTGCATAAGCTTGCGGATCCCTACTCAAAGTTGCGCTATATCTTCGAGCGCGTGGGAGCACTCATCGACGAGTACTCCCCGCGCGAAGTGGCGCTCGAATCGCCCTTCTTCAGCGAGAATGTGCAGTCGATGCTCAAACTCGGAAGGGCCCAGGGTGTGGCGATGGCCGCGGCGTTGAGCCGCGGCCTGCCCGTCTTCGAATACGCCCCCACGCGCATTAAACAGAGCATCACGGGCCGCGGATCGGCCGGCAAGGATCAGGTGGCCGCGATCGTCTGCCGCACGCTCGCCGTCGACGCACCGCCCAAACGGCTCGACGCCACCGACGGCATGGCCGTAGCCCTCTGCCACCACTTCACGGTCTCCAATCCGATCAACGCCGCCATGGGCGACGAGCGCAAAAAAGGGCTCGGCGGCGGCAAGAAAGCCGCCTCGAAAAACGGTTCCCAAAGCTGGGAGAAGTTTCTCAAAAACAACCCCGACCGGGAGATCAAATAATACTTATTATATAATGAAACACTTGCCAGCTGCCGTAGCGGCCGTATTTCTGTGTTCGTGCGGACACGCCGACTACACCCTCACCGGCACGCTGCCCGATCTTATTCCGGGCGACTCGGTGTTCCTGCTGGCGGCCGACTATTCCGAGCTGGCCTCGGGCATCGTACGCCCCGACAGCACCTTCACGATCCGCGGGCGTGCCGCGGAACCCGCTTTGGCATGGCTTGCCGACCAGGACCGTTATCCGATCGCCAATACGTATGTCATTCTCGAGCCGGGAGTTATCGCCGTCGCCCCAACCGGCGAATTTGTCGCCGACATCACGGGCACGCCGTTGAACGACCGCAAGGCGGCATTCCTCACCCAGTGGAAAAACTCTTTCGCAAAATTATACGATACGGACAACGAGGCGACAGCCCGGGCCCGGCGCGCCGAACGGCAAGAGCTCGTCAAACAGACCATCGACGCCAATCTCGATAACATCTTCGGCGCGGAGTTGTTTGTCGAGCGGGAGTTCGACCCGGGCAACCCGCTGGCCTCGGAGGCCCACCTCACCCAATTTTCCGCCCGAATGCGCCAGTATCCCCCACTGCAACGCATTCAGCAACGCATAGATGCGGTGGTAAATACAGAGATCGGCCAGACCTATACAGATCTGTCGCTACCCTCTTCCGACGGTACGCCCATAGCCCTTTCGTCGCTCGCCAACGGCAGGCACTGGGTGCTGTTGCAATTCTGGGCCGCCTGGTGCTCCGACAGCCGCAGCTATATGGCGCGTCTGGGTGAAATGAACGAGGCACTACGGAATTGCGGCGTCGAGGTCTATGCCGTGTCGCTCGACAACGACGACGCGCGCTGGCGGGGCTATCTCTCTTCGCACAATATGCCCTGGACGAACGTTCTGGGCGTCGACGGCCAAAAACAGAGCACGGCGGCAGAGCGCTACGGCGTCTATAGCATCCCCGCCAACTTCCTCATCGCGCCCGACGGCACCATCGCAGCCCGCAACCTCGCGCCCGAGGCCCTGCTGGCGTTGCCGGAGAGCTTCAGGCGGTAGGCCCTGGACCATCGCATACGACATAACATATTGATTTTACGTAAATTACCCACATACGTCTTTTTTAATAAAATTTCTGCGTAATTTATTTGCGTAATTCGGATTTTTGCCCTACATTTGCACACGCAATTCGGCACCGTAGCTTAATTGAATAGAGCATCTGACTACGGATCAGAAGGTTATAGGTTTGAGTCCTATCGGTGTCACAAGTTGAAAATCAAAGGGTTACGAGTAAAATCGCAACCCTTTATTTTTTGCCGTTTGCATACAATTTGCATACAACTTCGCCGATTCTCTATTTTGAGGGTGCTTCTTGTATACCATAATTTTTTCCCACATAGACTCATATACGCCTCGTAGTTATCCTCTAACTCGCAAGAAAAGAATACAAACAAAATAGCCCCTGCAGTTGCAGGGGCTATTTTGTTTAAGTAAAAAAGTGGGGTTAGGTTATGATTTATTTACAGTAAAATACGCTTTTTATTTCAAAAAGTTTCATAAAACGCCCTAATTATCAAAATATAACGCAGCTTAACTATGGTCAAAGCTCCATTTTTGCCACTGTTAGCCCTAAATGGGCTTGTTGTGGTTGAATATTTCCAATATCTATCAGTCTTTTTACAAAAGAAATAAAGTGACCAATCCGCTTATGTTTACTCTGTTCCCATTCAACAAAGATACCATCGGTCTATATAAAAAACAATACATTTTATTCAGAAAAGAAGAGACACATATTTTATATGGGTCGGCAAAAAACATCCGGAGCGCTCACACCACCCCGGATTGCTCAATCATTCCACCTCAATCCCGGCTTTCTTAATAGCCTCTTTCCAGATCTCCCGCGCACGCTGTATCCCTTCCTCAAACTCAAATAATTCCTTCATAAAAAATGTATCATCACACTCGTTACCCGGAATAAGATTATACATTGCCCGCAACTCCTTCAACACCTCCGCAGGGTCTTCATTTTCTTGGCGTTCAAGCCAACCCTCTCCATTCTGAATAGAGCTAACGATATCGATATATCTATGTCGATTTTCGATAAACCGCCTCAAAATGCCAAAATCACCATATCCCAGCTTAAAATAAGCAAGAGCATTATATATATCTTTAGCAAACCCCTCTGAAATTGTAATTGTACTCATAATTAGTAAATTGTTATAAGGTTTTCGATTCTGAACGACCGGAAGGCGTTGACCTCAACATCGAAATAGCGCACGGTTTTAGGCGATTCTGCGCCCGATCCCTTGACGAGCGCGGCAACGTCCCGCAATGTTCCTTTGGCGCGGCGTAACGTGCCATCTGTCTTCTCGTAGCAGAACAACACAATGCCTGTTCGCATCCGCTTTGTTAGCCGGTACAATGCCCACGCTTTAGCAAGACAGATAGCGAAGGTCTTGCCGGTGGTCCGGGCAAGCTCCCACGCCCGGCTCATAATGTTCGATAGATCTTTCCTTTTCATAGTTCTATGGTTTTTAATGGTTAGTCTCCTAAATACTGGCCGTTGCGAGCGCTTGCGTAATAATCAAGGCATCCGGCAACAAATGATGCGCTGCGGGCTGGCTCGTAATTCTTAACCTCATTGGTTTCTACACGTCCCTCAACTTTTGCACGAGCGACATTCATTTTTTCGTTGAACCAAGCCTTGCGCAGGCAAGCGGCGAAGCTCATAGTCTTGTTGAATCTCTTGAGAACCCAAGCGTTCTTCATTATCCGGCTTTTGTTGTAGGTGGTTTTCATATTTGTAGCGTTTTATCCTTTTGTTTGTATTGCAAAGATAGGATAAAATATTTCATCTTCCAAATAAAAAGAAATGTTTTTTGCTTTTTTATTTCAATTTTGTATGGTTTTAACCTTTTATTTGTATATTTGCCGTGTAATATTAAATCATAACATTATGGAATTACGAGTAAAAGAGGTTTGCAAAGAGAAGGGAGTGCAAATGCAAGAGCTTGCCGAGAAGCTCGGCATCAATAGAATAACGCTAACAGCATCCTTGAAGGGGAACCCCACAATAGGAACCCTTGAAAAAATAGCTATTGCCCTCGGCGTTGAAGTTTCAGAACTTTTCGCTCCCATCACCGGGGACACTATTGCCTGCCCACATTGTGGGAAAGCAATCAGATTGGAGAAGGCTGAATAATAATTGAAAATTATGTGAGTATGAATGCTACTGACATCTTTAACTACATTGCAGGCCTTGAGGCTCAATGCGCAATGCTTTCTGAGCAAAGCAAGTTTAAAAAGGAGAATTTGGTAGATGTTACAAAATTCTATGCAGTTCCAATGACAACAGCAGAAGTTGCCAAACTTCATGGAGTCTCAATAAGTCGGGTTCGAGACTACGCATCGAGAGGCCTCATCGAATTACACCCCAATTCGACGGATGCAAGGATGCTGTTTCGCGCCAGCACCATACTTGCATTCGACTTCTCAGAATTGAGGAAAGCTAAGCTAAGGCTAAAGTGGTGAAGCACTCCACCTCTACATTCGGAAATATTGTTGACCTCTCATATTGCAATACACCAATTAGGTTGGAAAAAGCCGAATAATTTATAACTTTGCGACACTATGGAGATACAGGTAATTCAGAACAAAATCTATGAGATTCGCGGCGTGCGCGTGATGTTAGACCGTGACCTTGCCGAGTTGTATCAGGTCACGACCGGCGCGCTTAACCAGGCTGTAAAGCGTAATGCCAAGCGTTTCCCTAATGACTTTATGTTTCAACTCACGCTGGAGGAGTTTGCAAACTTGAAATCACAAATTGTGACATCAAGTTGGGGTGGTATCCGCAAAATGCCATACGCTTTTACCGAGCAGGGATTGGCGATGCTATCAGGCTTGTTGAATAGCGACGTCGCGGTAAATGCGAATATCGCCATTATGCGGGCTTTTGTCGCTATGCGCAACTACATAGCCACCACCTCAACAATAACGGCAGAGTTAGCCGAAATACGGTCTAAATTGACACTATTGGAGCGTAATGACGAGGATAACGCGGAGGCGGTAAACGATTTATCCGAAGATATGCGCAAGGAACTCGATAACATCTACAACGCCATCGCTGCTCTGTCGGTCAAAACGCCGGAATTGACAATGCCTCGCAAGCCGATCGGGTACAAAAAATAAACATCACAAATTGTGATGTTAGAAGCTAAAGCAGCGGCCGCCCAAGCCCCCCCCTGTGCCAGACAAATCGGATATCACAAATTGTGACACCCCCGATAATGAAGCAGCCACCTCAACGGGTGGCTGCTCTATTGATATTCCATTTTCTCAATGATTAAACCTCGTTCCCTCCTTCGAAGATGTATGAGTGATTTTTTGAAAATGCGGAACTTTCATAGGGCCTTATCTATTTCACACACCCATTAAACTCACTTGTATGCCAGGTTGCACCTTGTTTTGACAACAAAGTGCAACCAACAACACCTCAAAATGCTATGAATTCATGTTGAAAATTGTCTAAAGTAGACGAAAATAGAGAAATAATTTAGGTTATATCAAGACCAATAGCAGCATTTACCAACTCTGTTTCATTTCTGTTTTCTTCAAAAGTGCTTGCGCTTCGTTGACATCCTGCGTGAGTAGGTACACCTTGATCCGGTCTATGCGATCATTTGTCGCCCGCAAATGATCGTTCGTTGCCTGCAAATTTTCTAACAGCAACTGATGTACAGCATCCTGTTTAGACAACAGTCCCTCCTGCTCTTCCATCCGACGGTTATTCAGTTGGCTAACAGACACAGGGGCAGATACGCTGCTTGTCATATATCCGGTTTTTGGTGCAACAAGCCCTCCCTGTGCGAACTTGCGACCATTGACGCTATTGGCTGCCGAGAGTGCGCCGATGCGGGCTGTGTCGCGCTTATTCACGATCGCCAGCAGCTCATCGCCCTCTATCTCGCCAATGGGTCGACCATCAATGTAAATCTGATGCCCGCCCTGCGCGTGGCTGCGGCCTTTAACAACCCCCATCTTCTCGCCAATAGGAATAAGACCTCCCTGTGCGTATTTCTGGGAAGAGATAGTTGCAACCTGTATCGCTCCCTGCGCTGCTGCTATTGCGGCGAAAGGAATACCCATAGGCCAGCCCCATTCCGCAAATGTTTTGGCAATAGACAGCGCAGTATTCATCAGCGCCTGCTTTATGTTGAGTTTCTTCTCGCGCTCGAACGCGACGCGTTCTGCAGCCTCCTCCTTTTCGGCTTTATCGGCTTCGAGCTTTTCAAGTTCCTTTCTGTACTTTTTCTCGGAGATAAGTCCCTTTTCACGCTTTGAGTCGAGGAGCTTAGACTCGACGTTATATTGAGCCTCGATAGCTTTTTTCTCCGCATTCAGCCGCCGCTGCGAGGCTTGCTTCTGGGCATCGATCATCGCATTACCAAGCTGGGTTGCTAACTCCCACGCCTGCTGCTCCAGTTGCTCAATCTCTTCGGGTTTGAGTTCAAAGGTTCGCATTAGCCAGCCCTTAAAGCCGCCACCACTACCATCAGCATTCAGACCCTTTGCCAAATTTTCAACCTCATTCTGGACCTCAGCCAGATTTGCAAGCGTTTGACCAAAAAGAGCATCCCTCTCCAGTCCATTCTTGAGCATCCACTCAAGATCTTGCCGGTAAGTTTGCGCCTGCGCCTCGCGAAGCTCGATCTCGTTTTTTAACTTGGCGGCCTTGCGTTTGTTGTCTTTAGGATCTGCTCCAAGCGTAGCATCCGCTATCCCCTCATTTAGCAGATATTGTTGTTTTGCCTGTGCAAGACTTTCTTCTACAAGCTTCCGACGCTTATCTAACTCACGTTTTAGGGCCTCAGTTATCGCCGCTTCGGCTTCGGATGCCGCACCGGGGAGCTTCGCGTATTCCTTGAGTTCGTCCATTGTAGCATTGCGGAGAATATCTGTGTGTTTCTTTGTCCCGCTATCCCTAATGTCGGTTGCTTTCTGGTCGTATTTCTCGATAAGAGCCGTTTTATCAGCCTCGATAGCTGCCACCTTTTCGGCATCGTGCTTATTGGCTTCCTGCTGTTTATTAAGTTGCTCTATTTTGCCATCATGCTCTTTTTGAGCCGCAAACAAAGCCCTTTCCGTTGCAATATTGTTCAGTTGGATTTTCTTATTCAGACTATCCTCCAGCGCTTGCACCTCAGCCTCTTGGTGATCGAGGTCATATTGGACGATGTCCACGGCCTGTGCCTTGCGGTATGCTTCATAGGCCTCTAACAGCTTCTTTTCATCCGCGATCTTCTTTTTCGATGTAGCCGCCCATTTTTTAGCCGCATCGGTTCGATCCTGTTCCATTTGAACATCCGCATCATCGTTGAGCCTGTTGATCCGGGTCTGATAATCCTGTTCTATTTTCACAAGCTCATCAAGTTCGCGCTGTTTCTCTTTGAGTAGCTTACGATCTCCGCTGAACCACCATTTCCACTTCGACTGCAGCGCCTTCACTTCGGCGCTGATAACCTGTATACGTTGATAAGCCTGCTCTTGCGCCTCTCTCGTCATTCGACGTTCGTTGGCTATTACTGCAATCGCCGATGCTCCCTGCGCCTTCAACATACGAGAATTGAGCTCGATTGCGTAGTTATTGTCTTCGATGGATTTGGTGAATTTATCGAACTCCTTGGCAGCCGCATCGGCCTTCACGTTTCCGAGCATCGTGGATAGCGCCCGCGCTTTGTCAATGATCCACCCAATGGCGGGTGCAAGACCAAGCGTGAGTACCCCCATAAGCAGGTTGGCACTCGCAGCGCTGATGTTGAAGGTCGTTGCGAGCCACGTATTGGCATTTCCCCACGCGCGGGTTAGGCTCGATAAGATCGGAACATTCTTGATACCCTCCTTTTCAAATTGCTGCTGCAACCGGAAGACAGCCGACAGCGATGTCATGCCCTGCCGCGTACCCGGTATAATCTGCCCCAGCCGTGTGAGCACGGTTCCGTATGCTCCAATGTTCCGCTGGTTATTTCCAATGGTAGCATCAAACTGCTTTAACGCCGGATCAGCCTGCTCGATTGCCGCGAGGGTCTGCACACCCATAGGAGAAGCCTTTTCCTCGTCGGTCATTTTTCGATAGCTGATCCGCAGGAGCTCGAGGTTTTTTGATAGCTCTTCCGCAGAACCTACCGGAGCTATCATCGCCTTTGCCTGTGCGGTAAGAATCTGATTTACATCCGCTGCGGCAACTTTTAGAGTTGCGTTCGATGTTGCGAGCCTTTCAATTTCTACGGCTGCTTTATCGGCCTGTTTTGCGCCTATTCTTGCATACTCAGTCCACTCCTCCATAGACTTTGAGTTCTGCGCCATTTCCTGCTTATACGCAGCGAGTTGCTGGGAATTTTCACTGAACGTGCCTGTGAACTGCTCCGCTGCCTTTACCGCGGATGACACCTCAGCGCTGAGTTTGCCGATTGTTTGCGTAACCTTTTGGGTATCTTTCTCACTATTCCCGAGATCCATAATAAGCCTGAATATCTTTTCTACTACATTTGCCATATTATCAGTATTTTTCTTATATTTGTAATATTATGATTGACATGATTGAAACATTTTTAAAGGCAGCCGGCAAGACGTTCGTCATTTGCCTCATCATCCTTGCATTAATGCTTATTTTTTCGTAGTCTTCACTTCATCTCCCAGTTCAATTTTAGCGATCTTACACATCAACGTTTCCCTATGCCGTAGAAAACGCTGACTATATTCACGGTCTATCTGCGTTGCCAACTCGGCAAGATCATCAGCTCCACGATCGCGTAGCATCTGAAGGGTTGCCGTCCAAACCTCTCTGGCCATTTTCATCTGCAGCACAATGATTCGCTGCTTGAGTTTGGCAATCTCAATTCGTTTTCCCTGATCCGTAGAAGGTATTTTATCTTCCATTGTATTCATTGTTTTTGTCTTTTTTAATAATCTCGCAAAACTCGCTTTTTTATAAGAGTCAGAAAAGTCAGTTTTTTATAGCGTCCAAAAAGTCTACTTTTTTTAATAGACTCCGGAAACTCCGTTTTTTATATGGCCTGCAAATTCTGCATTTTTTCGGTTTTTTTTTATGGACTCGGAAAACTCGGATTTTATATCAAGAGGCTATCAGCCTCCCAATCCTGAAATCAACGCCACGTACTGCAGCAGTAATTATCAACAAAATGCGATTAAAAGTGTCGTAGAGAAACTTTTGACTTTCGGGACCCGGCCACTCCGAGAACGGATGGCCCTCGAAAAAACGCCACGTAAAGATCTGTTTAGAAATATCTGTTAATTGCAACTCGTTAAAGGTTTGTAGAACGGTATCATACGCCTCTTTGTGGTTAAAATCCGCACTCTCGATAGTAATATAGCGCACCTGTTCACCGAGCCGGTCGGTGCAATGCTGTCCACGCTTATAACGGAACGGAGAGCGAGGCGAACAGATATTAGTCTTGATTATTCGCCGGATAAAGAAATCCAGCTCATTCTTATCAGCCAACTGTGTCAATCGCATACTATTACTCTCCAGCTGACCGCATAGCACATCATTTACTACCTCAGCAGGATCTATTTCCAAGCGTGATAACCTAATGTAGTAGGCAGCACACTCTACCCATTTCGGATAGCGAGCTGTGATATAGTCGTTTAATATGTTTGCCATACGCATTGAAGTATCTGCTAATATTTCAAAATGCCTCTTCTTCGCTCATAATCTCCACACTTGCCGCCGGCACATTATAATCGGCTATTCGCGTAAGCCCCTGATTGTGCCTAAACATCACATATCCTGTCGGCCCATTGCGTTGCTTGGCGATGATGAGCCGCCCCAGTCCCTCGGTAGTAATCGTTCCATATTGGCGAGTATTGATCGTCTTAATACCGTTCATAGCCGGACGGTCGATGAAAATTACAATATCGGCATCCTGCTCGATAGCCCCCGACTCACGAAGGTCGGAGAGTTGCGGGGTTTTCTCGGCCCGCTCCTCAACCTTGCGCGATAACTGCGACAGCAAAATAACCGGAACGTCCAAGTCTTTTGCAAGAATCTTGGCGGCGCGCGTAGCCTCGGCAACCTCTCGCTCACGGATGTTGTTTCGGCCCTCGGTGCGCGTATCGAGCAGTTGGAGATAGTCGATGATAACCACACCAAGCCGCCCACGCTTTTTCAATAGATGGCATTGCGCACGAATGGCCCGCATTGAAATACCTGCCGTCGGGTTTAGGTAGATCGGCAATATAGACAACTCCGAATTAGCGCGCTCGAGCTTCATCCAGCTATCCGCCAGTACATTCCCCTCCTTATATGCATCTTTATCCGTATCGCTGCACCCTATCAGCAGGCGATCGCACAACTCCTGCCCAGACATCTCCAGCGAATAGATAGCTACCGGCACATTTTGTGAGGCCGCTGCCTTTGCAAAGTAGAGCATCACGGCGGACTTACCCATAGCCGGACGACCCGCAAGGATAACCAACTGCCCACCTTGCCAGCCGCCGGTCATTCGATCGAGATCCGCGAGGCCGGTAGTGATTCCGGTCGGTCGACCTTCATTGCGGGCTTTCTGGCGCGCTTCGGCTTCTCGCAAGGCATCAGACAGGGCGGACTTGAAATGTTGCGGCATATCGTTGCATACAGCGTTACCGGCAATAGCATCGAAACGCTGCCCAGCCCATTGGAGCAGACCGGCGACATCTTCGCCGCGTTGTTGTGTCTTGGCCGACAGCTCCTGCCCCAGCGCAGATAGTTGCCGAGCAATTTGCAGGTCCTTCAGGCAGCGAGCGTGTTCGGCGACGTTGACGCCGGAACCTATGCCGTTCGTAAGGCCGGCAAGGTAGGCCGCCTGTCCTTTCAGAGCCGGGCGCTGCGAGAGAGTGTAGAGATCAACAGGCTTGCCGGCATTAAACATCGCCAACATCTCGAAGTAAATCCGCGCATTGACGGCATCATCGAAGGTTTCCGGCGTAATAATACCCGCAACCTCCGGCAGATAGTCTGCTTCGAGGATCAGCGCTCCCAGTACACTGCACTCCAGCTCGGGGGCATTAATCCCATTTGATTGTACCTGCTGCTTCATGGTTTTCTCTATTTTGAGATTGATCCGGGCGATGTACCCACGTCCTTACTGCCGCCTGCCAGTTCTTCATTTTGTTTTTACCGATCATCCAGCCTTTAGCCTCGTAGAAGTCGATGAACCGTTGGGCATCTACAGCATAGCCTTTCCCAGTAATGAATGCTTGAACATCTTCAAAAGCAGGAGGGTAAAATGCGGGGCATTTTCTCTCTATACTCTCTCTTTTTACTTTACTTTTATTTACTTTACTTGCGATGCTTTGCGATTGCATCGATATCGCATTGTTATCGCAATGCGATAACCCCCACCTCACAGCATTGCCTAAACGCCCTGCTTCTGAACGTTTTGAACGTTTTTCGTCCAACACCAGCATTCGACGATTTAAGCTCTCAGAAAAGAAGATTTTATCGTCTTTTACGGTAAAAAGACCATAGTTACCTACAACTGATTTAACCTTTTCTGTAGAGGTATTGTAGCGGCGAGCGAGCGCGGGTATATTGGCAACAGGATAGGTATAGTCCGGCTGGTCGCGGAGAGTCTCGATTAGCATCCAAAAGATACCGTAAGCCTCCATCCCCAGTTGCTCGATCAACAGCACACACTTCGGATCATCCTTCGCATTGCTATCGTGCGGAAAGTAATAGGCATCCTTACTCATAAAACATCGTGGATAAAATAGCGCTTATAGCGCCCACCGTGTGTGCCCTTGCACCATATGTCCCCAATAGGTATATGCTTGTGCCTAAGAGTTCGAATTAAAGAGCGAGGATCGGATAGCTGTAAGTTTGTAGAAATATCCGCAACGGAATACTGGCCACCTTTTCGCAGCATATTGAATACCCTGCGCTGATGGTAGCCCAAAGATATTTGGGTGTTTTTGGCCTTGAGATCATTTGCCCCAGCGCACTCATTCCGAGTACCGGGGGCTTGCCTTTTGTCTGCCATACCCCTTACTTTTTACGGTTGGCACTTTCGGCAAGGCGTAATGCGGCATCGCCCTTCATTTCGGGGCGTGTCATACGAGATTCAACCCACACAAGAAGCTCCTTTTTAGAGAAGATTGTGCGGCGGCCAAATTTACGATGCGGAATAGCATCTTTGTAGACGAGATTGTAAAGGGAGGCACGAGTCGCAGGAACACCCTGCTCCGTAAGGAATCGGGCAGCATCCTCAACGGTCAGCCCATCGGTTTCGACAGGCTCGTTCTTTCGTCGGAAGTCGGCGAGCTTCGGAATGATTGCACCTACTGCTTCACTAATGATAGTCTGCAGTTGTGCGGGAGTTGTTACAATTACGGTATTATCCATAGCCTTTGTACTATTTCAGTTTGACATTACCGCTGATCAGGCGGGTAGTTCAACGTTGATAGTGCAAAGGTTCTAAATAAGAATTAGGGTTACTAAATGGGTTATATAACCTTATTTATTTTTAGATGTCATCCCTATGATTTGCAGGAGATATTCGACATCTGCTGCGCCTCCCTGTTTATTTGATACTTTTGTATTTCGATGAGTATAGGCTTGGGCACCCTTAACTGACTTTAAATTTCGATTACCCCCGGTAACAAGATGTATAAACTCAGCCTTAGCTTGCCGTGTATAGCCGGCGCTATCGGGGAAACATTTATCCATTACTGCCCACATAGCTGCAATTCGACAATTCTTATTAAATTGTTCATAGGCCTCAACTTGAATGACACTATTGAGTAAATCTTCCTTCTCCCCCAAATAATCAAATATAGCTTTTGTAGCCGTTTCACTCACATCTAACCGGTCTGAACATAATTTATTGAAATCTATATTATGCCATTTACAGATACGTTTCATATTACCAACAACAACAATGCTCTTGATAACCAAAGAGCAGTATATCTCTGCAGGGCTATTTGGCTCTATCGAGAGATCAATTAACCGCCTAGTGTTGGCAATATGCCACGGTGCATTGCGGGTAAAGGAATATAGATCTCCTTCTAATATTCGACACGCCACATACTCAACTTGATCTCGCGAGTGCTCCTCTCCCCAAGAGGCAATACTATCGATGGCCGCGAGGCACGTATCTGAATTTAACACCTCATCACTTAAATTTACAGACCTAACTATCTCTAATACAGGTTTGCCATCCGACAGACTTGTATGAAAGCATTTGTGTAATATTGAATCTAACTGCTTAATGTATTGTCTTGCCTCTTTGAATTCCATATCTCTCAAAATTTCGTTAATAATTCTGCATTTTTCTGTCGCTCTTCGCGCTCGAAGGAGGCGAGGTAATTCTCGGTCGTTTTCAGATCCTGATGCCCCAGCGACTCGGAGATATAGGCGATGTTCGCACCGGCACGCTTCAGCACCGTGGCAAACGAGTGGCGGGCCGTGTAGGTCGAGATATTGCCTATCTTCAGATTTTCGCCTACCTCTTTCATCCGCTTGTTGATCGCCCGCGTCAGATAGAGCGTCTTGAGCTTCTGCTGCATCGCGTCCTCGTGGCCGTTGAGGATCGGAAATATAAAAGCATTCGGGCTGGAAGGCGTTCCCCATCGGGCAATGATGCTCCGCATTCGATCGGTTACGACAACGCGGATCTCCTTGCGGGTCTTGGTGGTGTGCTCGGTCTTTTGCCGGACAAAACAGATCTCGCCATTGACAATATCCCGATGCCGCAGCTTCACAAAGTCGGCGACATTGATTCCGTTACATAGGTAGAGAAATAGCCAGTAATCGCGGTATTTGGCAGTCGTGTCCGTGCCGTCTTCGTAGTTGGCTATCTGGCCGATCTGCTCCAGCGTAAGCGCCATTTTACGGCCTTCGCCGGATTGTATCTCATAGCGACCTTTACCGAACGGATATTGAGCTTCCTTGACAACACCCAGCCTGCGAGCCTCGTTCAGTATGGCCCGCAAATGCCGGAGGTGGATAGCGATTGTGGTTTGCGTCTTACCCTCGACGCGCAGGAATTCCGCATATTTACCCAGCCAGGCCATTGTGACAGACTCAAAGCGAATCCGCTCCCCGGCAAAGCGCGTCAGCCCCTTCAGCACGTTGTCATATACGAGCATACTGCCTATCCTGCCGCTTTGCTCCAGCTCGGCGATCTTCGCCTTAAACATCGTGTTGAGGGTATCGGATGCAGCGCCCTTAAGTCGACTGTTGAGGGCATCGAACGAGAACCCTCCAGCCGAAGCGAGATCCTCAACGACATCGCGCACGATGTTATAGCTATTTTCGATATCTTTGCGGATAGCGAGAAGGGCGCGGGCCTTCGTTGTAAGCAGCGCATCCCACTCCTCCGGCAATAGGGTTTTGCCGGTTGCGTAATATTTCTGCGTGCGCATAAATATCACTTGCACCTTGACCGGATACTTACCATCTTGTCGAGGCCGCCGGGCATCGAGAATCGTCAGTACCGTAATTCCGTCTTTTGAGTATTTGAGCATCGCTGTACTTTGTATGCAAATTTTGAAATGTACATACAATTTGCATACAAATATACGAAATAAGGTGAAATAAACAAAACCAAAATGAAATATAATCACTATATTTACATCTGAAATACAGCCATTTACAAAGCAGAATAAAAATAACGTGAAACAACCAAAAATAGCCGAATTACGACTACGGATCAGAAGGTTATAGGTTTGAGTCCTATCGGTGTCACAAAGAGGAGAGAGCGCAATGCTCACTCCTCTATTTTTTTGTCCGTTTTCCAACAAGGGTAATTCCCTTATCTACAGAGGTAGCCGCGCCCCGCGAGCCACAACCTAAAAACGAGGCGGACAAAAAAATAACAGAAAGACAATGATACCAGAATAAAAAAGCGAGGCCGCTACCAATTGGGAACAGCCTCATTTCTATCTATTAAGCCACTTCGTTATTCGAGGAAGTGGTTCTCGTCGTTATTCGTCTCCGAAAACTCCTTGAGCGACTTGAGGTGGCGGCACAGCATAGCGGCGGCACCCTCCTCGTCCCTCTCGCGCACGAAGCGCAACAATTCACGGTGCTCGAAGTTCACATCCTCGGTGGGAACGGCACAGACACGGTAGCGCTGGTAATAGCGCAGTACGTCGGGCGTAATCACGAGCAGCAGCGATGCAATAACCGGATTGTGGGCTCCGCGGGCCAGTGCCTGGTGATAGGCGAAGTCCTTGGCCACGCGTTCGTCGGTGTAGAACTTATCCTCACACTCTTTGAGCGCTTCCTCGAGCACCTCGATATCCTCCTGGGTGCGGTTGCGGGCGCAGAGCTTCACCGCCTCGATCTCCAGCAGAATGCGCACATGAACCAGCGACGCGAAGTCGTACTGCTCGATCTTCAGCGCGTCGGTCATCATGCTCTCCAACACCTGCATCTTCTCCTGCGCCACGACCGTGCCGCTCTGGGGGAATGTCTGCACGATGCCGTAGAATTCCAGTTTCTGGAACGCCGCACGCACATGGGCGCGTCCCACGTCGAGCCGCTCGGCCAGTCGCCGTTCGGCGGGCAGGCGCTCGCCCGGTTGCAGGCGTCCCGTATACAACTGCTCCTTGATATACTTGAGAACAGTCTCTACCTGCGTTATATTCGGTGAATAATTCATCTTATTTTCGTTTACACTGCAAAGGTCGGTAAAAAACCAATCAAACCAAAATTTTTAATCAACTTTTTCGACCGAAAAATCTGCATATTTCAGCATCTCGTCCCTCAAATCGGGTTTGAGCGACCCGTTTGCGCCGAAGTAGCGGTAGATCCCCCACTTGGGACGCATGCCCGTAGCACCCTCGCGCCACATATCGAGCGCCGTGGAGGCGATATTGACCAGCATCTTGCTGTCGCGGTTGCGGACGACTTTCACCTGATAGGTTCCCTGCTCGCCGAAGGTTATGCGCTCCTCGACGGTGACCCACTCTTCGAGAAAATCGGCGAGCTTCACCTTCGAAAGATACTCCGAGGGAGCTCCCTTGCCGCGTCCCACATAGATAACCTGGAACTGCTGGGTAGTCGTACCGCCCGAGGTTACCGAACGGCAGGTGAACGTGATCACGGGATTACCGACGTCGGCCGTATTGGTCTTGTTGTCGATGCCCTTGATCTGGTGGATATGGCAGAAATTTTTGGTCGTAAGCATCCCCGCGGGCAGTTTGAACTTCCACTTCACCACCAGCGTCTCGCCCTCCTGCTGCGCCCACATGCTCTTGGGCGACTTGTTGTCGGTCTTGATCTCGTTGCGTTGGCGGTCGGTTGTGGTCAGAATGCCGCGGTCATCGTCGTTGTCGACATGGATGATGAAGTTGAAGACGTTCTTACCCAGCGCCTGGTCGAAACTCTGCGTTATATGGCGGAACGGGGCCGACGCATGAGCACCCGAAGTGTCGGGCGTCTCGTAGTTGTAGCCCGAAGCGTCGATCAGCGCATAGGTTCCGGCGTCGTTGCCGTCGGCTACAAGCGATCCCGATACAGGCCCGACATCTCCACCACCGCCCTCATCTCCGCTGCCACCTTCGTCGCCGCCGCCGTCGTTCTCGCTGCCGGAGCCGTTCTCATCGTCGCCGTCATTGTCGTTATCACCCGGCTCCTCGGTGGGGTCAGGCTTGGTTTTGTCTTCGGGTATCTCCTTGCCGTCGCAGGCCAGAGCGAAAAGTAAAAACAGCGTGAAAATTAAATGTTTCATCGTTTGGTTATATAGTTGGTTTCATTTATCTTTGCCTCGAACCAGTTTGGTGCACCAATTTGGTCGACCAAACAAATGTAAGCAAAAAAACCGAACCAAAACCAAAAAACCATGAAAAAATTACTGATCGCCGCACTACTTATTGCATCTGCCACGGCTTCCGCCCAGCAGGTGACCAACAAATATGCGATGAAGCTCACCGAGGGCGCCGACGGCACCTACACGCTTAACAACCAGGCGCGTTACGCCAAGATCCTCGACCTCTCCAAAGTTCCCGACCTGCTCGTTCCCTACACCCATCAGAACGACCGACTTTCAGGTAAGGATTACAAGAACGTCGAGGTCCGCGAGTTCGTCTACACCACCCATGAGGGTTACGAGCTCCAGATGGCCGTCGACATGGCCGTGAGCGACAAGCCCACACCCGTGGTAGTATATATCCACGGCGGAGGCTGGGCCCGCGGCGACAACGGCGCCAACCGTTCGCTCTCGCAGTATATGGCCAAGCAGAAGGGCGTGACGGGCGTACGCATCGCCTACACCCTCGCACCGCAGCCCGACGCCACGGTCGAGGTTTCGATCGCCGACGTCAAAGCGGCCGTTCAGTATCTCTGCGACCACGCTGGGGAGCTGAACCTCGACATGAAACGCATCGGTTTCGTGGGTACCTCGGCCGGGGGACACCTGGCGGCGGTAGGCGCGATGTCGATCCCCGGCGTCAAGGCATTGGTGGGTTATTCGGGCATCTACAACCTCGAAGTGGCCAACATCGTGCAGAAGACCAAGGACGACCAGCGCATCGAGTATTTCTGCGACCGCAGCCCCAAGGTGTTGCGCGAGGCGTCGCCCATAAGCCTTATCCCCAAGAAAAACATCCCCGCCGTGCAGCTCTTCGCCGGCACGGGCGACACGACGGTCGAATACAGCCAGGCCGAGGCATTTGCCGCGGCACTGAAGAAAGCCGGCGCCAAGGTTGTCGATCTGGAGATCTATCCCCTCTACGACCATGGGCTGAACACCAAATCGTCGGACAAAATGGAGGAGATTTTCTTCAAGACCGTCGATTTCCTCTCGGCGAATCTGTAACTGCTTTGCATCACAGAGAGACCCCGGCCACTACTGGTCGGGGTCTCTCTGTTTATGTCAATTGCCAAGAGGACTCGAAGTCCGGCGCAATAATATGAACACTATTCCAGCTCATAGAATATCAGGGAGTCGAACTCCGCCTTGCCGCCCTTATAGCAGATGCGGCGTGCGGCCTCGACCCAGTCGGTGCGGCCCAGAGCAAGGCCCGCTTCATACAGCAGGGCGGCTCCGCGACGCTCGGCGAAAGGCGCGATCTGGGGATAGGTCCAAGTTTCGGGGTGCTCGTAGTAGGGAACGAGGTATTCCAGCGCGCGCTGCGCCTCGGGCAACTTCCAGAGGTCATAGCCGGTATCAAGGGCCATATTGCGGGCGACCGAGAACGCCTCGAGCGTGAATGTCGAATAATGGAGTGCAAGAGTGCGTTTCAGCTCTTCGGGCAGGGTTCCGTTGTCGGCGACCTGGCCCGCGAACCGCGGAGCCACCGACTTTTCGGCCAGCTCGCGGACATAGTCTTTCTGGCCTGCGGCGCGCGCCGTCATCAGGCGTATCGCGTCGTACCACACACCGTGGTTGTTATCGGCAGCCATCTCCTTGCGGCCGTTGGTGCTGTGCTCAAGCCAGTAGAGGAATGCCGTCGCCCATTTGGAGAGTTCCGCGCGGTCCTCGGCCGTCCACGCCTTCGAGGGCTCCAAGAGTGCCGCCGCATTGAGCGCATAGCCCAGGTGGCGGGCGTCGATAACACCTGCACCGCGGCCTATGTTGTGCCCTGGGATGAACTGCGCGAAATTCACATTGGGGTTCATACCTTTCTTGGCATCGAGGAACCACGCGCGCAGCAGTTCGGCACATTTCTCGGCATAGGCCTCCCTGCCCGTGATGTAGTAGAGCAGCGACAGCGCACGCGTGGCGTTCGAGAGCTTGCCGACATTTTCGCGCTCGGGATAGTCATAAACCTCGGGGTTACGCTCTCCGTCGCGGCGGATATAGGGCATGCCGTCGGTCTTCGCGGGGTCGGGCCACCAGTAGGGAGCCTGTGTCTGGTAATCGCGCTTGTCGCCGCTGGGTGGAACGCGTTTTTTTGCCGTGACGGTCAGAGGCTTCAATGCGAGATACTTCGCGGTGGCCTTTTCGGCGCGTTCGACGGCGGCCACAGCCGGTGCGTTGCCCGCGCGGTACTCCTTGCGGAGGTTATCGACCAGCACGGGGTTGAAGCTGTACTGCGCCGAAGCGCTTGCGGCGAAGGCCGTGAACAACACAATAAGTAGGGTTCGTTTCATGGTTGGTTGAAGTTATGAAAGAGATGGTATCGTTGAATGGTTTGTCGTCTTCAGGCCGGAGTTCGCGGTGGTCTGATATGAGTAACGCGAATAGCAGGCCTCCGCGGGGCGGAGCTTCGGCCTGCCGACAGTCTTTTACAAGCCTGCCGAAGAACAAAACTCCAAACTTCCTGTCATATAAAAAAGGGCGGACTGCACCCATCAATGAATGTTCAGTCCGCCCTCGGTCTATCGGTTTGCGAGCCCTACGAGAAGAGCATACCGCCGTTGATGTCGATATTCGTGCCGGTGATGTAGCTCGACTCGCTGCAGGCGAGGAAGCATACCAGGTCGGCAACCTCCATCGCCTCACCCTCGCGACGCAGCGGAGCGGTGTTGTGGAGATTCTCGCGAGCCGCGGGAGCGGTGAAGCGGTCGTGGAACGAGGTGTTGATCATACCCGGAGCCAGCGCGTTGACGCGGATACCCTTGGGGCCGAGTTCCTTGGCCATCGAACGCGTGTGGCACATAACGGCAGCCTTGGCCGTGGCATACATCGAAGCGCCGGGGCCGCCGCCGTCGCGAGCAGCCTGCGACGAGAAGTTCACGATCGCACCGCCCTCGGTCATCATCGGAACGACCTCGCGGGTGCACAGGAATACCGAACGCATGTTGACGTCCATCAGGAAGTCATACCAGGCCTCGTCCTGCTCGGTGATCTGTTTGCGGCCTACGATACCGCCTACGACGTTCACCAGAACGTCCACGCGGCCGCCGAACGCAGCGCCTGCCTCGGCGAAGAGCTTCTTCACATCGGCAGCCTTGGTCATATCGCCCTGAACGGCGATCGCCTGACCGCCGTCGGCCTTGATCATGTCGAGCGTAGCCTGCGCATCGTCGGCATTGTCGAAATAGTTGAGGCATACTTTTGCACCCTCGGCAGCAAGTTTAACGGAGATTGCACGGCCCAAATCGCGTGCGCCGCCCGTTACAACGGCAACTTTTCCAGTCAATTTCATTTCTTTATATGTATTAAAAAAGGTTATTTGTCTTTCATCTCGCCCTCGTCAAAGTCCCTTGTCAAAGGGGAGGGTTATTTGTTTTGTTGTTCGATTCTGCCTCCGAAAAGGAATACGCAAAGCAGGCTTGCGGGAACCAGCGCGGCACCCAGCACGAAGAAGAGCGTCCAGTCGCCGCCCTTGGTGATCACAGGTACGCAGAGCATCGAGATGATCGTGCCCAGCACAGCCGCCGCGCCGCCGATTCCGGCCAGCGAGCCCACGGTCTTACCCGTCTGCAGGTCGCTCACGAGGGTCTGGATATTGGTCATCACGAACTGGTATCCGCCCAGGATGAATGCCATCATCACGACGGCGAACATGGCCGTCGGCGCCGTAGCAGCGAAGAACATCCCCGGGAGGATGACACATGCACCGACGATCATCGCCGTCTTGCGCGCGAAGTTGACGCTCTTGCCGCGGCTCATCAGCAGGCCCGAGAACCAGCCTCCGGCAATCGAGCCGACAGCTGCGCCCACGAAGGGAACCCATGCCGACATCGCGACCTCTTTCAGGTCGAGGTTATGCACCTCCACCAGATAGATCGGCAGCCAGGTCACGAACATCCACCAGATAGGATCGAGGAAAAAGCGACCCAGAATCACCGAATAGTTCTTCTTCTCGCCGAGCAGCTTGCCCCACGATTTGGCCTTATCGTTCGAAACGCGGGCCTCGGGTTGTCCCGAGAGGATATATTCGCGCTCCTCTTCGGTCATCCAGGGGTGTTCCTTGGGACCTTTCTTGTTGATCAGCAGCCACGGAATAACCCAGATAACACCCAGCGAACCCACCACGACGAGCGTCGTGCGCCATCCGAATGCAAGGAACAGCAGCGGAATCAAGATCGGAGCGATCACCGAACCCGCCGAAGCCGCCGCGCCGAAGATACCCTGCGCCAGCGCGCGCTCCTTCTGCGGGAACCATTCGGCGTTGGATTTGGTCGTTCCGGGCCAGGGACCCGCCTCGCCCAGTCCGAGCATCATGCGAAAAAATGTCAGCGACTTCAGTCCCGACGACAGCGAAGCAAGCGCGTCGGCGCTACCCCACACGATCGCCGAGAGGGTGAATCCCTTGCGCGTGCCGATCTTGTCGTAGATCTTGCCCGAGACCAGCTGGCTGATGCCGTAGGCGATCATGAAGAATATCGTTATCAGTGCCAACAACTCTTTGGTCTGCTGTTTCTGGCTCTCGACCGTGTCGTTAGGATCGACCAGTCCGAGCTTCACGGCGATACCGCCGCGGTTGATGAAGGCTATCGTGCCGCTGGGCTCCAGCGTAACGGTCGCCGCGGGCAAGACAAGCTCTCCTTCGGAGGTCATAACCGTATAGGTATCCGCCCCGGCATCGTATACATACTCGCTCTGTGCACACTTTGTGTTGGGTGCCCACATGTAGTTGAGCGTACCGCGGTCGAGGTAGTTGACGATCGTCACGATGACTATAAGCCCCAGGACGACCCAACGCATTCCTTTGATTTTCATTCGCGCCGAGGATTAGAGTTTCAGAAAGTCTGCGCGAACGGGCGAGAAGGTGTCGATCAACACGCCCGCCTCGAGGCATACGCATCCGTGGAGCTCGTCGGGAGCCACGTAGTAGCCGTCACCCTCTTCGAGTATCTGCACTTTGCCGCCGATATTGAGTTCAAACTTACCGCTGGCGACGTAGGTCGCCTGGCTGTGGTAGTGCTCGTGCTGCGAGCCCACGGCTCCCTTGTCGAATTTGACCTTCACGATCATCAGTTGGCCGTCGTAGCCCATGATCTGACGGTTCACGCCCGGCGCGGGGTTTTCCCATTTGATGTCTTTTGCAAGCTGATACGTTCCATTCCAAGTTTTCATATTTCTATAGTTTTTAGATTAGTTATTTCATGATTACGTCATAGGCGCCGGTCCACGCGAAGGCACCCTCGGCGGTCTTGACCTTGTGTTTTGCTTTGGCATCGGCCGTAGCGTTGGCCACGCAGAGCACGACCGAATGTCCGCCTGCATACTCGGCACGGGCAACGGTGTAGTCGGCCGTATCGGCGAGCAGCTTCACGCCCGTGCACGACGAGGTGAGGTTGTCCGACTGTTCGACCTGCAGGTCATAGGTTCCGTGGCTCTCTATCGACGAGAAGAACGTGTGGTTCGTCTTGCCCTGCTCGCGGATCATATAGCCGCGCGCGGGACGCAGGTTGAAGTCGGGGTCGTTGGCGCCCACTTCGACCATGACCATTTCGCTCTGGGGCGTGGTCGCCGTATTGACGCTGTAGAAACGGTCGCCCGCGATCCATGTGAAGCAGGTCATGGGGCTCTCGGTATTGCGCCCCGAAGCCATTTTCCACAGATGCCTGTACCCTTCGGCCTCGCCCAGAACCGACATAGACGTCAGCGCCTTCTCATAAGGGAAATTGAGGCTTACCATATGGCCGCCGTACCAGACGGGATAGTCGTACTTATGAGCCGATGCGCTCTCGGCGCGAAGAACGTCGAGGATAAGCGGATACTGCAGGAACGGAGTGGTGATATAGGCCACCGTGCGCTGCATCTTAACGCCTGTATAGGCGGCGGCATCCTTGGCCGACATGATCTGGATGCCGGGCTTTGCGAAATCCGTGAACCAGATATCGGCGTGGTGCTTCATCGCCTCGTCGTACTTGCCGCCGAAGTGCGAACCCTCGTCCACGACAAGCGTGTTGTGGGCCACGGTCGACATGGCGAACGACTTGTTTTCGAGCGTATAATGGCCCTTGTATTTGGCTTCGATATTGAGCCAGCGGGCGGCGCCATAATCTACCAGCACCTCGTTGTCATTATCGTAGTATGCGATCGTGAGTTTGTCGTAGTGGCCGTGGCTCAAACCGTGGGCCGTGGCTTTGAGGGTCACGGCACTGTTGAGCGCCGGATCGGTCGAGCGGATAACGGCCACACCACCCTCGGTGCCGTCGCGACCGTCGCGATAGAGCGCGCTCACGAATTTCAGCGGCCGGGCCTCGCCATGGTGGATAGCGCGCGACACGGCGTAACCGGCATCGGTGGGCAGCACCCAGCCCTGATAGCGCTGGGCGACATCCAGAAGTTGCTTGTTCGACTTATCGGCATTGTAGGCGATATTCACGGCATAGACCAGCTCCTGGGCATCGTAGCCTTTCACCAGCGCGTCGTTGAAACGCATAAAACGCCCGTCATAGGCCAGCTGCAGCAGCGTATCGACCGCCTTGAGCAAAATACCGTCGCGGTACCGGAAGATATTCAGTTCGGGCATCGTATGGTCGATGCACTGGGCGAAGACCATGAACGGCCAGATGGCGTAGCGCTGATAATAGGCACCCTCTGTGAAATAGCCGTCAGGCGAGAAGAGATAATCCAGCTGCCGGATGAAACCACCCTTTTTGCCGGTGCCGTCGGTACCGTACAAAGCCTTGTTCACCAATGCTTCGTCTCCCATGGCCATGCCGATCATACCTACGGCCGAAGTGGCCCATGTGGCGTGGTTGTGCATACGGTTGAAGACCTTGTTATTCTGTCGGTTACCCTCCATGCCGTACATCAGGAAGTCGGCCATGGGACGGAACAGATTCGCCTCGACGTTCGACCGCTCGGCAGGGGTCATATAATCATACACGCAGTCGTAAGCCATGGCGGTATGCACCAGCCACACGCTTTCGTTCAACGTCTGCCAGAAGATGCGGCCCGGCGCCGGCGACAAGGTCATGGGGTGGAATCCCAGCGTGGGATAGAGCTTGGCGTAGGCAGCGAGCATATCGGCCACGCGGCGGGCGTATTTCGCCTCGCCCGTAAGCTGATAGGCGATGCCGCAGTCGACCATTTCGTAGTAGTTGAGCTTGTGGCGCTCGTGGGTGTAGCCGCCGCCGCCGTCCTTGGGCTGCGGAACAACGATAGGTGCCGCCACGGCGGCATTGGCGCCGGCCATCGTGCGCTCGAGCGAGAGGAAGAACGACGGTGCGCACTCTTTATCGCCGCACATCTCGGCCACGCCCGCCTTGGTGAGCATCAGCGAGGGGTGGTCGCCGGCAAGTGCGGCAACAGCCGCCAGGGAAAAGGCTATCGTGAGAATGGTCTTTTTCATTGTCGCTTATTTTTTCACGCCAATGCCCATTTCGGCAAGACGAGAGCCCGCCTTCTGCGAGAAATCGAATGCCGCGGCATCGGTGTATGTGGGTTCAATATTGTAGCTCTCGCCTTTGACGACCGTGCCGGTCATCGAGAGCACGTGGCCCGAATTCCAGAAGTTACAGTCGGCAACCGAGACCTTTTCCCAGGTCGCTTCGTCGAGGCGCACAGTAACGCCGCCGCGTCCGCTGTTGGAGAACGCGCAGCGAGTGACTTCCAAGACCTGGGGACCGATCAGACGGATCACCGAACCGCGCTCCTTGTTGCAGCAATCCTCGAAGTTGCAGTTGCGAACGGCAACATACGGTCCTGCGGTCGATTCATCGCTGCCGCCGCGGTAGATGTCGATCGGCAGGCCGAGCAGGCGGAAAAACGAGCAGTTTTCGATGATGACGTCCTCGGCGTTATAACGGCCCTGGTCGTCCCGCTCGGCGGCATAGCTTATGGCATTGCCCGAGAGGTTGCGGAAAACGGAGTTGCGGATCTCTACGCGCTCGGCGAATGTCGCCGAAGTGCCTTTTATGGCGAAGAAACCGCCCTCGCCAAAGTTCCAGAACTCGCAATTATTCACATAGAGGTTGTAGGGACGGATCATATTGGCATCGGTCGAGATACCGGCCTTGGCCAGCGCCATGCCGTCGGCCGGATCGCCGCAGAACGAGATGCCCTCGATGCGCAGATCGCCGCCGTCGGCTATCGTGATCATATTATCGCCCTTGCGGCTACTGAAGCGGACAATGGGGCGCTCGCCGCCCTTGGCGCCGCGGATCGTCAGCGGAACTTTCACGACCATGGCGCGCGATATGGCATAGTCGCCGCCCGCGTCGACGAGCTCGATGACGTCGCCGGCCACGGCCTTCTCGACAATGGCAGGAAGGTCGTCGCCCGCCTTAACAAGATAGGCTACGGCGGTCTTTAAACGGTCGAAATCGGAAGTTATCGTAATCGGCCCGAGCCACGACACACCCTTGCCCTTGCGCGCGACCTCTTCCGAGGGCGCTCCGGCAACCTTTACCATCACGTTTTTGAAACCCGCGATGTCGGTCTTAACGCCAAGGTTCACCATGTTGTCGCGGAATGTAAAACCGTCCACTTTGTCGATCGCCATAAAGGGCGCGTCGACGTTTTTATTGCTTATCGTATTATTTGCAAAGAGCACTCTTTCGGGCGCCAGCGTGCGCTCCATATCCTTACCCGTGCCGAACTCGATGTTGGAGCAATCGACAAAGAGGTTGTTCGTGATCTCGACGTTCTCGACCAGGCAGTAGCGGTTGGGCAGCGAGTTGGGCACGGCGTCCATCACGGCCAGCGCCGAGAAGAAGCGCGTTCCCGCGATGCCATAGAGCTTGTTGCCCGTCACCTTGTGGCCCGCGTTGACGATACGGATACCGCCCGTATTGCGGATACCATTGCCGACGAAGATATTATCCTGGACGAGGTTGCGGTCGCCATGGCGCAATGCCAACACGCCCTGCGACTCCCAGAAATAGTTGCGGCGGATGATGTTATCGCTCGATTTGACCGACACCACCTCGACCTCGCCGTTGCACCGGTCGAAGAGATTGTCCTCGACGATGGTGTTCGACGAGCTATAGGCCTGCTGCGAGGTTCCGATGCGAATGGTCTCGGCGCCGTTCGATCCGTAGACCGGACGCGGACCGAAATGGTTGTGGTCGATGCGGTGAAAATTCTGAAGACCGCGCTCCTCGTTCAGCTGCACGATAAGGGTCACGCCGAGGCTCAACTTGCCCGTCAAAGAGCAGTGGTCGATGCGGTTGCGCTTGCCGTAGAGTATCACGTAGCTGTAGGCCGTATTGCGGCGTGCAGGGTTGTAGTTGTCGATCGCACACTCCGTCATGCGGCAGTCGTTGGCCACATCCTGACCGCAGCGGAACTCCACGACCGAGCCCGAAAGGGCGTCGCCGTTACGGAAATTCAGCCCCCGGATCTCGAGCCACTCGCCGGCAAAACGCAGCGAGGAGCGGCCCTCGACGACCACTGCGCCCGGAGTTGCAGCCTCGATCGTGATCGGTTTTTTCTCTGTGCCGTTGCCGCGCCACTTGAGTTCCATGTTGCTGTAGGTGCCGTCTGTTACGACGATGCGGTCGCCGGGCTGTGCCGTTCGGAGCGTCGCGGCGACCTCACCCAGCGCCACGCGGTATTCACGCGCCGCGAGCGGAGAGGTCGACAAGAGCAGAAATGCAAAAAGTATCGGTTTCAGGTTCTTCATTATAGGTTGGTTATTTTATTTTCCACGAGCATCCCGCCGCGTCGCTGATGAGTTTGGCGGCAGCCTTCGCGGCATCCTTCGTCGCCTTCACGACCGGGTCGGAAGCGGTCGTCTGAAAGGCGGTTATGTTTTTGAATTTGCCGTTATAGAATGCGTTGCCTATCCACGTAACGTCGGGCGCAGGCGAAGCCACGTAGTCGACGATATAGTAATTCTTGTCGGACGTCGAGACCGTATTGTCTTCGATGCGGGTCGTTACGACCGGCAGGGTCTGGGTCGTGCGGCTGCCGTAGTTGACGCTGAAGGCCGTTTTGCAGTCGACGATGGTGTTGTTGCGCACCACGGAGTTTTTGACCTGCCAGTAGCCGTTCAGCGCGGCATCCTTCTCGCCGCGCACCAGGCATATCGCCGTGCGGTAGCCCGAACCCACAAGACCCTCGAGGTAGTTGTTCTCGACCGTGTGGTTCTCACCGATAAGGCGTATGCCGCCCGTGCCCTCCAACTTGTTGCCGAAGATGTAGTTGCCCGAAGCGACGCAGTTGTTGCCGTGCCGCATTGTGAGCGTTCCCTGGTTCTCGGTGAAGACGTTGCCGCGGTAGACGTTGCCGCACGATTTGTTGGAGATATTCTCGCCCTGCTCGCCGTGGCAATGGTAGAAATAGTTGCCCTCGACCACACATTCGGCGGCTTGCATCGAATAGTCGCTCGTGCCGATGCGGATCGTCTCCTGGCCGTTGAGCGCCTTGTCGTCGGAGCCGTAGAGCGAGGTCGGACGCGTGAAGCTGTTGCCCGAGATCGTATGCTTGTAAGGCTTGGCAGGGTTGGCTTCGAGCCATACCACCAGCAGTGTTCCGATGTTGCGTTTGTCGTGCAGCGTACAGCCGACGACGCTGTTTTCGGAGCCGTAGACCGACACCCACTTGGTGTCGATGGCGACCGACTCCTCGGTGCCGTAACCCGTTATCGCGCAGTCTTTCAGGACGCAGCCTTCGGTACCTTTGTTGATCGTGACCACCGACTTGCCGCTGACCGGCTCGGGGTCCTGCCACCACATTCCGCTCACCTCGACCGACGAGCCCGAGATGGTCAGGCGCGAAGTGCCGGTGAAGACGACTCCGCCCGGGGTCTCGGCGCGCAGCACAACGGGATTTCCGGCCGTTCCCGCGCCTTTGATCTCGGCCACGACATCGGCGTAGGTGCCGTCACGCCATATGATCACGCTGCCTGCGGCGACCGTTCCCAGCGCTTTGAGTTCAGCGGCCGACGAGACGTATGTAGTACCCACCGAGATCGGATCGTCGTCCTCTTCGTCGGGATCGGGATCGTCGAGATCTTCCTCCTCCTCGGAGTCGTTGGTGTTGTCGGGGTCGGTCTGCTCCTCTTTATCGTTGTCGCGATCGTCTGTTGCGGATTCGCTGCAAGAGCAGCCCAGCATCAGAGCCAGCACGGCGGTTATCCAGAATATTCTGCGCATAGTTTTGTGTTTTTAAGCGTTACCGGAACACTCCGCCTCTCTGACGGAATGTTCCGGCTTGCGCTTCCCAAAAATATTTATAAAAACCTGTAAATCCTTATTTGTTCATCTCCTTCGACCAGTACAGGTCGAACTCTACATAACCTATACGGTCGTCGTTTGCAAGTCCTGTCGTAGAATCAGCACAGGTAACGGTCTTGATATACATATAGCCCTGCTTGTAGATATCGGTTGTAGCAGCAGGCTTACCTACCGCTCCCGTACACTTCGCGGCATTGATATATTGAATTACGATTACACTGCCTTCAACCCACGCACTCGACCCTTCTGCCGTAGCAAATGCCGGCGCACCGGAACCGCCAAGTTTCGCATAGCTTTCAACGCTCTCCACCGTACCGGCAACAATCGATGCTTTGAGCGTTGCATCGTCGTTTATCACGCGGAAATAGATAACCGGCGTACCGAAAAGACCCGGTAATGCTGTTTTTGTACCGTAGCAATGAGTCTTCAGCTGACCATTAGAGTTGGCTGGGCCATTAATCGCAAACTTGTTAGGTGACGCACCCGTGGGCGATGCCGCCGAGAAAAAGACATAGGGTTTTACGCTGTAATACATTGCGGGCAGAGTACCTGCTGCCACAGTATTCGCCACAGTAACAAGCGGAGTGTTGTTTTTCACAGGTGAATCGACGCTGTCACTCCACCAATCATCAGCCGAAATTACCGACCCGCTATCGAGCATCAGGAACGCATTCTGCTGATTATATGCGGGATATGTGCTCGAAGAATTCGAACCCGTACCCATACGCAGACCCTTGGTTACATAGAACGGATATATCTTGACTTTGGCATCGGCAGTAGCCTTGACATTGTCGGTGGTGTTGTAGATAAGGTGTACGTCAACGTCGGTAGCCGTCGAGAAGGTAACATCCTCGGGGACGGTGAATGTAAGCGAGCCATAGGTAGTCGTGCCCTTGATCGTCGCGGCGGTCTTCTGGTCGGTCGTGCCGTCGTTATACCACAGCTGAACAGCCGAAACCTCGGTCAGATCAGTACCTGCGATCACGATCTCCTTGCCGAGGTAGTAGCCGTCGGCGGCGGTCATCGAGGTAACCGTCGGAATGGTGACGCCCACCGGAACTGCGGTGTTGAGCTTCCATGCCGAAACGATGGTCGCGGTCTGCTCGGGAGTGCCCCAGAGAGCCGTAATGGCCTTGGTCTGCACGGCAGGCGTAGCCTCGGTGATCGACGAGGGGAACTTGACGGTAATAGAGGTTTCGAGTTTCTCGGTGATGACCAGTTCGAAAGTGTCCCACTTGACCGCAGTCACGAGGTCGAGGTTCTGACCCGTGATCGTGAGATCGTCGCCCAGTTCCGACTGCGTACCGGCCTCCTGAGTCGGAGTAGTGAACTTCGGGGTCTTCATGGCGAAGAGGGTCGTAGTGACGTCGATCGATTTCGCGCCGTAGACGCCCTTGATAGCGATGTCGCTGTTGCCGGCGGTGTAGGTGCCTGCGGGAACCGCGAACTTAACCTCGGTTTCGCTCTGCGATTTGAAGCTCGCGGCCGGAACATCGACCGTGCCGAACGTAACGGCGGTCAGACGGTGCAGGTCGACACCCGTGATGGTGATCTCGGTGCCGATAGTACCGGTTGCAGGCGTGTAGCCCGAGGCGACCGGGGGCAACTGCGTGGTGTCGAGCGCCCAGGTCTCGGCGACGGTCGTAGTCTGTTCGGGAGTGCCCCACAGCGCCGTGATAGCCTTGGTCTGGGTTGCGGGAGCGGCCTCAACGATCGTCTTCGGGAATTCGATGGTAACGGAGGTCGCCGACTTATCGGAGAGCGTGAGCTCATAGGTATCCCACTTGATCTTGGTCACCAGATCGAGGTTTTCACCCGTCAGCGTGATCTTATCGCCGATAATATTGGTGTAGTCGACAGTGGGCTGGGGAACGTCGAACTTCGGGGTCTTCATGGCGAAGAGGCCCTGGCCGTCGATGCCCGTGACGTCGATCTGCTTGGTGCTCCAGTCGGCCTTGATCTCCACGTCGCTGTTGCCCTGGGCGTAGGTACCGCCCGGAACCTTGAATTTGAGGGTCGTGGCCTTCGCTTCCGGAGTGAACGTGCAGTCGGCAGCCTCGACGGTCGAGCCTGCGAAGTGAACGCGCGTCACCTGCTCGAGGTTGCGCCCCGTGATCGTAATTTCATCACCTACCGAGCCGGTCTTCGGCGCATAGGACGAGATAATAACGTCGACAATGGGAATATTGACGTAATAAGGCATATTGAAGATGCAGGTCACACCGTCGGCGGCATAGACACGCCACTCGGTCTGCTGCGTCTCGTCCATCTGCGGCAGGTCGAGAGCCGGGATCTGGAACTTGAGGGTCTCGATGTCCTGCATCGTGATCAGGGCGTCGACGTCGTTGATCGTAACGCGGCCCACCTGGTCGAGATTATAGCCCACGCAGGTCACCTCCGTGCCGACAAAGGCGCGGGTTCCGGTATTAGACGAATTAGGATAGGGGTTGATTTTGCTGGTGGTGGAATTGACCGCCGGCACATGCTCGCCCCGGATCTCGTCGATAGACGCACCGCACGATGCGAACATCAGTGCGCCCGACAACAAAGTGGCGATATATTTTATGGTATTTTTCATTGCTGTTGAGTTTTTAGTCTATTTAGGGATCTTCGTGTAGTCGTAGTCGTACTTCTGCCAGTAGCAATTGAACAGGTAGTCGCTGGCCGAGGGTTCCGTTCCGGAGCCGTTCAGCATCTTGAAGTTGACGGTGCGGATATGAACGAAGCCTATGCGGAGAATGTTTTCACCGAAGTTCGAATTGGTATCGGGCGAGCCGTTGTAGTTGTAGTAAAGCACCATCAGCACTGCATCGACATTGACATTGAGCATCACGGTACCGGCTGTATTGAAAAGACCTGCCGCCCAGACGTTGCTGCTCAAAGCACCTTTTGCATCGGTGATGTTGATTCCGGCGATCGATGCCGTCGTCCTGTTGCTGGCGTCGATGGGGAACTCCTCTTCGGTGATCTTTTCGAGTTCCTGATTTCGCACCTTATCGGCAAGGGCCTGATGAGCCGGGTTTGCCGGATCGAGATATATGAATCTCAAGACGGGCGTACCGTACCATGAACCGGCGGCACCGGTAACGCGCGCGGCATCGCCGCCGCCCGAAGGTGTCATATAGAAGTTGCGCAGTTGGCTGTCCGAATTGGCGGGACCATTGATCTGCAAATCACCGTTCGAGGTTCCCGATATGAAGAAATAGGGATTGACCGAGAGATACTGTTCCTCTGTGATGGCACTCTTATTAGGCACGTTCTTCGCGCTGCAAATAGCCACCGCAGGCGTACCGGTAGGTTTGTTGAAATTATAAGAAATGGGGTCTACTTCGGTGCGCCACAGGTTGTTGTGATATACCAGACCTGTTTCGGGCGAGAAGAACGACGACTGCGACGCCACGGTGGCACGGTCGCGGCCATAGGTCTTCATACCCTCCCAAAATTTGAGGTTGGGAACGAAGATGTCGAATGCATTACTCAATTCCAGGGTCTCCATACCGTCGAAATACTCGGCTTTGAGCGTCACTACGTGATCGCCGTCGGCAAAATCGCCCGGGGGAACCGAGAACGTAAGCTCACCGTATTTCTTCTGTATCACGGCCTCGAAACCGTTGACCAGAATCTTCTCCACTTTGTCGAGGCGGGTGCCCGTGAGGGTCACGGTACGGCCCACTGCCGTACGCACCAGCACATAGGGATCGAATTCGGGCTTGTAGCGGTTGACGATGATAGGAGCCGAATCGGCAGGGGTGGAAACCATCTGCGTACCGTCGAAGTAGGTCAGCGTGATATTAACGTTGGAATTCTCGACATAGGGCACGCGGATCTGGATCTCGGAGCCCGTGCGCTGCATGATCACAGCCTTGTGGCCTTCGTCCTCGCCCTCGGCTGTAAAGATCACGTCGCTCACGACCGAGAGGTTCTCTCCGGCCAGCAGCAGCGTGGCGCCCAGGTCGATGTCGGCCGGCAGAAGCGACAGGCGCAGCGAGGGAACGGCGTGCATGTAGGAGAAAGTCTGCGCCGAAACGCCCTCGCCATAGTGGTTCTTGAGTTTGATCTTGCCGTCGCGGCCATCGATGCCTGCGATGATCGAGATGCGGGTGTCGGAGATCTTCTCCTTGATGGTCATTTTGACAGCGCCGATATAAGCCTCGTCGACATTGTTGAGGTACTGTCCCGTGATGACGATCTCGGCGCCGGCGGGAGCCGCGGCGGGAGTGAACGACTCGATGATCGGGGCGTCCTCCGGGATCGGCGTGTAGTACGGGTCGTCGCAAGCGGCGAATGCCAGAAGCACGAGACCGGTCGCAACAGCACATATATGATTGAATATTCTTTTCATAGGTCGAATCTTTTTATCTGTTAGTAACCGGGATTTTGAGCCACGCGCGGGTTGATAACGGTGATGCTCATAGGTATGGGCAGCATGGTCTGCCACTGCTCGATATGGGTCACGGTGTAGCTGTATCCGCCGTAGAAGTTTTCCGAGTCGATGTAGTCGTTGACCGTCTGCACGGCGGTGCCCCAGCGCAGGAGGTCGAACCAGTGCTGGTTCTCGTAGGCGAGTTCCAGACGGCGCTCCTGGCGGACAGCCATGCGGAAGTCAAATTTCGACGCGAGGTCGGTGGTCTGGTAAGGCTCCAGGCCGGCGCGCTCGCGGACCATGTTGAGGTAGGTGAACGCCTCGTCGGTCGGACCCGCCATCTCATTGGCCCATTCCGAAAGCAGCAGGGCTACGTCGCCCACGCGGATTACCGGCCAGTCGTTTTCGCCGTCGTATTCGGCCTTGACTTTGTACAGATACTTATCGCACCAGCGGGCAATATCGACCTTGGTGATCCACTTCTTGGTGGTGCTGTTGTAGTAGGTCTCCTTGATATTCACGTTCTTGCGCAGGTCGGGATTTTCGTCCGTACCGCTGTTCTTATAGGCGGCCAGCACGTTATCCGACGGGTAGTTGTAGTGCTTGGGCGAGCCCAGGATAACGTTGTTGCCGTTGTTGTTGGGGCCAAAGAGCGTTCCGAACGGCGAACCAAGGGCAACGTTGCCCGATTTGTAGCGTACGGTGAAGATGATCTCCTTGTTCATCTCGTTGTCGATAGCGAAAATCCTGTCGTAAGGCACGAGATCGGCGCCCGACAGGGGGTCTCCGGCCTGCACCAGCATGTCGCGCAACAGATCGCCGGCGAGCATATACTTACCTATGCCGGGTTCGTAATTGGTCATGTAGACCTTGGCGAGCAGCGCCTTGGCGGCGCGCAGGTCGGCGCGGCCGATATTGCTGCCGGTCATCACCTCGGGCAGCATCTGGTTGTCGATAATCGCTTCGAGGTCGGTTTCGATAAGTGTATAGACATCGCTGGTAGACGAACGCTGCATATAGCGGTCCTCGTTGCCAAGCTCCTTGGTCACGATGAACACAGGACCCCAGAGGCGCACGATATTGAAATAGATGTGCGCGCGGAGGAATTTCGCCTCGGCCTCATACTGGGCGCGCAGGTCGGCGTCGTCGACAACGTCGAGATTATTGAGCACCTTGTTGGCGAGGCGGATCACGCGGTAGCTCTGCTCCCAGTAATCTCTCACCCATGCGTGGGCCGTGCCTATGGTTCCCTGGTCGAGCTGTTCGACAAGTTTGGTCTCTGCGGACTTCGAATTGTTGACACGCATGCGGGCATTATCCGAACGAAGTTCCGTAACAGCCCATTCGTAGTACATAACGCCATGCAGGCCGTTGTAGGTGGCGAGCACGAACTGATCGACATCCGCTGCGCTTTTGGCATATCCGTCATTGGGGTATTCGGAATAGAGCCCTTGGTCGAGGTTGCAGGCTCCGAATACGAACGCGGCGGCGATGCAGCATATATATATTGTGATATTTTTCATCTTTGTCGTAGTATTAGAAGTTAAGGTCGATACCCAGTGTCACGGTCGAGGTCAGCGGGAATCCGCCGCGCTGGTAACCGCCGATCAGAGGACTCGAATACTCGCCCGAAGTGAAGCGCGACTCGGGATTGACGCCCTTGTACTCCTTGCTCCACAGATAGAAGAGGTTGTTGCCCGTCAGGTAGAAGCGCAGGCCGCTCAAACCGATCTTGGCGGCGGTCTTTTTTGGCATCGTATAACCGACGGTCAGGTTGCGCAGGCAGAGGTACGAAGCGTTCTGCAGCGGCAGATCGGTAAACATGATATCGCAGCCGTCGTTGCCGTGGGGCGTCTTGCCGTCGCCGGGATAAGCGGGGCTGACCCAGCGGCCCTTGACGTATGCACGGTTATACTTATGGGTTTCGCCGTAGAAAATATCACCGTTGTAGACCGTGATATCCTGCTCACCCTGCAGCAGGAACGAGATATCGAAGTTGCCGATCTTGAAGTTGTTGGTCATACCCCAGGTGAACGCGGGATAGGGATTGCCCAGCGGCACGCGGTCCTCGTCGTTGAGTTTGCCGTCGTGGTTAGTGTCGGCAACGCGGATACCGCCCGGTTTATCGTCGGGGAGATGGGGGTTGTTCATGATCTCCTCGTCGGTATTCCATATGCCGGCGGTTCTAAAACCGTAATACTGGATAAGCGGATCGCCCACGCGCGCTATATAGCTCTCCGAGCGTTCGCCCAGCGTGACGAGATACTGTTCGCCGCCCAGCTCGAGAAGTTTGTTGCGCGAGAGCGAGAAGTTGATGTTGGTCGACCACTTGAAGTTCTTGTGGTTGATCTGATAGGTGTCGAGCTGGATTTCGATACCCTTGTTGCTCACCTTACCTATATTATTCCAGTAGGCGTTGTAACCAGTGTACGACTGCATGGGCTGCTGGAAGAGCAGCGCGCGGGTCACGGAGTAGTATGCGTCGACCGTAAGCGCGATCTTGTTGTCGATGAAGCCCGCGTCGAGACCGAGGTTGAACTCGTCGGTCTGCTCCCATGTGATGTTGGAGTTGGAGAGCGTCATGTAGGGATCGGCCGTACCCCATGCGAGCGAACCATTGCCCTCGCCGGTGGGATAGTGAGCCGAGGAGAGCACCTGGGTGGCAGCGTAGTAAGGCACGCGGTTGTTACCGGTCACACCGTACGAAGCGCGAAGCTTGAGGTTCGAGACGGCGCGCTGATCCTTCATGAACTGCTCCTCCGAGATGCGCCATCCTGCCGAAACCGACGGGAAGAAGGCGTTGCGGTTACCCTCGGTGAAGAGCGACGAGCGGTCGAGACGCACGGCTGCCGAGAGGAGGTAGCGACCGTCGTAGTTGTACTGAACACGTCCCAGATACGACTCGAGGATCTCATCGGGATTGCGGAAGGTGCCGGTACCCGAGCCCTTGCCGTTGTTCTGCGACGCCAGTTTGAACACCGTCGCGGCGTTGAGCGTATGAACACGGTCGGTCGGGAAGCCCGTAGCCGCCATGGCCACATAGTCGTAGCGCTTCGACTCGGCGGTGTAGCCGGCCAGAAGGTCCAGACCGTGGCGTCCGAAGGTGCGGTTGTAGGTAAGGGTATTCTCGGTCAGCAGGTCGATGAAGAGCGTGCTGTTGAATACCGCTTCGGCGGGCTCGCCGTCTTTGGTGGCGTCCTCGTTGTTATAGCTGTAAGAGGGGGTGTAGCGCATATTGACACCGTTTGAAGTCTTGAACTGCAGACCCTTCGCGATGTCGATCGTAAGGTAGGCGTTGATAAGTCCGCCGAACATCTCGCTCCAGCGCGTGGAGTTGGCCATCACGCTCTTGGGGTTGTTGTTGGCCGAGCTGAACGGCGAAGCGGAACTGGTGTTGAACTTGGGGTTACCGTATTCGTCGTAGCCGTTGATCGGGCCGTAGATCTCGTTGAAATGGCTTCCGCGGGCAAAGCCGGTATATCCGTCAGTCAAATCCGTTGTCCAGGCGTTGTGGTAAACGGGCAGGAACGAAGGCATGCGGTAGAAGTCGATGAAGTTGTTGCGCGGACGCTCCGACTTGGAGTAGTTGGCCGACATATTCACGCCCAGCTTCACACGCTTCGACAGGTCGGCGTCGACCTTGGTGCGGAACGTGGCTTTCTGCACCTGGTTCTGCAGCATGATACCCTGGTCGCGGGTCCACGAAGCCGAGGTGTAGTAGCGAATGGCGCTCTTGCCGCCCTGAACCGTGAACTGCACGTTGGTTACCGACGCCGCGTCACGCAGAGCCTCGCGCTGCCAGTCGGTCGAGCCGATATTGCTCTCGATCCATGCAGCGATTTTATTATTATTGACGCCAGTCACATTGTAGCCCTGGGCAGCCTCGCGGTCCATTAGCTCGGCATACTGCGTGGCCGTCATCAGGTCGTGGAGCTGGTAGGCATATTTCACGCCCTGGTAGAACTTGACCGAGTATTTGGGTTTGTCGGCCTGACCGCTGCGGGTCGTGACCATGATCACGCCGTTGGCGGCGCGGGAACCGTAGATCGCAGCCGAAGCGGCGTCCTTGAGGACCTCGATGGATTTGATATCCGAGGGGTTGAGGGTCTGCAGACCGTCCGACACGGGATATCCGTCGACGATAATCAGCGGCGAACTGTCGGCCGAGACCGAACCCGTACCGCGCACGCGGATAGCGGGCGCCACGCCCACCTCGGAGGTGGTGTTGCCGATCGTCAGACCGGCGATCTGTCCCTGGAGCGCCGTTGCGACGTCGGAAACGGGACGGTCGGCGAGCACATCGCCGTCGAATTTGGCGATCGAACCCGTGAGGTGCGATTTGGCCTGCGTACCGTAGCCGATCACGACGACCTCGTCGAGAAGTTCGGTATCGGGCTCAAGTTTGACGTTGATAGTAGTCTGCTTTCCGACCTTTACCTCGACCTTGCGGTAGCCAATGTAGGTGAAAACCAGAACTGTACCTTCGCCTGCAACAGACAGCGAATACGATCCGTCAATACCGGTCGACGCTCCGGCGTGGGGGGGGGTCTGCTCGACCACCGAGACGCCGATCAGCGGTCCCTGGTCATCAGAAACGACACCGCGGACGGTGACTTTCTGCGCAAAGGTGGTTGTCGACAGCGTCAGCAGAGCCAACAAAGCCAACAACGACTTCAGCTTGGAGAATTTTGCCATAAAAAGTTTTTAAGTTATTAGGTTTTAGTTCGGTTGTTTCGGGTTTTAAAGGCTCTGGAAGGGCTTTTTTGGGCGACCAATGTGGCTAACCAATCTGGTAAACCAATTTCAGAGTTTGCACAAAGATAAAAAACAATTCGTGGATTTCGCAAATTATTAGAGAAATTTTTGTCCCGAGCGTGAAAAATTTCACACCGTTCGCTACGGAAGATTATGCGCCGGTCGGGGCGCAACGGCCGAAAAGCGGTGTAGGGTTAGATTTGCGGGCGCAGACCCGGCTTTGACATTTTTTCATTAAAACCGGCGTGCCGGCTATATTTTTCATTTTTTTTGTAGCAATATGATGATAATTCACTACTAAAACGTGATTTTTTATTAAAAATTTTATTAGATTTGTAAATCATAGCTTTTAGCATAAAACACACATTATGTCCAAACGCGAACTACTACTCGGAGACGAAGCCCTGGCATTGGGTGCGCTCCACGCCGGACTTTCGGGCGTCTACGCCTATCCCGGCACGCCCTCGACCGAGATCACGGAATATATTCAGGCGAGCCGCCTGGCCGCCGAGCGGGGTGTACACTGCACCTGGTCGGCCAACGAAAAAACCGCCATGGAGGAGGCGCTCGGCATGTCTTTCGCCGGCAAGCGGGCCCTGGTCTGCATGAAGCATGTGGGCCTGAACGTCGCGGCCGACGCATTTGTCAACTCGGCGATGACCGGGGCCAACGGAGGCCTTGTGGTCGTTTCGGCCGACGACCCCTCGATGCACTCGTCGCAAAACGAGCAGGACTCGCGCTTCTACGGCAAATTTGCCCTTATACCGACCTTCGAACCCTCCAACCAGCAGGAGACCTACGACATGGTGCAGGCGGCGTTCGATCTGTCGGAGAAGTACCATATTCCGGTTCTGATGCGCATCACGACCCGCATGGCCCACTCCAGAGCCGTGGTCGAAACACGCGATCTTCGCGACCAGAACAAGCTCTCCTACCCCCTCGAGCCACGCCAGTGGGTGTTGATGCCCGGCAACTCGCGCGTGCGATATAAAACGGTATTGGCCGACTACGCGAAGCTCGAGGACGAGGCCGCCGCAAGCCGTTTCAACGGCTATGCCGATGCCGCCGATAAATCGGTGGGAATCATCGCCTGCGGAATCGCCTACAACTATCTCATGGAAAATTATCCCGACGGATGCCCGCATCCGGTGCTCAAGATAGCGCAATACCCGCTTCCGGCGGCACTCGTGCGCCGCATGGCCGCCGAATGCAAGTCGCTGCTCGTTATGGAGGAGGGGCAGCCCGTGGTAGAGGAGGCTATTCGCGGCGTGCTGGCGACTCCGGTTCCGGTTCGCGGCCGCATGTCGGGCGAACTACCCCGCACGGGCGAGCTTACGCCCGACAACGTACGTCCGGCCCTGGGACTCCCTGCCCGCGAGGTTCTTGCCGCAAGCGCAGTCGTCGTTGCGCGTCCGCCCGCGCTGTGCCAGGGCTGCGGACACCGCGACATGTACACCGCACTGACGGAAGTCGCCGCCGAGCACAAGAACGCCAAGGTTTTCAGCGACATCGGCTGTTATACGCTGGGTTGGCTCGCGCCGTTCCACGCCATCGACTCGTGCGTCGACATGGGCGCCTCGATCACCATGGCAAAGGGAGCCGCCGATGCGGGCCAGTTCCCCTCAGTGGCCGTTATCGGCGACTCGACGTTCACGCATTCGGGCATGACGGGCCTGCTGGACGCCGTGAACGAGAACGCAAATATTTTAGTGATCATCTCCGACAACCTCACCACCGGTATGACCGGAGGTCAGGATTCGGCCGGCACGGGACGCCTCGAGCAGATCTGCGCGGGACTGGGCGTCGAGCCCGAACATATCCGCGTGGTGGTGCCTCTGCCCAAAAACCGAGAGCAGATGAAGACCATGATCCGCGAAGAGATAGCATACAACGGTGTTTCGGTGATCATTCCGCGCCGCGAATGCATCCAGACCATGAAGCGTCACAATGCAGAAAAATCGAAAAATCAGTAGCAGATGAAACGCGATATAATTCTTTCGGGCGTGGGAGGACAAGGCATCCTCTCGATCGCCACGGTCATAGGCAAAGCGGCCCTCAACGACTCTTTGCAGATCAAGCAGGCCGAAGTTCACGGCATGAGCCAGCGGGGCGGCGACGTGCAGTCGAACCTGCGCATCTCGTCTTCGGCCATCGCTTCCGACCTTATTCCGCAGGGTGCGGCCGACATCGTGATCTCGCTCGAGCCTATGGAGGCACTGCGCTATCTGCCGTGGCTGGCCCCGGGCGGCTGGATCATCACCAACACCGCGCCGTTCGTCAACATCCCCAACTATCCCGAGATGGAGGCCGTCGAGCGCGAGTTGAAGGCCCTGCCTCATGTCATCGCCCTCGACGTCGACGCCATAGCCAAAGAGCTCTCGTCGCCCCGCGCCGCCAATATCGTGCTGCTGGGTGCCGCGGCGCCGTTCTTGGGCATCGAGCCCGCAAAACTCGAGCAGGGAATACGCGAAATTTTCGGCCGCAAGGGCGAAGAGGTCGTGGAGATGAACCTCGCGGCATTCCGCGCGGGATACGAATACGCACAAAAACAGGCGAAATAATGAAGCTGCCATTAGACCCCAAAGCCCTCTCCGACGCGTTGGAGAGCATGGATATCGCCGATATCGCCCAGGCCACGATCCGCCAGTCGGGCGACATTGCCCGCATCATGGAGAAAGAGACGGGGCTGGAGTTTCTCCACCTCGAAATGGGCGTTCCGGGGCTGCCGCCCGCCGCGGTGGGCATCGCCGCCGAGTGCGAAGCGCTGCGCAACGGCATCGCCTCGCAGTATCCCAATATGAACGGCATCCCCGAGCTCAAGGAGCAGGCTTCGCGCTTCGTGAAAGCATTCCTCGATATCGAGATATCGCCCAAAGGGTTTATCCCGACCGTGGGCTCGATGCAGGGCAGTTTTACGACGTTTCTGTTGTGCTCGCAACTCGACCCCGCGAAGAAAAAGATACTCTTCATCGACCCGGGATTTCCGGTACAGCGTAACCAGGTGCAGATTCTGGATATCCCGAGCGAATCGTTTGACATCTATGAATACCGTTCCGAGAAACTGGGCCCGAAACTTGAAAGCTATCTTTCGAAGGGCGACATCGCGGCCGTCGTCTACTCGAATCCCAACAACCCGGCGTGGATATGCATGACCGAGGAGGAGCTCCGCACCATCGGCGAGCTGGCTACGAAATACGACGCTATCGTGATCGAAGACCTCGCATACCTTTGCATGGACTTCCGCAAGCCGCTGGGCAAGCCTTTCGAGGCGCCGTTCCAGGCGTCGGTCGCACGCTATACCGATAATTATATACTGATGCTCTCGGGCTCGAAGATTTTCAGCTACGCCGGTCAGCGCATCGCCGTGGTCGCTATCTCCGACAAACTCTACAAGCGCGTCTACCCCTCCCTTCGCGAACGCTATGGCATGGCACGCCTCGGCGACGCTTATGTGCTGTCAATCCTCTACGCCGCATCGTCGGGCACAAGCCATTCGGCCCAGTACGCCCTTGCGGCGATGTTCCGCGCGGCGGCCGACGGCAAGCTCGACTTCGTGGGCGACGCGGCCGAATACGCACGCCGCGCGAAGATCACCAAAGAGTCGTTCCTGCGCCATGGTTTCCATATCGTCTACGACAAAGACCGCGACGAGGATGTGAGCGACGGATTTTTCTACACCGTGGGCTACGGCCGGATGACGAGTTCGGAACTGTTGAGCGAACTGTTGCTTTACGGCGTCTGCGCCATCTCGCTTACCACCACCGGAAGCCAGCAGGCCGGAATCCGCGTCTGCATCTCGCAGATGAACCGCCCGGGGCAGTTCGACTTGCTCGAAGAGCGCCTCGCGGCATTTGATGCTAACCACAAATAACAAAAACCTATGAAGTACACCACCGCGGCCGAGGCCGTAAAGCTTATCAGGTCACACAGCAGCGTCTACATCCAGGGCAGCACCTCGATCCCCGAAGTGCTCGTGCAGGCGATGACCGACCGCGCGGAGGAACTTACCGACGTCACGCTCTACTCGGCATTCGCCGTCGGACGCGCCGATGCGCCCTACTGTAAACCGGAATACAAAGAGACTTTCCTTGTCAACAGCCTTTTCGTGGCCAACAATATCCGCTCGTGGCTGGCCCAAGGCTATGGCCAGTCGACGCCCGCATTCCTGGGCGAGATCCCCGCGCTGTTCCGTGACGGCACGTTGCCCGTGGACGTCGCGATGCTCAACGTGTCATACCCCAACGAGGAGGGCTACTGCTCGTTCGGCGTTTCGGCCGACCTTGCCACGTCGGCCGTGGAGATGGCCAAGGTTGTTATTGCACAGGTAAATAAGGCCATGCCGTTCTCCTACGGCGACGCACTGATCCACGTTTCGAAGCTCGCCGCCGCGGTCGAGGTCGACGATCCGCTGGTCGAAGTGCCCACTGCCGCCCCCGACGAGGTCGAGACCAGGATCGGCAACTTCATCGCCGAGATGATCCCCGACGGCGCGACGCTCCAGATCGGTGTGGGAGGTATTCCCAACGCCGTTTTAGGTGCGCTCAAAGGCCACAAGCACCTTGGCTTGCACACCGAAGCCATGACCGACGGCGTGCTGCCGCTGATCGAGGCCGGCATCATCGACAACTCGCGAAAGGTTGTGATGCCCGGCATAAATATCGGCTCGCTGGCCCTCGGCTCGCGCAAGCTCTACGACTACATGGACTATCAGAAGGAGCTGCTGATGAAAGACGTGGCGTGGACCAACGCGCCGTTCCGCATCGCCCAGAACCCCAAGGTCATGGCCATAAACTCGGCTGTAGAAGTCGACCTCACGGGCCAGGTCTGCGCCGATTCGGTGGGCATGCGTATCATCTCGGGCGTGGGCGGGCAGCACGACTTCATGTATGGCGGTTCGCTGTCGGAGGGCGGCAAAACCTTTATCGCCATCCCCTCGATGTCGGCCAAAGGCGAGTCGAAGATCAAGGCCATACTGACCGCGGGCGCCGGGGTCGTCACCACGCGCCATATGATTCAGCATATCGTCACCGAATACGGTGTAGCGCATCTGCGCGGCCGCAATCTCGCCGAACGCGCAAGGGCGCTGATAGCCATCGCTCACCCCTCGAAGCGCGAGGAGCTCGAAAGGGCCGCTTGCGAACGCTATGGGTATTCGTTCCTGCGGCTGAAAGCATAAAACACATATATAATAAAAGAGAGTGTCTGCGGATTTTCGCAGGCGCTCTTTTGCATGTCATTGCAAGGAGAACTCGCCCGACGTGGCAATCCGATTGCTTGCACGGCCTTGCATATCATCGGATTGCCACGTCAGTCCTGCGGACCTCCTTGCAATGATATGACGACCAATTTTTTTGGATTGATTAGGGGGGGTAGGTCGCAGTTTCGCTCCGCAGAGGCCTGCCATATATTACGTACATAGCCGACCGCCGCGAACTGCGGCCTGGAAACGACATCTACTCCCAAAAAATGCGCTCCCCGTTCTATCTTTTATAAAAACAGAACAATAATTACACAAAACATCCGTTGATACGGAAAATACCCTCCAAACATCGGCACATCAGCAAGATACGCCCAATCCATATATTAGGTTCAAAATATTTGTTTGAAATTTACAGTACTATGTGTTGCAAAGTATAAATTTTTCTTTTATATTTGCAGCCATAGAGTTCCTATTTTATTGGAGATTAGTAATTTTTTATTGATTTTCGATAAAAATAAGTTGTTTCCCGGATATTATTTCTATATTTGCCGACGATAACGATCATCAGCGCCCGAGGGGCACGCTATAAATCTACACGACAAACCGCTTACAACGTATCGACAGACTATGATAAAGCTGGAAAACATCAACAAAACCTACAACAACGGATCGCCGCTGCACGTGCTCAAAGGCATCGATCTCTCGATCGAAAAAGGCGAGCTGGTTTCGATTATGGGCGCTTCGGGCTCGGGCAAATCGACCCTTCTGAACATCCTCGGAATCCTCGACGACTACGACACGGGCAGCTACTACCTGGCCGGCCGTCTGATTAAGGATCTGTCGGAGACCCAGGCCGCAGCGGCCCGCAACAACATGATAGGCTACATTTTCCAGTCTTTCAACCTCATCAACTATAAGAACGCCATGGAAAACGTCGCGCTTCCGCTCTACTACCAGGGCGTCACGCGGCGCAAACGTAACGCCATCGCATTGGAATACCTCGACATCCTGGGTCTCAAGGACTGGGCGACGCATATGCCCAACGAGATGTCGGGAGGTCAGAAGCAGCGTGTGGCCATTGCCCGCGCACTGATCAACAAGCCCGAGATCATCCTTGCCGACGAGCCCACGGGCGCACTGGACAGCGCCACGTCGCAGGAGGTGATGAACCTTTTGCGCAAGGTCAACGTCGATATGAACATGACCATTATCTGCGTGACCCACGAGCAGTCGATCGCCGACCAGACCGATAAGGTCATCTACCTGCGCGACGGCATCATCGAAAGCATCACCGAAACCGGCATTCTGCAGCGATGAGAGAACTCCTATTAGAGATTTGGACGTCGATACGCCGCAATAAGCTGCGTACGTTCCTCACGGGATTTTCCGTGGCGTGGGGCATCTTCATGCTCGTGATCCTGCTGGGTTCGGGCAACGGGCTCAAGAACGGCGTAACGTCGAACTTCGGCGACTACGCCACCAACTCGATCGACCTCTACGGCGGCCGCACCTCGAAGCCCTACGCCGGCTATCAGAAAGGGCGATCCATAGAACTCAAAAACAGCGACCTCGATATCCTCAAGCGCGAATTCCCCGAAGTGGACGAAGTGGCGGCTAACCTCTGGCTGAGCGGGCAGACGGCAACCTACGGAAAGGAGTTTACGCGAGTATGGCTGCGCGGTTCGTTGCCCAAGATCGCGACGATCGAAGGCCGCAAGATCATAAAGGGACGTTTTATCAACGAAACGGACATCCGCGACTTCCGCAAATCGCTGGTGATCGACCAAACGGCCGAAGCGCTCTTCTTCAAGGGCGAAGACCCGATCGGAAAGGATATCAAACTGGGCGACAAGGTATTCACCGTCGTGGGTGTCTACAAGGCCGACGCGCAGCGCAGCAGCTCCCTGTTCTACATGCCGCTCTCGACCGGCCAGCTGCTCTACAAGGCCAACAGCCCCGTGATCGACAATGCCATCATCACCGTCAACGGCATCCACACCACCGAACAGATGGAGGATTTCGAGAAGCGCATCGTGCGCCGCCTGGCCGCCGAACACTATTTCGCGCCCGACGACGAGAGCGCCATATGGATCGACAACACCATGGAGACCTTCAAGAACTTCGCGATGGTCTTCGCCGGAATCAATATGTTCGTGTGGATCATCGGCCTGGGTACGCTGCTGGCCGGTATCGTGGGCGTGAGCAACATCATGCTCGTGACGGTCACCGAGCGCACGTTCGAATTCGGCATCCGCAAGGCCCTCGGCGCCAAACCGTCGTCGATCATCCGCCTGATTCTCACCGAATCGGTGATGATCACAGCCTTGTTCGGATATATAGGCATGGTGCTGGGCACTACCGTCATGGAGGCCCTCAACTACTATATGGAGCATGCTCCCAAGAAGGAAGGCAGCATGGGAGGGACCATGTTCCTCAACCCCACGATCGACCTCGGGATAGCGATAAGCGCCACGGTGGTACTGATCATTGCGGGACTTATCGCCGGCTACGTCCCGGCATACCGCGCCGCACAGTTGAAAACAATCGACGCCCTGCGTTACAATAAATAAGCCCTATGAATTTTTTCGATGCAGACCGCTGGGGTGAAATCTGGCAAACGATAACCCGCAACCGCAAGCGCAGTATTATGACCGCGCTGGGTATATTCTGGGGTATTTTCATGCTCGTAGTGCTGTTGGGCGCAGGCATGGGACTGGGGCGTCTGTTCCGCGCGCAGCTGGGCGACATGTCGGTTAACACCATACTTATGCAGCCATCACAAACCTCGGTCCCCTACAAGGGCATGCCCAAAAACCGCTGGTGGAGAATGACCAACGGCGACGTGGAGGCCGTGCGCCAGTTGAAGGACGTGGAATACGCCTCGGGCGTATTCTGGGGCGGCGAGATTCACTGCAGCTACAACGAGCGCAAGGCCGACTACTCCCTGATGGGTTATATGCCCGACTACCAGAAGATCAACCCCCAGAAGATGATCTACGGCCGCTTCATCAACGACGTCGATATGGCGCAGAAGCGTAAAGTCTGCGTGGTCGGAACGCAGGTTCAAAAGGACCTCTTCCCCGGCATCGAAGATCCCACGGGCCGCACGATCAAGGTCAACAGCTCCTACTTCACGATCGTGGGCGTGATGCGCAAGCAGAGTTCGGCCATGTCGTTCAGCGATATCGAACGTACGGTTGCCGTCCCTATTTCGCTGGCGCAGCAGATGTACGGCCGCGGTGACCGCATCCATATGCTGGCGGTCGCAGGACAGGACGACACTCCCAGTAAAACGGTGGAAAATGCCTGCAAAACGGTGATTTTCGCCCGGCATATCATCTCGCCCGACGACCAGAAGGCCGTATGGAGCATGGCCACCGCCGAGATCTTCGAGAATATTTCGGGGCTTTTCCGCGGCATCTCCATCCTTACATGGATCGTGGGCATGGGTACGCTGCTGGCCGGTATCGTGGGCGTGAGCAACATCATGCTGGTACTGGTCAAGGAGCGCACGCAGGAGATAGGCATCCGCCGCGCCCTGGGAGCCAAGCCCACGGCCATCATTTCGCAGATACTGTCGGAGAGTTTCGTGCTGACGTTCGTGGCCGGAGTTGTGGGACTTGCCGCTGCGGTGGGACTGCTGTCGCTCGTCGATTCGATCTACTACCAGGCGGTGACCGTGGCGCAGGACGGATTCGAGGTTTCGTGGCAGATCTCGTTCGGAATGGGCATGCTGTCGCTGTTCATCCTTGTGGCGGGCAGCTTGCTGGCGGGTGTAATCCCTGCGTTCAGAGCGCTGAAGATCAAGGCGGTGGACGCCATACGTGAAGAGTAAAAAACAATATAAATATCAAAACAATACGGCTATGAAAAAATTTCTGAAGATCTTTTTGGGGGTGCTCCTTGTGGCAGGCCTTTTCTACACGTTCTACTTCCTGTGGCAGAAGACCAAACCCGTAAAAGTGTATTACACCATCGAGCAACCTAAACTCGACACGCTGCGTCAGTTCGTAGTGGCCACGGGCAAGGTAGAGCCACGCGACGAGGTTCTGATCAAACCCCAGATCTCGGGTATCGTATCGGCCGTCTACAAAGAGGCCGGTCAGATGATCCGCAAAGGCGACGTCATCGCCACGGTGAAGGTCGTTCCCGAGATGGGACAGCTGCTCAACGCCGAGTCACGCGTGGCCGTAGCCGAGATATCGCTGGCCCAAATCCAGCGCGAGTACGACCGTACCGACGCGCTGCACAAGAAGGGCGTGATCTCGGACGAGGAGTGGGAGCAGGGCTCCGCCACACTCAAGAAGGGCAAAGAGGAGCTTCAGAGCGCCAAAGAGAGCCTCGAGATCGTCAAAGAAGGTATCACCGGCCGCTTCAAGGATTTGAGCAACACACAAATCCGCTCGACCATCGACGGTATGATCCTCGACGTGCCGGTCAAGGTCGGCAACTCGGTGATCATGTCCAATACGTTCAACGATGGCACGACGATCGCTTCGGTAGCCGACATGTCGAATATGCTCTTCCGCGGTAACGTCGACGAGACCGACGTAGGCAAGCTGCGCGACGACATGGGTGTGAAACTCACCATCGGCGCGCTGCAGAACGTTGAGTTGAACGCCGTTCTGGAGTATGTGTCGCCCAAGGCTACCGAGGACAACGGCATCATCATGTTCGAGGTGAAGGCCGCTGTGAAGATCCCCCGCGACGTATTCGTTCGCGCCGGATACAGCGCCAACGCAAGCATTGTGATCGAGAGCCGCGAGGGCGTGATCACGCTGCCCGAGAGCACCGTGGAGTTCGAGGGCGGGAAGACCTATGTATATGTTCTGACGAGCGACGAGAAGGCCGAAGACCAGACCTTCGACAAGCGCGAAGTGAAGCTCGGACTCTCCGACGGTATAAAGATCGAGATCACCGAGGGCATCACCGTAGCCGATAAGATTCGCGGCACCAAGACCGACAAGAAAGCCATAGAAAAGGCCGAGGCCGAGGCAAAGGCAAAGAAGGAGGCCGAAGAAAAGGCTGAAGCCGAGGCTGAAGCAAAGGCCAAAGCCGAGACCGAAGCGGCAACCGAAACAGAGACCGAAGGCCCCGCCGAAACCAAAACCGAAACCGCAGAGTAGTATGAAAACCAGCAAATTATTCATAGCGCTCGCCGCCGTCGCGCTCTGTGCGCTGCCGATTGTGCAGGCGAAGGGTCAGGCGCAGACCAAGGAGCCCGCGCCCGGCGTGCCGTGGTCGCTCGACGACTGCATGAGCTACGCCCTGGAGAACAACGTCACCGTGCAGCAGCGCGCGCTGCAGGTCGAACAGAACGACATACAGCTCTCGACGGCCAAATACAGCCGCCTGCCCAACCTCGGAGCCTCTGTGGGCGCATCGGCCGACTTCGGACGAAGCATGACCAAGAACAACACCTACGAAAGTCAGAGCACCCAGTCGGGTTCGTTCAGCATTTCGTCGAGCGTGCCGCTGTTTCAGGGGATGCGCATCAACAACGAGATAAAAGGAGGCAAGCTCGACCTCGAAGCTGCCGTTCAGGATCTGAACCGCGCCCGCGAAGACCTCTCGATCAATATCATGACCCTCTACCTGCAGGCGCTCTACGCCCAGGAGATGGTAGGCGTGGCCGAGCGTCAGCTGGAGTTAAGCACTCAACAGGCCGAGCGCAGCCGCGAACTCGTAGCCGCAGGCAAGCAGGCCGAATCGGCGCGCTACGAGAGCGACGCCCTCCGCGCCAACGACGAGTTGATGCTCACCGAGGCCCGCAACGACATGCAGCTTGCGTTGCTCAATTTGAGCCAGGCGTTGAATCGCCCCAGCGCCGCAGGTTTCAACATCGTGAAGCCCGCGTTGGACAGCACGTCCATCATCTCGACGCTCGGGCGTCTGGGCTCGGCCAGCGAGGTTTACGAATACGCCGTCGACAACCGTCCACACATCAAGGCCGAGCGTCTGCGTCTCGAAAGTTCCGAGGTTTCGGTAAAGACGGCCAAGTCGTCGCTCTACCCCTCGCTCTCGCTCTCGGGAGGCTACAGCACGGGCGTCTACAGCAGCGACAGCGACCAACTGTGGTCGCAGATGCGCAACAACAGCCGTGAATATGTGGGTCTGAACCTCAACGTACCGATCTTCAACCGCCGCGCGAGCCGCAACAACGTACGCTCGGCACAGCTTGCGGTCAGAAACCAGCAGCTCACACTGGGTGACGCCGAACTCTCGCTGCGCAAGGAGATCGAGCAGGCATGGTACAACGCCGACGCGGCCTACAGCAAATACCGTTCGGCCAACGCCGCACTCGAATCGGCCAGGGTGGCATTCGGATATGAGCAGGAGAAAGCCGACGCGGGACGTTCGACGATTTTCGACTTCAACGACGCGAAGACACGCATGGAGAAGGCGGAATCCAACCTTGTGCAGGCAAAATACGAATTCGTATTCCGCAGCAAGATACTCGATTTCTACCGCGGAAAGCCGCTGACGCTTTAGAATCCGACGCTTCAAAAGCAGGCGTTTCAGAGGCTGACTTCAGAGCGCAAAAACAGATAATGACGCACAATGCGGCGTTTAAGGTTTGAAATAATTAACTGATAATTGCAGTTGCAGCGATAAAGGCAGCGATTAGCGGAAAGCGTTTTCTACTAATTGCTGCCTTCGTATTTTTGGTATGCCATTGCGAGCGGGTGGAACGAGCGTGGCAAGGTCGCGGGTAGGTGGCCGTTTTCGATAAGCGAGGGCAGAGCGAGTTTACTTGTTTTGCCGAGCGCAGAAAACGTAGGCGAAGCCAAAGCATAGGCCGCTTTGCAGGCGTTGCCGGGCGGAGGCGACCAAAAGACCCCGCAGGGGGGGGGTCCCGCGTCGGGTTTTCAGCCCTCCTCGGAATGGCATGCTCGAATGCCGCTCTTGGCATCATTACCCGAAACACCGGAAAACTATAACATAGAAAGAGGGCGGTCGAAATCCCGACCGCCCTCGTGCTGTTCGCAACCACCAATCCCTAAAGCGTTATCGAACAGACCGGGTAAAAATTCAGAGGTTTCCCCCGGATAGCAAACCTATAACACAATTTCGGCGAATAATATTCACTTCCACATAGTGCAAATATAGCAAAAGAATCGTACCGGAATACGCTGCGACCGTTTTCGTTCAGACAGAGAACCTAATTTGTTTCATCAAGTGACCTTTTTCGACCAGAAAGCCCCCCGCCGGAAGCAAATCATTCGCGGCCCGCAGCGGCAATACCGAAAATTTGACCTAATTTTGCAGCGTTATACCTTTTGTAATATAGCATATGGAATGGCTTAAAACCCTGCTCATCGAACATTCGGCGCTGCAGGCCATCGTAGTAATATCGCTTATCTCGACGATAGGCATCGGGCTCGGCAAGATCCGCATCTTCGGGGTCTCGCTGGGCGTGGCTTTCATCTTCTTCGTGGGAATCCTTGCGGGACATCTGGGGCTATCGCTCGACCCCTCGATGCTCAACTACGCCGAGAGCTTCGGACTCGTTCTGTTTGTCTACGCGCTCGGGTTGCAGGTCGGCCCGGGATTCTTTAGTTCCCTGCGCGCCGACGGCACGCGCCTCGTGTCGCCCGCCGTGGCGGTAGTGCTGCTGGGAACGATCATGGCCGTGGGAATGAGTTTCGCGTTGGGTATTTCGATGCCCGACATGTCGGGCATTCTCTGCGGCGCCACGACCAACACCCCGGCTCTTGGAGCCGCGCAGCAGACCCTGGTGCAAATGGGCGTAGACCCCAGCGGCGCGGCGTTGAGTTGCGCGCTGACCTACCCGCTGGGTGTGGTGGGCGTAATCCTGGCCGTGGTTGTGCTGCGCAAATTTTTCGTGCGTCCAGCCGACCTCCCGGGCCCCGACGCCGAGCACAGCAAGAACGTATTTATCGTCAGCTACCAGATAACCAACCCGGCCATTTTCGGCAAAAGCGTCCACGAGGTCGCACAGCACAGCCACCACCACTTCGTCATCTCGCGCATGTGGCGCGACGGTCAGGTCTCGATCCCCACCTCCGACAAGACGCTGCGCGAGGGCGATATCCTGCTGGTGATCACCACCCCCGCCGAAACCGAGGCCCTGCGCATGATATTCGGCAAGCAGGAGCAGAAGGACTGGAACGCCGAGAGCATCGACTGGAACGCGGTCGACAGCCAGCTCACCTCGCAGCGCATACTTATCACGCGGCCCGAGATCAACGGCAAGAAACTCTCGTCGCTGCGTCTGCGCAATACCTACGGAATAAATATCAGCCGCGTATACCGCTCGGGAGTGCAGCTTCTGGCCACACCCGACCTGCGCCTGCAACTGGGTGACCGGCTCACGGTGGTCGGCGAGGCGTCGGCAATAAAGAGCGTCGAGAAGATCCTGGGCAACGCCGTGAAGAGTCTCAATGAACCCAATCTGGTGGCTGTTTTCATCGGTCTTATCCTCGGACTTACGCTGGGGTCGATACCCGTGAGCATCCCGGGCATCTCGATACCTGTCAAACTCGGCCTGGCCGGCGGCCCGATCCTCGTAGGCATACTTATCGGCACCTTCGGACCGCGCCTGCACATGATAACCTACACCACGCAAAGCGCCAACCTGATGCTGCGCGCGCTGGGTCTTGCGATGTACCTGGCATGCCTGGGGCTGGAGGCCGGAGCACACTTCTTCGAAACCATCATGCGTCCCGAGGGGGTGCTGTGGCTCGGAACGGGGCTCCTGCTGACCTTTGTGCCGGTCGTGCTGCTGGGCGTGCTCGCCATGCGCGTATTCAGGCTCGACTTTGGATCGACGGCGGGTCTGCTGTGCGGAAGCATGGCCAATCCCATGGCGCTCAACTACGCCAACGACACGATCGAGGGCGACAATCCGTCGGTGTCGTATGCAACGGTCTATCCGGTCTGTATGTTCCTGCGCGTGATCGTTATTCAGGTGATGCTGATGATGGTGCTGTAGTATGTCATTGCATTGAAAAAACAACTCTTTTTGGCATCATTACCATAACAAAAACACCCCGCACCAATAAGATGCGGGGTGTTTTTGTTATCAGAGCAATTCCAATTTATTTCTTCTTGCCGTTCGATTCGCGCGGCTGCCCTACCTCGTAGCCCAGGCTGCGCATCCACTCCACGGTGAGGATATCGACCTTTTCGCTGCGGTCGGTCCAGCGGCGACGCTCGATAAGGCTCTTGCGCTGCTCGTCCATACGCTGTTTGATCGGGAACTGCGGATGCGGAAGTTCCGACTTCACCTCGCGCTCCGAGGATCGTATCTGCCGGTCGAAGACGTCCCCCTGCGACGGGCGCCGCTCGCCCTCCCACTTGAATCCGCGCAGGAAAAGTTCCTGCGTATCGGGAATCTTATCCATCGGAAAACCGTTGTCGGTAATATTGTTGCGGTAGACGATATTCACCACCTGCTTTTCCTCGATATAGAACGACGCGTCGCCGCTCTCCACCACAAACACGCCCGTGACCTCGGCCGGTTCGCCGTCCTCCATATAATAGATGGTCTGCACGTTGCCGTTGACGTCGTTGCGGTAGATCTCGTTATCGCGGAAATGGGCCGTCATCTGCTTGCCGGCGATCTGGTTGTAGTGGAGCGTATCGAGCATCGTGACCATCATGGGGCTACCCACGAACTCCGCCCGCACGATCTGCTGGTTGAGCGTGAAGAAGTCCATCACTTCCGAGGTTATCTGATTGGCCTCGTTCCACAGCACGGGTTCGATATACATGTGCATCGTCGAATCGGTCGATATGGCCGTCAGCGAATCGCACACCGCCTGGAAATCGGAGCGGAAGATCCGCACGTTGCGGTAGGCCTTGATAAGGCGGTAGATGCTGTCGGCGGGTGCTACGTCCAGCGAGTCGAGCGAATCGGCGGGAATAGCCATCGACAACGAATCGGCGGCCAGTGAATCGGCCAGCGACAGCAGCAGCGAATCCTTCTCCATGGAGGTGCGGTCGAGCAGCGAATCGAGTTCCTTGAGCGCCGTGGAGTCGGGCTCGAAGATCTTGCCTTTGCGTTCAGCGCGCGCCTGACGGGCCCGGAGCTTACTTTCAGCCTTCAGGCGGGCATTGGCAAGACGCGCCTCCTCGCGCTCTTTCTGGGCCAGAAGTTTGGCAGTGGTTTTCTCCTGGCGCTTATGCGCTATTTCGGCGAGCTTCTCTTTTTTAGCCTTGGCTGCGGCTATTTTCTTCTCGGCTTTGGCCTTTTGAGCCGCGGCTTTGAGTTCTTCCTTGGTAGGTGCGACGGCAGGGGGAGCTATCGCTACGGAGTCTGTGGCGAGCGAATCCACGACCGCCGGTGCGGCCGATTCACCGGAGTCTGTGTCCGTGTCGGATTCGAATTCGGGTTCCGCAACCACGAGAGCCTGGCCCTCTGTGGGCAGCTTACCGCGGTGCTCCAGCGTCTCGGCAATAGAGCCGCCGGACGGGCGGCCGCCGCGAATAGTCGTGGGCGCCGCTTCGCTCTGCGCATCACCGCTTTCGATAACGACGGCGGCCTTGGCGGCAACGGCGGCTTTTTCGGCCTCCTCGCGGTTTTTGTTGATCGTATAGAGGAACATCGAATCGCTGCGCATGAAGACCGAATCTCCCTGCGAAAGGTCGTAGCTTATGGCCGAAGGACGGCGTGTGAGCAGCGCGTTGCCGGGCTCTTTCCAGTATTCGCCGTAGTCGCCGAAGGCCAGAACCTTATGTTCCGTGTCGTCGATCTGAATGTCGCGCCACAGCTTCACATGCTCCTTGGAGCGGTAGTAGTCGATGCTGTCGCTCCACATCTCCTGTTTTTCGGTCAGCACGTATCCGTTGCGGGTGACTTTGTAGAGCGTATCGGCCTTGATATACTGACCGCGGTCGGCATAGAGGTAGTCGCCCTCGCGGCTCCAGATATTGGTGCGCTCGAAGAACTGGGCGTTGTCGCTTTCCGTGTTGTAGACCACCGAATCGCCGCGGAGTTCGTACTCGTCGTTGCGCATCTCGACCTGGTCGACGGCCACCAGCTCTTTGTTGTCGGCATAGTAAAATCCGTGAACGGCCTCCAGCACGCTCTCGCGGTTGGTCATCACGCCGCCGCCGTTGAACTCGCCGATGTTATCCTTGGTGTCGAAGAAGAATTCGTGGGTGTAGAGCGTGGCGTCGCCGTCGATGACCTTCACGATGTCGGAATAGACGCGCGCCATATTTTTGTCGCCGTCGTAGTCGGCGCGGTCGCCGTAGATATAAGTCGTATTTTTGTTGATCAGGACGTTGCCGAAACACTCTATATAGGTTTCGGAATAACGCACGGCGCTGTCGCAGGTGATCACAGCGCCGTTATGATGTGCGGCGAAGTTGCCCACAAGAAACACCACCGAGTCGCCGTGGGCTACATTGCCCATGACGTCGGCCTTGATGTCGACGAGCTTCTTCTCTCCCTGCTGGCTCTGCTGCGGCTTCGGGGGCTGCATGTTGCCGCGGGCCGAGAACACGCCCCACGCGGCCAGCGCCACCACGGCTATGGAAACTATTCTGCGCACGGCTCTTATTTCACCCAGTGTTTATTTTCGAACTCCCCGCCTCGGTACTCGGGGTCGATGTAGATGTACATGGCGTCGATCTTCTTGGTGAGCCACTCGCGGAACACGCGCTCCTGCTTGGCCTCGAGGGCGATGGCTTCGAGCTGGAGGTAGTCCTCGTTGAGCGACGCCACATGGGTAGGTATGACCTCCAGAAGTTTCACGACCTTGGCCAGCTGGTTACCCATGATATCCTCGGTGAGGAAGGCCGGCGACATCTGACCGGGCTTGAGTTTTATGAGCGCGTTATAGTCGTCGAGAGCCTGGAAGCTCGCGAAGTCCTCGCGCAGGAACTTCGTGACGGTCATTTTGGCGTCGAAAGCGCCGATGCGCTCCAGAATATCGTGATTCGAAACCACGCCGCCGTTCATCTTCGACGTCGCGTCGTCGGAGAACTGCAGGGCTGCCTTCTCGAAGGTTATCGAATCCTTGCGGATAAGGTTGGCCACGCTGTCGACCATATTGGCCGTGGCTACAAGCTCTTCCTGGGTGTAAACCGGGCGAAGCAGAATGTGGCGGAAATGGTAGTATGAGCCGCGCTTGTCGAGCAGCTGAATGATGTGGAATCCGTACTGCGACTCCACGACCTCGGATATCTGGCCGGGCTTCATGCCCTCGAGCGCCGCGGCAAACGACGAGTCGAGCGCGTCGAGCTCCGTGGGGTCCATCTCACCGCCGCGCATCATCGTGCCGGGGTCCTGCGAATACATGCGGGCCAGGTTCTCGAACTTGGCGCTGCCGGCGATAACGCGTTCGCGCATATCCAGTAGGCGCTCTTTGGTGCGCTGTTTGGCCTGGGTGATGGATTTGGGGAATTTGGTGATCTGGGCATAGACGTACTGGTCGGCAATGGTCGGCAGGCTGTCCTTGTCGAGCCCTTTGTAGAAGCGCTCGACCTCGCCGGGAATGACCGACACCTTGCCTACGATCTCGCTCTGCATGCCGTTGGCATAGGCCTGCTCCTCGTAGCGCTGACGCATGGTTTCGCGGATGTTGAAGATCGCCATGTGCTGCTTGGCCTCGAGTTGGAGGATCGAACCCTCCTGTTCGACCATCTGCATGACCTGCTTCTCGACGTGGGTCATGATGTCGGCGGAGTTGATCTTCACGGAGTCGATCTGGGCCTGGTTGTAGAGCAGCTTCTGGGTGAGAAGCGCCTCGAGGGCCTCGTTCATCGGATCACGGTCGGTGGTATAGCCCTGCTGACGGCGCTGCTCGACCATGCGGCGGGCCTGCTCGTCGACCTCCGAATAGAGGATCGACGACGAGCCGACGACGGCCACGACTTTATCGAGCATCACCTGCTGCTTCTGCGCAAAGACTCCGCCTGCAACCAGGGCCAGCGTCAGGGCCAATATACTTTTCTTCAACATTTCGTTATCGTTTATCGTTTGTAGTATCGTAGATTTTCACAGTTCCCTTCTCCAGGCCGAGGCGGTAGAGCTCCTCCTCGTGGCCGCGTATCAGGTCGCCCTGACGCTGGTTGAAGAGGATGCGCCGGATCGTGGGCCGCAGGCGGTCGAGCGGTATGGGGTCGCCCTCGCGGCGCACGCCGTCGATGCGAAAGTAGTAGCGCGACTCGTTATCGCGCATCTCCTGGATCTCGGTTTTCGACAGCACACCCTGGTAGCTCTGCGAACGCAGCGTGGGCAGGTAGCTCAAAAATTCCGTAAAATCGACCCACTGGTCACCGAAATCGGCCACCTCGAAGTTGTTCTTGGTGCAGATATCACGAAAATCCTTCTGCTGCGAAGGCGACTTCGAGGCCATCAGCTCGCGGAATTTGCGGGCCTGGCGGTATCCCTCGTCGAAGCGGACCACGCGACCGCGCACCATGGTGCGGTCGGAGCGGAAATCGGCTTTGTGGGCCTCGTAGTAGGCCGAAATCTCGTCGTCGGTGAAGACCGTATCGACGCTCCGGTCGACATAAAATTGGTCCAACTTGCGCATAAGCAGCGCCTGACGGTATTCTTCGACCATCTTGTCGATATCCTCGGCCGAGGCCGAGAAAAGCAGCTCCGCTTCTTCGATCTTGAGCTGCTTGCGCACCCAGCGGTCGATGTAGACCTTCACGAAGGCCACACTGTCGTCACCCGTGATTCCCGCGGGAACTACCGACTTGACGTCGCGCAGCACAAGGTCCTTTTTACCCACCTTGGCCAAGGTCGTATCGCTGGTAAAATAACGCGGCAACTCCTGGCAACCCGCCAGAAGCACCATAGCCGCTATCGCTATTTTAACACGAAACCCCTTCATTTCCGAGGACAAATATAGTCTTTTACTCGTAAATTAACGTACCGAACGGCTGATTATTACGCCGCCTCGATATTTTTCTCGCGCTCCTTCAGACGGCGCATCGAGCGGACCGTCATGTAGCCCGACACGGCGAACACCGCCAGAGCCGTGACGTAGACCAGTACATAGAGCGTGGGATTGTTCAGCATCTCGGCGACCGTTTCGTCCTGTTTACCCGTGGACATGACCGCGAAGGCGATTCCGTTGTTCACGGCGTGGAGAACGATCGGCGTCCAGAGCGACCCCGACTCTATATAGATAAAGCCCAGAATAAGACCCATCAGCCCGGCGTTGACCGCCACCGTGGGATGCACATGCGCGAGGCCGAAAACAACTGACGACACGATCCAGGCCGCCATCACGCCCTGTTTCGCACGCGCCGACTCGAGGATCACGCCGCGGAAGATAACCTCCTCGAACAGCGGGGCCATGATGACCAGCATAAGGAACGCCCACCATCCGCGTCCATAGGCGTCGGGCACGTCGGGCAGTGCGTTGAGCAGCGGCTCGATGACCACCGCGGTAGCCAGCACGAAGACTCCGCCCCAGAGCAACAGCACGGGATTGAGCCCCTTGAGCGAGAAGCGGGCGATGATTCTGGGGCCTTTGCGGCGCCGGCGGTAGTAGACGAAGCCCGCGAGCGTGAGCGCCATGGCCACGACGTAGGCCGTGGCGTTGAAGTTGGCCAAAGAGAACTGGGCGGCGGTGCGCACGGCCTCATCGGCGCTCTCCAGAAGCTCCTTGTCGGGATATTTGAACCCGAAGACGAACGCCACAAGCATACCCACGGCCTGGGCGAGGAAGAAAATACCGAAGAACACCAGATAATCGGTGAAAACGGGAAATTTCCGGATCGGCTTAATCGCCTCGCCTGCCTTTGCCTGGGGCTCATGAGGCGTCTGGTCGTTATTTTTTTGTGTCATAAACGTAATGGTATCTGATTCATTCCGTGTCCAAAGGTAAGCAATTTTCACTTACAGTCCGTATAAGAGTTTAATCAAAGTTATTTTTTGTTCTGCCGACGTCGGTTTTTTCGCTGTTCAGCCGAAAGCGCGGCAGGTCCCGGCGAGGTTAAACAGCGGCAAAAGCGGCGGCGGCAGAGCGAAAAGAACGAAGGTTGAACTTTTAGACGGACTTGTATTGTGGATTTCCATTTAAATTCATTAAATTTGCCCGATTATAAACCCCAATTTTATGGCAAAGGTCATAGCATTAGCAAATCAGAAAGGCGGCGTGGGCAAGACCACTACGGCCATCAATCTCGCAGCCTCACTGGCACTTCTGGGCAAGAAGGTGCTGCTTTTAGACGCCGACCCCCAGGCTAACGCGACCTCGGGGCTGGGCTTCGATATCAACCTCGACGGCATCTACGAATGCATCACCGGTTCCAAAACGCCCGACGAGGTGATCCTCGCCAGCGAGCAGGTGAAAAACCTGTGGCTGCTGCCCTCGTCGATCGACCTGGTGGCCGCCGACACCGACCTCTCGAAGATGGAGAACGCCCACTTCGTGATGAAGGGCATCATCGACGCCGTGCGCGAGAAGTACGACTACATCTTCATCGACTGCTCGCCCTCATTGGGCTATACCACCGTCAATATCCTCACGGCCGCCGACTCGGTGTTGGTCCCCGTGCAGTGTGAATATCTGGCGCTGGAAGGACTCTCGAAGCTCTTGAACACCATCCGCAAGGTACAGGGAGGGCTGAATCCCGGGCTGCAGATCGAGGGCTTCGTGCTGACGATGTACATGCGTAACCGCCTCAACAACCAGGTTGTTACAGAGGTCCGCGGGCACTTCGGCGACCTGGCCTACGACACAATAATCCAGCGCAACATCCGTTTGGGTGAAGCCCCCTCGCACGGGCAGCCCGTGATGCTCTACGACGCCGCGGCCATAGGATCGGAAAACTACCTTTCGCTGGCCCGCGAGTTCCTCAAACGTAACAAAAAATAGACCAATAAGATATGAAACAGCCCAAAGGATTAGGGCGCGGGCTCGACGCCATCTTCGGCAGCGAAGTCATCGACGCCAAACTCAAACCTATGAGCCGTATGGCGGAGATCGACATCACGGAGATCGTCCCCAACCCCACACAGCCGCGCACCCGCTTCGACGAGGAGGCTCTCGACGAGCTGGCCGACTCGATCCGCCAGTTGGGCGTGATCCAGCCCGTGACGGTCAAGAAGGGCCCCGACGGCAAATATGTCATCATCAGCGGCGAGCGCCGCTGGCGTGCCGCGCAGCGCGCCGACGTCACGACCCTCCCGGCCTACATCCGCGAGGTGGACGACGAGACGCTCCACGCAATGGCTCTGGTGGAGAACATTCAGCGCCAGGACCTCAACGCGATAGAGATCGCACTGGGCATGCAGCGCCTGATCGACGAGTGTAACCTCACGCAGGACGCACTGTCGGAGAAAGTGGGCAAGAAGCGCTCGTCGATATCGAACTACCTGCGTCTGCTGAAACTGCCCGACGAGGTGCAGCTGGCGCTCAAGGAGGGTTTGATCTCCATGGGTCACGCCAAGGCTATCGCCGGCGCATCGGCCGAGGAGCAGCTGCGCCTTTTGAAAAAATGCGTCCGCAAGGGTCTTTCGGTGCGTCAGGCCGAGGATTTCGTGCGCTCGCTCTCGGAGCAACCCGCCAAGGCGGCCGCCGAGACCGAAGACGAGGAGTATCCCGAAAGTTACTCGCGTCTGGTGGAGCAGTTAGAGAACTTCTTCTCGCAGGAGATAAGCATCAAGCGGGCGAAGAGCGGTGGCGGAAAAATTACGATCAGCTTCGACGACGACAAGGATATCGAACGCTTCATCGAACGCTTCGCAGGCCAGAAATAAGCATATGAAGAAATTCCGGTTGGGATATCTGCTGTTAGCCCTTGCGGCGACGGCTGCATGGCTTCCCGCAGGGGCACAGCTCCAGCGCGGCGCACGCACCGTCATACATGGCGGCATCATGACGCGCCCGGCCGAAGATCAGAAACAGCGCGACTCCATAGCCCACGCCGAACTGGTGCGGCAACTCGACCTCGATATGAACGAGGGTTTCGCGGCCGACTCGGCCGAGGTGGCATCGCTGCGCACCGACGACATCGCCCGCACCGACTCGCTGCTGGCCGTGCGCCTTGCGGGCGGAGAGCCGGAAGTGGATACAATGGTGCTCGCAAAGCGCAAAAAGGGCGGGTTCATGCCCGACTCGATGTCGCTCTCGAAGGTATGCTGGATATCGGCCGTGCTGCCCGGTTACGGACAAATCTACAACAAGCAATACTGGAAACTGCCCGTACTCTATGGTGCCTTGGGCGCAGGAATCGGCCTGTTCATCCACGAAAACAAGACCTATAAACCGCTCAAAAGGGAGTTCGACGCCATTACCGACCAGAGCCTTCTGCGCACCCCCGAGCTCGACCGCCTGCAGACCCAGATGATACGCAGCAACACCCGCCGCCAGCTCTATCTGGGGCTCACGATCGGGTCGTACATCTATTTCATGGGCGACGTGGCTTTGAACTACAAGACCAACGACGTCTCGGACGTCAAAAAGGCCACGACACTGGCCTGCATATGCCCCGGAGCGGGTCAGATCTACAATAAGAGCTACTGGAAGGTACCGTTCGTGGTGGGAGGATTCGCCGGAATGATCTATTGCATCGACTGGAATAACCGCGGCTACCAGCGTTTCAAAAAGGTCTACAGCCTGCTGGCCGACTACGAAGCCAACCCCGACAAATATCCCGACGGCCCGACCGACGAGTTCGCCGGGCGCTACTCGGCCAGCTTCATGAAGAACCTGCGCAATAACTTCCGCCGCAACCGCGACCTCTGCATCATTCTCACGGCGGGACTCTACGTGTTCCAAATCATCGACGCGCACGTCGACGCGCACCTCAAAGACTACGATATATCGGACGATCTGACGATGAACATCGAGCCGCTGGTCGACTACTCCTATGTACCCGCGCTGGGCGGCAACCGCCCCGTATTCGGCTTCAACGTGAGCCTTAAATTCTAATCGATGAGACACCTCCTTACCATATTATTGCTCGCGAGCTTCGCCGTGCCCACCCATGCCGCCGGTATTTGGCCGTTCGGCAAAAACAAGAAACAGACCGAAGCGACACCACCGCCGGCCGTGGTCGAGGCGCCTAAACCCGCCGCCGAAGGGCATAAGGCCATCGTCGAAACACCCAAGGCCCAGGAACCCGCTCCAAGCCGCGCCCTGCCCGACGACATGACCCTCGGGCTGACGGCCTCGCAGGCCGATTCGCTGGTATCGGTATGGCGCGAGCGTCAGAGCTCCGACAGCTACCGCGAATTTTTCGATCAGTATATCATGACCGACGTCGCAGCCCAGAGTTCCGTTCCCGATTCGGTCTACACCAACCGCCTCGTGGCCCTCGTATCACCGGTGCAACTGCCCTACAACGACATCGTGCGCAACTACATAAACCGCTATACCGATGCGCGCTACGGAACCATAAGCCGCATTCTGGGACTCTCGCAATACTATTTCCCGATCATCGAGGAGGAGCTTCTGAAGGAGGGTCTTCCGGTGGAACTGCGCGCGCTGCCCATTATCGAATCGGCCTTGACGCCCACGGCTGTATCGCCCATGGGAGCTGCCGGTCTGTGGCAATTCATGCCCGCGACGGGCAAATGGTACGGTCTGGAGATCAATTCACTGGTCGACGAGCGTCGCGATCCGGTGTGCGCCACCAAGGCCGCCTGCAAGTTCCTGAAGGACCTTTACAAGATCTACGGCGACTGGACTTTGGTGATCGCCGCCTACAACTGCGGCTCGGGCAACGTCAACAAAGCCATGGCCCGCTCGGGCGGCAAGACCTTCTGGGAGATCTACGACTACCTGCCGCGCGAAACCCGCGGATACGTTCCGGCATTTATCGGCGCGACCTACGCCTACGCCTATCACGGCAACCACAACATCCGCGTCACCGACTCCCCGATCCCGCTGTCGGTCGACACGCTGCACATCAACCGCCTGATGCACTTCGAGCAGATCGCGTCGACGATCGACGTGCCGATCGAGACCCTGCGCCAGCTCAACCCGCAATATAAACTCGACATCATCCCCGCGACACTCAAAACATACACGCTGGTACTGCCGCAGCGCAAAATCGCGCAATATATAGCCTGCGAGGAGGAGATTTTCGCCAAGGACTCGATGTACCTCAAAGAGTACATTAACCCGGCGAATCTCGACAAAAAACGCGCGACTCCCACCGGTACGATCCATGTCGTGAAGAGCGGCGACACGCTGGGCGCCATAGCGCGCAAGTACCGCGTGACCACGGCGCAGCTGATGCGCTGGAACAATATCCGCGACGCACGATCGCTGCGCATAGGCCAGAAAATCCGAATCGAAGGACGATAGTATGACCCCTCACGACCACGATACCATCGTCGCTCCGGCAACCGCCGCAGGAGGCGCGCTGGCCGTGATCCGCGTCAGCGGGCAGGAGGCCCTGACTGTCTGCGACCGCATCTTTCGGGGGCGGACAGCTTTATCTACAGCCGAGGGATATACGGTTCACTACGGGCATATCGTCGACGGCGAACGCACGGTAGACGATGTTCTGGCAACGGTATTCCGCGCCCCGCACTCCTATACAAGCGAAAATTCAGCAGAGATCTCCTGCCACGGTTCATCGTACATTGTCGCCGAAATTCTGCGCTTGCTGACCACTGCCGGTGCCCGTATGGCCGAGCCCGGCGAATTCACAATCCGCGCATATCTCGCAGGCAAACTCGATCTCTCGCAAGCCGAAGCCGTCGCCGACATGATCGCCTCGTCGTCACGAGCGGCACATGCGCTGGCTTCGACACAGATGCGCGGCGGTTACTCCGCGGGGCTCGACGCACTACGCGACAAGCTACTCGACCTCACATCGCTGCTGGAACTCGAACTCGACTTTTCGGAGGAGGACGTGGAGTTCGCCGACCGCAGCCGCCTGCGCGCCACAATGCAGGAGATAGAGCGCGAGATCGGCTCCTTGCGAGAGTCGTTCACCCTGGGCAACGCGATAAAAGAGGGTGTCGCCGTGGCGATCGTCGGCGCCCCAAACGTAGGTAAAAGTACGCTTCTGAACCGTCTCCTGAACGAAGAGCGCGCAATGGTCTCGGATATCGCCGGTACGACGCGCGATGTTATCGAGGAGGTCTTCGCCATCGACGGCGTGACGTTCCGATTCCTCGACACAGCAGGCATCCGCGCCACCGACGACCGCCTGGAACAGATGGGAATCGAGCGCACGATGGCGAGCATCGACCGGGCGCAGATTATTATATATATGGTAGACGCATCGGTGTCGGCCTCGGATTCCGCAGCTACACTTGCGGCAGCCGCTTTTTCGTCAGTTTCGACGCTGCCGACCGACGCTACGCTCTTATCCGCCGCCGGATTCGCCCTCCATCCCGACCAGCGGCTCCTCACCATATATAATAAGACCGACAAGGCCCCCACCACCTTCACCCTACCCGAAAACGCCCTCGGCATCTCCGCCCGCAGCGGCGAGGGCATCGATGCCCTGCGCACGGCACTTCGCGCTTCGGTCGACACCGAGGCCCTCTACCATGGCGACACGGTTATTTCGAACGCCCGTCACCACGAGGCCCTCGCCGAAGCCTCCATGGCCCTCACCCAGGCCCTTGCCGGGATCGACAACGCCCTACCCGCCGATCTCTTGAGCGAAGATATCCGCCAGGTCATCCACCACCTCGGCACCATCACCGGGCGTGGCGCCATCGCCTCCGACGAGATCCTGCAGAATATTTTTTCGAAGTTCTGCATCGGCAAATAACCCTCACCCAACCCACAAACATCCGATTTTTAGCCAAAAAATCAACAAAAATTTGGTTTGTTGAAAATTACACCTACATTTGCTGTGTATTATGTAACTAATACACTAATTATGATAAAAGTTGATAACGTCAGTTTCGGGTACAGCCGAAAAAAACGACACTGTCAGATTTGTCTCTTCACCTCGCAAAGGGCTCCGCACACGGATTATTAGGACTCAACGGAGTGGGTAAAACAACGTTGATGCGAATTATGTCGGGACTTCTGATCCCGGCCGAAGGCTGCGTTGCAATCGGGCGCTACAACCCCGCCGACCGGCAGCCGTCGTTTTTCAGAGAACTGATCCTTATACCCGAGGAGTTCGATCTGCCCAATGTCTCGTTCGAGCGATTCGCCAAACACACCTCCCCGTTCTACCCCAACTTCTCGCAGGAGCTGCTCGACACATACGCCAAAGAGCTTGACGTGAATAAGCAGGCGAAGCTGGGAGGCATTTCGATGGGTGAGCGCAAAAAGGCTTATCTGGCATTCGCGCTGGCCTGCCAGCCTCCCTATCTGCTTATGGACGAGCCCACCAACGGACTCGACATCCCGTCGAAATCGGCGTTCAAGAGCCTGCTGGCATCTTTCATCTCGCCGGAGCGGACGGTCATCATTTCGACGCACCAGATCGCCGACATCGAAAACCTCATCGACAACATCGTTATTATGGATAAAGAGGGCATCGTGCTGAACGAAACCATCGAAATGATCGGACGCCGCCTTGCGTTCGGGGCGATCGAAAACGAGCAACAGCCCCTCTGGTCGACAGAGAGCCTCGCGGGCCGAGGCGGGGTGACGGAAAACACCAGCCACAAAGACAGCATGGTAGACCTCGAGATGCTGTTCAACGCCGCGATAAACAGCAAACAACGCATAGTCGACATTTTCAAACACTAAATCCGGAAAACCATGAACGATTTTTTCAGCCCCGGCGTTTTGCCCTCCATGCGATGAAAACCTATTCGGAAAACTCCCGGAAATACCTCTCCTACATGCTGTTGGTCGTGTCTGTTCAGGCCGCGATCATCATATATGCAGCCCTCTCCGGTTTGGCCTCGCCAGGCAATGTGGCCCCCGCCCTTCAATCGTTGCCCGTGCTGATCCTCGGCGTACTGTTCGTTTTCAGTGAGATGAAACCGTTGAGGAACAAGCATACGGCGGCGATATATAACACCTCCCCGACCTCCTGCTTCGAGCGCTATCTACTGCTTGTGCTAAACACGACGGTCGTATTCGGTATCGTCTACATAGGGCTCTATTATCTGGAGGGATTCATCTCTGCCGAGCTCTTCGGCTACGGCGACTTTGCCGATTCCGGCTGGCGGCACGGCACATGGAGCCGCAGCGGACCAGTTCAACTGCTTATGCTGTCCGTTCCCTTCGCGATTTTTGCCGGGGCGACCAACATGCGCAACCACCTGCTGGCATTCATCCTGGTATTTGCCATCGCCACACTGCTGCTCGGCTGCGGAATCTACCTGCCATGGTTCATCGACAGCCACATCGTGGGCGACAACATTGACATGCATCCCTATTTCAACGGCATCACGACGACCCTGAAAGAGTGGAACACAACGATACGATACACCACCGTCCCCATGTTCGGGAAGCTCTTCGCGAACAGAAGCGGATTTGGGTATGAGTTCTACATCTGGGAAGCGCTGTTTCTGGCAGCAGGGTATTTCAAACTCAAGGAACGTCAGATAAAATAGTATGCTATGGAGTTCGACCAGGGAAAACCCATCTATATCCAGATTTCGGACTGGATGGCCGATAAGATTCTGCGCGGAGAGTGGCGCGGCGAAGAGCGCATACCCTCGGTGCGCGACGTGGCCATGGTGTTGCAGGTCAATCCCAATACCGCCATGCGAGCCTATGAGAGCCTGCAGAGCGAGGGGGTGATATATAACAAACGCGGCATTGGCTATTTCGCCAGCACCGATGCCCGCCCGAAGATCCTCGGCCAACGGAAAGCGGTGTTTCTCGGTGAAACGCTGCCGGATATTTTCAGCCGTATGGAACTGCTGGACCTTTCGATCGAGGATATGAACAGGGAATACGAAAAACATAAAACAACGAAACGATGAAAACGAGCACCAAAATATTAGTAACATACGGAGCCATGCTGATCGGAATACAAGCCCTGTTCGCGGCGAACTCCCTCGTGCAGTACTACTGCCTCAAGCCGCTGGCCGCCCGGATGTGCACCGACCTCGACCGGGTCCCGGCGCATCACATCGAGATTGACATCTCGAAGGCGCAGTACGAGCCCGTCACCTGGCGCACACACGACCGCGACACGGGCCCATGGGTAATCAAAGCCGACGGCGTCCGGGACTTCTATTTCGGCTCCAACCTCGCGAGCAGCCGGATGAGCCGGGATACCTTATATATAAAAGCGATGCATGACGACCTGTCGTGGCGCCCGAGCAGAGTCTCGGAAATCCACACCGTCACCATTATTACGGCCGACGGCGTGATAAGCAAAAACCTCGGGGAATAAGGAGAGGCCATATCCACTTCCCGCGAGCAGCCCGGCAGATTTCACTGCCGGGTTGTTTTTTGTTTTCAGCCGTCGAATACGTCAGCCGTGTGCGAACACATTTTTTCTAAAAACGCTGTGTTTTCATAATAAATAACTATATTTGTTAAACCTAAAACCAATGTTTTCGACGGTAAGAGGAAAGAAGCGGGCCATTCGGCATGCTCCTCCCTGCAGAGAGAACAAAGACATTAACCCAACTACAATCGTGAAAATAAAAGACATAGCCCAACTCGCAGGTGTTTCGCCAGGCACGGTCGACCGCGTGTTGCACAGTCGCGGCAATGTATCTGCGGCGAGTCAGGAGGCTGTGGAGCGCGTACTTCGCACCGTCGGGTACAAGCCCAACCTACACCTCTCGTCGATCGCTATCAAGCGAAAGTACCGAATCGCCATCACGATGCCCCAGTTCGTCGAGGGCGAATACTGGTGGCAGATTCAGCAGGGCATGGCCCAGGTCATGGAGTCGTACAACAAGATAGATATCGAATATATATATCTGTGCTACAATCAGTTCGACGTCTATTCATGCCACGCGACCTTCGAAAAGGTCATCCAGTCGAAGCCCGACGCCGTGGTGATCGGCCCCACGTTCAAGGACGAGACCATCTGGCTGACCGGCGAGCTCGAGAAGCGCCGCATACCCTACCTCTTCGTCGATGCCATGGTTCACGGGACCTCGCCCATAGCCTTCTTCTCGGCCGACCAGACCGCCTGCGGATATCTGCTGGCCAAACTCATAAGCCAGATATCGCCCGCCGACAGCGAATTCGCGATCTGCCAGGCTGTGCGCCAGGGCGACGAAAGCGCCTACAACACGCTGCTGCGCAAGACCGGATTCATGAAGTTCTTCAGCGAGAAGGGAATGACCGACCGCGTACACGGGCTCACCTTTTCGGTACTTCACCCCGAACACAATATGAATCTGATCGGCGACTTCTTCCGCAAGAACCCGCGCGTGAAGGGTGCCGTGGTGCTCTCGTCGCGAGGAAGCGTCATCGCCGACTACCTCAAGGCCGCGGGACTGGAAAACGACGTGCGGTTGGCATGCCTCGACCTGACGGACTCCAACGTCCGCGCGCTGGACGAGGGAAATATCGACTATGTGATCTGCCAGCGCCCCGAACAACAGGGATTTTTGGCCGTGAAGACCATACTGATGCACCAGATCTTCGGCAACGCCCCGACACTGGAGAACTACATGCCTCTCGATATCATTACGCGCGAGAATATGGAGTACTTCAAGGGATTCGAACTATTGCTGGAATTTTAACAAGGCTGCAGAGCACCGAAACCAACCCACAGGGAAACGCCGGGATAAAACCGCGAGGAGCCGTCGGGACAAGGGCCGCAAGGTGCGCCGCCCATCCCAGGCCGAAGAACACGCACAAGAAACCTGGCAAAACCACACAACCTCTTAAAATGCACTAAAATGTAGGTTGTGTTAGAAATTTCACAAAAAAATGCAAAAAATGTTGTTGTTACAATAATAATACTTATTTTTGTGCGGGCTGTGTACACACACAGTAACCAAAAACAGGCACTTTTGACACTCTGTTTCTGACAAAAACGATGAGCGACAGGCGGCGATAAAGAGATCTACAAGTCCAAAACCTGTGAAGAAACCCCGAGTAACCGGGATTGCTCATGTTTCAAGTCGGACATCCCGAAGGCACAGACCGAACGGCGCAGAAAATCGACCAAACAGAAAAATCGGTTTCCGACGCGACAGCTATCGGAAGTATTGGCAAAAGTATTTCTGTGGATGCACACAATAAAACAGGACAAAACAGACGTTTACAGACAACCGACACGGAAATAACCGATCCGCAGGTAACAAAAAACTAACCGAAACCCAAACCACAGGCCTTCTCTGAAAAGACCGCCTGACAGAACCTAAAGCTGCCCAGATGACCACAAGGACAACAATGTTGCTGACATTTGCGCTCTCATGCTTTGCCTTCGAAACGGCAACGGCACAGACCGTGCAGGAAGGTCAGAGCAACACGCTTCCCACCCCCGTACAGATCACGCCCGAACACGAACAACGCGCCAAAGAACTGGTTGCGCAGATGACGCTGGGAGAGAAAATAGATTACATAGCAGGCGTCAAGTCGTTCCTGCTGCGCCCCGTAGAACGGCTCGGCATCCCGGCATTCCGCCTGGCCGACGGCCCCCAGGGAATCCGCAACAACACACAAAGCACATTATATCCCTGCGGCATCCTCACCGCCGCGACATGGAACCGCGAGCTCGAACTCGAACTGGGCCGCGGACTGGGCCGCGACGCCAAGGCACGCGGAATCAGCGTGTTACTGGGTCCCGGCGTGAACATCTACCGCGCACCCATGTGCGGCCGCAACTACGAATACTTCGGCGAAGACCCCTATCTGGCGGGCGAGACCGGCAAATACTACATCCTCGGCGTTCAGGCCGAAGGCGTTATGGCCACCGTGAAGCACTTCGCGGCCAACAACCAGTTGGAGCAGTCGCGCCACAGCGTCAGCTCCGACGTCGACGAGCGCACCCTCAACGAAATATACTTCCCGGCATTCCGCAAAGCCGTCCAGGAGGCGGGCGTGGGATCGGTGATGGACAGCTACAACCTGATCTGGGGCGTACATTCCACCGAGAACGGCTGGCTCAACAACGAGGTTCTGCGCCGACAGTGGGGTTTCAACGGCATCGTGATGTCCGACTGGACCTCGGTATACTCTACTTCGGGCGCCGCTAACGGCGGTCTCGACCTCGAGTGCCCCGTGGGCGTCTACTTTACTCGCGCGAAGCTCATGCCGCTCATCCAGACGGGCGTCGTGACCGAGAAGACCATCGACGAGAAGGTCCAGCACATTCTCCAGACATTCATTGCTTTCGGGCTCATGGACCGCGAGCATCAGGATAAGACGATCGCGTTGGACAACGCCGATTCGAAAGCCACGGCTCTCGAGCTTGCCCGCCACGGCGTGGTACTGCTCAAGAACGAGGCGAAGAACCTGCCGCTCGCGTCGGGCAAAGTGCTTGTTATGGGCCCCAACGCCGACCTTATTTCGACCGGCGGCGGCAGCGGATTCGTAACACCCTACTCTACGGTATCGGTTTACGACGGTCTGAAAGCCCTCCGCGGCGACAAAAACGTCCTGCTTCTGTCTGACGACAAGCTCTACGAGGATCTCTCGTCGGACATTTTCACCGACAATACATTCACACACAAAGGCTTCCGGGCCGAATATTTCAGCAACATACGATTCGAGGGCGAGGCATTTAAGACCGCCGTCGAGCAGAAGATCGACTACGATTGGAAAGAGGGTGCTCCGTTTGCAGGGATGCCCAACGATCACTTCTCGGCCCGCTGGTCGGGAATCTACGTCGCACCGCGCGACGGCCAGGTCCGCGTGCAGATGTCGGGCGACGACGGCTACCGTCTGCTGGTCGACGGCGTAGTCGTGGGCGGCGACTGGGGCAACCATGCGTTGAGCATGCGCTCGGTATTTTTCCAGGTTGAAAAAGGCCGGAAATACGACCTGCGATTCGAATATTTCGAAAACGTGGGCGGAGCGTCGGCCAAATGCGTCGCAGGGCTTATGAACGAGGCGCTTCTGGCGGCGCAGCTCAAGGAGGCCCGCGAGGTGGTATTCTGCGCAGGCTTCGACAGCAGTACCGAGGGCGAGGGCTTCGACCGTCCGTTCGCGCTGCCCAAAGAGCAGACCGATCTGATCAACAGCGTCTCGGCACGCCACGGCAAAGTCACCGTCGTAATCAACGCCGGCGGCGGCGTGGATTTCAACGGCTGGTCCGACGGCGTGGAGTCGATCCTCATGGCATGGCACCCGGGCCAGGAGGGCGGCCGCGCGATCGCCGAGATACTCACCGGCAAAATAGCCCCGAGCGGCAAACTCCCTATCAGCATAGAAAATAAATGGGAGGACAATCCCGTTTATAACAGCTACTACGACACAAACAAGCGCGTGACCTACACCGAGGGCATATTCGTTGGCTACCGCGGCTACGACCGCAGTGGCAAAACCCCTCGCTATCCGTTCGGTTACGGACTCTCGTACACCACGTTCCGCTACGGCGATCTTCAGGTGCAGGAGGTCGGCGAGAACAGCGTCGAGGTGAGCTTCGACGTCACCAACACCGGCAAGACGGACGCCTGGGAGACCGCGCAGGTATATGTCGGCGACGTGGAGTCGTCGGTAGTGCGCCCCGAAAAGGAGCTGAAGGGCTACGAGAAGGTATTCCTGAAAAAGGGCGAGACGCGCCGCGTGACCATTGCACTCAAAGCCGACGCGTTCGCCTATTACGACGCCGAAACCAGGAATTTCGTGGTGGAGCCGGGCGAATTCGTGATCTCGGCAGGGCCCTCGTCGGCCGAACTTCCTCTGAAAAAGACTATTAAACTTTAAATAAAAAAACCACTAACAAATCATTATGGCCAAGAAAATCTTTAACGCGACATCGCTCGTCTCGAAGTGCGTAATGGCACTTATGCTGGCGTCCTGCTGCCCGGGTGTATCCTCCTGTTCGAAGGATTCTACCGGCGACGGCGAGGGGGGGGGAAATTCCACAGGTAAAAAGACCGTTAAAATCGCGGTAGACCGCACATCCACACTCCACAATCCTCTTAACGGCTGGACCGTTTACCTCGGACGCAACTGGAACGGCACTTCCTGGACAGCGTCTGACTCCAAAAAAGACAATTACGATGCGATCACCACTCCCAGTGGCAAGGTAAAGGTATCCGACTACGCATCGACAGTTTATCTGCGCGCTCCATGGTCCAAAATGGAGCCCACCGAAGGAGCCTACTTCTGGCTCGACGAAAACAGCGACTATTCCAAACTTCTCAAAAGCGCTACCGACCGCGGTATGCGTTTGGCTTTCCGTATCGTGGTCGACGGCCGCGACCAGGGTCAGAACACGCCTTTGTATGTGGTCAACACCCCGGGTGCCAAGTATTTTACACACACTGTCGGTACTGGCGGCACCATCTACAAAACCTCGTATCCCGATTGCGCAATATTCCAGGCTAAATACGAAAAATTCCTCCGCGCGTTCGCCGAGAAGTTCAACGACTACGACTTGGTCGACTTCATCGACGGCTATGGTCTGGGCCTTTGGGGCGAGTGCCACTCGATGCTCTACTCCGACGGTAATGCCAACACTCTTAAAATTCCCGTATTCAACTGGATCACAAGCCTCTACGCGGAGTTATTCACCGAAGTGCCCCTTCTGATGAACTACCACCGCGTTCTGGCCGTGGGTAATGCGGCCGGATTCGGCGCCGTGAACCCCGATACCGAGGGCATGCTCCAGAGCTGCATCGACAAGGGCTACAGCCTCCGTCACGACGCGTTCGGCATGTCGGATTACTACCAGACCTGGGAGAAAGACTACGCCAAGAAGTGGAACAACAAACGTCCTATCGTTATGGAGGGCGGCTGGATCACCGACGGCACGCACCGCTACTGGGTATTCGAGCCCGGCTGCCGCGAGGGTCATCCCGAGGACGTGCGCGCTATCGAATACGCCCGTTCGGCCGAGGCGCGCGTCAACATGATGGACCTGCGTACCAACAACGAGATCAAGACCTTCTTCAACCCCAGTTTCGACATCGTAAAGAAGTTTATCGCCGAAGGCGGCTATCGTCTCTATCCCGACCAGGTCGTCATCCCCGAGGAGGTGACCAACGATCAGGAGACCTCGATCAAGCACCGCTGGACCAACCTCGGTTTCGGCTACTGCCCCAACAACATCCCCCAGTGGGGCTATCGCCACAAGGGCGCCATCGCTCTGCTGGACTCGTCCAACGCGGTTAAAGCCGTGTTTGTGGACACCGACGCCGAGCCCTCCAACTGGCTCAAAGGCTATCCCAAGACCTACACTTTCAAGTTCACGCCCAGCGGCATCCCCGCAGGCCAATACACATGGGCTATAGGCATCGTCGACACCAAGAAGGCGGGCAACCCCATTGGAATCCAGATCGCCACAAAGAGCACCTTAAAGACCGCCTCGGGCTGGACCAAAGTCGGCGCGGTAACCGTAAAGTAAACAACCCTAACTAACTAAATTTTATATGGCCAAAAATTTAACTATTAAAAGTCTGCAGGCGAAAATACTCGTCGTCTGCATGCTGCTCGCCGGTATGGTTCATACGTCGGCTTTCGGAGAGCCCTCCGGAGAAGCAAGTGCTGTCTCGGCTATGCAGGCTGCGAAGTCTGTCAAAGTTTCGGGAACCGTAACCGATGAGAACAACGAAGGTCTTATCGGCGCCTCGGTGGTCGTGGTAGGCTCCTCTACGGGAGTCAGCACGAATATCGACGGCACCTTTACGATCGACGTGCCCGCAAACGGCACGCTCGAGGTATCTTACCTGGGCTACGACACGCAGCGGATCGTTGTCGGCACACGCAGCAACATCAAAATCCAGCTCGAGCCCGACAAGAAGATCCTCGACGAGGTCGTGGTCATCGGCTATGGCGCGGTGAAGAAGAAAGACCTCACGGGAGCCGTTGCCGCGGTGAGCGGAGACGCGCTGGCGGCCAAGAAGACCGTCACGCTGTCGACGGCACTCCAGGGTGCCGTGTCGGGTGTGATTGTCAACCGTGACAACGGTGCCCCGGGTGCCTCGGCAAGCAGCATTCGCGTGCGCGGTATTACCACCATGAGCACCAACGACCCGCTGATCATCGTCGACGGCGCCGAGTGCTCCAACATCGACTATGTGAACGCCAACGACGTGGAGAGTATTTCGGTCCTCAAGGACGCATCTGCTGCCTCTATCTACGGTTCGAAGGCTGCAGCAGGCGTTATCCTCATCACCACCAAGCGTGGTGCGAAGAGCGCGATAAGCCTCTCCTACTCGGGTGAGTTCGGCTGGGAGATCCCCACCATGCAGCCCGACATGGTAGGCGCAAAGCGTTATATGGAGATGGTCAACGAGATGAACTACAACGACAATAACGCCGTAGGATTTTTCTCGTCGTACTCTGCCGACCGCATCAAGAACTACGCGCAGTACAACGCATCTGATCCTAACAACTACCCCATCACCAACTGGCGCTCGCTGATAATCAACGACTCAGCTTTCCGTCAGTCGCACAACGTATCGATCTCGGGAGGCAGCGAATCGGTACGTTCGAAGGTTTCGCTGTCGTACGACGGCGTGGGCGGCATTTACGAGCGCCGCGACTATCAGCGCTATATGCTCCGCACCAACAACGACTTCACGATCGTTAAGGATAAGCTCAACGCCACGGTCGACGTCAACATCCGCCGCGCCAAGAGCGTCACTCCCAACTTCGATCCGTTCGAAATGATCCGCTACATGCCGGGCGTTTATGCCGCAACCTGGGATGACGGTCGTATCGCCGAAGGTAAGTCGGGTGCGAACCCCTATGGCCTTCTTAAGGGTTCGGGCGACAAGACCTCGTGGAGCACACAGGTCGGCGGACGCGCATCACTCGAGTGGAAACCCGTCAAGGGCCTCAGCCTGCAGGGCGTGATCGCACCGTTCATCAACTACACCAAGTCGAAGCAGGCATACGACGAGATCTACTATACCGCCATGAACGAGCCCGAAACTATCGCAGGCCCTCTGGATGGCGGTGGCCGCACATGGAACCACTCCGAGCTCAAAGAGGAGCGCAAAGACTCCTACAACGTAACCACGCAGTTCATCGCCAACTATATGCGTTCGTTCGGCAAGCACGACCTGACCGTTATGGCCGGTTACGAGAACTACGTAAAGAAGGAAGAGGAGTTGGGCGCAAGCCGCGACCAGAACGATTTGCCCCAGTACCACTACCTTGACGTCGGCAACGCGGATATGCAGTACAACAGCGGCAAGGGTTTCGAATACGCCTCCAACTCGTTCTTCGGACGTATCATGTACTCCTATGCCGACCGTTACCTCTTTCAGGCCAACATCCGCTATGACGGCTCGTCGCGCTTCGACAGCGAGTACCGCTGGGGTGCTTTCCCGTCATTCTCGGCAGGCTGGGTTATGAGCGAGGAGGGCTTCCTGAAGAACAACGCCGACTGGCTGTCGTTCCTCAAACTGCGCGCTTCGTGGGGTATGCTCGGTAACGAACGTCTCGGCAACGAAATTGCACAGTTGTTCCCCTACCTCGCCCTTATCAATTTCAACAACGCACGTTTCTACGACGCCGACGGCAACGTCGTGTCGGACAAGACCGCCGCACAGAAAACACTTTCGGTAAAGGACGTTACCTGGGAGACCACCACTTCGACCGACATTGGTATCGACGTGAATTTCTTCAAGAACCGCCTTACCCTTACGGCCGACTACTACTGGAAGGAGACCAAAGACATGCTTCTCGATATCGAGATCCCCTATTTCATGGGCTACGGCAAACCCAAAACCAACGCCGGAACGATGAAAACGACCGGTTATGATATCGAACTGGGTTGGCAGGACCGCAAGGGCGACTTCTCGTATAAGATCGCCGTTAACTTCTCCGACTTCCTCTCGAAGATCACCTACATCAACCACGCCGACATCATCGATGGCAGCAAGATCAAGCGCGAGGGCGAGTACTTCAACGCATGGTACGGTTACAGATCGAAGGGTATCAACCAGGAGACCGGCGATATCGAATATGTAGACATCTCAGGCCCCAACGGCGTACCTGACGGCGTAATAAATGATACCTACGACCGTGTGGTTCTGGGTAACTCGCAGGCACGCTTCCTCTACGGCGGTACGATCAACCTGGCATGGAAAGGCCTCGACTTCTCGATGGCATTCCAGGGCGTAGGCAAGAGACTCGCCTATCTGTCGTCTGAAATGGTTCAGGGCTTCCGCAACAACTACGGCAGTTTCCCGGGCATTATCGACGGTAAATACTGGAGTGTGTTCAACACCGAGGCACAGAACCTCAAGGCCGAGTACCCCCGCCTCACCAAGACCGGCGGCGATAACTATAGGACCTCTGACTTCTGGCTCTTCAACGGCGGATACTTCCGTATGAAGAACGTAACGCTGGGTTATACGCTTCCCTCGCGCTGGACAAAGAAGATCTCGATGCAGCAGGTACGCGTCTACGCAAGCGCTTCGGACCTGTTCGTAATCAGCAACTATCCCAAGGGCTGGGACCCCGAGATGGGCACTAAGGCCTATCCGATCACCACTTCGGTATTGTTGGGACTTTCTGTCAAATTTTAACGCATAAATCAGCATGAAAAATATAATAGCATCATTAATCGCCAGTTGCACCATACTCTTCTCTTCGTGCGTATCGATGGACCTCACTCCGTTGGCACAGGGAAACAGCGAATCATGGTACACTACCGAGAAAGAGCTCGAAATGGCAAGCACCGAGTATTACATCCTCGGTTACTGGATGGAGTCGCTTATCAACAGCGACCAATGGACGGACGATTTCACCTATCGTCGCGAGAGCCGCGGCGCATCTTCTACCAAGATGCTCAACGGCGACATCAACGGATCGACATTCGAAGTTTACAACGTCTGGGAACAGGCCTACAAACTCGTTGCCCGCGCTAACAGCCTTCTCGAAGGCATTCACCGCGCCGAGGCGAACGGTGTAGCAGAGCATATAATCAACGCTTATAAGGCCGAGGCTTACTTCGTTCGCGCCTGCCGCTACACCGACCTGATATTCCTCTACGGCGATATCCCCTGGATGGACAAATATATTACTATCGACGAGGCTATGAACAAAGGCCGCCGTTCTAAGGATGAGATCAAACCTATCCTTTATGAGGATTTCGACTTCGCAGCCAAATATTTGCCCATAGAGACCCCCGCGGGCCCGACGCGCGCAAACAGGGGAGCAGCTTATGCAATGAAAGCGCGCCTTGCAATCTACATGGGCGACTGGGCCATAGCTGCCGAGGCCGCCAAAGCCTGTATGGACCTTGGCGTCTATAGCCTTGAGCCCGACTATGCAAAGCTCTTTATGCAGAACACCAAGCTCAACGACGAGAAGATCTTCTGCATTCCCCGCTCGATATCGCTCGCCATAAAGCTCGACGACTGGCTGGTAAACAACACGCTGCCCCGTCTGGCCAGCGGCTATGCAGCCTGCACCCCCTCGTGGGACCTGCTGGCAGCATTCCTCTGCACCGATGGTAAGCCTATCGACGAGTCGCCGCTGTTCGACCCCCAGAATCCGTTCAAGAACCGTGATCCCCGCTGCGCGATGAACATCGTCGAATTCGGTGGTTGCAGCGGCGCAGATGTCTACGGCACGGCACATTGCGGCTTTATATACAACCCTCACCCCCAGGCCGTAAAGACCACGAACTTAACGACCGGCGCCGAGGTTACCAACACCGACTCGCACGCACAAACGAAGGCAGCCCCTGCCAACGAATACGCATCGTTCGACTGCCTCTTGTGGAAGAAGGGCGCAGAGGCCTCGTGGAAAACGCTGGGCTGCGAGATCGACTATTCGATCATGCGCTACGCCGACGTGCTTCTTATGTACGCAGAGGCTAAGGCTGAACTCGATGAGATCGACAATACGGTTCTCAATGCGATCAACTCGGTACGTGCCCGCGCCTATGGCGTAGCCGTCGGTAGCACGGCTCTCTATCCCGCCGTCACCACCACCGACCAGGACGAGCTTCGCCACCAGATACGCATCGAGCGCCGCATGGAGTTCCCCAACGAAGGACGTCGCTATTTCGACCTTATCCGCTGGAGACTGGCTGAGAAGATGAATGGTCAGTATAACTACATCCACTTACGCGACAATGACAAGCGTATCGAGAAACTGGTCAACACCGGCAAGTGGTTCTGGCCCGGCGTTCCCCAGATCGACGAGGATGGCTTCGCCGATTTCAGCCCCTGGGCTGTGGCAGAGCTTGTAGACTATGGCGGAGAGCGCAAGTTCCCCGATCATCAGTATCTGTGGCCCATACCCACTCACGACAACGAGCTGGCTAAAAAACTCGGTCAGAACGACGGATATTAGTATTCATTAACTAATAATTATTGACAAGAATATGAAAGCATTAAAATATATTGTTATCGCCCTTGTCGCAGGACTTTTCGCATCCTGCCAGGACGATGTCGACAATAACTATTCGAAATATAAGACGACGATAGAGATTTCGACCTCTACTTCGAAGCTCATACTCAACGAGAGCATGCCCGACGAAGAGGCTCTGACCGTAAGCTGGAATCCGGCCTACGATTTCGGAGAGGAGACGGTCGTCAACTATAAATACGAGATCTACATGCTCGGCAGCTCGGCTACTGCTATTGTCGAGTATGAGGACGACTTTATCTTCGAGCGCCTCTATACGCACCAAGAACTGCAGGATATGCTGGTCGACTACTTCAAGCAGACGACCAGCACCAATGGCGAGCTGCGTTTCCGCGTAACCGCTACGTTCGAGAACCCCAATAAGCTGATCCTCCCCGACATGGCCGAGAAGACAATCAAGGTCAAGACCTACGGAGCCAAGCAGTTCGCTGCCGACGAGGTTTACATGGGCGGCACGGCGCTCACCGCACCGGTCCAGCTTTCGGCCACCGCCGACGATGCCGACATCTACTTCTGGGACGGACGTCTCGAAGCCGGCACGCTGAACTTCCCGGTCACCTACGGCGACGAGGATAACGTCATCGTTCCCGAGGGCAACGCCAATACCGATTTTATCGGCGGCGACGCCATGCCCGCTATCGTTATGGGCAGCGACGAGACCTCTGCCGGCTGGAATATCCCCATCGCTTACCGCTATCGCGTAACGCTGAACTTCAAGACTCAGACCGTTACCATTATGGAGGTTTCGAAGGAGTTCAAGGCCGACAACGTCTATATGGCCGGCACTGCTGTCGGCGGAACCCCGATAGAGCTCACTGCAAGCGCTAAGGATGAGAATATCTATGTATGGACCGGCGATCTGGAGCCCGGCAAGATCAACTTCCCGGTTATCTACGGTGCCGAGAACAATCTTATCGTTCCCGCGTCGAACACCGACACGGCTGCCAACAGCACCGCACAGAACGCCGTTATGAAGGACGTCAGCGAGACCTCGGCCGCGTGGACTGTCGCCACGGCTGACACATATCGCGTAACTGTGAACTTCAACACTCAGACCGTCACGATCATCGACGTCGCAAGCATCTTCGAGTTCGAGAAGATCCTGCTCGCAGGTACCGCTACCGACGGAATCGACAATGATAAGATCGAAATTACGCAGACGCTCGAAAACGAGAATGTATACGCTTGGCACGCCGCTCTGAAGGCCGGTACGCTCTGGCTGCCTCTGGAAATGGACGGCACGACCGCTAAAGCGATTGTTCCCGCAGACGCTGCGAACCACACTATCGACGACGGTAATGCCGTAGCATTCGGACAGACTACGTCAGCAAATACCACGACGCAGTATTGGACTATTCCCGCCGATGGGACCTACCGTATTATCGTAAACGTCAAGACTAAGACCATAAAGATCCATACTCCGGATACCGACCCGCAGTCTTGGGTTACGCCCGAGTGGAAGGACACCAGAGTAACTCCGACGGATGAGCACTACACTCAGGTTGTAGATGCGTTGTGGATGTGGGGTTGCTTCAACGGCTTTGCCAACAACTCCAACAACCAGCCCGAGGAGCAGTACAAACTTATCCAGAGCCTTGCCAACCCGTACGTATTCGTATACTACTCGGCAACACCTCTTCCCCGCAGTATATCCTCGGGTAACTGGCAGTATGGCGCCGTGAAGTTTATGGCGGCTAACTTCCTGAATAACGTTTATGCATTCGGTTCTACAGATACGACCGCGACGAGCGCCTCACCCAAGTTCAACACCGGTGTAACACTCAACACGCCGGAGACGATTGTAGGAGGTCAGGCAAACAACCGCTACTCATATTTTATCATCCCCGTAGGATGTAACTATGTGGAGGTCGATATCCAGAACCTGACAGTAGTATTCAAGCAGAAATAAACTCCCGTGCGAGCCGGCTGCTGCAAAGCGGCCGGCCCCGCACACTCTTTTGCAGCTCTTGCCGTCTTCGGAACACCATCCGGGGACGGCATAAGCGCAAAAATAATCTCTCACGCCGACAAGGGTCGGCAACAGGCTATCGGGCGCACTGCCACCATGCGTATCCGATCTCATTAAATGTTCAACCCACTAACATCGATGATTTTGAACGAACGACAGTTTTACGCCCGTAATATAAGCAAAACCCTCTATGCGAGGGGGGGGGAGTTTTCGCATCCCTATTCAGCACCCGTGATCGAGGTCATGGACATTGCCGTTGAAAAAGGCTTTGGCGACTCGGACTATCCGCTGAATTATCCCGATTACAACACCGTGGAGGAGAATAACAATGGAGACTATTAAATTGCCCAAGACTATGAAGAAGATATTCAATCTGCTTTTTATCGTCATGCCGGCAGTTTTCACACTGACCGGCTGCTCGAAAGAGACCGCCCCGGGGGATTCTTCCAACGAGGGCGACGAGGTCGTGTATGAACTCTCCTTTACTGGTGAAAAGCCTGCTTTAGACGATGATGACGACAACACTCCGACTTCCGGAACCCGCACCGTGTTTGTGCCGGGCGAGGATACTGAAGATGGTAAAAAAACAGGAACTGTACAGTGGAACCAAGCTCCGGGTGTAGAGAAAATCCTCGTAACCTACCATGTTTTCAGAACAGAAGGCACGGATGCTTTTAATACCAGTCCTCAAGTTTCGGAAGCTGGTGTCGTTAACACTGGTGGAAAAAGCGCAACATTTAAGATTAAAGGTTATTCGGGAACGACACTACAAAAAGAATATAGGTTTTACGCAATCTACCCTGGCACCATATCGGCCTCGGTAAACGGAACCGGCATTATTACCACCTCCATTCCTACCACACAAAATCCAGAAAAAGAATCATTCGACGCCAACGCCGACATCCTGCTTGGCAAGGCCGACGATTCTTTTACAACAATAAATGCAGGCGTAATAGAACCCGTGGTCATGACTTATAAGCGGAAGGTAGCTCACGGCTGCGTAACGCTTACGAATCTCCCCATAGCCAATGGAGAGACTATTCGAAGCGTTACATTCACCGCACCTTCAGGAACTCCCCTCACAGGTAATGTAAACATGAGTTTTACGGGAATGAACATTTCGAACACCGCTTCTGCGGTAAACAATGTGACTCTAAATTATACCGATGTAATACCGGACTATGTCGTAAAGGACACAAACGGCAAAAACATGCAAGTATGGTTTTGCTCTATCCCGTTCGAAATCAAGTCGGGATCTCCGTTCAAGGTCTCCGTCACAACTAATGCGGGAGTCTATACACGCACTATCAACGCCAATTCAAAAGGCATCTCTTTTATGGAAAACCGCTACAATACATTGAGTATCAACATGAGCGGCACCGGAAGTATTTATATGCCGTTAGGATTTGCGCCTTTCCTTGACGGCGATGCAACTAACGGGCACGAGGCTAATACTCTCATAATGTCCCAGACTCTTGAGGATGAATCTGTGTATGCATGGCTCGGCGAATTAAAGAACGGCAGGCTCTATATTCCAGCCATAGTTAACAAGGGCAAATACATCGTTCCGGCGAATGTGAACAGCGATTTGAGCGACAGCAACGGTATCGCAACAGAGTACTCATACGCAGACACGGAATGGTACTGGGATCTCCCTGCAGACGGAGAATATCGTATAGTTTTGAATACCAAAACTAAAAAAATAACGATCTACTCTCCTGCGGAAAAACTCGAGCCTTATACACCGCCCGCATGGAACCATACGCAGGAGCCAAAGAATGAAGCCTACAGTGCTCAAATACTAAATCTGTGGATGTGGGGAGGATTTGGCGGCAGCACGGCGGCGAACATACCGTCGGAGGCATATAAAATGTCGCCGAGTCTGGCAAATCCAAGGATCTTCGTTTACTATACCGGCATTAATTTACCTCGCCAAACATCAAGCAATCAGATAGGGTATATTAAATTCCTGGCAGATAATTCCTGGAATAATGTTTATGCCTACGGCGCACCTACAACCCAAAACGACAATACTAATACTTATACTGGTGCAGAATTAAACAAAACAGTAGCCTTACAGGGAGGTCAGAGCAGGAACCGCTACTCATTCTACCTCATCCCCGAAGGCTGTAACATTGTCGTCGTCGACATAACCGACGAAAAGAATCCCACCGTAGTTTTCGGCCAAAAATAAAATCAACTAAAAACCTAATATGTACAACAAAAGCGTAATCAAAACACTACTGGTCATAGCCGCCGCCATCGCCTTCGGAGCCTGCTCCGAAAGCGGCGACGAGGGCGACAACGGCGGCGGTTCGGCAGCGGGAAAAACCGTGACCGTGACCCCCGACCGCACAACCATGTATCGCAACCCCTTCTCGGGCTGGCTGCTCTACTCGGGCCTTGGCGACGGTCTTGCCGATGATTTCTGGGAGCATTACGACAACTTCCCCTCGTCGGTCGGCACTGTCAATGTGTCCGATTATGCTTCGAGTCTGTTGATCCGTATCCGCTGGTCGCACGTCGAGCAGACGAAAGGCGTTTTCGCCTGGCAGGATGGTGTCGACAACAAATACGCGCGGCGCCTGCGTATGCTGCGCGAAGGAGCCATGGCGCGCGGTTTGAAGCTGGTCTTCAACTTCACCGTCGACAGCCGCGACTTCACCGAGCAGATGGTTCCCGAATATGTCCGCGAGGAGATCGAGGCGGCAGGCGGCAAGGTATTCAGATCGGGCTCCTCAAACCAGTATTGGACGCCTTACCCCGACGATCTTGTGTTTCAGCGTTGCTACGGTGATTTCATGCGTGCTTTCGCCGCGGAGTTCAACAACGACCAGACCACCTTTATCGGCGGTTTCGGCATAGGCCTTTGGGGCGAATACCACACCTGCATCTATTCGACAGGCGATGGCAAACCCAAAGAGGCTGTTTTCGATTGGATAACCAGCCTCTGGGCCGAAGTGTTCACCAATGTTCCGATAGCTTGTCAGGTGCACAGATGCCTGGGCGCTACGACCGGTTCGGGCGCAGTGGACCCCGACTCCGAGCGGCTGATCCAAAAGGCTTTGGATAAAGGGTTCTGTATGCAGGGCGCGGCATTCGGCATGACCGATTATTTTGCGGCGTGGGAAAAGGGCATATTGCTGAAACACCGCTACAAAGGACCTATCGCAGCCGAGGGCGGCTGGATCACCGGCAGCGGAGGACACCGTTATTGGGGAGACTCCAGCGGTAAATACCGCGAGGGACACCCCGAAGATGTTCGTCTGGGCGAATATAACGACGCCATCGGGTCGTGCGTAAATACGCTCGATTTCCGCTACAGCAGCGACTTCACCAAGGGGGAGACCGCATCGTGGTTCAGCGACGCCTACGATCTGGTGCTCAAATGGATACGCGAGGGTTGCTACCGTCTCTACCCCGGCACGGTCGTTCTGCCCGAGATCATTTCGGCCAACAGCGAGGTGAAGATCGCCCACCGCTGGACCAACCTCGGCTATTCGTACTGCCCCACCAACCTTCCGCAGTATCACGACAAATATAAAGTGGCGTTCGCACTGCTCAACCCTTCGACGAACAAACCCGTGAAGGTCTATTTCGACCCGCAGGCCAAGCCTTGCGACTGGTATAAAGGCAGACCCAAGAGCTACACTTTCAAATTCGACTCCGGAGCAGTTGCTGCGGGCGACTACGTGTGGGCGGTAGGCATCGTCGACACGTCGAAACCCGACAACGAAATAGGCATCCACCTCGCCGTAAAGAACGGTGTAACACCCGAGGGATGGGCCACGCTCTGCAATGTGGCGGTCAAATAAAGCAGCCCGTAAACAACCTGAACATATGAAAAAACTACTATTGATCATTTCGCTACTGGCCTGCCAGTTCTCTTCTGCCGCTGCCGCAGAGATCTGGGTCGAGGCCGAAAATTTCTCCGCAAAAGGAGGTTGGGTCGTAGACCAGCAGTTCGTTGATCAGATGGGCTCATCCTATCTGCTGGCCCACGGCATGGGGCGCCCGGTCGCCGATGCCGCTACCGAGATCGACGTAGCCCAGGCAGGTACATACTATATATATGTGCGCACGTATAACTGGACTTCGCCCTGGTCGAAAGAGGCGGGTCCCGGAAAGTTCCAGCTCAAGGTTAACGGCAAGAAACTCTCGACGGTGCTCGGCAGCACGGGCGACAGCTGGATGTGGCAGTATGCCGGCAAGGTGACGCTCAAGGCCGGGCAGACCACCCTCGCGCTTGCCGACATGACCGGATTCGACGGTCGCTGCGACGCTATTTACCTTACGACCACGCAGGGCGCGACGCCTCCCGAGGGCGGTGTGGAACTGGCGGCATTCCGCCGCGAGCAACTGGCTTTGCCCGCACCCGACACCGCTAAATACGACTTTGTGGTCGTAGGCGGCGGTATTGCCGGCATGTGCGCGGCTGTGGCTGCGGCACGCCTGGACTGCAATGTGGCGCTCATCAACGACCGTCCGGTTCTGGGCGGCAACAACAGCGCCGAAGTGCGCGTTCACCTCGGCGGTTATGTCGAGATGGGTCCCAACGAGGGTCTGGGCCGCATGATCCGCGAATTCGGGCACACCAAAGCCGGGAACGCACAACCCGCCGCCAACTACGAGGATGAGAAAAAACAGCAGTGGATGGACAACGAAAAGGGTGTGACGCTCTACGCTTCCTACCGCGCCGTTGAGGTCCGCAAAACGGGCGACGAAGTGTCGGCCGTGCTGATCCGCCACATCGAGACCGGCGAGGAACACTGGCTCGAAGCCCCGATATTCTCCGACTGCACGGGCGACGGAACGATCGGCTATCTGGCCGGCGCCGACTGGCGCATGGGCCGCGAAGGCCGTGACGAATACGGCGAGTCGCTGGCTCCCGAGGTGGCCGACGATATGACCATGGGCGTATCGATCCAGTGGTACACCAAGAAGAACGACAAGAATACTCCGTTCCCCAAATTCGCCTATGGCGTAGTCTTTACTAACGAGAACTGCGAGAAGGTAACGATGGGCGAATGGAAATGGGAGACCGGTATGAACTACGACCAGATCGCCCAGGCCGAGCGCATCCGCGACTACGGAATGCTGGTTATATACTCCAACTGGAGTTTTCTTAAAAACCAGCTCAAAGACAATGCGGCTTATGCCAACCGCGACCTGGACTGGATGGCCTACGTTGCCGGCAAGCGCGAATCGCGCCGTCTGCTGGGCGACTACGTGCTGAAGCAGGACGACATCGACAAGAACGTCTTCCACGAGGACGCCTCGTTCACCACCACGTGGAGCATCGACCTGCACTTCCCCGATCCCGTGAATTCGAAGAATTTCCCGGGCAATGAGTTCAAGGCCGCCACCACGCACAACTGGATCTACCCCTATGCCGTGCCCTACCGCTGCCTCTACTCGCGCAACGTGGACAACCTGTTCATGGCAGGCCGTAACATCAGCACCACGCACGTGGGACTCGGTACGGTACGCGTGATGCGCACCACGGGTATGATGGGCGAGGTTGTGGGTATGGCCGCTTCGCTGTGCAAGAAGTACGACTGCTCGCCCCGCGAGGTCTACCAGCACCATCTCGACGAGCTGAAGAGCCTCATGCAGGAGGGTGTCGGCAAGAAGACCGGACTCAACAACCAGCGCTTCAACGGCCCCAACAAGTTCCTCCCGCAACCCGCGGCTTTCATCGAGAAGAAATAACAAACCCTTGGCCGGAACCGCCTGACCGCGATCCCGGCCCCTAAACCTATCCTGAACATGCAGAAAAAACTTTATGCAACCGTACTGGCCCTTGCGTCGATAATTTCCGCCGCAGCACAGGATACATGCTACAGCCGTCTGGAGGGTGACACCCTCGCGATGGGCAACACGCTCGTGGAGCGCAAATTCGTGTGGAACGGGGGTAATCTGATGACCTACAGCCTCACGGACAAGCAGACGGGCAAAACACATCTCCAGGCATCGCTCGGCCCCGATTTCATCGCCACGCAGGACGCTTCGCGCGCGGGCACGGACCCCATATTCGCCGTCGGGAACGTGGAGGCTACCTCCATACATCCCGCCTACCTTCGGGCCGTGGTGGGCTACACCATGGATGCACTGCAGATCCGCCGCGAATACCGCATCTATGACGACTGCGCCGTGATCGCCTGCGACACCTACCTGCGCGGCAGCATGACCGGCGTAGCCGCGGCGGGCAACGTCAACAATGCCGACCTCAAGAACATAGAGTTCGTGGCCGACATGAAGTCGAAGCCTGTGACGATGACCCTCGAGAAGATGCACTTCTCGGGCATGCACTGGCACGCCAAGGCCGTGGAATTCTGGGACATAACCGACTGGAACAACAACCTGGTAACCGAGCGCGATATCATCGGCTACCGCAAGAACAACTACACGGGCAACCTGCTCTTCATGCGCGACGGTGTCGACGGCAACGGTGTATTCTTCCTCAAGGAGGCACCCTGCTCGAGCGTACAGTTGGCGTGGCGCGGTTCGGATTTCACCGCCGACTTCGGCAAATTCGTCATAACGAGCCCGGGCGTTTCGGAGCGCGACATAACCCCCGATAGTTGGACGCGCGCCTATTCGTGCGTGACCGGCGTCTTCGGCGGTACCGAGCTCGATGCCCTACAAGTTTTGCGCAGCTACCAGAAGCGTGTGCGCACCGTGCAGCCCGACCGCGACGAGATGATCATGATGAACACCTGGGGCGACCGCTCGCAGGACGCCAAGGTCAACGAGGCGTTCTGTCTTTCGGAGCTGGACAAGGCCGCACGTCTGGGCATCACCCTCTTCCAGATCGACGACGGATGGCAGGTGGGCAAGAGCCCCAACTCGGCCGTGGCCAAGGGGTCGTTCACCAATATCTGGGACAATCCCGACTACTGGACTCCCGACCCCGAAAAATACCCCCGCGGACTCACGTCCGTCGTCGAAAAGGGTGCAAAGCTGGGCATAAAGATCGGCCTGTGGTTCAATCCCAGCGTCCAGAACGATTTCGAGGACTGGGAAAAAGACGCCACAACCCTCATCGGGCTCTACAAGAAATACGGCATCAAAATGTTCAAAATCGACGGCCTCACGATCCCGACCAAGAAGGCCGAGATCAACCTGCGCCGTCTGTTCGACGCGGTTCTGGCAGCCAGCGACAACGAGGTGGTCTTCAACCTCGACGCCACGGCGAGCCGCCGCGGAGGATACCACATGTTCAACGAATACGGCAACATCTTCCTCGAGAACCGCTACACCGACTGGCAGAACTACTATCCCTACTGGACACTGCGCAACCTGTGGCAGCTGTCGAAATATGTTCCCGCCGAGAAGCTCCAGATCGAGTTCCTCAACAAGTGGCGCAACGCCGACAAGTACGGCGACGATCCGTTCGCACCGGCGGCCTATTCGCTCGAATACCTGTTCGCCATCACCATGGCCGGACAGCCGCTGGCATGGATGGAGGCCTCGAACTTACCCGAGGCGGCTTTCGGACTCAAAAAACTCACTGACAGCTACCTCAAGATCCAGCACGATTTCCACAATGGCACCATTCTGCCCGTCGGCGACGAGCCCTCGGGACGCTCGTGGACCGGATTCCAGTCGGTCGCAGGCAAGAAGAGCGGTTATATACTCATCTTCCGCGAGGACAACGCCCGCACCGGTGCCACGGTCGAGACCTGGCTGCCCGAGGGCGCGAAAGTGACCCTCACGGCGCTGTTCGGCGATGGCAAGAGCTTCAAAGCCACGGTCGGCGAAAACGGCACGGTGAAATTCTCGCTGCCCCGGAAGAACTCCTTCGCAATGTATAAATACGCACTATAATAAACCACCTAAACGACAACCCATGAAAAACCGGATGATTTTCACCGTCTTTGCGCTGCTGACAGCCCTGTTTTCGGCACAGGCTGCCGATGGCCCCGCATTTATGAGCAACGTCTACGGCCGCCAGTACGAGCTGCTGAACGGCAAGTGGAACGCCATCGTCGACCTCTACGACCAGGGTACGCGCATGGAGATATACAAAAACCGTACGCCCCAGACCAGGGAGCAGTTCTACGAATACTCCTTCGAAGGCGGTCTGCGCCTGAACGTCCCGGGCGACTGGAACTCGCAGATCCCCGAACTGAAATATTATGAAGGCACGGTATGGTATGCGCGCCACTTCAACGCGGCCCCCAAAACGGACGACCGTCAGTTCCTCTATTTCGGCGCCGTGAGCTACCGCTGCAAGGTCTACCTCAACGGCGAGCAGATCGCCGCGCATGAGGGCGGATTCACCCCCTTCGAGGTGGAGCTGACCGGTATGCTCAAGACCGGTGACAACTTCCTGTGCGTCGAGGCCAACAACCGCCGCACGACAGACGCCATTCCGGCCATGGCCTTCGACTGGTGGAACTACGGCGGCATCACGCGCGACGTGATGCTCATCACTACACCCAAAATATATATCCGCGACTATTTCGTGCGTCTGGACGGGCAGAACAAAGATACGATCACGGCATCGGTGGTTCTCTCGGAGGGCGTTGCGGCGAACGTCAAGATCGAGATTCCGGAGTTGGGCATCTATCAGAGCGCCCGGACCGATGCCAGGGGCGAAGCTACTCTGACCTTCAAAGCAAAGAAGCTCCAGCTCTGGAATCCCGAGGCGGCGAAACTCTACGCGGTCAGGATCTCGACCGACGCCGACGCGGTATCGGAGGAGATCGGCTTTCGCCACCTCGCCGTCGACGGAACCAAGATTCTGATCAACGGCAAGCCCACGTTCATGCGCAGCATCTCGTTCCACGAGGAGATTCCCCAACGCAAGGGCCGCGCATTCTCGGAGGCCGACGCCGTGATGCTTCTTTCGGAGGCGCAGGCACTGGGTGTGAATATGATACGCCTGGCTCACTACCCCCAGAACGAATATATCGTGCGCCTGGCCGAGAGGATGGGCTTCGTGCTGTGGCAGGAGATCCCGATCTGGCAGGGTATCGACTTCGTAGACCCCGCGACCAAGGCTAAAGCCCAGAATATGTTTACCGAGATGGTCATGCGCGACAGGAACCGCTGCGCCGTATGCTTCTGGGGCGTGGCCAATGAGACAAAACCCTCGGATGCCCGCAACGCGTTCCTCATGTCGCTGCTCGAGACCAGCAAATCACTCGACACCAGCCGCTTGTACACCGCAGCCTTCGACAATATACACTTCAACAAGGCGTCCGGCCATTTCGAAATAAACGACCCCTTCCCGGCCAATCTCGACGTCATAGCCGTCAATAAATATATGGGTTGGTATACCCCGTGGCCCGTCGACCCGACCCAGGCCGTGTGGGACGTGGTGGCCGACAAGCCGCTCATCATCTCGGAGTTCGGAGGCGAGGCCCTCTATGGCCAGTCGGGCGATGAGACAGTCACCAGTTCGTGGAGCGAAGACTTCCAGGCCAAGCTCTACCGCGACAACCTCGAGATGTTCAAACATATTCCCAACCTGGCGGGTGTCTCGCCGTGGATACTGTTCGACTTCCGCTCGCCGTTCCGTTTCCACCCCACCAACCAGGAGGACTGGAACCGCAAAGGACTCGTTTCGGACCAGGGATACCGCAAGAAAGCGTGGTACCTGATGCACGAATACTACATGGAAAAGAAACGCAATAACTAACAATAAATACCTAATTAAAACCTCAATCTACATGAAACACGTTTTTAAATTACTCATGCTGTTGCTCGTCGGCGTCGTTCTGACCGCGGTCCCTCTGACCTCCTGCTCCAAGGATGAAACCCCCGAAGACCAGACTCCCCAGTGGGTGACTCTCGACAAGATCACACACAGCATGACCGAGGGCGAAACATTCACCCTCGTACCGGACTTCAGCAGCACCGCAACCGCCAAGCTCGAATACCAGTGGAGCTCTACCGACCCCACGGTTGCCAGCGTTTCGGCAAAGCTTGACAAGAGTGGCTTTGTAACGGCGCTTGCGGCAGGTACTACCACTATCAAGATCGTATGCACGACCGACTCGTCGATCAAGTCGGAATGTGCGCTGACGGTGCATGCCGACGACAAGTGGGTGACCCTCGACAAGACCTCGCACACCCTGACCGAAGGCGAAGATTTCACCCTCACGCCCACGTTCGGCAGCACAGCCACTTCGGAGCTCCAGTATGACTGGACCTCTTCGGAGCCTACTATCGCGAGCGTTTCGGTAAACCCCGACAAGACCGCCACCGTAACAACGCTTGCGGCAGGTACGACCACTATCAAGATCCAGTGCAAGAGCGACTCGTCGATCAAGGACGAATGCCTCCTGACCGTCGAGGTCGACGACAAGTGGGTGACCCTCGACAAGACCTCGCACACCCTGACCGAAGGCGACGACTTCACCCTCACGCCCACGTTCGGCAGCACTGCGACTTCGGAGCTCGAATTCGACTGGACCTCCTCGGTTCCCGCCGTTGCGAGCGTTTCGGCCAACGCCGACAAGAGCGCCACCATAACCGCCCTTACGGCAGGTACTACCACTATCAAGATCCAGTGCAAGACCAACGCGGAGATCAAAGCCGAATGCGATCTGACCGTGGACGCAGCCGTGAGCGACGGCATCGTACGCATCCTGGCCATAGGCAACAGCTACTCGCAGGATGCCGTTGAGTATTACCTCTACGGACTTTTCGAGGCCGCAGGCATCGATGTTATCATCGGCAACCTCTATATCGGAGGCTGCTCGCTCCAGACACATTACGAGAATTCACAAAGCGACGCTACGGCTTACTTCTACCGCAAAGTCGTAGGCGGAGTGAAGAGCGAGCAGAGCGGCTATACGCTCAAGCAGGGTCTTGCCGACGAAAAGTGGGACTACGTCACTTTTCAGCAGAAAAGCGGACTCTCGGGTCAGTACGCCACCTACAGCCCCTATCTGCAGGGCCTGATCGACTATGTGAAGGCTAACACCACCAAGAGCACCATGAAGATGGCGTTCCACCAGACCTGGGCTTACTGCTCGACCTATACCGACGCTACGGCTTTCAGCCCCTACGGCTACAACCAGATGACCATGTACAATGGCATCATGGACGCCACGAGTCAGATAACTACCGATTACACCGATATCGACTTCGTCATCCCCGCGGGAACGGCTATCCAGAACGGCCGCGCCTCATATGTGGGCGACACCTATAACCACAGCGATGGCACCCACCTCGAAGTGACCTACGGCCGCTACACCGCCGCCTGCGCATGGTTCGAGACGATCTCGGGCACAAGCGTCGTGGGTAACACCTACGCGCCTACCACCGTGGACAACGCGCGCCGGATCATAGGTCAGAACGCAGCTCACTTTGCCGTTCAGAGCCCCTTCACGATTAACCCCATGTCGTCGTTCCAGTCTCCTCCCGCGATGACAGCTCCGGTCTATATCGACTTCGGCGGAACGACAGCAAACAACACTTCGCCCAGCCCGTGGAACAACATCTCAGGCATAAACCGGCCGGCCGGCACCCCGAAGGTCTATCTCAACGATACCAACGGCAATGTATGTTCCGTAGCCGTGAGCACGGTAACAAATATGAAGGAGACATTGACCGGAGTGAGCACCGAGCCCGACAAGGTTATCACGATCGATGGCATAGGTTATCCCAAATCGGCGTGGATGGATGGATTCGTGTCTGGTCCAAGTATAACCGGAACCGTAGAGTTGACGGGCTTCGACCCCAGCGCCACCTATGACCTGAACATACTCTGCGTAAGGTGGGAGGGAACCTATATGTCCGGCACCGACGATGTTCGCAGAACGCAGTTCACCGTGGTAGGAAGCACCACGCTACCTGTCAAGAGTGTCAATCCGGGCATCTCGAAGAAAACAGCAGGTGCGACTCCGACCTATGAGGAATGGTTCGACAGCTGGTTCCAGACCTACTCTATGAGTGACTATGGCGTGAAATTCGAGAGCGTAGCTCCCGACACTGACGGCAAGATAAGCATCTCTATTCTTGGTATCGGAGCCAATGCCGTCAAGGACGCTCACCTCAACGCAGTTGTTATAACCAAGAATTAAACTGATTAATTTTTGTTATCTTTGTGAAGAGCTAACAACTAAATAAAATAACAGTGATAAGACAAGCAAGATTTATCTTACAGATTCTTATCCTTCTTCTGATTGCAATGGCTCCCTCGGGGGCCATTGCGCAGGATAAGGTAGTACGTATTCTGGCCATCGGCAACAGTTTTTCGCAGGATGCCGTGGAGCAGTACCTTTATGAGCTGGCCGACGCCGAGGGCATCCATGTCATCGTGGGCAACGGCTACATCGGCGGCTGCTCGCTCGAGACCCATGTCAACAACCTGCGCAACGACAAACCGGCCTATGCCTACCGCAAGGTGGGCCTCGACGGCAAGCGGGTGGAAACTCCCAATATGACCATCGCCAAGATGCTCGCCGACGAGCAGTGGGACTACGTGAGCCTTCAGCAGGCAAGCCCTCTTTCGGGTAAATACGACACCTATGCGGCGCATCTGCCCGAGTTGGCCGATTATGTTCGCGCCCGCGTGGGCAAGACGACCAAGCTGATGCTGCATCAGACATGGGCCTATTCGGCCGATTCCGACCACTCGGGATTCAGAAACTACGATCGCGACCAGATGAAGATGTACACCTCGATAGGCGATGCCGTGCAGAAAGCGGCCAAGTTGATCGGCGTGAAAACCATCATCCCCTCGGGCACGGCGATCCAGAATGCCCGCACGTCGTTCATCGGCGACAACATGAACCGCGACGGCTACCACCTCGACCTGCTCTATGGGCGCTACACCGCCGCCTGCACATGGTTCGAGAAGATATTCGGCAAGAGCGTCGTTGGCAACAAATACGCTCCCGACGGCATCACGGCCGACGTGAAAGAGGTTGCGCAGAGGGCGGCCCACGAGGCTGTGAAGCGTCCTTTCGCCGTCACAACGATCAAAGTGAAGCAGTTGCCGGTGGTCTACACCGACGCCGCCTCTCCGATCGAAGCCCGCGTGGAGGATCTGCTCTCGCGCATGACCGTCACCGAAAAGATCTACCAGCTCAACCAGCAGGTGCTGGGCCGCAATGATAACGTGAACAACATCGGCGATGTGATCAGGAAGATTCCCGCCGAGATGGGTTCGCTGATCTATTTCGGTGACGATGCCGTGGCCAGAAACGCCGTGCAGAAGCATGCCATGGAAAATAGCCGCCTGGGGATCCCGATTCTCTTCGGCTTCGACGTGATCCACGGTTTCCGCACCATCTATCCCATATCGCTGGCGCAGTCGGCCACATGGAATCCCGACCTGGTGCGCCGCGCCTGCGAGGTTGCCGCGCAGGAGGCCTACTCGACCGGTGTGGACTGGACGTTCTCGCCCATGGTCGACGTCGCGCGCGACGGGCGCTGGGGACGCATATCGGAGGGCTATGGCGAGGACCCCTATGTCAATTCGGTCTACTCGGTGGCTTCGGTAAAGGGCTATCAGGGCGACGACCTCTCGGCAGAGAACTCGATCGCCGCATGCCTTAAGCATTACGTGGGTTACGGCGCTTCCGAGGCCGGCCGCGACTATGTTCCCACCGAGATTTCGGCCCAGACGCTTTGGGACACCTACCTGCCTTCGTTCGAAGCGGGCGTGCGGGCCGGCGCCGTGACGCTTATGAGTTCGTTCAACACCATCAGCGGCATCCCCGGCTCGGCAAATCACTACACGATGACCGAGATCCTCAAAGACAAATGGGGCCACGAGGGCTTTATCATCGCCGACTGGAACGCCATCGGCCAACTCATCACCCAGGGCCTGGCCGCCGATAAGAAAGAGGCGGCCCGCTACGCCATGAACGCCGGTCTGGATATCGACATGATGGGCAACTGCTATCAGCCACACCTCGAGGCGCTGATGCGCGAGGGCCGGGTCGGGAAAGCACGCGTCGACGACGCCGTGCGCCGTGTGCTGCGCGTGAAATTCATGCTGGGGCTCTTCGAAAAACCCTACACCGACGAGAAGCCCGAGAACGAGCGTTTCATGCTTCCGGCAAGCGTTCAGGTTGCCGAAGAGTTGGCGCAGGAGAGCTTCGTGCTGCTCAAGAACGACAATAACACTCTGCCGCTGCGCGGTCAGAAGCGCATTGCCCTGATCGGCCCGCTGGCGACCAACCAGGCCGACCTACTGGGTTCGTGGTACGCGCGCGGACGTGCCGAAGATGTGGTAAGCATCTTCGACGGGCTGGCCGCAGAAATGAACAGCGCCGAACTTATCTACGCTGCGGGTTGCGACTTCGACGGCGAAGAGAAGGACGGATTCGCCGAGGCGCTGGCCGCGGCGAAAAAGTCGGACGTCGTGGTCCTCTGTCTCGGCGAAAAGCGCGGCTGGAGCGGCGAGAATGCCTCGCGCTCGACCATCGCCCTGCCGGCGATCCAGGAGGAGCTGCTGGCCAGGGTTCGCGAGGCCGGCAAACCCGTGGTCGTGTTGCTTTCGAGCGGACGGCCCCTCGACCTCACGCGCATAGCCCCCATGGCCGACGCCGTGATGGAGATCTGGCAGCCCGGAGTGACGGGCGGCAAGGCCGTGGCAGGCATCCTCTCGGGACGCTACAATCCTTCGGGCAAGCTGACCATCACATTCCCCTACACCACCGGTCAGATTCCGATCTACTACAACCACCGCAACAGCGGTCGCAACCACCAGGGCATGTATCAGGATATTCCGAGCACGCCGCTCTATGATTTCGGGCACGGTTTGAGCTACACGACCTTCGAATACGGCACGATGTCTGTTTCGACGACCACAGCCGCCGAGGGCACACCCTTCACCGCCGAGGTCACCGTTACCAACACCGGTTCGGTCGACGGCAAGGAGAGCGTTCTGTGGTACATTTGCGATCCCTATTGCTCGATCACACGCCCCGTGAAAGAGCTTAAATATTTCGAGAAGGACTTGATCAAGGCCGGCGAAAGCCGCAAGTTCACCTTCGAGATCGACCCTCTGCGCGACCTCGGTTTTGTCGACAATACGGGCCGCAAGTTCCTCGAAGCGGGCGACTACTATATTATTGTAAACGACCAGAGAGTCAAAATCACAGTAAATGAATAAGACCATACTGCACGCCGCGGCCGCGGGGCTCGCATGCTGCCTTCTGGGCACGTTCGCAGCCTCGGCGCAGCGCACCGAAACGACGCTCGAAAAGGGCTGGAGATTCTCGCAGGGGGACTTCCCGGAGGCCTCTGCCATTACGTTCAACGACTCAAAATGGGAGCGTGTGACCGTTCCCCACGACTGGGCCATCTTCGGGCCGTTCGATATCAACAACGACCTGCAGAACGTAGCTGTCACGCAGAATTTCGAGACCCAGGCATCGCTCAAGACCGGCCGTACCGGAGGCCTCCCCTATGTGGGCACGGGCTGGTACCGCACCTCGTTCCGCGTGACGGAGGGCAAGTGTGCGACGCTGGTTTTCGACGGTGCGATGAGCGAGGCGCGGGTCTGGGTCAATGGCCGGGAGGCTATTTTCTGGCCTTACGGATACAGCTCGTTTCACTGTGACGTAACCGGGTTACTCGTGAAGGGCGACAACGTGCTGTCCGTACGTCTGGAAAACCTGCCTAACTCTTCGCGCTGGTATCCCGGTGCGGGACTCTACCGCAATGTGCATCTCATAGAGACCGATCCGGTCCACGTTCCGGTCTGGGGCACGCAGATCACCACCCCGCGCGTGGGCCTCGACTTCGCTTCGGTAAACCTCAAAATCGAGGTCGCCAATGCCGCAGGACGAGAGCTGAAAATCTATACCGAATTGCTTTCGGCCGACCATGTCAAGGTTGCCTCGGCCACAACCCAAGGAAAGCTCAACTATGGTGAGCCTTTCGTTCAGAATTTCGTGGTAGAGAAACCCGCTCTGTGGTCACCCGAATCACCGACACTCTACACGGCCGTTTCGCGCGTCTATTGCGACGGCAAGCAGGTCGACGTCTACGAAACGCGTTTCGGAATCCGTTCCATAGAATACATTCCCTACAAGGGCTTCTACCTCAACGGAGAGCACCGCAAGTTCCAGGGCGTCTGCAACCACCACGACCTCGGACCGCTGGGCGCCGCCATCAATGTCGCGGCGCTGCGCCACCAACTCACGCTACTCAAAGATATGGGCTGCGACGCCGTGCGCACCTCACACAACATGCCCGCTCCCGAACTGGTCGAACTGTGCGACGAGATGGGCTTTATGATGATGATCGAACCGTTCGACGAGTGGGATATCGCCAAGTGCGCCAACGGCTACCACCGCTATTTCGGCCAGTGGGCCGAGCGCGACATGGTCAACATGCTGCGTCAGTGGCGCAACAACCCCTGCGTGGTGATGTGGAGCGTCGGCAACGAGGTTCCCAGCCAGTGTAGCCCCGAGGGCTACAAGGTGGCCAAGTTCCTGCAGGACATCTGCCACCGCGAGGACCCCACGCGCCCCGTTACGTGCGGCATGGACCAGGTGGACTGCGTGCTTTCGAACGGCTTCGCCGCGATGATCGACATTCCGGGCCTGAACTACCGCACACACCGCTACATCGAGTCGTTCAACGCCCTGCCACAGGGATTTATCCTCGGCTCGGAGACCGCTTCGGCGGTCAGTTCGCGCGGGGTGTATAAACTCCCCGCCAAGAAGCGCTTCAGCGCGATGTATCCCGACCACCAGAGCTCGTCCTACGACCTGGAGGCCTGCACGTGGGCCAATATTCCCGATGTGGATTTCGCTTTGGCCGACGACTACGGCTGGACGATGGGTCAGTTCGTCTGGACGGGCTTCGACTACCTCGGAGAGCCCAGTCCCTACGACAAGGACTCGTGGCCCAACCACAGTTCGATGTTCGGAATCATCGACCTGGCATCGATCCCCAAAGACCGTTTCTATCTCTACCGCAGCGTCTGGAACCGCAACGACGCTACGCTCCACATACTCCCCCACTGGAACTGGGCGGGACACGAGGGCGAGAAGGTGCCGGTTTTCGTCTACACCAGCTGGCCCGAGGCCGAGCTCTTCATCAACGGCACGAGCCAAGGCCGTCAGACCAAGCGCCGCGACGACAGTCCCATCAAGGCAAGCGATGAATACCGGTCGATGTACGCCGATTTCCCGCTCACGCCCACAACGTCCGACACGCTCACGCGCGGCGGCGTCACCGAGCCTGTCGAGAGCCGCTACCGGCTTATGTGGACCGACGCGGTTTACGAACCGGGCGAGATCCGGGTTGTGGCCTATGACGCCGACGGCAAAGTTGCAGGCGAGAAGGTTGTACGGACAGCCGGAACACCCCACCATATAGAGCTTGTTTCGGCGCATAAGTCGCTGCGCTGCGACGGCAAAGACCTGGCTTATGTCACCGCGCGGATTGTCGACAAAGAGGGCGCTCTGTGTCCGCTCGACGGCCGCGAACTTACGTTCGAGGTCAAAGGCACCGGCCGGTACCGCGCAGCGGCCAACGGCGATCCCACATGTCTGGATATCTTCCACAAGCCGCAGATGCACGCCTTCGGCGGCATGCTCACCGTGATCGTCCAGTCGGGCGAGCAGCAGGGCACGCTGACGCTCACCGCAAAAGGCAAGGGGCTGAAGAGCGGAACGATAACGATTCCGGTAACGGCCAAGCCATAGCGCCGCACTATTCTCAAGACATTTATTTACCCTGCAGCCGGATGTCGATTGCAGGGTAAATGTTTTAGAGGCAACTACGAATGAATTTGCAAGGATTGCAGGAGTGGTGGTTTCCGGCTCACGAAGAGAGCCGGCGGGCCGCAGCTCCGCCCCGCGAACGTTTTCGATAAGTGAGAGCAGAACGAACAAGCTCGTTCTGCCGAACGCAGAAAACGACGGCGAAGCCAAGGCCCGCTCTACACTGCGTTTCGCGCTGACCACCGCGAGCTGTGGTCCGAGAATGAGTTGCCCGACAAAAAATAATTATAAAAGATTGCCGATAAAATCGCAAAGTCGCAGATTTAGACTACCTTTGCGCCTTACATATTTAGTTAATGAGTCAATTAGAAGAATTCAAGGCTTTAGGACTGTCGGACGATATACTTAATGCCATCTCGAAAAAAGGTTTCGAAACCCCCTCGGCCATCCAGAGCCTCACCATCCCCCACCTGCTTACCCAAGACCGCGACATCATCGCACAGGCACAGACCGGCACCGGAAAAACCGCCGCATTCGGCCTGCCCGTTATCCAGCTCATCGAGAGCGGGAAGGGTATTCCGCAGGCGCTGATTCTGGTCCCCACGCGCGAACTTGCGCTGCAGGTTACGCAGGAGATGCAGTCGTTCAACACCAAGAACCTCTCCATAGCCCCCATCTACGGCGGCGCCTCGATCGAGGAGCAGCTGCGCCGTCTGAAAAAGGGCATCGACATCGTGGTCGGAACCCCCGGCCGTATCCTCGACCATATCCGCCGCCGAACGCTCAACCTTTCGGAGATATCCTACCTCGTTTTGGACGAGGCCGACGAAATGCTCAACATGGGCTTCATCGAGGATATCGAGTCGATCATGCAGGAGATGCCCGAGTCGAAGCGCGTACTGCTCTTCTCGGCGACGATGCCCGAGCGCATCGCATCGCTGGCCAAGCACTACATGACCGACCCCGACATTCTGAAGGTCGAGACCAAGAACGTTACGACCGACCTCACGAACCAAATCTATTTCGAGGTTCGCGAAGCCGATAAGTTCGAGGCTCTGACCCGTATCATCGACGTCGAGCCGGAGTTCTACGGCATCGTCTTTTCGCGCACCAAAGTGGGTACCGACGAGATCGTACTCAAGCTCACCGAGCGCGGCTATGCCGCCGAAGGACTCCACGGCGACATCTCACAGGCACAGCGCGAAAAGATCCTCGGCAAGTTCAAGAAGAAGCAGATCAACATACTTATCGCTACCGACGTTGCCGCGCGCGGTATCGACGTGAACAACCTCACGCACGTCATCAACTACTCGCTTCCGCAGGACAGCGACAGTTACGTGCACCGCATCGGCCGTACGGGCCGCGCGGGACACGAGGGCACGGCAATCACCTTCATATCGCCTTCGGAGATGCGCAACTTCGGCTTCCTGAAGCGCAACATCAAGGCCGACATCAAACTCGAACAGCTGCCTACGCCGGCCGACGTCATCGCAACCAAGCGCAACAAGATCAAAGAGGAGCTCTACGAGATCGTCGAGAGCGAAAACTACCGCGAATGCGAAAACATGGCAGCCGAACTATTGGAAAGCTACGCACCCGAGGTTGCGTTGAGTGCCCTGCTGCGACTGGCCTTTAAGGACGAACTCAACGAAAACAGTTATCCCGAGATCCGCTCGATCAACGTCGATCGCAAGGGTAAGGCGCGCATATTCATGGCCATCGGCGCCCGCGACCAGCTCGATGCCCGCGGCCTTGTTAAGCTGCTCAAGCGCGAATGCGGACTCTCCGACCACGACATCGACGACATAAAGGTCATGAACGACTTCTCGTTCGCCACCGTGCCTTTCGACCAAGCCAACAAGGTCGTGCGTGCGCTGAACATGCTTTCAGAGGGTCGTCCTATCGCCGAGATCACCAAAGATAAAGCCTCGGAATTCGGCGGCGGAAAGCCCCAGAAGCGCGGCTACAAGAAGTCGAACGCCGACCAGTGGTACGAGGAGGCAAAGCCTCGCGAGACCAAGTCGGCGCGTAAGACCCCGGGCAAGGCCTACGGCGAGGGCAAAAGCGCAGGCAAAGCATATGGCGAAAGCAAAGGCTACGGTACAGGCAAGAGCAGCGGCGCAGGCGCAGGCCGCAAGCCTAAAGCATCGGCCGCCAGCGCCGAATGGAAGCCCAAAGCCAAGTCCGATAAATTCGGCGCCAAGGCATCCAAGGGTCCCAAGAAAGAGTCGCGCCGCGAGCGCAAGGAGAGCCGCAGCAGGCGGTAAGTTCAGTGTGCCGAGATGGAGCTCCGGATCGCCCGACAGAATGCTCTGACAGAATGCTCTGACAAACAGCTCGGCAAAACGATTCGGCGAAACAGCCCGACAAAACAGCCCGACCGCAACCAAAAAAAATCCCTCCGGCATCTGCGCGGAGGGATTTTTTTGTAAGCGAAAGCAATGTCCGGCCCAAAAATTGCCGCTCTTACTCTCAAAAAGAGTGACGCCATGACTAAATCCCCCATTACCCGCCCACACGATCATCTCACGGCCGAAGAGCGCCGCGAACTTCCCGACAGTGCGTTCGGAATTCCCGAGCTGCGCGAATTTCCGCTCACAAATGCCGCTCACGTACGTTCGGCCGAGAGCTATTTCCGCTACGCCGACGACGCGCATAAGCCCGAGCTCGCCCGCCGCATCCTCGCCGCCGCCGAGAAGTTCGGAGTCGAGGTCCGCAGCCATACAATATGCAGCTGGGCGGGCGAGGAGCCGTAGCAGACGGACGGGGCCACCTCCTAAATAAATTTTCCGCCTTTCCGGTGCATCTCTGTCGCGCAAAAAAGCTACATTTGCAAAGAGGAACCGTCCCCTCTCCAAACAGACCGCCGAAGCGTGGATACACTCATACAAATACTCACCGACTGGGGCTATTTCGGCCTCTTCGTCTCGGCGCTGATCGCCGGGAGCGTCGTCCCGTTCAGCTCCGAGGCCGTGATGCTGCTTTTGGTGCATATGGGCCTCGACCCGGTGCTGTGCGTCGCATCGGCCGCCGCGGGCAATACCGTGGGCGGCATGACCTGCTACTGGCTGGGAACGCTCGGCCGAATGGAGTGGATCGAGAGGCTCGGCGTGAGCCAGGCCAAGCTCGAAAAGGCACAGAAGTTTCTCGCCGGGCGTGGTGCAATGATGGCCTTCTTCTGCTTTCTGCCCACCATCGGCGAGGCCATAGCCATAGCGCTCGGGCTTATGCGCGGCAACGTATGGATCACCTCGGGCTCGATGCTCGCGGGCAAAACCATTCGCTATATCGTCGTCATGCTGCTTTTTCAGGGCACCGTATCCCTTCTTTAGCCCATGTCCGTATCTTGGAACCCGTGGCACGGATGCCACAAGATCAGCGAGGGCTGCCGCCATTGTTACGTCTATCGCCAGGACGCGCGGCACGACAAGGACAGCAGCGCCGTCACGCGCAATTCGTCGTTCAACCTCCCGGTGCGCCGCAGCCGCGACGGACGGTTCAAGATCGCCGCCGGCGAGATGGTCTACACCTGCTTCACATCCGATTTTCTGGTCGAAGAGGCCGATGCATGGCGCGCCGAGGCATGGGAAATGATGCGCATACGCCACGACCTGCGGTTCTTCTTTATCACCAAGCGCATCGACCGCCTTGTAGCCGCTCTGCCGCCTGACTGGGGCGAGGGTTACGAAAATGTGGCCGTCGGCTGCACCATAGAGAACCAGGCCATGGCCGACTACCGGCTGCCGCTGCTTTTGGAGACCCCCATACGCCATAAGCTCATCATCTGTGCGCCGCTGTTAGAACCGCTCGATATCGCGCAATACCTCACATCCGACATCGAGGAGGTTTCTGCGGGAGGAGAGTCGGGCAACGAAGCCCGCCTCTGCGACTACGACTGGGTGTTGTCGCTCCGCGACCAGTGTGCTGCGCGGAATCTCCCTTTCACATACCACCAGACCGGAGCTCGGCTTGTGAAAGACGGGCGCTTGTACCATATCCGCCGGCAGTTCCAGCATTCGCAGGCACGAAAAGCCGCCATCAACACCAAGCGAACAAAATAAAAGCAGGCTTATCTACTGAAGGCTTGTTTGTTCTTCGGCTTGCGTAGCGAGCCGTCAGCCCGCAGCCACCCGGCGCGGAGGGCTGAATAAAATTCACCTCACCGCTGGCTGCGAACTGAAAACGAAAGATCAAGTTTAAAAGGGATTATTTCGAATAAAAAAGCCTCCGAATCGGAGGCTTTTTTATGTATTACGCTTTTGCCGCCAGCGGCGAGGGCAGCGAATAGACGCGGGTCGCCAGCTCCTTATCGAGTGTGTAGAGGCCGAATTTATTCCCTTCGACGGCTTCGAACGCCGCGATCATATCGCGGGCATTCTCCTCCTCCTCGACCTGCTCGTCGACAAACCACACGATCATATTCGACGATGCGAAATCCTTATCATCGGCAGCGATAGAGGCGAGGTTATTGATCATCGCCGTAACCTTCTGCTCGTGGACAAGTGTGTCGCAGAACATCTCCAGCGGCGTTTTCCACGAGGTGCGCACCTCGGCAATAGGGTGCAGCACAACCTGGGCGTCGCGCGAAAGAATGTAGTTCATCAGGATGCGCGCGTGGTCCTGCTCCTCGCGGAACTGGATAAAAAACCAGTTCGCCACGCCTTTCAATCCTTTGGCCTCGGCGTCGACCGACATCGAAAGATAGAGGTAGGCCGACCACATCTCGGCGTTGATCTGCGCATTCAGCGCGTCATGTAATTGTTTGCTCAACATATTTGTGTGTTTTAATGGTGACGGTTTATGCAAATATACGATAGTATCCTGTGATCGCCCAAGAAAACCCATCATATTAATTTATGGCGCTATAAGCAACATTTTCGACAAGCGAGGACAGAGCGGGCAGTCCCGTTTTGCCGAGTGCAAAAAACGAAGTAGCATACAACCTTTATGCCGCAAAAACAAACGCGGCCTGCATCCATGGATGCAGGCCGCGCCTTATCTATGCAGTTGCGAAGCGCTATGCCTTCGAACCGTCGTAAGCCCACTTAACGAGCATTGCGCCCCAGGTATATCCGCCGCCGAAAGCGGTCAGAATGAGGTTGTCGCCCTTGCGGAGCTCCTTCTCGTAGTCGTAAAGGCAGGTCGGAATCGTCGCGGCGGTGGTATTGCCGTTGCGGTCGATATTGATCATTGCCTTGTCCGAGGAGAGGCCCATGCGGCGCGCTGTGGCGTCGATGATACGCAGGTTAGCCTGGTGGGGTACGAGGTAGCGCACCGTGTCGCCCGTAAGGCCGTGGCGCTCCATCATCTCGACCGACACGTCGGCCATCTTCGAAACGGCAGCCTTGAATACGGCCTGACCGTCCCAGCAGATCGTATGCCAGTTGTTCTGGAGCGTCTCCACAGAAGCCGGGTAGCGCGAGCCGCCCGCCTTGATGTGCAGCTGCAACTCGCCCGAGCCGTCGGAGCAGAGTATCTCGTCGACAACGCCCAAGCCCTCGGTATTGGGTTCGAGTAGCACAGCGCCCGCGCCGTCGCCGAAGATCGGGCAGGTCGAGCGGTCGGTGTAGTCGACGATCGACGACATCTTATCGGCGCCCACAACGATAACCTTCTTATAGCGTCCCGATTCGATATAGCGTGCTCCCGCCGACAGTGCGAAGAGGAATCCGCTGCACGCAGCCGACATATCGTATGCAAAAGCGGCCTTGCAACCCGCCTCGTTGGCGATGAGGTTGGCGGTCGAGGGGAAGAACATATCGGGAGTAATCGTAGCGCAAATCACCAGGTCGACCGACATGGGGTCGGTTCCGGTTTTATCGAGCAGGTTGATCACCGCACGGGCGCCCAGATACGAAGTACCTATGCCATCGCCTTTGAGTATGTGGCGGGTTTTGATGCCCACGTGCGACATGATCCATTCGTCGGACGTGTCGACCATCTTGCTTAACTCCTCGTTGGTGAGGATATAATCGGGCAGATACTGGCCGACACCGGTTATGGCTGCTGTTATTTTATCCATTACTTATCAGTTTTTGAACGCCTCCTGCAACTTCGCGGTGACACCGGTCCCGATGCAGCGCTCGGTAGAAAGAATCATATTTTTGATAGCCAGCGGCGAGGAGCATCCATGGCCGATGACCACCGGAGCATTGACGCCCAGAACCGGGGTACCGCCTACCGTTTCGTAGTTCATAGCATCCCAGAAGGGGTTGCAGACCCCCATGGCCTTGTTGATGCGGAACAGCCCCTCGGCCATCTTGAGCACCGTGTTGCCCACGAAGCCGTCGGCGACGACGACATCGGCGACTTTGCCCGAGAATATATGCGACCCCTCGACGTTGCCGACGAAGTTGATGCTCTTTTCCTCTTTCAGCAGGTCGTGCGTAGCTTTGGCCAGCGCATTGCCCTTGCTCTCCTCCTCGCCGATATTGAGCACGGCGACGCGGGGGTTTTCGATACCCAGCACCGTCTCGGCGTAGATCGAACCGATCACACCGTATTGAGCCAGCACTTCGGGTTTGCAATCGACGTTCAGGCCCACGTCCAGCAACAGCGCGGGACGGCCCGAAACCGTCGGCACAACCGACGAAATCGTGGGGCGAAGAACGCCGTCGATAGGTTTGACAGCAAACATCGAGCCTACCATCATGGCGCCGGTCGAACCGGCGCTGGCGAAGCCGCCAATGGCGCCTTTGGCCAGATAGCCGAAGCCCACGGTGATGCTCGAATCGGCCTTGGCCTGGAAAGCCTTGGCCGGATGGTCGCCCATCTCGATAACCTCGGTGGTGGGAACGATGTCGAAACGCTCCGCCGGGCAATTTTCCGATGCAAGTACGGCTTTGATCTGCGCCTCATCACCGAACAGAACGACGCGGCTGTCTGCGCCTAATGAATCGAGGGCCATAACAGCGCCTTTGACTACTGCTTCGGGAGCAAAGTCGCCGCCCATGGCGTCTATACCAATTTTCAACATAAATATGCGTTTTAGGTTATCATCCTCTCGTTTGCACGACGTCGGACGACCGCGTATAACACTGGCCGTCCGCGTGCGGCGGAGATGGAAATCCTCAAATTAAAAAAGAGGGCAACCCGCCGGATGCACTCTTTAAATTCCGGCTGAAATTATTCGGCCTTCTTCTCGATAGCCAGTTTGCCGCGGTAGAAGCCGCACTCGGGGCATACACGGTGGTAGAGCGTGGCCGAGCCGCAGTTCGAGCAGAGGACAACCGTCGGAACGACTGCCTTGTAGTGAGTTCTGCGCTTATCGCGACGAGTCGACGAGACTTTGTGTTTAGGATGTGCCATGTTACAGTATCAATTATAAGTTTAACGTATTTTTGTATCTTTTATTTCCTCAAAAAGGCATATAAGCCTCTATTATTTCTTCGCAGGCTTTTCAGTCGGTTTTTTCGCACTCTTTGCGGCGGGCTTTTCCACCGTTTCCGCAGCGGGCTTACCCTCCCCCTGCTCCAACTTCTCACGCAAGGCTGCCAGCTTGGCCCATTCGCCATCGTTCTTCTCCGACGATTCGGCCTTCGACTCGATCCGGGCGAACTCCTCGCCGGAGATAATGCGAAAGCGCTCCAGCATCTCGGGGTTGCACTCACCCTCGGGGTGGACCCGCTGATAAGGCAGCGACAGCACGATGCTCTCGTAGATGTACTGCGCCAGGTCAACCTCGTTCTCGGCAGGCGAAAGCCACATAACCTCGCCGTCGTAGTCGCGGATCTCCTCGGCGAACTTCACCATCAACCGCCCCTCGAAATGCACCGGCACGCGGCAATCCTCCAGGCAGCGGTCGCACTCCACGATCACACCGCCGTCGACCTCAACATCGAGTGTCAGCATCGTTTCGGCGCGATCCACTCTCACGGCAACCTTACAGTCACCGCCCTTGATCTCGGAGCTCTCGAAAGCCTCGAACAGCGGCGCTCCAACTTCGAAATTAAAATTGTGAACCCCGTTTTTAAGCCCCTTGAAGGCAATCGAATAGCTTTTGGTCAACTCCATCGAAGCGCATTTAGGGTGCAAAGTTACTAAAAAATAGTACATCTGCAAAGAATTCACCGATTTTAACGCCCAATCTACGGCATGAAATACGATGCGAAATGATTTTTTTTCTATCTTTGTAAGATATGGGATGCACCCCGGCAATTCAGAGTAAACTCTATTGCCTCGGTTTTCAGGCCGAAGCTCGCGGCGGGCTGAAATACACGCAGCGGATTGCAGACCTTGGCTTCGCCGTCGTTTTCTGCGTTCGGCAAAACGAGCAAGCTCGTTCTGCCCTTACTTATCGAAAACGTTCGCGGGGCGGAGTTTAACTGCGTTGCACTTGCTGTCCTCCTCGCGGCTCGGCATAGTTCGCAAGCGAACTCTGCGCTTGCTCGCAGCGTCGGTTCGGACTGCCGACTCTCTGCGAGAGCCGAAAAACATTCAAAAAGTTAAGAGTTTGTTTAAATTTAAAGCATGTCGACAGAAAAAGGATTTAAGATAGACCTCGGGAGCACTTACGACGGCTGGTGGCGCTACAACACGGCCCTTATGTGCGGGTGTTTCGACGCCGGGGATCAGCGTACGGGCTTCGCATCGGCCGAGTCGCGCGTGGCCGGCGTGGGTGCGAATCTGCGCGAGGCGCCCGCCGGAACCGACCCTCACCGCACGTTATCGCTCGCGACCGATCCCTGCGACCACCTGATGCTCTACGTCTACATCGTACCCCACACGCTGCCCCAGTCCAAAGATATCGACGCTGCGAAGCCTTTCGAGGTCACGCTCCGCATCTCCTATGCCGGCAAGGTTCTGCGTACCGAGAAATTGCGGATCAACCAGTGGTCGGGAGCCTCGGTGGAGATGAGAGTCGCCAGCAATGAATAAGCCGCGGATTTTCACAATGTCCTTTGCGACGGTCTACCCTCTCTACATAGCCAAAGCCGAGAAAAAAGGGCGGACAAAAGAGGAGGTCGACGCGGTGATTTTCTGGCTGACGGGTTACAGTCAACTTACATTCCAACAACAGCTTGACGCCGGTTACGACCTGGAGACCTTTTTCGCGCAGGCGCCGCGGATAAATCCCGGCTTATCGAATATTACGGGCACGATTTGCGGATGCCGCGTGGAGGAGATCGAGGATGAACTCATGCGGCAGATCCGCTGTCTCGACAAACTGGTCGACGAACTGGCTCGGGGTAAGGCGCTGGAGAAGGTTATGAAGAGGTGACAAGATGCCATTGAAGAACACAAGAAGATGCAACACACAAAACAGCCTTTCCGCGCGGCACAACCGGAAGATGTGCGAAAGATCAAAGAGATCGCACGACAGGTCATCACATTTAACTACACACCCTTCCTGGGCTCGGAAGCGGTCCGGGATTTCATTACAAGCGGGCTGTCGGACAAGGAGATCGACGACGGACTGGCCAATTGCACACTGATGATCCGCAACGAAAATATCGTCGGATTTTCAATAGTAAACAACTCCCTGCTGCATCTGATAATGATATCCACGCCTCATCAAAACAAAGGATTCGGATCGGAACTGTTGGCGCACATCGAAAGCATTTTGTTCAGGCAATACGAAACGCTTCGTCTGCAAACTTTCAAAGAAAACACACCTGCGGTCGGGTTCTACCTTAAAAACGGGTGGGCAATCGCAGAAGAAACAATAGTTCCGGAAATAGACAAAACGATGCTGTCGTTTGAGAAGCGGAAATAAAAGACGAGCGTGGCAAGGTCGCGGGTAAGTGAGCGCAAAATCTGCTTGCAGATTATGCCGAGCGAAAGCAACTAAAAACCTCGTAGGGGGGGGGCGTCGTGCTTATAGCACTCCTCGGGATGACATGCAAAAAGCTCCACTTCTGGCGCCATTACCTAAAAAAGAGTCCCGAACGAATGTTCGGGACTCTTCCTATAAAAATCGTGTCGATTACTTGTTGTTGTAAGCGGCCATCTTCTGGATGAGCATCACAACCTTGTTCGAGTAACCCCACTCGTTGTCGTACCACGAAACGAGTTTCACGAAGTTGCCGTTCAGAGAGATACCAGCCTCGGCGTCGAAGATCGAGGTGCGGGCGTCGCCTACGAAGTCGCTCGAAACGACAGCCTCGTCGGTATAACCCAGGATACCCTTCAGTTCGTTCTCCGAAGCGGCCTTCATAGCTGCGCAGATCTCCTCGTACGAAGCAGCCTTCTCCAGGCGGCAGGTCAGGTCGACAACCGAGACGTCGAGCGTGGGAACGCGGAACGACATACCGGTGAGCTTACCGTTGAGTGCGGGGATAACCTTGCCTACAGCCTTTGCAGCGCCGGTCGACGAGGGGATGATGTTACCGCTGGCAGCACGGCCGCCGCGCCAGTCCTTCATCGAGGGACCGTCTACGGTCTTCTGCGTTGCAGTGGTTGCGTGAACGGTGGTCATAAGACCCTCGACCATGCCGAACTTGTCGTTGATGACCTTTGCAAGGGGTGCAAGGCAGTTGGTGGTGCAAGATGCGTTCGAAACGATCGTCTCGCCCTTGTAGCTGTCGGTGTTGACACCGCAAACGAACATGGGAGCGTCGCCCGAAGGAGCCGACATAACGACGTACTTGGCACCGGCGGCGATGTGAGCCTGGGCCTTTTCGAGGGTCAGGAACAGACCGGTCGACTCTACGACGTACTCTGCCTTAACCTCACCCCACTTCAGGTTTGCGGGATCCTTCTCTGCCGTTACGCGGATAACGTTGCCGTTAACGATCAGCTGGCTCTTCTCTACGTTGTAGTCGACCGTACCGTTGAACTTACCGTGAACGGTGTCGTACTTGAGCATGTAAGCCATGTAATCAACCGGCACGAGGTCGTTGATACCTACAATCTCAACATCTGCGTTGTTGCAAGCAGCGCGAAATACCAGACGGCCGATACGACCGAAACCGTTGATACCTACTTTAATCTTGGACATAATAATTTGAATTATTTGTTAGTAAAAATTTTTCGTTATTTTTTTCACAGCGCAAAAGTATATACTTTATATAAGTTACGCAAATAAAAAATTAAATTTTTTTATAAAGGGCCTTTAAACCTCCTTTCGGAGGGGTAGCTGTTGCTCATAAATATTTAACCCATCCACACCTTCCGGTGCATGCCCTTTCGTTCTCGGGCCGAAGCTTGCGGCGGACGGCTCATAACGAAGTGAAGAACGGGCTTCCGCAGGGCGGAACTGCGTCCCGCCGGCTCGCTAAAGCAAGCCGAAGATCTTACTTCACCGCCCGCTTCGCCCGCTTCGCCATGGCCGAAGCAAACACGAAGTCGTTGAGCTCTTTATTATCGGCATGGAGGATATCGTCCTTGGTGCCCTCCCACCACTTGTGGCCCTCGTGGATATATACAATTTTCTCGCCGATTTCCATCACCGAGTTCATGTCGTGGGTGTTGATTATGGTAGTTATGCAGTACTCCTCGGTAATCTCGTGGATCAGGTTGTCGATCACGATCGAGGTCTGGGGGTCGAGGCCCGAGTTGGGCTCGTCGCAGAACAGATAGCGCGGGTTCATCACAATCGCGCGGGCTATGGCTACGCGTTTGATCATACCCCCCGAAAGCTCCGCCGGATAGAGAAGGTTGGCGTTCTCGAGCCGCACCCTCTGCAGGCAGAAATTCACGCGTTCCATCTTTTCGGCCTCGCTCTGCTCGGTAAACAGGTCGAGCGGTAGTTTGACGTTCTCCTCCACGGTCGACGAGTCCAACAGCGCACCGCCCTGAAATATCATGCCGATATCCTTGCGGATGGCCTTGCGCTCGCGGAAACCCAGCTGCGTGAAGTTGGTATCGTCGTACCATATGGCTCCCGAGTCGATCTCGTGGAGCCCCACGAGGCTCTTCAGCAGCACGGTCTTGCCCGAGCCGCTCTTGCCGATGATAAGATTCGTCTTCCCGGTCTCGAACTCCACCGATATGTCGTCGAGCACCGTGCGCCCGTCGAACGATTTGATGATATGGTCGGCGCGGATCATATAAGCAGGATTTGCGTGAGGATAAGGTTGAATATCATGATGACGATCGAGCTGGCCACCACGGCCTTGGTCGACGCCTTACCCACTTCGAGCGAATTGCCCGCGGCGTAGTAACCGTAGAATGCCGACACCGAAGTGATGATGTAGGCGAAGACCGACGTCTTGATCAGCGAGTAGGTGATCGAATAGGGTTTGAAATCCATCAGCAGTCCGTCGAGGTAGTCGGCCGGGATCATAATGCCGGTGAACACCGAAATCATCCAGCCGCCGAAGATACCTATGGCGATGCTCAGTATCGTAAGGAACGGGAAGAACAGCACCGTGGCGACGATCTTGGGAAGGATCAGGTACGAAGCCGAATTGACGCCCATGATCTCCAACGCGTCGATCTGCTCGGTGATGCGCATGGTGCCGATCTCCGAAGCGATGCTCGAACCGACCTTACCGGCCAGGATCAGCGCCACGACCGTCGACGAGAATTCGAGGATCATCGTCTCGCGCGTGGCGTAGCCCACCAGCGAGCGCGGAATGAACGGCGATTCGAGGTTGATGCACATCTGCAGGGTGATCACCGCGCCGATGAATATCGAGATGATGGCCGTGAGCCCGATGGAGTTCACGCCCAGCGACTCCATTTCGAAAATGATGCGCCGGCGGTAGATCGCCGCCTTCTCGGGACGGGAAAAAACCTTTCCCATCAGAATGAAATAGCAGCCTATAAGATCGAAAATCTTCAGCATCTCTACTCTTCTTTTGTCTCTTCAAAATCGACGTAGTCGCCCACGTTCTTCGACACGCGCTTCTCGGGCGCGGCGGTTGTTTTGCGGACCTTCACGTCGCCCTCGCGGCGCTGTCCGCCTCCGGATGCCTGATCGCCCCGGCCGGACGCATCGAAACCCTCGCCGAACCGGTCCTGCATATCGCGGCGCACGCGGTAGACGTTCCAGCGAAACGTGAGCAGTCCGACGACGCCCAGCAGCAGAAAACCGAGGATGATATAGAGCACGAACATGGCAATTCCCTTCAACACGGCGGGAGCGGCTATGGCAAGAATGACGATGACCAGCACGGTGAGCGGATTTCGCTGCACGAAGCCCACCAGGGCGTCTATTATGGCTAATAAAAATCTCATTTCAGTTTTGTTTAACCCTACAAAGGTAGGGAAAATTATGGGTTTCTCAATTTATTGTAGTAATTTTGGCCTCGGAAAATAAATCTCACCTAATATGCTCAATCTCCTCACAGCTATCTCGCCCGTAGACGGCCGATATCGCAATGCAACCGAACCTCTTGCAGCCTATTTTTCGGAGGCGGCATTGATCCGCTACCGCATCCTGGTCGAAGTGGAGTACTTCATCGCCCTTTGCGAGCTGCCGCTGCCCCAGCTGGCGGGTTTCGACCGCTCGAAGTTCGCAGCCCTGCGCTCGCTCTACCTCGATTTTTCGCCGGCCGACGCCGAGCGCGTGAAGGAGATCGAAGCCACCACCAACCACGACGTCAAGGCCATAGAATATATTATCAAAGAGAAGATGGACGCGCTCGGGCTCGGGGAGTACAAGGAGTTCATCCACTTCGGACTCACCTCGCAGGATATCAACAACACGGCCATTCCGCTGTCGCTCAAAGAGGCTCTCGAGGCGTTCTATTACCCTGCCGTCGAGGAGGTGCTGGCCAAGCTCAAAGCCTTCGCCGCCGAGTGGCGCGAGGTTCCGATGCTGGCGCGTACCCACGGACAGCCCGCGTCGCCTACCATGCTGGGCAAGGAGTTCATGGTCTTCGTCGAGCGCATCGAGAAGCAGCTCTCCATGCTCCGCGGCATAGCTGTTCCTGCCAAATTCGGCGGCGCCACGGGCAACTTCAACGCCCACCACGCGGCCTATCCCGCCACAGACTGGGCGGCCTTCGGCAACCGTTTCGTGAACGGCACGCTGGGGCTCTGCCGCTCGCAGTACACCACCCAGATCGAGCATTACGACAACCTGGCCGCGATATTCGACGCCATGAAGCGCATCGACACCATCCTGATCGACCTCTGCCGCGACATGTGGACCTACATCTCGATGGAGTACTTCAAGCAGCGCATCAAGGCCGGCGAGGTCGGCTCGAGTGCCATGCCCCACAAGGTCAACCCCATCGACTTCGAAAACGCCGAGGGCAACTTCGGCATCGCCAACGCCATATTCGAACACCTCGCTTCGAAGCTCCCCGTATCGCGTCTGCAGCGCGACCTCACCGACTCGACCGTCCTGCGCAACGTGGGCGTTCCGGTGGCGCATGCCATGATCGGACTTCGCTCGCTGATGAAAGGTCTGAACAAGGTGCTGCTGAACCGCGAGGCCTTCGACCGCGATCTGGACAACAACTGGGCCGTGGTGTCGGAGGGCATCCAAACCATTTTGCGCCGCGAAGGCTACCCAAAGCCCTACGAGGCTCTCAAGGCCCTCACGCGCACCAACGAACATATCACGCGCGAATCGATCGCCGAATTTATCTCGACACTCGACATCGCCGATTCGGTGAAGGACGAACTCCGCGCCCTCTCGCCCTCGACCTATACCGGCATCTTTGGTTAACCGACCAGGAGTCGCATAACACGAGCCGCCGCCCTTCGACCGAGGGGCGGCGGCTCCGATTCGAGCACATTACAAACCGACAGGTAGACACAAGCGTCCAATCGGGGCTATTCGCCCCGGGCCGCGCAATCTTTGGCACAGCCTTTGCGAATGTTTAAGTCAACTGCGGAACAGCAACCGCAGTTGAGGTTTCTTCATTTATTTAAGTTTGGGTTAGTAGTTTGGAAGGTTTAAAAAACCTTTCGAAGACAGCAGGCACTCGTGAGACTCCCTGCTGTTTTTTTATGCCCCTACGCGAACCTTCTACTTCATTAGCCGCGGGCGTATCGCCTCCCAGACAAATGTGTTAAGAAACGTGTCGTCCATGTTTTCGACCATCGAGCGGAACTTCCCCGCCGTCACGGCGAACGTCTGCAGGTCGGGTTTCATGCAGCAGCGCTGCGCGGGATCCATCCCACCGAGCACGGCGCGCGGATTGGGCTTGCGGCGCTCGGAGAACGGATAACCCAGCAGCTGTTCGCATCCCGAGCCGAAGGGCACGATCACGGCGTCGGCGCGGCTGTCGTCGAAGCCCGCGAGGCAGTGCAGCGCGGCGATCGCGTCGGGCCGCGCGAAGATGCAGTAGATCTGCGGTTCGTCGCCCGCGACAATCTGTTCGAGGGGCTTCATGACCACATACCGGCCCGTGGGTAGCGCCTGCGGGCCGTTTTTCATCATCAGGCGCACCTGCTCGGCGTCTTTTTTGAAGCGTTCGACCTCGACCATAAGCTGTACGGTCGTCTCCTCCGGGGAGTTGCGTCCGAAGAGTATCTGCGAGGAGCCGAAGCAACCGAGGTTTTCGACGTCGAAAGCAAGGCTGCGCCCGGAGTGCAGCCGTGTCATCTGGGCGAACATACAGGTATAGCCATGGGGATTGGGCGCGGGTTTTTCGACGTACTCCGCGCCGTGGAGGCTGTCGGCGTAGAATGCGCCGATGGGTTGCGCCGTGTTGGGAAAGTAGGTCTCCCACTTCTCTTTTACAAGCTTTTTGAATGACGAATCCATAGTTTTATGTTTAGGGTGGCGGTTAACAAAAACTGGTATCGTGAAGCTGTGGTTCTGTTCCCGGATATGGAAGGAGGAGTGTCGGGAACACTATGCAAATATACTGTTTTTTGGTTACACCGCAATATTTCCGCCCGGCAATCCGATCCGGCCGCCTCTTCTGTGGCATACGATTTGCACCTCCGGGGCTGTCAAACAGAAGATAAGATGAATACTCCCCGAGAACACCTCTTCCGCGGCAAACCCGTCGTGAGGATGCACGCCATGATCAAAGCCACCGGTCCGGTGTGCAACCTGGCGTGTGATTATTGCTACTATTTGAGCAAGGCCGACCTGCTCTCGACCGACAGCCGCTGGCGCATATCGGACGCGACGCTCGAAAACTTCATCCGCCAGTACATCTCGCAACAAAACGCCAAAGAGATCGTCTTTTCGTGGCAGGGCGGTGAGCCCTCGCTGTTGGGGCTCGATTTCTTTCGCAAGGTCGTGGCGTTAGAGAAAAAGTACGCGCCCCCGCATGTGCGCATCGAGAACGACCTGCAGACCAACGGCACGATGCTGACCGACGAATGGTGCGAATTCCTGCGCGAGGAGGATTTTCTGGTAGGTTTGAGCATCGACGGACCGCGGCACCTGCACGACGCCTACCGCCGCCGCACCGACGGCACGGGGTCGTTCGACCGCGTGATGGAGTCGGCAAGGCTGCTGAAAAAGCACGGTGTGCGCTTTGCGACCCTAACGGTGGTCAACGATCTCAATTCGCGCTATCCGCTCGAGGTATACCGCTTCCTGCGCGACGAGGTCGGCAGCCGGCAGATGCAGTTCATACCCATCGTGGAGTCGAAGAATTTCGCCACCACGGCCCCACAGCATTGGAACATGGCCGACATGCCGCGCGAAAACGCTCCCCAGGCACATCCGTCCGATCCCGGTTCATTCCTGTCGCGGTGGTGCGTAGGATCGGAGGAGTACGGCGATTTTCTGATCAGGATCTTCGACGAATGGTATGCCCATGATATAGGTGTGGTCTACGTTCCGTTCTTCGAGAGCGCCATCGAGCAATGGGCCGGCCGTCCGTCGCCGCTATGCATCTTCTCGCCCATCTGCGGCAAGGGGCTGGCCATGGAGCACAGCGGCGATATCTACGCCTGCGACCACTACGTCTACCCCGAATACCGTCTGGGCAACATCAACGCCGCACCGCTGGTGGAGATGGCCCTCTCGGAGAAGCAGGAGGCCTGGGGCTATGACAAGGACCGCACGCTGCCGGGCAAGTGCCGCACCTGCCGCTATCTGTTCGCCTGTTCGGGAGAGTGCCCCAAGAACCGCCTGCTGCGTACCGCCGACGGCGAACCGGGACTCAACTACCTCTGCCGCGGGCTCTACAAATATTTCAAGCATATCGACCCCCATATCCGCGTGCTCGTACGCCGCCTCGGCATGGAGGTCGCCGACGACGTACCTCAACGATAAGCGCTATGGAAACTATCTGGACAATACTGCCCGACGGCCGACATGAAATGACCGTCACCGCCCCCTGGGAGGCCGTCGAGACCGACCACCGCGACATCCGCCGCCGCTACGCCTCGATGCCCGTGCGGGGTTTCCGTGCGGGCAAGGTCCCGGCCGCGGCCGTCGACCGTCTGTTCGGCGAATACATACTCGCAGACCTTCTTTCGGGCACATCGCGGCGTCTGTGCCACGCGGCGATGTGCGAAAAGGGCGTCGAGGCCGGATCGCCGGTCGAGATATCCGACGGTGAGCTGCGGCCGGGGGAGTGGCTGCGTTTCCGGGCCGTCTTCGCCGAGATGCCGCACTTCGAACTGCCCGACTACACGCGTCTGGGTATCGACGCCCGCGATCCCGCAGCCACCATCGATGAGATTTCCGAAAAACTACTGGCGCTTACCGACTTCGAGCCCCATCCTTCGCTGGTCGAAAACGAACTGAAATTCGACGACGCGGACGACGACGCGGCTGCGGCACAGCGGGTGAAACTGATGCTCATTCTGAAAACCATCGCACAGCGCGATGGCATAGAAATTGATGATTCCGACATTCGCAGGCGTATCGACCAGATAGCACGCGAGAACGAAACCACGCCACAGGAGCTGCGGCAATATCTCGTCTCGGGAGGCGGGCTATCGCGGCTTTCGGACGCACTTCTGGCCGAATCGGTGCTCGGCTACCTCATGGATATTCAGCAATAATTTATTCCGATAACTTAATTCGTTAGGCAAATGAAATTGAAAGAAAAACTCAAGAATTGCGGGAAGATCGCTGCCGTAGGCGCTATCCTCGCCGCCGGCTCGGTCACCATGGCCTCGGCGCAGAGCAACAGCTCGGCCGGCAAAAGCAAGCAGCCCAACATCCTCGTCATCTTCGGCGACGATATCGGCATCACCAACCTCTCGTGCTACAGTGGCGGACTGATGGGCTACGAAACGCCCAACATCGACCGTCTGGCCAAAGAGGGAATCAAATTCCAGCATTACTACGGCGAACAGTCGTGTACGGCCGGACGCGCGGCGTTCCTCACCGGTCAGCACGGTATCCGTTCGGGTCTTACGAAGGTAGGCTTCCCGGGTGCTCCTATGGGAATGAGCCAGGAGGACCCCTCGATCGGCGGCCTGCTGAAGAATCTGGGCTACGCCACCGGCCAATTCGGTAAGAACCACGTCGGCGACCGCAACGAAAGCCTGCCCACGGTCAATGGGTTCGACGAATTTTTCGGAAACCTCTACCACCTCAACGCCGAGGAGGAGCCCGAATTGCCCGATTACCCCAAGGACCCCGCCTATCTGGCCAAATTCGGACCCCGCGGCGTACTCAAGTGTAAGGCGACCAACGTCGACGACCAGACGGTGGATCCGCGCTTCGGCAAGATCGGCAAGCAGACCATCGAAGACACCGGCGCGCTGACCAAAAAGCGCATGGAGACCATCGACGACGAAACTTCTGCCGCCGCTATCGACTACATGAGGGATCGGGTTGCCGACGGCAAACCGTTCTTCTGCTGGTTCAACTCGACCCGCATGCACCTGCGCACCCATGTGCGTGATTCGCACCGCGGTCAGTTCCAGTACGGCGACAGCGAATACATCGACGGCATGATCGAGCATGATAACACTATCGGTGAGATCCTCAAGGCCCTCGACGACATGGGTATTGCCGAAAATACTATCGTTATATACACCTCGGACAACGGCCCTCACATGAACACATGGCCCGACGGCGCAATGACCTGGTTCCGTTCGGAAAAGGACACCAACTGGGAAGGCGCTTTCCGCGTACCGATGCTAGTCCGCTGGCCCGGTCATATCGAAGCCGGTGCGGTCACCAACGAACTGATGGCCCACAACGACTGGATTCCGACCCTGTGCGACATCGCCGGAGAACCCCAGGTCGTCGACAAACTGCTCAAAGGCTACACGGCCAACGGCAAAACCTACAAAGTACACCTCGACGGATATAATCAGGCTAAATTCCTGACCTCGTTCAAGGGCAGCGCCGCGAACAACAACGGCGTAAAGAGCGCCCGCGACCGCTTCATCTATGCCGACGACGACGGCCTGCTGGTAGCTTACCGCAAGAACCAGATGAAATACGTCTATGCCGAGCAGCGTCTCGCAGGTACGATGGGAATATGGGCCGAGCCCTTTACCAAGCTGCGCCTGCAGAAGACCTACAACCTGTTCATGGACCCGTTCGAACGCGCCGACATAACCTCCAACACCTACTGGGACTGGACCCTCAACCAGATTGGCGCCGTCTACGGTTCGATGCAGGATATCTTTGATTTTGTAGCCACATTCGAAGAGTTCCCGCCGCGTTCGTTCCCGCCGAGCTTCGTTCCCAGCAATATCATGGAACAGGAATTGACGAAGATCAAGGCCCGCAAGGCGCTCGACAACTACGAAAAAAACTTCCTGCCCGTCGACGGCAAGAGCCAGCCCAAGGCTGCTCCGGCCAAGAAAAAGTAACGTTCCGGGCAGATTCGAAAAATCGGAAAGCTATTCCACTGCACGGCGATGCGGAATGCTTCCCGAAATTTTCGACGAACGACAACTTTATTCACCAAAAATAATTGGGATATGAAACTGAAAGACAAAATCAAAAACTGCGGAAAAGTGGCCGTCGTAGGCGCCATTCTGGCAGCCGGTTCGGTCACAATGGCCTCGGCGCAGACGCAGAAAACCACTGCAGCAAGCAGTGCGCAGAAGCCCAACATTATCGTCATCATGACCGACGACGTCGGCTTTGGCGACCTGGGCTGCTACGGAGGCGGCGTTATGCGCGGCGCTCCGACCCCCAACCTCGACCGCATGGCGGCCGAAGGCATGCGCTTCACCAACTACTACGGGCAGGCAAGCTGTACCGCCGGGCGCGCGTCGTTCATGACCGGGCGCATTCCTATCCGCACGTCGCTTTCGTCGGTGCTCGCCCCGGGCGACCCCAACGGAATCAAAAAGACCACTCCCACCATCGCGCAGGCCATGAAGAAGCTCGGTTACAAGACCGTGCAGATCGGAAAGTGGCACCTGGGCGACAAGGAGGAGAACTTCCCCACCTCGGTAGGCTTCGACGAGATGTACCACATGACGCCTTACTACGCAGGTGTGTATGCTTACGAAAATCCCGACCTGCACCCTAACTTCCCGCGCAACGATCCGGAATTCATGGCCCAGTGGAAGGCGCTGGCCGTGCTATCGGAGTTTGAGGGTAAAGCCGGACAGAAGCCCACGGTGGTGACCGAAGACTTCAACTACGACAACCTCAAGACGGGCGACGACAACATGCGCGCCGACGCCATTAAGTGGATCAAAGAGAACAGCAAGGGCGGTCAGCCGTTCTTCATGTACCTCAACTTCCTGAAGGTCCACAACCCCAACAACCCCTCCGACCGCTGGAAGGGCAAGTCGCCGGGCGGAATGCCCTATCAGGACGCGCTGATGGAGATGGACGACAACAGCGGCCAGATCCTTCAGGCAATCCGCGACCTGGGCATCGACGATAACACTATCATCGTATGGACCACCGACAACGGCGCATGGGTAGACGCATGGCCCGATGCAGGCTACACGCCGTTCCGCGGCATGAAGGGAACACCGTTCGAAGGCGGCTTCCGCTGTCCGGCGATCGCATGGTGGCCCGGACATATCCCCGCAGGCACGGTCGCGACCGACATGATGAGCCACATGGACTGGTGGCCCACGTTCGTGAAGATCGCCGGCGGAACGCCTCCTACCTACAAGTGGACCGACAACGCAGGCAAGAAGATCATATTCGACGGTATCGACAACAGCGACCTGGTGCTGGGTAAGGGCGAGGGCAAGCGCGACTTCTTCGCGTTCTTCAACGACCAGTATTTCGGCGCGATACGCTACGACAATCTGAAGATGGTATTCACGGCCAAGGATACGTGGCTGGGTCCCGAGCTGCCGCTCAACCCGCCCGCGATCTACGACCTCTGGCAGGATCCGGGAGAGAATTACGACCTGATCTTCAACGGTGCGGCTCCCACGCGCGGCGAGCTCAAATCATCGCCCGGACGCTATGCCGGTCAGGACAACGCATGGATGGCTATCAAGATGAATCCCAAGCTCATCTCGTTCTTAGAGGAGTTCAAGGATTACCCCAACATCCCTTACCAGCCATGGGGCATGGGACTTACGAAGGTCATTCCCGCCGATTTCAAATAACGGCCGCAGAAGTAAAACGGGGCTTTCCTTCGGGGAGGCTCCGTTTTTCGGCTTTTTTTAAATCTTAATTATGATGAAAACGATGAAAAAACAATTTTTCTATCTATTTGTGCTGCTGGCTGCGGGCTGTAACACCGGGCTGCGCGACCATGCCGGCACCCTCGACCCGCTGCCGTCGTGGAACGACACGCCGGCGAAAGCCGCCATTGTGGACTTCGTGGCCCGCGTCACCGTTCCCGGTCCGGAGTTCATCCCCGAGCCCGCGCGCATCGCCGTATTCGACAACGACGGAACGCTGTGGTGCGAACAGCCGCTATACTTCGAATTCGTATACTCGCTCGCGGCGATGAAGGACGTGCTGGCCGCAAACCCCGATCTGCTGAAAAAACCCGAATTCGCGGCCCTCGCGGCAGGTGATATGAAGGCGTTTATGGCAGGCGGCGAGAAGGGCATTCTGGAGGCTTTCGCACTCTCGCACACCTCGGTATCGACCGACAAATTTGCCGAAAGCGCGCAGATATGGCTCGACACCGCGCGCCACGAACGTTTTCAGCGCCGCTACGCCGAGCTGACATACAAGCCCATGGTCGAGCTGCTGCAGTTCCTGCGCGCGAAGGGTTTCACGACCTACATCGTATCGGGCGGAACGAGCATGTTCATCCGGGAGTTCAGCGATGCGGCCTACGGCGTGCCCTCGGGGCAGGTAATCGGAACGCTGTTCCAAGCCTCTTCCGACGGACATAAAGTGGCGCTGAAGCCCGAGGTGTTCCACCTCGACGACGGTGCCGGCAAGCCGGTGGGTATCTACCAGTTCATCGGACGCAGGCCGGTGTTGGCGTTCGGGAACTCCGACGGGGATCTCGAGATGCTGCAATACACGGCGACAAATCCACTGCCTAATCTTGAGCTTATTCTTCATCATACGGATTCCATCCGCGAATATGCCTACGACCGGAATTCGGCGGTGGGCAAGCTCGACAAGGCGCTCGACGCGGCTTCGCGCGGCGGCTGGGTTGTGGTCGATATGAAGCGTGATTTTAAGGAGGTGTTCGGGGAGTAAGTACTTCTGTAAATTGATAAGCCCCCTGCTGTTTATATCAGCAGGGGGCGTTTTATTAGTTTTATTTCAATGTTATTTTTTTGAGAGGTCCGATTCTCTAATTTCAGGCAAAGAGGCATCAACAAAAAGTCCTGCAATGGCATTTCTTCTTGCAGTAAAAATATATTTTCCACTCCTGTTGGAAATCAAATCATGCAGTATTCCTTATTTTACAATTTTACTCGTGAACACCCTTTATTGCATGAAAAAAGCCACTCTATCGAGTGGCTTCTGTTTTGACGCTTTGTCTGTGGGAGTTGAGGGATTCGAACCCCCGACCCTCTGCTTGTAAGGCAGATGCTCTGAACCAGCTGAGCTAAACTCCCGTAAAAATGGCTTGGGACTGCAAAGGTAATTCAATTTCCGGGAACTCCAAATTTCAAACCGATTTTTCGATAGAAAATTTTTCATTCTCTTGAGCCTCCTTTTGCAGGCATTTTTTAAAGAACCTTGCTACCTCCGGACTTCCGCCATTACGCCTCCGCCCCTCCGCAACTTTATGCAACCCTCGCGCATCTGCGCCCGAACAAGGACTTGAACCTAGGACCCCATGATTAACAGTCATGTGCTCTAACCGACTGAGCTATTCGGGCTTGGAAAGCGGTTTTGAAACCGTTTCGGAGTGCAAATATATAGCAAAAATTCAATCCCGCAAAATTATTGCACTAAATTTTCCGAAAAAATGTACCTTTGCAGGGTCGGCTCACCACAAACAATGATCTCAAAAAGACATATCTTCCTCATAATCTTCACTCTCGGCACATTAGCATGCGCTGCGCAAGGCCGTCTGGTCTTTGCACCGACGGTCTGGGATTTCGGCACTATCGCCGAGGCGAAGGGCGCTGTGAGCCATTCTTTCACAGCCGTGAACCAGGGCGACAAGCCCGTGGTGATCCTCGACGCCGTGACCTCGTGCGGCTGTACGTACCCCGAATTTTCCAGGAAACCCATTCTTCCGGGCGAAAAGACGCAGGTCAAAGTGACTTTCGACCCCGCGAACCGCCCGGGGGTCTTCGAAAAAGGCATCGACATCTACTCCGCCGACCGTCGCAAGATCGCAACGCTCACCGTGCGCGGCAACGTCACCGCGCGGGAGAAGACCCTCGACGAACTCTATCCGGTCGACGCGGGCGGCGGTTTGCGGCTTGCCGCCACGCTTTGCGCCTTCTCCTATATATATCAGGGGCAAACCGCGCAATCGTCGATCGGCTATGCCAATACCTCGAAAAAGAGCATCCGCCTCTATCTGCGCATGGAGGAGCGGAGCGGCTGTCTGACCGTCACCGCGCCGCGTGAAATAGCCCCCGGGGAGCGCGGAGAGATCGAATTCGCATACGCCATTCCGGCCGGCAAGCCCCGTTACGGCACCCTTCGCGACCTCTTCGCCGTGGAGGTCGACGGGCGCGCCAGCGGCACAGTCCTGGCGGCCCACGCCATAGGAATAGACCGTCTCGACGCATCCGGACGCAAACCGAAAGCAGAAATAACGGAAAATATTATTAAATTTGGAGCCGTAAAACACACATCGGGCGTCCAAAAGCATCTCTTCGCGATCAAAAACGCAGGCGACACGGAACTGATCGTCCGCGCGGTGGAGATCGACGGAGAGTTCGAAACGACGCTCAAAGCGGGTCAGAAGATCGCTGCGGGCCGTTCGGCGGAGTTTTCGGTGACGCTCGACCCCGCCAAGCAGGAGTACGGCAGCACAACGGGATTTGTGACCGTCATCACCAACGACCTCACGCGTCCGATGCGCAAAATACGTGTTACGGCAATAATTGAAGCAGAATAATAAGTAAATGTATCAAATTCTCGAAAAACGCTACCTCGCCGAGGGCATCTGTCTGATGCGGGTATCGGCTCCGCGTGTCGCACGGTCGGCACAGCCCGGACAGTTCGTAATAGTCCGCGCCGACGAACGCGGAGAGCGCATTCCGCTCACCGTCGCCGATTACGACGCGGCCGCAGGAAGCGTGACGATCGTCACGCAGACCATAGGCGTCTCGACGCGCAAGATTTGCGCCATGGAGGTCGGCGAGTCGATGGCCGACTTTGCGGGTCCGCTGGGACATCCCTCGGAATTCGTCAAGATGTCTTTGGAGGAGCTCCGCAAGCGCCGTTACCTGTTCATTGCGGGCGGCGTAGGTACGGCGCCTGTCTACCCGCAGGTCAAATGGCTCAAGGAGCATGGCGTCAGGGCCGACGTAATTATCGGTGCCAAAACGCGCGACATGCTTATCTACACCGATGATATGCGCGCCGTGGCAGACAACCTCTACATCTGCACCGACGACGGCTCGGAAGGGTTTCACGGTTTGGTGACAGGCATGATCGACGAACTCATTACCAACCGCGGCGAGCATTACGACGAATGCATCGCCATCGGCCCGATGATCATGATGAAGTTCGTGACGCTCACGACCAAGAAATACGACCTCAAGACCACCGTGTCGCTCAACGCCCTGATGGTCGACGGCACGGGTATGTGCGGCGCCTGCCGGGTGTCGGTCGCAGGCAAGACGCGCTTCACGTGCGTCGACGGCCCGGAGTTCGACGGCCACGAAGTCGATTTCGACGAGGCGATGCGCCGTCAGGGCATGTACCGCACCCAGGAGCAGCGGGCCACGGCGATCGAGGCCGAACGCGCCGCGGGACACAAGTGTAAAGTAGGACTGGACAAGTAATATGGTAAAGTTGCGATTAAGCGAGGGCAGAAGATGCTTGCAGATTATGCCGAGCGGAAGCAACTAAAAGACCCCGAAGGGGGATTAAACATGGCAAATAAGATACCGCGCGTTCCGGTGCGCGAACAAGACCCCAAACTCCGTGCAGCCAACTTCGAGGAGGTATGCTACGGATACGATTTAGAAGAGGCGACGCTGGAAGCTTCGCGTTGCCTGGATTGCAAAAATCCGCGCTGCGTGGCCGCCTGCCCCGTGAGCATCAACATCCCCGGCTTTATCGCCGCGGTGAACGAGGGCGATCTGCAGAAAGCGGCCGATATTATCGCCCAGGACAGCTCGCTGCCCTCGGTTTGCGGCCGCGTATGTCCACAGGAGTCGCAGTGCGAGGGCTCGTGCATCCTTGGCATCAAGTCGGAGCCGGTGGCTATCGGCAAGCTGGAGCGTTTCGTGGGCGACTGGAAACTCGAAAAAGGTGCTTCCGCAAAACCGGTCACAGCATCCAACGGGCGCAAAGTAGCCGTCATAGGCAGCGGCCCCGCGGGACTGGCCTGCGCGAGCGACCTTGCGAAAATGGGCTACGGGGTAAAGATCTTCGAGGCCCTGCACAAAGTGGGCGGCGTGCTGATGTACGGCATTCCGGAGTTCCGCCTGCCCAAGGAACGGATCGTGGCGCGCGAGATCGCCGAGGTCGAAAAGTTGGGCGTGGAGATCGAGACTGACGTTATCGTCGGCCGCACCGTGACAATTGACCAGTTGATGGGCGAGGAGGGATACGACGCCGTGTTTATCGGCTCGGGAGCCGGCCTTCCGAGATTTATGGGTATACCGGGTGAAAACCTCAACGGCGTGGTTTCAGCAAACGAATTCCTCACACGCGCAAATCTGATGCGGGCCTATGACGAAGAGTACGACACTCCGATATATGTAGGCAGGAAAGTCGTCGTTGTGGGCGGCGGCAATGTGGCGATGGACGCCGTGCGCACGGCCAAGCGCCTGGGCGCCGAGGCTGTGATCGTCTACCGCCGCAGCGAGAAGGAGCTTCCGGCCCGCGTCGAGGAGGTCCACCACGCCAAAGAGGAGGGCATCGTGTTCCGCATGCTCACCAACCCGGCGGAGGTACTCGGCGATGAAAAAGGCTGGGTTACGGGCCTGCGCTGCGTGGAAATGGAGCTGGGCGAGCCCGACCAGAGCGGGCGCCGGTCACCGGTCGAGAAGGCCGGTTCGGAGTTCGACGTCGACTGCGACGTGGTGATCATGGCGCTGGGCACCTCGCCCAATCCGCTGATCGCCACCACCACCGAAGGCCTCGAGACCTCCCGCCGTGGATGCGTCACGGCCGACGAGCAGGGTGCAACGAGCCGCGAGGGCGTGTTCGCCGGCGGCGACGCCGTGACGGGTGCCGCGACCGTGATCCTGGCCATGGGCGCCGGACGTACGGCGGCCAGGGCAATCGACGAATTTGTAAAATCAAAGACAAAATAGCGTGCATTTCGCAAATTTTCATTAATTTAGCTCTGCAAAAAAACAAACCTTTTAAAAAATCAAACAACATGAACGTTATCAAAACAATGGTCGCAGCTCTCGCCATCTTCGGCATGGCATCTTGCTGCTGCAACGAACCCAAAGAGATTAAAGGCACCATCGCCGATGCTTCGATGAACACCGTGACCGTTTCGGTCGACGGCGTAGACACCACTTACCCCATCGCCGAGGACGCCGACCGCACAGAGGCTTACGGCATGCTGATAGGCGCTCCCGTGACCGTTACGGTTATTAAGGACAAGGAGCTCGGCGAGGTTGCCACCAAGGTCGCTACCTGCAAGTGCTACTCGACGGCCGTAGGCCAGTGGACGATGGTAGATCCCATCAACCCCGAAGCTGTAATGGGTATCGACGTACAGATCCAGGGCGTAGCCCAGTCGATCAACATGGAGACGCTGACCTACAAGACCTGGAAGATGGTCGAGCCCGGCAAGATCGAATTCACGGCTGTCAGCGAAGGCTCGGGTGAGCCCGTAGAAGTTATCGAGACCGGCACTATCACCGCCAACGAGGACGGCACCTATACGCTGGCTATCGACGGCACCGAGGTTGTTTACACCAAGGCACAGTAATTCGGACCTCTCCGACAAAACCATGCCCCGGAAGTTTTTCGCTTCCGGGGCATTTTTTATGCGGCATAATTGTGCAATCCGCCGCAACAACATTATCTTTGAAACGATAAAAACATCTGCTATGGAAGATTTGATCAACGGACGATGCGGCTGGTGCGGAACCGACGGGCTGTATGTCAGATACCACGACGAGGAGTGGGGAAAGCCCGCTGCCGATGACAAGACGCTGTTCGAATTTCTGGTTTTAGAAAGCGCGCAGGCGGGGTTGAGCTGGATAACGACCCTCCGCAAACGCGAAGGTTACCGGCAGGCGTTTCACAATTTCGAGGTCGGGAAAGTCGCCGCGATGACCCCTGCCGACGCCGAACGGCTGATGCAGTTCGACGGCATCATACGAAACCGCCTTAAAATAGCCGCGGCAATCCATAACGCAAAACTGTTTATCGCCGTTCAGAAAGAGTTCGGCAGTTTTTACAGCTACACTCTCTCTTTTTTCCCGGACAACAAGCCGATCGTCAATAACCTGAAATCTTTGAGCGAAGTTCCCTGCTCATCGCCGGAATCCGATGCCATGAGCAAGGATATGAAAAAGCGCGGCTTTAAATTCTTCGGCACGACGATCTGCTACGCTCATCTGCAAGCCACAGGATTTGTGAACGACCACTTGGTCGGTTGCTGCTGCAGAAAATAGAGCCCTCTCAACCGACCGTTTCGTCGACCTTCGCCACGACCATTTCGGGGGTTATGGCGCGCAGACATCGGTAGTCGCCGTATTTGCACGGCTTGGCGCCGAATACCGAGCACGGGCGGCATTCCATATCGGCCTGCAAAATCCCGCGTGGATCGGCTCCGTAGCCCAGGAATCCGAGCCCCGGGTGCGTCGCCCCCCATATCGAGACCACGGGCGTAGCCATGAGCGAGGCCATGTGCATCACCAGCGAATCCATCGAGATCACACAATCCAAATGCGAAATAAGGTCGAGTTCTCCGGCGAACCGCATCTTGCCGAACAGCGCCGTGACATTGGGATACAACGCCTCCATCTGCTGCGCAAATTCGGCTTCGGCACCGCCACCGCCATGAATAAACACGCGGTCGTAGCGCTCCGAGAGCAGGCGGACCAGCTCGCGGCGCATATCTTCGGGATAGGTCTTGCCGGCATGCGCCGAAAAGGGTGCGAATCCGACCCATTTTCCGGTCTTTTCGCCCATGGGATTGGGGCGTTCGCTATGCACGGCAGGTGCAGGATCGGGAAATTCAAAGCCCAGCGCGCGTATCGTATCGCAATAGCGCAGCACCGAATGGCGCAGAGACTCCACTCCGCGGCCATGGCGACAGATAAAGCGTTTTTTTGCGCAGCGTCCCTTGGCGATATGCGCCGTGGGTACGCCGTGGAGCATCATCGACAGCCGGAATACCTGCGAACGCATCACGTCGTGGACGTCGGCCACGGCATCGACGCCCATCGAGCGCGCTTCGGCCGCCAGGCGCCACATCCCGGCGAGCGAATGCTGCGCGCCCTTGGTGTCGACATCCAGAAAATCGACGTTCAGGCCGTCGAAAAACGGACGGAACATCTTCTGCGTCGCCACGGTGACCCGCACGTCGGGATAGGCCCCGCAAAATGCGCGAAGGGCGTGTGGCAGCATTGCCACATCGCCCATCGCGGAGTTTCGCATCACCAGCAGGTGGTGCGGAAGTTTCTTATTTTTTACCATAGAGAACCGGATTGAGCGCCGGATCGTTATACATCTTCATCTGCTTGTAGGTCTTCATATACTTGCGGCCCGATTCGATATCGTCGATCAGCTCCTGCAGGGAGTTCGACAGGTCGACCTGCTGCGACAGCAGTACGTCGCGCTTCTTCTCACAACCCGCGATATGGTCGGCACCGACGTCGGTGCGCTTGCACTCGGCGGCCATGTGGTAGATCTTGAGCGCCAGGATCGACAGACGGTCGATGACCCAGCCCGGAGTCTCGGTATTGAGGCGCGCACCCTCCGCGGGCTTGATATCCTTGTATTTATCGAGCATATAGGAGTCCACATATTCGACCATATCCGTACGGTCCTGGTTCGACTTGTCGATGCGACGCTTGATAGCCAGCGCCTCCACGGGGTCGATATTGGGATTGCGGATAATGTCTTCGAGGTGCCACTGCACGGTATCGATCCAGTTCTTGTGGTAGAGCAGCGCGTCGAGCGTTCCGGGCTCATAGGGGTTGGTCATGGGGTGATCCACATCATCCCAACGGTGATAATCCTCGATAGCACGGTTGAAAATAGCGTTAGCGTTTTTGGTAAACATAGTCTGGTTTATTTTATATTGTAATTTTCGCGGGAAAATAATACCTTTGTCCGTAACAAGTTTAACAAAGATAATGACATTTTCCAAAAAAGCAATACTTCTCGCCACAATAGTTCTCGCCGCCCCGGGGGTAGCGACGGCCCAGACGCGGGCCACGCGCGAGGAGTACGTCGACCGCTACAAGCACATAGCCATCGCCCATATGGAGCGCTACGGCATACCGGCCAGCATCACCATGGCGCAGGGAATTCTCGAGTCGGACTGCGGCAACAGCCGCCTTTCGCGCTCGTCGAACAACCACTTCGGCATCAAGTGCAAGAAGAACTGGACAGGCGCCTCGGTCACCCACGACGACGACGCCAGGGGCGAATGTTTCCGGGCCTACGACTCGGTCGAGGCGTCGTATCAGGACCATGCGGAGTTTCTCGACACCCAGCCGCGCTACGATTCGCTCTTCGCCTACGCCTCGAACGACTACAAAAGCTGGGCCCGGGGTCTGAAAAACTGCGGCTACGCCACAGCCCCCGACTACGCCCCGCGCCTGTGCCGCATCATCGAGGAGAGCCAGCTCTATCTTTTGGACCAGCCCGACGGAGGCGTTCTCTACGCCTCGCGTCACGGCGGCAAACTCACCGACCCTTGCGACGCCTTCTCCGACCAGTGCAGCGTGGAGCTGGTGGCCGTTTCGACCACCTACGTCGACCCCGACAACTACCGCGTGACGATCAACGCCCACGCCGGATATAACGTCTATCAGACCAACCGCGTCCACTACGTACTGGCCAAGGAGAACGACACCTACGAGAATATAGGCGAAAAGTTCCGCATCTCGGCCGCCAACCTGCGCAAATTCAACGACATAACCGACAAGGCGGCGCGCCCGACAACCGGCGAGGTAGTCTACATCGAGCGCAAGCGCAAGCGCTGGGAAGGCAACGCCCGCGTCCACATCTGCCGCGAGGGCGAGACGATCTACGCCGTGGGACAGTCCTACGCCATACGCTCGAAGTCGATCGAGAAGCTCAACAAACTCAAGCCCGGAGCCCGGCTCGAAAAGGACGCACAGATACGCATAAAATAAAAATCAAATATGGAAACCTCACCCCTGCGCAAAAAGATCCTCGAAACCATCGTCCGCAAGTCGACGCTCAAGCAGCGAGTCTTCGACAATACCTTCGCGGCATTCAACGATCTGAAGGACACGCTCCTGGAAATGGCCTCGGAGATGGACGACGAACTCGACGGCAAGCTCGACCGCCGCGTGCGGCTCGAATACCGCGACCGCGGAAAGTTCGAGGCCCAGATACAGATCGCCAACGACATCCTGATCTTCCAGATGCACACCGATGTCTTCGAATTCGACGACCCGCACCCCGTCTGGCAGAACGACTATGTGAAGAGCAACGAGGACAATTCCTACTGCGGAATGATCAACATCTACAACTTCCTTTCCGACTCATTCAAACTCAACCGCAACGCCGACGAGGGTTATCTGATCGGCCGCATCTTCATCAACCGCGAACACCGTTACTTCGTCGAGGGCATCTGCCACTCGTCGGTCCGGGCCACGCAGTTCGGCGAGCACGAGCTGGGCCGCGAGGAGTTGATTGCGATGTTGGAGTCGTCGATCGACTTTGCCCTCAACTTCGACCTGCTGATGCCGCCCTACGAAGATACGAAACGCGTGACGGTCGACCAGTTCAACACCAAAATGGATAACTCGAAATTCGTGACCGGCAAGCGCCTGGGCTACGAATTCGACATAGAATAACACCCGAACGACATTGAAACCGCTGTATTACTTATTGCTTGCCGCCGCGACGCTCGCGACGGCGACCGCCGAGGCGCGCGGCGAGTACGCCGAGATAGCGCGTCTGCGCTCGATGAACCAGACCGTGCGCGGCATGGTCCCCATGGCCGACGGCGAACACTACACCACCCTCGAGGCCAATAATATTCTGCGCTACAGCTACGCCGAGCCTTCGCGCGGCGAGAACATGCTGCCCATGGGCGTCAACCTCGCCGTCTCGGGCTACGCCTTCTCGCCCGACGAACGCTCCATTCTCGTCTCCTCGGGCCGCAAGCCTATCTACCGCCACTCGTTCACCACAACCTACAACCTCATATCCGGCGGCAAGGTAAACCCCATATTGATCCAGGCCGAAGCCCCGCGCGACGCTTCGTTCTCGCCCGACGGCCGCACGATCGCCTACTCCGATCGCAACGACCTGTGGCTCTATGACATCGCCTCGCAGCGCACCTGCCGCGTGACCAACGACGGAATATGGAACTCGGTCATCAACGGCACCACCGACTGGGTCTACGAGGAGGAGCTGGGCACCACGCGCGCCTACGCCTTTTCGCCCGACAGCCGCAAGATCGCCTACCTGCGCTTCGACGAGTCGTGCGTCCCCGTGATGGAGATGATGCGCTACGACGGCAAGCTCTACAACCAGGCGTTCTCGTTCAAATACCCCAAGGCCGGCGAGCGGAATTCGGCGGTCGAGCTGTGGGTCTACGACATCGCAACCGGACTCAAGACCCGCATCGACACCGGCAGCGACACCGACCAGTATATTCCGCGCATCGGGTGGACGCCCGACGGACGTTTGTGGTTCCACCGCCTCAACCGCCGCCAGAACACCTTCGAGATGATCCTCAACGAGCCCCACGGCGCACAGCGCACGATCTATGAGGAGCGGGCGCAGCAATATGTCGACCGTGTGAACGACGACACCATAACCTTCGTCGACGCCGACCGTTTTCTGGTCCGCACGGAGTGCCACACGGGCTACATGCACCTCTATTTATACAGCATCAAGCGCGGCGTTCTGGCCCAGGTGACCAAGGGCGAATGGGAGGTAACCGACGTCGTGGGAACCGACGGCAAACGCGTATGGTACATCTCGACCGAGACGTCGCCCCTGCGCCGCAACCTCTACAGCGTGAAGCTCGACGGCAAGGACAAACGTCGGCTGACGCAGGGCGAGGGCTACTACACGGTGGCCGCCGGCGCCGGAATGAAATACCTGATCACCACCTTCTCCAACGCCGCGACGCCCAACCGTGTCGACGTCTGCGACGCCGAGGGCCGCACCGTGCGTACGCTGGCCGACAGCCGCGAGCTGCGCGACGAGCTGGCTGCCTCGGGCAGACCGGTGAAGGAATTCTTCAAGATACGCACCGAGCGCGGCGACTCGCTCAACGCCTATATCGTAAAGCCGCGCGGCTTCGATCCGGCGCAGAAATACCCCGTGCTGCTGACCCAGTATTCGGGCCCCGGCTCGCAGTCGGTAGCCGACCGATGGTCGCTGGACTGGGAAGACGCGCTGGCCGACAAGGGCTACATCGTGGTATGCGCCGACACGCGCGGGACCGGCTTCCGGGGCGAGAAGTTCCGCAAACTCACCTACGGACGCCTCGGAGCCCTTGAGGTCGAGGATCTCATCTCCACCGCCCGCCATATGGGTGCGAAGCCGTGGGTCGACGATACCCGCATAGGTATCTACGGCTGGTCGTACGGCGGCTTCACGGCGTTGAGCTGCGCGCTGAAGGGTCACGGCATGTTCCGCATGGCCATAGCCGTGGCGCCCGTAACCTCGTGGCGCTACTACGACTCGATCTACACCGAGCTCTACAACAACCTGCCGCAATTCAACGCCGCGGGCTACGACGACAACTCGCCGATCAACTTCGCGCAGATGCTCGACGACAGCCAGACGCGCCTGCTGATGATCCACGGCACGGCCGACGACAACGTCCACTTCCAGAACACCGTCGAAATGGCCCGCGCGCTGAACCGCCGCGGCAAGCAGTACGACATGATGCTCTACCCCGACCAGAACCACTCGATGCTGCCCAGCGATACCCAGAACGTGCGGCAGAAGATGATAGAATATACCATACAGAATTTGTAAGACCTCAAGGCTGTACATCCCGCCTGGATTTTATATTGACAATCCCTCTAAATCTCCTTTTGAAAAGGGAGACTTTAAAAACAAAACAAGTTGTCACATGGAAAATTCAATCGTTATTGAAACACCCGCCGGAAGGCTGACTTTGGTTGCCGACGACAAAGCCCTGACCGCGATCCGTTTTGGAGGTACACCGGCGGCGGCTAAAGCCGCCTCGCCGGTTTTGGAGCAGGCGGCGCGCGAACTGCGCGAATATTTTGCAGGCACGCGGCGCGAATTCACCGTTCCGCTGGCTCCCGAGGGCTCGGCGTTCCAGAAAAAAGTCTGGAAGGCATTAGAAGGTATCCCCTACGGCCAGACCCGCACCTACAAGCAGATCGCCGAGCAGATAGGCCACGACAAAGCCTTCCGTGCTGTAGGCATGGCCAACAACCGCAATCCCCTGCCGATCGTCGTTCCCTGCCACCGCGTCGTGGGCTCGGACGGCACGCTCACGGGTTATGCCGGAGGGGTGGAGATGAAGGATGTTCTGTTGAAGTTGGAGCAGAAGTAAGAGTGGCTTGCGCAGCGAGCCGGCAGGCCGCAGCTCCGCCCTACGAACGTTTTCGATGAGCGAGAGCAGAATGAGCCCACTCGTTTTGCCGAGCGTAGAAAATGACGGCAAAGCCAAGGCCTGCATCATCACTACTTGCTGATTTGTCCACCGCGAGCTACGACCTGAAAATAACATGCAAGAGCATAAGAAAAGGCGTCGGAAAAACCGACGCCTTTTCTTATTAAACAGCCACTCTATTTATATCTCTGGCCTACGACCTTCCAGTCGATGCGGTCCCAGAGCGCCGCCACGGCATCGGCCCGGCGGTTGCGGTAGTCGATATAATAGGCATGCTCCCACACGTCGAAGCACATCAGCGGCGTCAACCCCTTGGTCATCGGATTCCCGGCATTGGGCTCGTTGACCACCGCCAGCTTGCCGGCCTTGTCCTGCACGAGCCATGTCCAGCCCGAGCCGAAAAGGCCCACGGCCGACTTCTCCATCTGCGCCTTCAGGGCCTCGAACGACCCGAAGTCGCGCTCGATAGCCTTTGCCAGAGCACCGTCGGGAACAGCCTGTGCCTTGGGCGAGAGCTGCGCGAAGAAGAACTCGTGGTTCCAGGCCTGCGCGGCATTGTTGAAGACCGGGCCCTCGGCCGAGAGCATGATCGCCTCGAGCGTCTTGCCGGCATAGGGGGTTCCTGCGACCAGTTCGTTGAGCTTGTTGACGTAACCGGTGTAGTGTTTATCGTGGTGGAAACGCAACGTCTCCTCGGACACCTGGGGTGCGAGGGCGTCGTAGGCGTACGGAAGTTCCCGGGGAACGAACTGTACGGTGGTCGGGGTATCTGCTGTCATAATCGGAAGTGTTAGGAAAAACGATATAAGTGCAATCATTGTAGTATGGTTTTACTGTATATGGTTTTCGCTGCATTGGGTCCGGTTAATCGACCGGCTCGAAAAGTTCTTTACCCACACCGCAGGTAGGGCATACCCACTCTTCGGGGAGATCTTCGAAGGCTGTTCCGGGCTTCACTCCGTTTTCGGGATCACCCTCGGCGGGGTCATAGATGTGTTCGCAGACTGTGCAACGGTACTTTTTCATAACTATAAAGGTTTAGAATTCATTGCCGTCCGAAACAAATTTAATACCGCAAACTCAAATCTCAAAATTTTTGCTTAATTTTGGTATGATTATAACCGTTATACCAAAAAAACATACGATATGAAACTTCCTTATGCCGAACCCTACAAAATTAAAATGACCGAGGCGATCCGCACCTCGACCCGCGAGGAGCGCGAGGCCTGGATCCGCGAAGCGAAGTACAACCTCTTCAAACTCCCCAGCGACCAGGTATACATCGACCTGCTGACCGACTCGGGCACGGGTGCCATGAGCGACCGCCAGTGGGCTGCGATGATGACCGGCGACGAGAGTTATGCCGGCGCTTCGTCCTATTTCCGGCTGAAGGCCGCCGTCGAGACGATCTTCGGCATGCCCCACTTTCTGCCCACGCACCAGGGCCGCGCGGCCGAGAATGTGATCTTCTCGGCGATGCTCAAGGAAGGCGACGTCGTGCCGGGCAACTCCCACTTCGATACCACCAAAGGACATATCGAATACCGCCGCTGCCACGCCGTGGACTGTACGATCGACGCCGCATCGGACACCCAGCTCGAAATCCCGTTCAAGGGCGAGATGGACATCGCCAAGCTGGAGAAGGTGCTTAAGGAGACCCCTCGCGAGAAGGTTCCGTGCGTGGTGCTGACTATAACCAACAACACCGCGGGCGGTCAGCCCGTGTCGATGGCCAACATCCGCGCCACGGCCGAATTGTGCCGCAAGTACGGCATTCCGATGCTTATGGACTCGGCCCGCTTCGCCGAGAATGCCTATTTCATCAAGACGCGCGAGCAGGGCTACGCCGACAAGACGATCAAGGATATCGTGCGCGAGATGTACACCTACGCCGACATCATGACCATCTCGGCCAAGAAGGACGGGGTTGTAAATATGGGTGGCTTCGTAGCCATGCGCTCGGAGGAACTCTTCCGCAAGGCCATGACTTTCAATATTATGTTCGAGGGTTACGTGACCTACGGCGGCATGTCGGGCCGCGATATGGACGCCCTGGCCGTGGGTCTGGACGAGAATACGGAGTTCGCACAGCTGGACGCACGTATCCGCCAGGTAAAATTGCTCGGCGACCTGCTCGATGAGTACGGAGTACCCTACCAGCGTCCCGCGGGTGGTCACGCCATCTTTATCGACGCCAAGAAGGTGCTGCCCAACCTGCCCAAGGAGCACTTCATCGCCCAGACTTTGTGCGTAGAGCTCTACCTCGAGGCGGGCATTCGCTCGGTGGAAATCGGCTCGATACTGGCCGACCGCGACCCCGAAACGCGCGAGAACCGCTTCCCGAAACTGGAGCTTATGCGTCTGGCCATTCCGCGCCGTTCGTACACCGACAACCATATCCGCGTGATCGCCGCCGCCTGCCGCAACGTCTTCGAGCGCGGGGCGCAAATCACCAAGGGCTACAGCATCAAGTTCGAGGCGCCCATCATGCGGCACTTCACGGTGGAGTTGGAGAAGATTTAGTTCAATGCAGGATACATACGGAAAAGGCGTCGATAAAACCGACGCCTTTTCCGTATGTCATTTCGAGGAGGGCTTTAGCCCGACGTGGGAATCTGATTACCAACACCGCCTTGCATTTCATCAGATTGACCACACTCATTATATTCGCTTGCAATAGCCCCTCCAACAATAAGCGAGGGGGGGGGCTTTGATATTAACAATCCTACATCAGCGTCTCGAGGATCTGCACGGCATTGAGCGCCGCGCCCTTCTTGATCTGGTCGGCGACGCACCAGAACGCGAGTCCGTTGTCGCAGGTGATATCCTTGCGGATACGACCCACATATACGGGGTCTTTGCCGGCGATGAACAACGGCATGGGATAAGTCTTGGCGGCTGGTTCGTCCATCAGCACGATGCCCTTGGCCTTGGCAAAAGCCTCGCGGGCCTCGGCGACCGACACCGGGCGCTCGGTCTCGACCCAGATGCTCTCGGAGTGGGCGCGGATAACCGGAACACGTACGCACGTGGCCGAAACCTTAACATCGGAATGCATGATCTTCTGCGTCTCGTGGAACATCTTCATCTCCTCCTTGGTGTAGTCGTTGTCGGTGAAGACGTCGATATGAGGAATCACGTTATAAGCCAGCTGGTAGGCGAATTTAGACACCGTGGGCTCCTTGCCCGCGCCGATCTCGGCATACTGCTCCACCAACTCGTCCATAGCCGCGGCACCCGCTCCGCTGGCCGACTGATAGGTCGAAACCAGCACGCGGCGGATATGCGAGATGTTCTCTATAGCCTTCAGCGCCACGACCATCTGGATCGTGGTGCAGTTGGGATTGGCGATGATGCCCCGGGGAGCGTTCTTCGCATCCCCGGCGTTGACCTCGGGAACCACCAGCGGCACGTCGGCGTCCATGCGGAATGCGCTCGAGTTGTCGATCATGATCGCACCGTGCTTGGTGATCGTCCCGGCGTACTCTTTCGAGGTTCCGGCTCCGGCGCTCGTGAGGGCGAAGTCTATGCCCCGAAAATCGTCGTTATGCTGCAGCAGCTTGACGGTTATATCCTTACCGCGAAACTTATATGTGCGACCGGCGCTGCGGTCCGAGCCGAACAGCACCAACTCATCTATCGGCAGGGAACGCTCCTCCAGGATGTGCAGGAACTCCTGCCCCACGGCGCCACTGACGCCTACAATAGCAATCTTCATTTTTTTATTCTCTATTCTAAAATCCTAATCGAAAAACGCGTCGTCGTCCGACGTACTCTGGGTCGTCTCGGCGGTATCGCTGCAGTCGTAGTGCGGCATCAGCGCCGGGCGCACGAAGGCATCGGTGCGGCTGGGGCCCAGACGGCCGTCGTCGTAGACCTTTTTGAGGAAGTCGCCCACGATAGGCAGCGCAGCGATCGAGCCTTCGCCCGCAGAAAGCAGGTGCACGGCCTGATCTTCGCCGCCAACCCATGCGCCGCACACGATCCTGGGGGCTACGCACATGAACCAAGCGTCGCGGTTGCGGTTCGAGGTTCCGGTCTTACCGCCTATCTCCGTGCCGTAGAAGCCGTAGTCGCGGTTCAGACGCCCGGCCGTTCCCGAATGCACGACCGCCTGAAGCATCGTGAGCATGGTATATGCCGTGCGCTCGCTGATGGCGTCCTGCGTCTGGGGGATGAAACTCGAGATAAGGTTACCCTGGCGGTCCTCGATGCGCGTAACGAATATCGGGTCGATATGCACGCCTTCGTTGGCGAAGGTCGAGAAGGCGCTCGTGAGCTCGAAGACATTCGACTCCGAAGTTCCGAGGCACAGCGCCGGAACGGGGTCGATATAGCTGCGAACACCCATGTTATGGATAAAATCGGCCACGGCCGCGGGCTGCTTGGCCTGCTTCATGATCCACGCCGAATAGTTGTTGCGGCTCATGGCAAGGCCCCAGGTCAGCGGATGCAGCGCACCGTCGTACTCTACATTACCGGCCTCCTTGGGCGACCACGCCGTGCCGTTGGCCGTCTCGATGGTCGTGGGCAGATTGGGAACCGTGGTGCAGGGCGAAAGGCCGAGGTGGTCGATGGCGAACGTATAGACGAAGGGCTTGATCGTCGAGCCTATCTGACGCTTGCCCTGCTTGGCCATATCGTATTTGAAGTAGCGGAAGTTGGGGCCGCCGACATAGGCCTTCACGTAGCCCGAACGCGGATCGAGGGCCACGAACGAGGCGCGCATGATGCGCTTGTGGTGCAGGATCGAGTCGCGCGGGGTCATCACCGTATCGCGGTCGCCCTTATAGGTGAAGACCTTCATCGGGCACTCCCGGTCGAACGAGGCCATGATATCCTTCTCGCCGATGCCGGCGTTCTTCATCTCGCGGTAGCGGTCCGAATAGCGGATGGCGTTTTTCATGATGCGCTCGCGGTCCTCGCGGTTGGTGTCGTTGAACAACACCTTCGTGCGCTTGAACTGCGCGTCCATGCGGGGCTGGATCACCGTCTCCATCTGCCGCTGCACGGCCAGCTCGGCGTAGGCCTGCATCACGGAGTTGACCGTGGTGTAGATCTTCAGTCCGTCGCGGTAGATGTTGTATTTCGTGCCGTCGGCCTTGCGGTTTTTGAGGCACCAGCCGTAGAGCGGGTTCTCGTTGTACTCCTTTTCCGCCTGGTTGAAGTCCCATTCGTTGTAGAACTGACTGCGCTTGGGACGCTCGGCGTTCATCACCAGACGAAGCATCTCGCGAAAATAGGTCGCCGTGCCCTCGTTGTGCGACACGGGCTTGTAGTTGAGCACTATGGGCAGGGCGCAGAGCGAGTCGCGCTGCTTTTTGGTCAGCGCACCGGCATCCTCCATACGCGAGATTACCAGGTTGCGGCGCCGAAGAGCGTTCTCGGGGTTGCGCACCGGGGAGTACTTCGAGGGAGCGTTGACCACACCCACCAACACCGCGGCCTCCTGGACGTTGAGCTCGTTGGGCTCCTTGTTGAAGAACGTATGGGCCGCCGACTTGATGCCGTAGGCGTTCGAGCCGTACTCCACGGTATTGAGGTACATCGCGGCGATCTCCTCCTTGGTATAGTTGTATTCGAGTTTGAGGGCCGTGATCCACTCCTTGAGCTTGGCTGTCACGAGCTTCGCCTTGCGGGCTATGGCACCCGAATTGCGGGCCGTATCGCGCGGGAAAAGGTTTTTGGCCAGCTGCTGGGTGATGGTCGATCCGCCGCCCTGCGAGGTGTTCTGGAGCATCACGGTCTTCACGGCCACGCGCGCCAGCGAGGGGATATCGATGCCCGAGTGGCTCCTGAAGCGCGCGTCCTCGGTCGAGATAAGCGCGGCGACTACCGGCGGCACCTCGCGTCCGTCGAGACGGATGTGAAGCGCGGAATCGGCGGGAAAAAGCTCGGCATACTGCACATAAGAGCGGTTCTGGACGAAGAACGTACCCAGCACCTTGCCATCCTCGGAGTAGATCTCCGTGGCGAGGTTGCTGCGCGGATTCTCGAGCTCCTCGAACGACGGCATGCGGCCAAACAGCCCCATGGCCGCGAGCAGCAGCATCAGAAACAGCAGCGCGAACGGTGCGAACGCCGCTATCCATATCCATTTTATCGTTTCGGGGCTCGGGCCCTTCTTTTTCTTTTTAGCCATTTGAGCGTAGTTTGCGGCAAAGATACAAAATATGAGTGAGCAATGGAAAATGGGCCGTGAGAAATTTTCACGCCATTGCCGATTGCCGATCGTTAGAAAGGCAGACCCACCGAGGCCCCCACCCACATACTGCCCTCGCTGGGTTTGTAGACAGACAACTTGAAGGTCGAAGTGGCCGATGCCGGTTGGCGGAACAGATTGACGTCGAAGACGATATCACCGCCCACCGACCATATCTGCTGCCACGCCATCGCATTACCCGCGGGACGCTGGAACCGGGCATAGTCGCCGCCTATGTTCAAACGGATGCGTTTGAAATATAGTATGGAACCGATACCGCCGTCGGGGCACCACACCGGGAACTGGTAGTCGGCCGCGAGAGCCGTGTAGTCGTTCGACATGATGTCGGCCGAAGTGAATCCGCGGGGGATGAGGCGCGAGGATTTATAGCTCAACGGAGCATAGCCCGTGGGGAACTTATATCCGCCGACCGAGGTCTGGTAGTTGCCCTGTATTTTCAGAGAGTTATGGGGCAGAAATCCGGGCAGATAGAACTGCTCGTAGACCGATATGAGGTTGCTGAAGTGGGGGTTTGCGGGGTTGAACGTGTAGTTCACGCTCACGGCATAACCCCACCGGGGCGCGAAGTCGCGGTAGGCCATCTGCACTTGGTCGCTGAACCACACGCCGAAGTTGATCTTCTGGAGGCCCTCTTTGAAGCCTATGCGCGTGAAGTTGGTGATGCGGCCCTTGTCCCACTCTATCTTATCCAGGTTGACCACCATGCCGTTGGAGTAGTTCCACCCCGCCGAGAGCGACAGCAGACGCGAATGGTAGCCCTGCTGGAAATAGAGCGGCAGCGTGGCAGTAAGGCCGAACGAGTAGTATTTATCGGGATCGGGATGGGGTTGGAGCACAGGGTTGCCCTGGGGATCGCGGGCCGCAAGCGAATAGAAGAGCTGGTTGCCGCCGTACGACGCGTCGAGGTCGAAATGCACGCCCAGACCGAAATAGCGGACGCCGAGGTTGTAGAGCGAGCCCTCGCTGCCGTTCCAGCCGTAGGAGGCGTAGGCCTCGGTGTTCGAGAGCAGGTTCTGCGACATGAGCGTGAGGCCCAGGTTGACGTTTATATCGTGCTCGTCGATAGCCCGGAAGGGATCGAACGCCACGGGGATCCAGCTGTGGATATTGACCAGATTGGGCGCTTTGCGGTAGCGCTTGGTATGGAATTTTTCGCCTTGGGCCACCGAATCGGCCTCGGTGAAGCGTACCGTGTCGAGATTCACAACGTCCCATTTTTTGCGCTCGGGATTTACGAGATTCTTCGGCAACTTTTCGGCCGCAACCTCGGTCAAAGCACCCTCGGCGCCCTGCTGCACCGCCACGCGGTAGCCGCGGCGGTCGTATGTCGTAACGAGCACGTCCTTGCCCGCGGACATCGGGGCGAACGAACCGAACTCCGACTCGGTGATGCGGTATTGGCGTCCCGAAGCGATATCGAGACAATGGGCCTCGTCGCGGCCCGAGGCTATCGAGCCGAAATAGAGTCGGCCGCCCCCGGCGCGCAGGTTGCTCAACGTGATGTAACGCCCTTCGAAGAGCGGATGCGTTCCCGCGTCGTCGATCGTGCCGATCCACATGCCCGAATCATCGGTAATGAGCACATAGAACGCTGCCGTGGCATCGTCCCACGCAAGCCCGTGCACTTCCTGCCCCTCTTGCGTCGCCCAGCGCTCTTCTTCGCCGCCGGCCTTACGCACCACGACCGTATAGCGGCCGTCGGGGCTATATTCGACCCAGGCCAGATCGTTGCCCGCCGGGGTTGGATAGAGCGCCCGGCGCACTCCGGCGACCGACCTCGTAACACCATCGGCGAGATCCATATAGCACAGCTGCGAGTTGACCCGCTGCTCGAAGAGCTTCGAGCGCCGGTACTCGGTCCACCACACGCGGCCGTTGGCCATCGCGGGGCGGGTCGAGATCTGGCCGGTATAGGCTATTTTGCGTTCCTCGCCCGTGCGGCGGTCGATCGCCACGAAACGCGTCGGACGGTCGAAATCGGTCTTCACCGCCAGTACGGCGGCAGCGCCCAGTGGCATTGGCCACTGGTAGGTCGTATAGTTGCCCTCGGGCATAGGGGTCAGGTCCGTCGTGCTGTCCTCAACCTTGGGAAGCGAGGCCCAGAGACTGTCGAGGGTGTCGAACGTGCCGTGGAAAAGTTCGGGAACGGTCGTGTCGTAGTATTTACCGAGGGCTATTCGCGTGGTGGCGATCATGTAGATATTGCGCGCACTGAACCGCCCCACCTTATCCCACACGTTCTCGCCGTAGCGTTCGTAGGCGTAGGAGCAGACCTGATAGCCGATCTCGTAGTGGTCGGGAATATAATCGCGGTAGGAGCCGCAGAACCATTTGTCGATATTACGGCGTGTGGCGGAAAATCCCTGCATGGCGCGGAACCCCATCGAGAACGAGGGCTGCTCGCCCCTTCCGAACGACGACATGGCGGTCTCGGTCATCACGGCGTCGCCCTCCATGGCCCAAAGCGGCATGCACAGAAGACCGATCGTAGAACCCTGCTGACCAAGGACGTAGCTCATAATTTTTGGGATGCCGACGTTGAGGTTGTTGTACTGCACGGCATGGCGGTATTCGTGGGCCACCAACTGCTTGTACCACGGCATCGAATAGCTGTCGATCGCGGGTGAAGTGAGGAACTCCACACGCTTGGGCAGGTACATGACAAGTCCGTTGGACTGGAAATTCTCGGGGTGCAGGACGAACGGGATGCGCATCGGGCCCTTGGTGAATCCGTGGCCTATATCGGGCTGCACGGTGCGGATGTAGAACAGCGTGCGCTGCGCGACGGCGGCGACGGTGTCGGGGTAGATCATCCGCACGTCGGGGGTACGGATCGTCGACCATTTCATCGGGGCATCGGAACCCCAGGTATAGTACTGCGCCGAGGCCGCATGCGCGAAGCACAACGCGCAGGCACAGATGACGATATGAAGCAACTTACGCACTACGAACCCGCCTTTTTGCAGCCGTATCCGGCCTTGGTGAGGATGTCGGCGACGCGGTCGCGGTGGTCGCCCTGGATGATGATCTCGCCGTCTTTGGCGGCTCCGCCCACACCGCATTTAGTCTTGAGCAGGCGCGCAAGTTCCTGCAGGTCGGCATCGCGGCCCACAAATCCTTTGACGAGCGTCACGACCTTACCCGCGCGTTGCTTGCGGTCGAGCCACACGCGCAACTGCTGACGCCCGGGGTCGGGCGTCTCGGCCTCCGACCCTTCGTCGGTATCGTATTTGAAGTCGGGGTTGGTCGAATAGACCGTTCCGAGCCGTGCTTTCCAATCGTTGTCCGCCATGTTCTTTTTTATAGGTATTCGTGCAAATCCTGCGCCGCTATATTTTGCACAAAAATAGTAAATTTATTATCTTTGTCTACAACACATCCCGATATGTTCCGCAAGAAACTGAATAAATTCAACCCCTTTGCCCGAAAAAACGCCCCGGGCCCTATGCCCAGGCCCCTGCCGGCAAATCCCGACCAACAAAAGGTCGAGGTTTTCGTCGAGGGCTACGAGGACGTGGCTTTCTGGCGCGGGATCTTCGACCACTTCGCAAATCCGCACCTGCGGTTCGAGATCTCGGTGCCCGACCGCAAGGATCTGCCAAAGGGTAAGAAAGTGTTGATGAGCATGATACCCCAGTCTCACGACAAAAAGCTGCTGTGCGTGGACTCGGATTTCGATTTTCTGTTCGCCGACCACACCGAGCAATCGAGGGAGGTGAACGGTGCACGGTTCATGTTTCACACCTATGCCTACGCGACCGAAAATTACCTCTGCTATGCGCCGTCGTTGCACAACGTATGCGTAAAGGCCACCAAGAACGATACGCGCATCTTCGATTTCGAGCGTTTCATGCACGAATATTCGTGCACGATCTATCCACTGTTCGTGTGGTACGCATTTGCAGCGGCGAAGGGCTCGGCCAATATTTTTCCGCTGGCGGATTTCAAGTCGGCGGTGCGGATCGGCTACCTCGATCTTGAGGACAACGGCGCGAAAACGCTCGAGTGGCTGCAGCGTAACGTCACCAAGCGGCTACGGCTGCTCGAGGGGCGGCATCCGGGCTTCGGCGCGCAAATGGAGGGGTTCAAATCGCACCTCGCGGAACGCGGACTCACGCCCGAGAACACCTATCTCTTTATGCACGGACATACGCTCATGGACAATGTGGTGATGATCCTGGTCAACACCGTGTGCGAGAAGTTGCGCGAGATGTCGATGAACAAGATACGAGCGTCGAACAAGCAGGGCGTGGCGCTGCGCAACGAGGTTTCGAACTACCAGAACACGCTGCGTTCGGCCCGCGAGGTACTGCTCGATAACGAGAATTATACTTCCTGTCTGCTGTACAAGCGTTTGCAGGAGGATATCGACAAGTATATTTCGCGGACGATACGCGACATGAAGATCGCAAATCTGATACGGTAAGCACATGATGTCATTGCAGAGCGGTTTTCGGCCGGCGAAGCGGGCCGGCGGGCTGCAACCTGAAGACGAAAAACAACAGCGGCGGCCCTTCGTGATGAGGGGCCGCCGCTCTGTGATAGAATATTTCGATTACTCGCGCTTGCGGACAATACGAACCGTAGTCTGCGTAGCCTGACGGATAAACACCTGCGGCGTGCGGGCATACTTGCGCCACAACTCGTCGGTATAGCCGCGAATCGTGAGCAGCTCCATATTCTCGGCCTTCATCACATCGAACCCGGCCTCGCGCAACGCCTCGACAGCCTCGTCGATATGCCACGAATTATCCACGCAAAGGCTCAGGTTCACAGCCGAATTATGGATCAGGTTGACCTTGATGCGGTGCTGTTCCAGGAGCGAGAATATCGTCGCAAACTTCTCCTCGAGCACGAATGAAAAGTCGCGCGAACGGATCGTCAGCAGCACCTGGTCCTTCTTGAGAATCAGGATCGGCACATCGACCGGCGCCGACATTCCGCGGATCACGGTGCCGGGCTTGCGCTTGTCGCCGAACGGACGTACGTACAACGGTATATTCTTGTTTTGCAGCGGCTTGATGGTTTTGGGGTGGATGATCTGCGCCCCGCTGTAAGCCAACTCGATGGTGTCGAGGTAGTTGAGCTCGGCGATCTGGGTCGCGTCGTCGAAGATCTTGGGGTCGGCGTTCAGGATACCGTCCACGTCCTTCCACACGGCCATCGACTCGGCGTCGAGGATATTAGCCACCACGGCCGCCGAGTAGTCGGAACCTTCGCGGCCGAGAGTCGTGGTAGTACCGTCGGGAGCGGCGCCGATGAAGCCCTGGCCGACGATAATATTCTGGGGATGCTTCGCCAGCTCGGTCTTCAGCAGCGTGGCCGAAGCCTCGATATCGACACCCGCGTCTTTGTGGCGCTGCTCGGTGAGGAAGCAGCGGCGCATATCGATCCAGCAGTTGGCCACGCCGGCATGGTTGAGGTATTCGGAAATGATGGTCGTAGAGACCAACTCGCCGAAGGCCACGATCGTATCGTACCAAAGCTCGGCGTCGGAGGGTTTATAGACCGTCCGGGTCGCGACCTTCTCCAGTTCGTCGAACAGCGCGTCGACCTGCGGCAGATGTTTGCCGGCCTCGTACCAGAGGTCGCCGACGATCTCGGCGTGGTAGTCGCGCAGAGCCGTTATATGCTCCATCGAAAGGGATTTATCGCCTTTCTGCAACCCCTCGAACACCTTTTCCAGCGCGTTCGTGGTCTTTCCCATTGCCGAAACGATGATGAACAAATTCTGTTCGTCGTCGATGATCTTGCGCAGGTTGCGCACTCCGTCGGCATTGCGCACCGAGGCGCCGCCGAATTTGTAGACTTTCATTTAATCTAACAAAATATAAAGTTCATGTCATTCCGAGGAGGATAAAGTCCGACGTGGGAATTTCATGATATACAAGGCCTTGCAAGTAATCAGAATACCACGCTCGTTGCACTCGCTCGCAACGACACCATTGATTAGTTATTAAGCGCCTTATACTCCACACCCACGTTCTGGAACAGGAACGCATAGACATCCGTTGCTTCGTCGATACGCTTCGAGGTGGGTTTGCCCGCGCCGTGGCCCGCCTTGGAGTCGATGCGGATCAGAATCGGAGCCTCGCCCGCCTGACAGTGCTGCATCTGGGCGGCAAACTTGAACGAGTGGGCCGGGACGACGCGGTCGTCGTGGTCGGCGGTCGTTACCAAGGTTGCGGGGTACTTCACACCCTCTTTTATGTTGTGCAGGGGCGAGTATTCGTAAATATAGGAAAACTGCTCCTCGTTATCGCTCGAACCGTACTCCACGGCCCAGCCCCAGCCGATGGTGAATTTGTGGTAGCGCAGCATATCCATCACCCCCACCGCGGGCAGGCAGACGGCGAACAGATCGGGACGCTGCACCTCGCAGGCGCCCACCAGCAGACCGCCGTTGGAGCCGCCGGCGATAGCCAGACGCTTCGAGGAGGTATATTTTTTGGCGATAAGGTATTCGGCCGCCGCGATAAAGTCGTCGAAGACGTTCTGCTTCTTCTCCAACATACCATCCCGGTGCCACTGCTCGCCGTACTCCGTACCGCCGCGCAGGTTGGCGACGCAGTAGACGCCGCCCTGCTCCATGAACATCACCGCCGCGGGTGAGAATCCGGGTGTGAGGCTATGCTGGAAGCCGCCGTAGGCATAGAGGTAGCAGGGATTCTGGCCGTCGAGTTTCATATCCTTGCGGTGCGAGACGAACATCGGCACGCGCGTACCGTCCTTCGAGGTGAAGAATACCTGCTCGGTGGTGAACAGCGAGTGATCGAAGTTCACATTGGGCTCGCGGACGAGCTCCGAAGCCCCCGAAGCCACATTATATTTATATATGGTAACGGGCGAGGTGTAGTTGGACACCGAGTAGTAGAGGTCGGCGTCCGTATCGTCGCCATCGAAGCCCGAAACCGTCCCGATCGCAGGCAGGTTGACACCGCCGATCAGCTTACCGTCGAAGTCGTATTTGTAGACCTTGCTCTGCGCATCCTCGAGGTATTCGGCAAAGAGGTATCCCGCGGCCGCGGTGACGCTCTGCAACAGATTTTTATTCTCGGGGATCACGGGAGCTATATTCCAGGGATCGTTCAGGTCGACGCTCATCAGGGCGTAGTTCGACGCACCGGCATTGGTGAGGTAGTAGAGCTTGTCGCCGCGAACCTCCACGATCGAGTAGTCGTTCTCGAAGCCCGGAAGCAGAGTACGGAAGCGGTTTTCGGTGGTCTTGCGGAAGTAGATCTCCGCGCCCGAAGTTCCCTCCGAAGCCGTTACGAAGAGCCATTTGCCGTCTTTCGAGGGCTCGGCATGGAAATAGCGCAGGGGGTGTGCGGGGTCGGAGTAGACGAGTTTATCCTCCGACTGCAGGGTTCCGAGGGCATGGTACCAGACCTTCTGGAACTGGTTCTGCGACGAGAAAACGCCCTTCGCGGGAGCATCGTAGGCGCTGTAATAGAACCCCTGGGAGTCGGGGGCCCACACGGCGCCCGAGAACTTCACCCACTCGATACGGTCGGCCGTAAGTCCTCCGTCGTCGGTCGACATCACGCGGATCTCAACCCAGTCGGAGCCCGACGCAGAGGCGGCATAGGCGCAATAGCGGCCATCCTTCGAAAAGCTCACGTCGACCAGAGCCACCGTACCGTCTTCGGACAGCGCATTGGGGTCGAGGAAGAGTTCGCCGTCCTCATGGGGAGTTGCCGAGCGGTACCACGCAGACTGGTTGCGCAGTCCGTCGTTGTAGGTGTAGTACCACCAGTCGCCGTGCTTCTCGGGAACGGCCAGCTTGGGGTAGTTCCACAGTTGGGTAAGGCGCTCGCGGATCGTCTCGCGGAACGGGATCTGCGAGAGGTAATCCTCGGTCACGGCGTTCTCGGCCGCAACCCACCGGGCCGTAGCCTCGGAGTTGTCATCCTCGAGCCAGCGGTAGGGATCGGCGACTTCGGTCCCGAAGTAGTTGTCCACCACATCGCCGCGTTCGGCGGCGGGATATGGCATATGTTTGATTGTTTTCATGTTGCCGCAACTTACCATTGCAACCGCGGCTACGGCGAGCAGCACGGCCTTTGTCGATAAATTCATCATAATACCTATGTTTAGATATGTAGCGGGGCAAAGTTATGAAAAAATTTGCGTAACTTTGATGTCACGAAACAAACGATTACAGATAAATATGTACAGCGAACTGAAAAAAATCATAGAAAGTGCGTGGGACGACCGCGCGTTGCTGCAGAATGAGGCTACACGCGACGCGATCCGCCAGGTGGTGGAGCTCGTCGACAAGGGGCAGCTCCGCACCGCCGAACCCGTCAATCTGGAAAAAAGCGAGTGGCAGGTCAACGAGTGGGTCAAGAAGGCCGTGATCCTCTACTTCCCCATTCAGCCCATGCGCAAAATGGTGGCCGGGGAGCTGGAGTGGTACGACAAAATGGACCTCAAGCACAGTTACGAGGAGCTCGGCGTGCGCGTCGTGCCGCAGGCAGTGGCGCGTTACGGAGCTTATATCGCCCCGGGTGCGATCCTTATGCCCTCGTATGTCAATATCGGCGCCTATGTCGATTCGGGAACGATGGTCGACACATGGGCGACCGTAGGTTCATGCGCCCAGATCGGCCGCAACGTCCATCTCTCGGGCGGCGTGGGTATCGGCGGCGTACTGGAGCCCGTGCAGGCGGCGCCGGTGATCATCGAGGACAATTGCTTTATCGGCTCGCGCTCGATCGTGGTCGAGGGGGCTCATGTGTGCCGCGAGGCGGTGCTGGGTTCGAACACCGTGATCACCGGCTCGACCCACATCATCGACGTCACCGGCCCCGAACCCGTAACCTACAAGGGCTATGTACCGGCGCGTTCGGTGGTCGTGCCCGGCAGCTACCGCAAGCAGTTCCCCGCGGGCGAATACAGCATAACCTGCGCGCTGATCATCGGCACGCGCAAGGAGTCGACCGACAAAAAAACATCGCTGAACGACGCGCTGCGCGACTTCGGCGTTTCGGTATAATGATCTACCGCATCGAAGAGACCACCTCGACCAACGACGACGCGCGCTCCGAGCGCTACGTCCACGGCGATATTATCTGGGCCGAGCGACAAACCGCCGGGCGCGGACAACGGGGCCATTCGTGGACGAGTCCCGAGGGCGAGAACCTCACCTTCACGCTTGTCCTCGAGCCTCGCTTTCTGGCCGTAAGCGAGCAGTTCCTGCTGCTGGAGGTCGTGGCGCTGGCACTGACGGATACTTTTGCGGATTTCGGCATCGACACGCGCATCAAGTGGACCAACGACATCTATGTCGACGACCGCAAGTTAGTCGGCATCCTCATCGAACACGTCAGCATCTCGACACACCTCAACCGCACCGTTATCGGCATCGGCATCAACGTCAACCAGACGGAGTTCGACCCCGCGCTGCCCAATCCGGTATCGATGGCCGTAGCCGCAGGGCGCGCGTTCGACCGGCAGGAGGTTCTCGACACCTTCCACGCGCGCTGTATGGAGCGCTACGCGCAACTCAAGCATGGCGACAAAGAGGTTCTTCAGCGCGACTATCGCGAGCGTATGTACCGCCTCGGCGAGCGGCACACCTACCGTCTGCCCGACGGCACGCTGTTTGAAGCCTCGATCGAGGGGGTCGAAGCATCGGGCGCGCTATTGTTGCACCACGCCGACGGAGCGCTTAAATCCTACTTGTTCAAAGAAGTGGAATTTGTATTAAAATAAGCACAAAATAGTTGCTGTTACAAAAATAACAGCTATATTTGTGCCCGAATACAGAGCAATTTCAAATTCTAAAAAAGATATCATGAACGTACCTGCAAACCTGAAGTACTCTTCCGACCACGAATGGTGCCGCGTCGAGGGCGACGTAGCCGTTATCGGCATCACCGACTTTGCACAGAGCCAGCTTGGCGACATCGTCTTCGTAGACGTGCCGACCGTAGGCGAAACCCTCGCTGCGAACGAGGTATTCGGCTCGATCGAGGCCGTTAAGACCGTGAGCGACGCATTCCTGCCCATCGGCGGCGAGATCATCGAGTTCAACGACGCCGTAGACGCCGACCCCGCAACCGTCAACAAAGACGCTTACGGCGAAGGCTGGCTCATTAAGGTACGCATGTCGAACCCCGCAGACCTCGAAACACTCCTCTCGGCAGAGCAGTACAAAGAGCTTATCGGATAAAAACAAGGGAATAATAGGCGTTCGAGGACGCCTATTTTCTTATATGGCAGTTCAACCGCCGGCTGCGGAGCAGAAACAAGGTATAAAACTTGTAGTTTTTCATACCGCGCAGCCAAAGTCAAATCTTATGTTCATGCGCAAAATTACCGTCGCGTGCGACAAGCCCCTCCCGAGGGAGGGGTTTGGGGTGGGGTCAGACTTGCAAACGCGGCCAAAGGCCGCGACTACACCGGCCGGCAGCAAGAACCGCTCAACAAGGACCAATAAATTTAAGGAAACGTTTAACAAACAAAATAACTTACAACCATGTCTAAAGTAACAGTCGTAGGAGCAGGCGCCGTAGGCGCAACCTGCGCAAATGTAATGGCTTGCCGCGAGGTGGCAAGCGAAGTTGTCCTCGTGGACATCAAAGAGGGTCTCTCGGAGGGTAAGATGCTGGATATGTTCCAGACGTCGACGCTGATGGATTTCGACACGAAGCTCGTAGGCGCAACCAACGATTACAAAGCTACCGCCAATTCGGACGTCGTAGTGATCACCTCGGGTATTCCCCGCAAGCCGGGCATGACCCGCGAGGAGCTTATCGGCACCAACGCAGGCATCCTCAAGGGCGTCGTGGAGCAGGTTATCAAGTACTCGCCCAAGGCTATCATCGTGGTTGTAGCCAACCCGATGGACACGCTGACGTACCTGGCTATCAAGTCGACCGGTCTTCCCAAGAACCGCATCATCGGTATGGGCGGCGCACTCGATTCGTCGCGTTTCAAATGCTACCTGGCCAAGGCCACGGGCGCTAATATTAACAATATCGATGGTATGGTTATCGGCGGTCACGGCGACACGACCATGATCCCGCTGCTCTCGAAGGCTTCGGTGAACGGCGTTCCCGTTTCGCAGTTCGCTTCGAAGAAGAAGCTCGAGGAGGCTGTTGCCAACACCATGGTAGGCGGCGCAACGCTCACGAAGCTCATCGGCACGTCGGCATGGTACGCTCCGGGTGCTGCCGCATCGGTCGTCGTAGAGGCTATCCTCAAGGACCAGAAGAAGATCATCCCCTGCTCGTGCTACCTCGAGGGTGAGTACGGACAGTCGGACATCTGCATCGGTGTTCCCGCCGTTATCGGCAAGAAGGGTATCGAGAAGATCGTGAAGATCGACCTCACGAAGGACGAGGCTGCAAAGTTCGCAAAGGCTGCCGACGACGTTCGCAAGACCAACGACGTTCTGCGCGAGATCAAGGCTATCTAATCCCGCCGAATATTTATAAGATAGAGCCGCTCGAAATTCGGGCGGCTCTATCTTTGTTTGTACATGTCTTTGCGCGGAGTTCGCGGGATCAGAAGCTGAACTTCGCCCCCACGAACCAGCTGCGGGGCAGCGAGGGCCCGTACATATATCCCGAGTCGCGGTCGGCCCCCTGGTCGAAGTCACTCTGGAAGGCGTTGAAGACATTCTGCACGCCGCCGTAGAGCGACATCGTAACCTCCTTATATACACGTATATCATACGCCAACCGAACGTTCATATCGAAGAACGAGCGCGTCTTTTCTACCACATCCTTGGGCGTTCCCGAACCGGCCATGTGCTGCATATACATCGGCCCGGTGTAGGTTCCCGTAAGGTCGGCGGCGAAGTTGCGGAACGGCTTCAGAGCGGCAGTGAAGTAGCCATAGAGGTCGGGCGTGCGGAACATATTCTTCACAGCCGGGACCTCGGGGTCGTCGCTCCAGTTCTCGGGCTCAACGTAGCGACTCTTCTGAAACGTCGCACCGGCCTGCATCTCAAACCAGCGGCTGAACACCGCGCGGCCCTCGATATTGACGCCCTGAACCGTGGCGCCCGAACCGTTGTAGCGCTCGCGGACCTTGCTGCCGTCGGCCGCATCGTCCAGATCGCGCAGGGCGAAAACATCGTCGAGCACCGTGTAGAAGCCCTCGACGAGCAGATTGGTGCGCACGCGGCCGAAGTTATGGTAGAGGTCGGCCGAGAGGCTGAAGCTCTGCGAACGCTCCTCCTTGAGGTCGTCGGCCAGGCGGATGCGTACGCGTTCCCCGCCCACGATGGCGATATGCATATCCTCGTCGAAGGCCTGCGGGGCACGGTATCCACCGGCGTAGCTTGCGCGGAAATTGACATTTTCGGTGGGGTTGAAGCGCAGGTTGGCACGGGGGCTGAAGATCACATGGTCGACAAGGTTATGCTTGTCGAGGCGGCCGCCGATGAGGATCGACCACTTCTTGGTGCTCCACTCGTTCTGCAGATAGCCGCCGATGATGTGCACGGTCTGGTCGGTATTTATGTTGTAGCCTATCGAACGGTCTTTGAGCCCGTCGTAGCTGTACTCGCCGCCGAACGTGAGTTCCGCGGGCATGAAAAGCAACTTCCTGAATCCGTGGATGTACTGCATGCCGGCCGCCACGGTCAGGTCGTGGGTATGTCCGTAGGCGTCGGGATCCTGATTTCCGCCGTAGTAGCTGCTGCGGGCCGTGTTCTGGAACGAGCCGTAGGCGTTGAAGCGGTTGCGGCGGTCGCGCGACGAGATATCGAACGAGAGGCTTCCGCCGTCGATCGCATGGTCGGTCGACTCGCATACGAAGGCCTCGTGGGGAGGCAGGTCGAGGAGGTCGCCGCCGCGGCGGTATTCGTCGATATGGTGGTATTGCATGGTGATGCGCGAATAGGCTCCGGTGCGGAAGAACGCCCGCGTGCCCACCGAGCTGCCCTCGATCACGGGGAGCTCCGAGAATCCGTCGCCGTCGTGGTCGTAGGCCGAGCGGTGGCGGGTCTGGCCGAAGACGCAGACGCCGGCACGGCCGCTCTCGGTGACGAGCGATGCGTTGAGCAACGAGCTGTTGTCGAATGAGTTACTGCCACCGATCGAGGTCAGCGTGTGCGACAACAGGGCCGAATTGCGCATCGGCTCGCGCGTGATGACGTTTATCGTGCCGCCGATGGCCGACGAGCCATACAGAGCCGAGCCTCCGCCGCGCAGCACTTCAACCCTCTCGATCATGTTGGCCGGTATCTGCTCCAATCCGTAGACGCCGGTCAGGGCCGAGAACACGGGATGCGAGTCGATGAGTATCTGCGAATAGTGGCCGTCGAGGCCGTTGATGCGAACCTGGGCGAAGCCGCAGTTCTGGCAGTCGTCCTCGACACGCACACCGGGCTGGAACGAGAGTCCCTGGGCAAGGCATGCAGCATTGGCCTTCTCGAACAGCTGGCCGTCGACCACGCTCACAAGGGCCGGCGCTTCGCGGCGCAGGCGGGCCGAGCGGCTGGCCGAAACCACCACCTCGTCCATCGAAATACCGCTCTGGGCTATCACGAAGTTGACCTCGGTGGTCTCGCCGCCCTTGACCGTGACCTTCGCCGCGGTCATGGCATACCCCAGGGCGCGGACCTCGAGCGTAAGTTCTCCCTCGGGCATATTACGCAGAAAAAAGTGGCCCGAAGCGTCGGTGGTGGTGCCGAGCGCCGTGCCGGTAACAGCCACGGTGGCGTAGGGGATATGTTCGTGGGTGTCACGGTCTACTACGTGGCCGTAGATGTGCGCATCAGTGCTTTTTTTGGGTGCGGCGGCCGGCGTGTCATTGCACAGCGCCGCCAGAGACTGGCCCACAGCAAGGGCCAGCAAGATGAATTTCTTCATATTTATCAGGTAATTAGTAAGCGATAGCCCGGTGTAGTACCGGGGCGGAACGGATATGAAAATGCTACGCCACAGGAGGTGCGCGCAGCGAAAGACACGGCGCAAGTTCGAAAAGCTTGCAGTGCGTGGCCTCGGGTTGAAGGGTGGCGAGCACTCCAAAATAGAACGAAGCCACGGTAGCGGCACCCTGGGTATAGAAAAAGAAATCGAAATTGTCGACATAGCACTTTTCGACCACCGAAGCCATCGCTCCGTTGTCGGGCACCAGATCGCCGCAGTGGGCGGCAAAGTGCGCGTGGTCCTCGTTGTAGATATGCACCTGCTGGCCGATATGGGCTGCAAAGAGTATCGCTGCGAAGAGGAGTGCGTAAAAGCGTATGGATGCCGTTTGTCTCATTTCCGACGACAAATATATGCCAAAAAAAAGGGCCGCGCAAGGCGACCCTATGAAAATACCCACATATTGGGATGTATGTCGTGTCCGCATACCTCGCAGTGCGGACTGTCGGCCGCCGCTGCCGCGGGACACGATTTAGATGCTGATATCGAGGATCTCGAAATGGATCACGCCGGCAGGAACCTCGACGTCGATGCGGTCGCCCTTCTTGTGACCAAGCAATGCCTTGGCGATGGGCGTGCCGATAGCCAGCTTACCCTCGCGGAGGTTGGCCTCGTGCTCGGCGACGATCGTGTAGGTCATCTCCTTCTTGGTATTGTGGTTGAGCAGCGTGACTTTGCTCAAGATCTGCACCTTGTTCTTGTCGATCTTCGTCTCGTCGATGATACGCGCCGAAGCGAGCGTATCCTCCAGCTTGGCGATACGCATCTCCAGCAGACCCTGCGCCTCGCGGGCAGCGTCGTACTCGGCGTTTTCCGAAAGGTCGCCCTTGTCGCGCGCTTCGGCGATAGCCGCCGACATAGCGGGACGCTCGACGGAACGCATCTGGTCGAGCTCGTCCTTGAGTTTTTTGTACCCTTCCGCCGTCAGATAAATAATCTCTTTAGCCATAATAAAAACGTAAAAAAAATAAGAATCCCGACCCGTGAAGGTCAGAACCCTGATGTTGTAAGACAAAGATAGAGACTTAAATTTGAATTTCCAAATCTTTTTTTTCGGCACCCTGCGGCACGAAGTATGCCGCACCCAGGAGTATGCTCATCGCGCGCGCTATACATTTATTGTGGTCGTTCGGCGCCCCGACGCCCCTCACCCGGCAGAATCGGGCACCGGACCGGCAGCGGTAATGTGCGTGTTTTTCGGTTTGCGCCGCAAGCCTTCGGCCCGCAACTCCCCGGCACGGAGAGCCGAAGAATGGCTGCGCCGAAATCCGACACTCCTGACCTGCACGCAGATAGCCAAAAACGGGGGCACATCGAACTCTTTATTTTTATGTGCGTTTCCGCGCACAATATTTTTTTTTGCAATTCGTTAATAAATGAGTAACTTTGCGCGATAAAGCGCCGCTAAAAACTTATCAATGAAGCAGACTTTTTTATACACCGCATGCGTAGTGCTGGCGGCCATCTTTCTGGGTGGTTGCGCGGGCAGCATGAATTCACTACTCAAGAGCGGAGATCCCGAAAAGATCTACAGCAAGGCGCTTGTATACTATGAGAAGGGTAAATGGTCGCGCGCGTCGACGCTTTTCGAGGGCGTGCAGCACTATTATGGCGGCACCTCGCGCGAGGACAGCGTTTCGTTCTACAACGCCCACTGCAAATACAAGAATCGCGACTACGACACAGCCGCCGAACTTCTGGACGATTTCCGCCGCAAATTCGGCCGCAGCGCATTCATCGAGCAGGCCGAAGGCATGTATGCCATGTGCTTCTACTACCTCTCGCCGGGCCCCTCGCGCGACCAGACCATGACCGGTCAGGCGCTGATCGCCATCAACGAATTTCTCTCGCACTATCCCGCGAGCGACAAGGCCGACGAATTCCGGAATATAAATAACGAGCTCACGCAGCGTCTGCACGACAAGGCTTATATCAACGCCTACACCTATTATAAGATCGGGCGTTACAAATCGGCCATCACAGCGCTCAAAAACTCGCTCCGTCAGTATCCCGACACCAGTCACCGCGAGGAGATCATGTACCTGATCGTCGACTCGAGCTACCGCTTCGCCAGCAACTCGGTGGCCGAAAAGCAGACAGACCGTTACCTCTCGATGCTCGACTCGGCACTCTCGTTCCGCGAGGAATTCCCCGAATCGAAGCACATAAAGGACGTCGAACGCTGGGCCAAGCACGCCAAAGATTACCTCGACAAGAACAACAAAGAAAGCAATATATAGAAATGGAAATCAAGAAGAACATTCCCAACAACACCATCACGCGCAAGCTGGTGAGTCTGGACCAGGAAACGGGCAACATCTACGAGACCGTAAACATCATCGCCCGCCGCGCCAACCAGATCTCGACCGAGCTCAAGACCGAGCTCAACCGCAAGCTGGCCGACTTCTCGTCGCCGACCGACACCATGGAGGAGACCTTCGAGAACCGCGAGCAGATCGAGATTTCGCGCTACTATGAGCGTCTTCCCAAGCCCGCTATCATCGCTACCGAGGAGTTCCTCGACGGCGAACTCTTCTACAAAGAGGGCGGCAAGGAGACCAAAGAGGCTTAAGCCCGCTCCGGCAATGGCTGCGGGAACCGACATACAGGGCCAGGGTGCAGGACTTGCGGGCAAACGCATACTGCTGGGCATCACCGGAAGCATAGCGGCCTACAAGGCGGCTGTGCTCTGTCGTCTTCTGAAGACGGCGGGTGCCGAGGTGCGCGTTGTGATGACGCCACTCGCCAAGCAGTTCATTACGCCGCTGACGATGGCCACGCTGTCGAAAAACCCCATTCTGGTGGAATTCTTCGACCCCGAGAACGGCGCGTGGAACTCCCACGTTTCGCTGGGTGAATGGGCCGACTGCTATCTTATAGCCCCTGCCACGGCCAATACGATGGCCAAAATGGCGCATGGCGTCGCCGACAATCTGCTGCTCACGACATACCTCTCGGCACGCTGTGAGGTGGTCATTGCTCCGGCTATGGACCTCGACATGTACGCGCATACTGCCACGCAGGAAAATCTGCGGACTTTATCCGGGCGCGGTGTGCACATAGTGGAACCTGCCGAGGGCGAACTCGCCAGCGGCCTCACGGGCAAGGGCCGCATGGCCGAGCCCGAAACAATCACTGCTTTTGTCAGTGATCTTCTCTCCACAATGGAGAAAACCCCCGAAAAAAAAAAGAGTCTGCGAGGTAGGCGCTTCGTCGTAACGGCTGGCGCGACCATAGAGGCTATCGACCCCGTGAGGTTCATCTCGAACCACTCGACGGGTAAGATGGGCTATGCCATTGCAGGCGAGTTGGCCGCGCGCGGAGCCGATGTAGCGCTGGTCAGCGGACGCACTGCGCTCCCGACGCCTGCCGGTGTTCGCCGCGTGGACGTACTCTCGGCTGCAGACATGCATAAGGCTGCTGTCGAGGAGTTTGCCGCAGCCGACGGTGCCGTGATGTGCGCCGCCGTGGCTGATTATACTCCGGCAACGGTCTTCGACACCAAGGTCAAAAAAGGCGAGGGCGATATGAGCATCTCGCTCACCCGGACCAAAGATATCGCCGCCGAACTGGGGGCAGACAAAGGCAACCGCGTATTGGTAGGTTTCGCATTGGAGACCGACAACGAGCAGGCCAATGCCGAGTCGAAACTCGAGCGCAAGAACTTCGATTTCATCGTTCTGAACTCCTTGAGGGATGCCGGCGCAGGCTTTGGCGTCGACACCAACAAAGTGACGCTTATCGACCGCGCGGGCCGCGAAGAGCTTCCGCTGCAGAGCAAGCGCGAGGTCGCCATGCGCATCGCCGACAAGATAGAAACCCTCTTAAAATAGACCGTCATGCTACGCCGCCTGTCCGTCGAAAACTACGCGCTTATCGACAAGCTCGAGATGGAGCTCGACCCGCATCTGAACATCATAACCGGTGAAACAGGTGCCGGAAAGTCGATATTACTGGGGGCGTTGGGGCTTTTGCTGGGCGCCAAGAACGACGGCTCGGCGATGAAGGATGCGCAGCGAAACTGCACCGTAGAGGGTACTTTCGATCTCGCAGGATTGGGTTTTGAAGCGTTCTTCGATGAGAATGAACTCGAATATGCCGCGCAGACCACACTTACGCGCGTGATCACCCCCTCGGGCAAGAGCCGCGCATTCGTAAACGACGTTCCGGTGCAGCTCACGCAACTGCGCGACCTTGGAACGCGGCTTATAGACATCCATTCGCAACACCAGAATCTGATACTTTCGTCGGAGGAGTTCCGCACCTCGGCACTCGACACCGTGGCAGGAAACGGAGAGCTTCTTTCACAATATTATGCACAATACCAGCGTCTTACCGAGTTACGACGCAAACTCGCGGCCCTTCGCGAGGCTGCTGCTGCAGGCCGCCGCGACGAAGAGTGGCTCCGCTACCAGAGCGAGGAGCTCACAGCTGCGAAACTCCGTACCGGAGAGCTGGCCGAGGTCGAGGAGGAGCTGGCAGTGCTCGAAAACGCCGACCATATTGGCGAGGCGTTCACCACGCTGCGCAATGCGTTCGACGCCGACGAAACGGGCATACTGACCCTACTGAAGAACAGCGAGAGCGACCTTCTGAAAGTGGGCGCCCACTACCCTGCCGCCGCCGAATATGCTGCGCGCATACGTTCTGTTCTCGAAGAGTTGAAAGATATCGACAGCGCCGTGACGGCCGACAGCCAACGTATCGACGCCGACCCCGAGCGCCTCGCCAGGCTCACCACAAGATTCGATTTTCTGAACTCCCTGCAGCAGAAGCACCGCGTGAGCTCCGAAGCCGAGCTTATCGCCGCGCGTGACGACTATGACGCCCGTCTCGCGGCCATCGTTCACGGCGACGAGGAGATTGCGGCGACCGAAAAAGCCGTCGGCGAGACCGGGAAAGCCGCAGAAACCCTGGCCGAAAAACTTCACAAGGCCCGCGAAAAGGCTGCGCCCACATTCGGCAGGCACATACTCGACACGCTTGCCCGGCTGGGCATGCCAGAGACGGTATTCACGGTGACGCTTACCGCACAGCCCGAGTTGGGGCGCACCGGTCGCGACGGCGTGGCATTTCTATTCTCGGCAAACAAGAATATGACGCCCCAGGCTGTGGAGCGCATCGCTTCGGGCGGTGAGCTTTCGCGCGTGATGCTGGCGCTCAAATCACTGCTGGCCCAGCGCATGCAGTTGCCAACAGTGATTTTCGACGAGATCGACACCGGTGTTTCGGGCCGCATCGCCGATGCCATGGGCGAAATAATCGAGCAGCTCTCCGCGACGATGCAAGTCGTGGATATCACACACCTGCCGCAGGTAGCATCGAAAGGTGCGGCGCACTTTGTGGTCTACAAGCGCGAGGGGCGCACCGGAATTGCGCGTCTGACCGACGACGAGCGCATCGAAGAGATCGCCAAGATGCTATCGGGCAGCCAGATAACCGAGGCCGCAACAGCCCAGGCGCGCATCCTGCTCGGGAAATAAGCGACGTATAAAGTAACGCGAGGCCGGAACGATCATGCTCCGGTCTGACATTCAGACCCCCAAAAAATGACCGACATCCTTGAAATCGCCGCCGCCAACCAGCGGCGCGCACACGACATCATCCGCGACACCGGCATAGAAGATATTTGGCGCTCGGTGGGCGCTGAACCCAATCTTGTAGGGTCGCTCCGCACCGGACTGCTGATGACCCACCGCGACATAGACTTCCATATCTACTCCTCGCCGCTGCGTGTGGCCGACAGCTTCGCCGCCATGGCGCGTCTGGCCGGGAACAGCCGCATACGGCGCATGGAGTACGTCAATCTGCTCGGCACAGCCGAAGAGTGCCTCGAATGGCACGCATGGTACGAGGAGGAAGGAGGAGACCTCTGGCAGATCGACATGATACACATGCCCCGCGGTTCGGCCTACGACGGCTACTTCGAACGCGTCGCCGACCGCATCTCGGCCGTACTGACTGACCCGACGCGGCGCACGATCCTGCAGCTCAAATACGACACGCCCGAGAGCGTGAAGATCATGGGTATAGAGTATTATCAGGCTGTTCTGCGCGACGGCGTCCGCACCTATGCCGATTTCGAGGCGTGGCGCAAGGCAAATCCCGTAACGGGGGTTGTGGAGTGGATGCCTTGATCGCAGCAGAATATTAAAAATGCCAAAATAAAGGGGTTCCGATAACCGGAACCCCTTTTTCTATTTGCCGGTATGCCTTTGCGAGGAGGACGCATATCCGACACGGCAATCTTATCATAAGCACCGCCCTGCAAGCAATCGGATTGCCACGTCGCCTTCAGCCCCTCGCGATGACATATCCAGCTATCAGTCGAGCAACCCATGCGCCGCGGCATAACGGACCGCTTCGAGCGAATTATCGACGTTGAGCTTTTCGAGGATACGCTGACGATGGGTGTTGACCGTATGAACGCTGATCGCAAGTTGTTCGGATATCTCCTTGCTGTACAATCCCTTGCCCACAAGTTTCAGCACCGTCTTTTCGCGTTCCGAAAGCTTCGGAGCTTCATTGCCGGCGTAATCGTCGAAGTCGGGCAACTGGTAGATTTCGCCCGTAACGTAGTTCATGAGCTTGCTCTGCACGGCGTCGAGCGGCATCTGGTTGGGCGACACGTCGAGCACGCTCAACGTCAGCCACGCCTTCCCGTCCTTGTCGAGCTCCAGCACCTGGAACTGCTCGATTACACGGATATACCTATCTCCCACACACAGGCGGTATTCGCTTATCATTTTGCCCTGCATCATCTCCTCGCGATGATCGCCGCTCTCGAAGTAGCGCAGCACGGCATCACCGTTGCGGTTGAGCCGTTCGAGATCGTCGGGATGGATATGTTCGTTGAAGTAGTCGGTATTCTCCTGCTCGACCTGCCGCATGTCATAGCCGAAGAGGCCGGCGAAATTATACGACACGAAGATATGCTTGCCAAGGTGCGAATCGAAGACGCTGATGCCGCTGTTGGCCACGCAGGCCATGCGCGACAGAATGGCGATATGGCGTTCGGCGACGGCATAATCGAGGCCCTCGGGCAGGTCGACGCCGGCCGCCGGGCCCGCTACGAAGTCTTTGCCTGCGATGTGATCGGTCATTAATGATTTATCAGTATTGCCGCGCACGGCGATTTGCTGTTCCTTTGTAATGCAAAAATAAATCAAATTTCGGCGACTCACAAGTTCAACTAAAATCAAACTAAAAAAAGAATGAAAAAGACATTAATTCTAACAGCAGTTCTTCTCTGCGCGGCCGTAGCCGCAAATGCCCAGTTCCGTCTCGACGTGCGCGCGGGCGCCAACGTCAGCCAGTTCTCGGAGGGCGATGCAGGCTTGAAGCTGGGTTTCAAGGCTGGTGTAACGGCCGAATACGGCTTCTCGAAGCTCTTCGCACTGCGCCCGGGAGTCTACTTCTCGATGAAAGGATCGTCGGATACTACCGACTTTGCCATCGACTTCCCCTCGTCGAGCAACATTTCGTACATCGAGGTACCGGTTCTGGCGTCGTTCCGTTTTCCGGTGACCAAGGGCTTCTCGCTGGCCGTAAACGCGGGCCCCTATGCGGCGCTGCGCGTGAATGATTCGGTCCCGGGGGCCGAGAGATTCGATATGGGCGTGGACGCGGGCGTGGATTTCGTGTTCGGTCACTTCGTGTTCGGGCCCAACGCACAGTACGGACTCACGAAAGTGGCCTCGGCGGGCGGCGTAAACTACCACAACATTTGCTACTCGCTGACTTTCGGGTATAAGTTTTAGAGTCTCGGGCATTGGGTTTTTCGACCCAATCCCAACAAGAAACACACTTTTTTGGCACCATTACCAACAAAGATCCCCTGCAGAAATCTACAGGGGATCTTCCTATTTATTACGGTTTGGATTACATCATGCCACCCATTCCGCCGCCCGGCATCGGGGGCATCACGGGGGCGTCGGATTTCTTTTCAGCCAGCACACACTCGGTGGTGAGGAACATCGAGGCGATCGACGCAGCGTTCTCGAGCGCCACGCGCGACACCTTCGTCGGGTCGATAATTCCGGCCTTCATCATATCCTCGTAACGGTCGTCGCGGGCGTTATAACCGAAGGCATCCTTACCCTCGCGGACTTTGTTGACCACCACCGAACCTTCGCCGCCTGCATTGGCAACGATCTGGCGCAGAGGCTCCTCGATGGCGCGGCGGATGATCTGAATACCGGTCGTCTGATCGTCGTTAGCACCTTTCATGCCCTCGAGAGCCGCCGTGGCGCGGATGTAGGCCACACCGCCGCCCGGAACGATACCCTCCTCGACCGCCGCGCGCGTCGCCGCAAGCGCATCGTCGACGCGGTCTTTTTTCTCCTTCATCTCGACCTCGGTCGCAGCCCCCACGTAGAGCACAGCAACACCTCCGGCCAACTTGGCAAGGCGCTCCTGAAGCTTCTCCTTGTCGTAGTCTGAAGTGGCCTTTTCAATCGACGCGCGGATCTGCGCCACGCGGCTCGCGATCGCCTCTTTCTGACCTGCGCCGTCAACGACGGTAGTATTCTCCTTGTTGAGCGTCACCTTGTCGGCCGTACCGAGCATCGCCAGCGTGGCGTCCTCGATCTTCATGCCCTTGTCGGTCGAGATAACCGTCGCACCCGTGAGCACGGCGATATCTTCGAGCATCTCCTTGCGGCGGTCGCCGAATCCGGGGGCCTTGCAGGCCGCAACCTTCAAAGAGCCGCGGAGGCGGTTGACGACCAGCGCCGACAGCGCCTCGCCGTCGACGTCCTCGGCAATAATGAGCAGCGAACGGCCGCTCTGGGCCACGGGCTCCAGAACGCCCATCAACTCCTTCATCGTCGATATTTTCTTGTCGGTGATAAGGATATAGGGCTTATCCAACTGCGCCTCCATCTTCTCGGTATCGGTGATGAAGTAGGCCGAGATATACCCGCGGTCGAACTGCATACCCTCGACAACTTCGACATGAGTCTCCGTGCCCTTGGCCTCCTCGACGGTGATGACACCCTCCTTGTTGACCTTGGCCATGGCCTCGGCGATCAGCTTACCGATCGTCTCGTCGTTGTTGGCCGAAATGCTCGCCACCTGCTCGATCTTGGCGAAGTCCGAACCGATCTCCTGGCTCTGCGCGCGAAGCGACTTCACGACCTCGGCTACGGCCTTGTCGATACCGCGCTTGAGGTCCATGGGGTTGGCTCCGGCGGTTACGTTCTTCAGGCCCACGCCGATGATCGACTGCGCCAGAACGGTGGCCGTGGTGGTACCGTCGCCGGCGTCGTCATTGGTCTTCGAGGCGACCTCGCGGACCATCTGCGCGCCCATGTTTGCAAACGGGTCTTCGAGGTCGACCTCTTTTGCCACCGTTACGCCGTCCTTGGTGATCTGCGGAGCACCGAACTTCTTGTCGATGATGACGTTGCGGCCTTTGGGTCCGAGCGTGACCTTCACTGCGTTCGACAGCGCGTCGACACCCTCCTTGAGCAGTTCGCGCGCCTCAACGTTATATTTAATCTCTTTTGCCATAGTTTTATTTGTTCTTTTGCCCTTTATAAGTTCCCTTCTCAAAGGGGGATTAGGGGATTATCTAAATTATAAGTTTCGCGTCAGCGGGCAACTATCGTTAAATGATTGCCAGAATATCGTTCTGCTTCATAATAAGGTAGGTTTCGCCGTCGAGCTGAATCTCCTGTCCGGCATACTTGCCATAGAGAACCTCGTCGCCGGGCTTGACCTCCATCTTGACCTCCGAAGTGCCGGGGCCCACGGCGATAACTTTACCTGCCAGCGGCTTCTCCTTTGCCGTGTCGGGAATGATAAGTCCGCCCGCCGTCTTGGTCTCGGCGGGGTTCGGGAGCACGATCACGCGGTCCGATAATGGTTTTACATTCATGGTTTTCCTGTTTTTAGTTTGATATAATTTGATATTTATATTTGCTTCATACGCTGTGGAATACTTCAATTTATGTACCAACCCGTTTTTGACAGATTTTGCATGACAAAGGTACATACTCTGTCTGACATTTTGTCACCGCCACATAGTTTAGGGCAATTTTTAGTCTGTTTTTTTTGGTGTTGGCGAAAAAGTGTATTACATTTGCATCCCGAACGACCGTTTGTCGGTCATATGGTGGATGTAGCTCAGTTGGTTAGAGCGTCGGATTGTGGTTCCGAAGGTCGTGGGTTCGAGCCCCATCTTCCACCCCAGGCAAAGCCCTGCATATCGTTGATATGCAGGGCTTTTATTTTCCAGACCGAATCGTCACTTTCTGCCGATAGCCACGATGCAGTTCGGAACCTCGCGCTCACCCTCATGATCGAAGCGGCGATTGTCGTAAGGATGATTCAGAACCCCCTCTTGCGCCGTCCAGAGCGTCGCGGAGCCGCCGCCGTCGAGATTTATGGCATCGACAAGTCTCAGTTGTCGGGCGATAAAGGCCGTTTCGGCGATCGAGGTACCCTCGCCCTTGCCCTTGAAACGGCCGTCGATCACAACCATTACAACTTCGCCGTTGGCCCGGCATCCGATCAGCGTGCGCGGGTGGCGGCCGGTGTAGAACGACGCCGGGGAGTCGTATTCGGGCACCCGACCATCTTCCACAAGCACAGGTCCCGCGGCGATCGCCGAGCGGTAGCGGCGGACAACACGGTCATAGCCGGTCGTGTCACAGAAGAAGATATCCATCCGGCGGCCACGCTTATCCTTGAACGCCAGCATGCCATTGGTGCGGAAAAGCTCCTCGTCGGCAGTGCTACCCACGACTTTTTTATCGAGCATGACGAATGTCACCGGCTCGAGAGTCTTGACGTTGAAATAGCTGCCGTTAACGGCCGCAACAGCTCCGGCGTCGCGGCCAAGTTCGCTGGTGGCCTTTGCCCGGCGGTCGAGGTGCACGATGCGGGTCGCGAATGCGCGGCGCGGGTAGCTAACGACCGACACACTCTGGCGGGAATCGAACATATCTATCTGGGCATAGCTGCACCGGGCACCGGCACCGAGATCGGTGGTACGCCATTGGGCGGCGGCGAAAGCCGCAGAATCGGCGGGCGTCTGGGCCGCCACACGAAAGGAGATGAGCAGCAGGGTCGCCCACAGCAAAATTTTGTTCATAAAGTTCAGGTTTAGCAGATGCAAAAATAGCGATTAAAAATCCGATCGCCAAGCCTGCGCAAATAAAAAACCCCGCGCGCCTTGTGGCACGCGGGGCATATTGGCATAGGCAGACGTGGTTTAGACGCCGCTGAACGAGCTGAAACCTCCGTCGACGGGCAGCACCACACCGGTGATGAAGCTCGCGGCATCGCTGCAGAGGAACTGCACCGCGCCGTTCAGTTCGTCGATATCGCCGAAGCGTTTCATCGGGGTCTTACCCAGCACCTTCTCGCTGCGCTCGGTGAGCGAGCCGTCGGGGTTGATGAGCAGCGCTCGGTTCTGGTCGCCGATAAAGAAGCCGGGGGCAATAGCGTTCACACGCACACCGTCACCGAATTTCAAGGCCATCTCCATCGCCATCCACTGTGTGAAGCTGATGATGCCGGTCTTGGCGACCGAGTAGCCCAGGATGCGCGTAATGGCCGAATAGGCCGCCATCGACGAGATGTTGATGATCGAACCTTTGCCCTGTTTGGCCATGACTTTGCCGATCGCCAGCGAAGGGTAGACCGATCCGTTGAGATTAAGATTGGTGACTTTCTCCCACGCCTCGACCGGCATGTCGAATACCGTCTGGTCGTCGGGAATCGTAGCGGCGGGCATATTGCCGCCGGCAACATTCACAAGGATGTCGATACGCCCCCACTCGGCGACGATCTTGTCGGCAACCTCCTGCATGCTTTTCAGGTCGAGAGCATTACCCACGAAGCCGATAGCCTCGCCGCCCTCGGCACGCAGGTCCGCGACAACCACGTCCAACTGCTCCTGGCGGATATCGAGAGCCACGATCTTGGCGCCCTCGCGGATGAAGCTCTGGGCAATACTTCCGCCCAACACGCCGCCGGCTCCGGTGATAACCGCCACTTTGCCGGCAATGCTGAATTTCTCGTTCATATAGCTATTTTTTAATATTTAACTCTTCGTCGATGACCGCCATCACGCCCTCGATCTGCGCAAGTCCGAGCATGCGCCCGTGGAACGAGTAGCCGGCGTTGTAGCCCATTTTCTCGTCGCCGAGCATCGTGCGGCCATGGTCGACGCGCATCGGCAACTGCGGATTCTCTTTCTCGAAAATGCGCACCAGTTCGATGATGTTGGCGCGGCCGCCCAGGTGCGAAGCCTCCTTGAAGTTACCGTTGGGTGCAACTTCCGTGCTGCGCAGGTGCACGAAATGGGTGCGCGAAGCGAACCTGCGAGCCAGAGCCGGAACGTCGTTATGAAGTCCGGCCGACAGCGAGCCGGCGCAGAACGTAAGTCCGTTGTGCCTGTTGTCGACAGCCTTTAGGAACCACTCGATATCCTCACCCGAGGTCACGATGCGCGGCAGGCCGAGCAACTGGCACGGGGGATCGTCGGGATGGACACACATATTGATGTCCCACTCATCGCACACAGGCATGACAGCCTCGAGGAAGTAACACATATTTTTGCGCAGCTGCTCGCGGTCGATACCGTCGTAAAGCGACAGCAGGCGGCGGAAGATAGCCACCGGGTTCTTGTCCTCCTCGGTGATGTTGCCGTTGACGAAGCCTTGGGTCTTGACGATGATCGAATCGACCAGCTCGTCTTTTTCGGCCTGGGTGATGGTCTTGTCGAGCTCGGCAACCTTGGCCAGAACCTCGGCATCGTAGTCCTTCTCGGCGCCCGGGCGCTCGAGGATATGAATCTCGAAATAGGCAAAGCGCGCCTTATCGAAGTAGAGCGACGTGGAACCGTCCTCCCATTTGTATTCGAGGTCGGTACGTGCCCAGTCGAGAACGGGCATAAAGTTGTAACACACGGTCTTAACGCCGCACTTGCCGAGGTTGGCGAGGCTGATCTTGTATTTCTCGATCAGGGCGTCGCGCTCGGGGCCGGCACATTTGATAGCCTCCGAAACGGGCAGCGACTCGACCACCGACCAGCGAAGGCCGTGGGATTCGATGTAATTCTTCAGGTCGAGTACCGCCTCTTCGGTCCAGACGTCACCGTTCTTGACATCGTGCAGCGCCGTGACGACACCCTCGACGCCGATCTGGCGCAGCATTTCGAGCGTGATCTTGTCCTTACGGCCGAACCATCTCCAGGTTTTTTCCATTTTTCGGTTATATAATTTTAGTTTAGGCGAGGTGTGTACGTACACATTGATATTACAAAGATAATATTAATAATCCGATTCGCAACAAATAAAATATTTGAAAGATGAAAAATATGTAATAAATGGGAGTGGAATAGGTACTGATTTACGTTTTTTGAGAGGTGGATTACGACATAACGCCGCCCGGGACGGTGGGGGTATACACGGTTGTTTTTAGCATACGGCAGTTCGGGCGGAGGATATCTTCAGGCAGCAGTCCGGACGGAGGATTCGTTCTCGGGCCGAAGCTCGCGGGGGACGGCTTGGAACGGAGCTTCGCGGAGTGCAAAGCGGGCCTCCGCGGGGCGGAGCTGCGGCCCGCCGGCCTGCTGCGCATGCCGAAAAACAAGGCGACAGATTCTGACCGGGGAGGAGTAGGTGCAGCTGAAGAATGACAGCGGGAGGGCGGCGGGCAAAGAGGCTCCACATAGTTTTTGATTTTAGAGGAGCGGATGTCGTCATAACGCAGTCCGCCCCGGATGGGACATACACGAAGTATTTCCCATTCGGGGCGGACAAGGCAGGGCGAAATATGCCCTATAAAATCGAAAATTACTTGCGGTAGATCTTGGTATAACCGTAGATAGCCTCCTCGCCGAGCTCCTCCTCAATACGGAGCAGCTGGTTGTACTTGGCCATACGGTCGGAACGCGAAGCCGAACCGGTCTTGATCTGACCCGAGTTGGTAGCAACCGCGATGTCGGCGATCGTCGAGTCCTCGGTCTCACCCGAACGGTGCGACGTAACCGACGTGTAGCCTGCGCGGTGAGCCATCTCGATCGCGTCGAGGGTCTCGGTCAAAGTACCGATCTGGTTAACCTTGATAAGGATCGAGTTGGAGCAACCCATCTCGATACCCTTCTTCAGGAAGTCGACGTTCGTGACGAACAGGTCGTCGCCCACGAGCTGGCACTTGCCGCCGAGTTCCTCGGTGAGCATCTTCCAGCCATCCCAGTCGTTCTCCGACATACCGTCCTCGATCGAGTCGATGGGGTATTTCGAAACGAGCTCCTTCATATAGGCAACCTGCTCCTTCGAGTTACGCTTGGCACCGTTGGCACCCTCGAACTTCGAGTAGTCGTAGATACCGTCCTTGTAGAACTCCGAAGCTGCGCAGTCCATACCGATCGAGATCTGACCACCCTCTTCCTTGCGGCCGGGAGTGTAACCTGCGAGCTTGATAGCCTCGATGATCGACTCGATAGCGTCCTCGGTACCCTTGAGTGCGGGAGCGAAGCCACCCTCGTCACCTACTGCGGTCGAGAGGTTGCGGTTGTGGAGTACCTTCTTGAGGTTGTGGAACACCTCGGCACCCATGCGGATAGCCTCTTTGAACGAGGGAGCGCCTACGGGACGGATCATGAACTCCTGGAACGCGATGGGAGCGTCGGAGTGCGAACCGCCGTTGATGATGTTCATCATCGGAACAGGCAGGGTCTTGGCGTTCGTGCCGCCGATATAGCGGTAGAGGGGCATTCCGAAGTAGTCGGCGGCGGCGCGGGCAACGGCCAGCGATACGCCGAGGATGGCGTTTGCACCGAGGTTCGACTTGGTAGCCGTACCGTCGAGGTTGATCATCGCCTTGTCGATACCTACCTGATCGGCCACGTTCATGCCGATAACCGCGGGAGCGATCTTCTCGTTAACGTTCTGAACGGCTTTCAGGACGCCCTTGCCGAGGTAACGGCTCTTGTCGCCGTCACGAAGCTCCAAAGCCTCGTTCTCGCCGGTCGACGCGCCGCTGGGAACAGCTGCGCGGCCGAATGCGCCCGATACGGTACGTACTTCAACCTCGAGGGTCGGGTTGCCTCGTGAATCGAGGATCTCTCTTGCGTGAATCTCTACAATCTGCATAGTTGTAAATGTTTGAAATTTATGATATTGAGTAATGTTTGACTGCTAACCTGCGATTTTGCACCGCAAAGGTACAAAATAAATATGAGATGCGGTTTCTTAATTGTTAATTTTTTAACGCAGGGGCTATTTCCGGCACCTAACGCTTCGGACAGCCAAAAAAACAGCAAGTTAGGACAATAAATTATCATCTAGTTCCAAAAAGCTCTCATATCATCCAAGGGTGTAAATTATTCATTTTTTATATTTTATCTTCGTTACAGTCTATTTACGAACGTGTTGATAGCATTGCACTTGAAATGCGCAGCATATTTCAAAAAAACTCCAACCCCGACCCCAAGTTTCACCTCCGTTTTACGATATATTATAAAGATATGTTTTTAACTTAAATTTATGCTTCCGACATCGGAATGTGTACAATAAGTTCACTGGCTATCACAGCCATAAATTGTTTCTAAAACATAGAAGGATATGAATTCATATTGATGCTTATGTTCGTATGTGCCATAGCAATATATACAATAAGCCTTTGGTACATAATTGCATCGTGGATAAAATACAGATTCGGCTTCTGGTGGGGTCTGGCATTTGCAGGGTTAATTCCGGCAGCTCCACTGCTGTTTTTGCTATGCAGCAGCCTACGCTATTCCGCTGCAAAAAAACAAAACAGGCCTCACGCAGAAATAGCGCAAAACCGGCTATATACGACAATGAGCTGGCTACTGGTATTGTGTTATGCCATCACGGCCGGTCTCACGCGCATTATCCTGCAGAACGCCCTGCCCGGCACGGACAACATCAACGAATTATCGTTCGTTCTGACCACAATAACTATAATTATCGCGTCTGTCAGCGCACTTTGGATTGTCAGGCGCAGACCAACTGCGTAAAACCGTTACATATCGAAGCGGGCGGCCTGAATCAGGCCGCCCGCTCTTGTTTTCACCGCATTAGCACCGACGAATCGCCATAGCTCAAGAAGCGAAAATCGTGCCCGAGGGCATAGTCGTATATCTCCTGCCACCCCTCGCCCACATAGGCCGATACGAGCAGCAGCAGCGTCGACTTGGGCTGGTGGAAGTTGGTGATGATGTTGCGCACAATGCGGAACTCGTAGCCCAGGGGGGTTATCATGATCTGTGTGGATGCTTTCAGTCGGTCGAGACCTTCGGCGTCCATATATTCTAAAAGCGTTTCGAGCGCGCTGCGGCCCGTAAACGAAGCCGGAATATCGTATAGCTCCCATTGTCCCACGGTGCGTTCGGCATCGGGCGAACCGCCTTGGCGGATGCGCCATGCCAGAGCCGGCAGCGACTCCAGCGTGCGAACCGAAGTCGTGCCGACAGCGGTTATCCGCCCCCATTTATCCAGCAGGGCGGCAACCGCCGAGCGGCGAATCTCGAAATGTTCAGTATGCATCGCGTGCTGCGCCGCGTCGTCGTCTTTCACCGGAAGGAACGTACCGGCGCCCACATGGAGCGTGACCTCTTCGAAAGAGAAGCCGCGGGCCTGCATCGAGGCGATCAATTCGGGCGTAAAATGCAGTCCGGCGGTCGGTGCGGCCACCGAACCCTCGAATTTGGAGTAGACGGTCTGATAGCGCGTATAGTCGACCTCCTCGCTCTCGCGGTTCAGGTAGGGCGGAATGGGAATGCGGCCCAGGTGCTCCAAAAGCTGTCCGAAGGTCATCTTCGCCGACCATTCGAAACGCACGATGTGCTCGCGGCCACCGTTTTCTACCAGCCATGCTCGCAGATACTCATCGCGTCCATCATGGGAAAAATTTATCTCGACATATCCCTCTTTCCACTTCTTGAGGTTGCCCACGATGCAGCTCCATTCGCACTCGCCTTCGACCGCGAAAGCCCGCTCGTAGTCGGCCGGGGCGTGGGGCTCGAGGCAGAAAACCTCGATGCGGGCGCCGGAAGGTTTATACATTATTATACGTGCGCGGATAACCTTGGTGTTGTTGAAAACCAGCAGTTGGCCCTCGGGCAGGACGTCGCCGATATCCGAAAAATGGCGTTCGCCGATCTGGCCTCCGCGCCACGTCAGCAGCTTCGACGCCGAGCGCTCGGCAAGCGGAAATTTGGCGATGCGCTCGTCGGGCAGATCGTAGTCGTAGTGCGATATATCTATATGTCTCTCCATTTTCGTTGTAATCTTGGGCAAAATTACAATTTTTTGTAACTTTGCGGCGCTTATGCTCTGCAAAACTATGAAAACCGACTTTCTGGTCATCGGGTCGGGTGCCGCGGGATTGACGTTCGCGCTCAAAACCGCCGCCCACGGCCACGTTACGATCGTCACCAAAGGACGCATCGACGAATGTAACACCAACTACGCCCAAGGCGGCATTTGTTCGGTTACGTACGCACCCGACACGTTCGAAAAACACATCGAGGACACGATGGTCTGCGGCGCCGGAAAGTGCGACCGCGAGGCTGTGGAGACGGTCGTACGGCGCGCACCGGAACTTATCGGCGATCTGGTGACGTGGGGCACTCATTTCGACAAACTGCCCGACGGACGCTACGAGCTGAACCGCGAGGGCGGCCATTCGGAAAGCCGCATTCTTCACCACGAGGACCTCACCGGCGCCGAAATGGAGCGCGCATTGGTCGCTTCGGTCCGCAACCACCCCGACATCACGGTTTTAGAAAATCACTTCGCCATCGACCTGCTGACCCAGCATCACTTGGGCGAGTTCGTGACGCGCCACACGCGCGGTCTGGCATGCTTCGGGGCCTATGTGCTCGACATTGCGACCAACGAGATCGTGACGATGCTGGCCAAATTCACGGTCGTGGCCACCGGCGGATGCGGCAATATCTACTCCACAACATCCAACCCGGTCGTTGCCACCGGCGACGGCATAGCCATGTGTCACCGCGCCAAGGCCATCACGGAAAACATGGAGTTCATCCAGTTCCACCCCACTACGCTCTACAATCCGGGCGAAAAACCCAACTTCCTGATAACCGAAGCTATGCGCGGCTTCGGAGCGATACTCCGTCTGCCCGACGGGCGCGAATTCATGGACAAGTACCACCCTATGAAGTCGCTCGCTCCGCGCGATATCGTGGCCCGGGCTATTTACCGCGAGATGACAAAATCGGGAACCGAATTCGTATACCTCGACGTCACGCACAAGGACCCCGATGCTGTCCGCAGCCATTTTCCCAATATTTACGAAAAATGCATGTCGCTGGGCATAGATATCACGCGCGACATGATACCGGTAACCCCCGCGGCCCACTACTGCTGCGGCGGCGTGAAGGTCGACCTCGACGGCCAGACGTCGGTACGCAGGCTCTACGCGCTGGGGGAGACCTCGTGCACGGGGCTTCACGGAGCCAACCGCCTGGCTTCGAATTCGCTGATCGAGGCGGTGGTCTATGCCGATCAGGCCGCGAGGCACGCCTCGGCAATGCTCGACAAGGTGGAGTTCCAGGAGGGCATTCCCGACTGGGATTTCGAGGGCACGCAGCACACCGAAGAGATGCTTATGATTATCCAGTCGCAGCGGGAGATGCAGAGCCTGATGACTAACTATGTGGGCATCATTCGTTCGGATCTGTCGCTGAAGCGCGCCATGAGCCGCCTGGAACTGCTGTGGCAGGAGACCGAAGACCTCTACGCCAAGACCAAGCCCAACCGCGAACTGTGCGAACTACGCAACATGATAGCCGTGGCCTATCTGGTCATCAAGCAGGGCCGCAACCTGCGCGAATCGGTAGGCTGTCATTATAATAAAGATTACCCAAACGGCAATTAGTCCCATTCCGGCGGAACGCCGGACAAAAGGCCCCGCCGAGGCGGGGATTTAGGGGTGGGTCAGACCTGCAAACACAACCAACGTTGCGATTAAGCGAGAGTAAAACGAGCTTGCTTGTTTTGCCGAGCGGAAGCAACGAAAAGCCACCGCAGGCGGATTAAAGGCCGTGACTACACCGGACGACAGCACCCCGACAAACAACAAAAGCAATAATACACGATACATGACTTTACACGAAGAGATAACACGCCGCCGCACGTTCGCGGTCATCGCACACCCCGACGCGGGTAAAACGACGCTCACCGAGAAGCTGCTGCTGTTCGGTGGCGCGATCCACGTCGCTGGAGCGGTCAAGAGCAATAAGATAAAGAAGGGCGCGACGTCGGACTTTATGGAGATCGAGCGCCAGAGAGGTATCTCGGTAGCGACGTCGGTAATGGGCTTCGAATACCGCGCCGCCAAGATCAATATCCTCGACACCCCCGGTCACGAGGACTTCGCCGAGGACACCTACCGTACGCTGACCGCCGTGGATTCGGTAATCATCGTGATCGACGGCGCGAAGGGCGTCGAGGCGCAGACCCGCAAACTGATGGACGTCTGCCGCATGCGCGCAACGCCGGTGATCGTGTTTATCAACAAATTGGACCGCCCCTCGAAAGATCCGTTCGACCTGTTCGACGAGATCGAGAAGGAGCTTCGCATCCGCGTGCGTCCGCTGGCATTCCCCATCTCCAACGGGCCTACGTTCAAGGGAGTATACAATATTTACGAAAAAAACCTCTCACTCTTCACCACCGAAGAGCGACTCACGGCAGATGCACAGACAGTCGAAATCTCCGATCTCTCGGCACCCGAGCTGGATACGCAAATAGGGAAGAAATACGCCGACGCGCTACGTGCCGATGTCGAACTGGTGGAGGGCGTCTACGACACCTTCGACAGCGAGGCATACCTGCGCGGGGAACTGGCGCCGGTATTCTGCGGTTCGGCGGTGAATAACTTCGGCGTGCGCGAACTGCTCGACTGCTTCGTGCAGATTGCACCCTCGCCCCGTCCCGCGCCTACCGAGACGCGCGTCGTGGAGCCCGAGGAGGCCAAGATGACCGGCTTCGTGTTCAAGATCCACGCCAACATGGACCCCAACCACCGCGACCGCATCGCATTTATGAAGATATGTTCGGGAACGTTCGAGCGCAACAAGAATTTTCTGCATGTGCGAAGCGGAAAGCAGATGAAGTTTTCGTCGCCCACGGCATTTATGGCCGAGAAAAAGTCGATCATCGACTTTGCCTATCCGGGTGATATCGTGGGTCTGCACGACTCGGGCAACTTTATGATCGGCGACACGTTTACCGAGGGCGAGAAGCTGAAATTCACCGGCATTCCGTCGTTCGCGCCCGAGCAGTTCCGCTATATCGAGAACGCCGATCCACTGAAATTCAAGCAGTTGGGTAAGGGCATCGATCAGTTGATGGACGAGGGTGTTGCGCAGCTGTTCACCTCATCGCTGAACGGCCGTAAGATCATCGGCACGGTGGGCGCGCTGCAGTTCGAGGTCATCCAGTATCGTCTGGAGCATGAGTACAACGCTTCGTGCCGCTGGGAGCCTATTTCGATCCACAAGGCTTGCTGGATCGAGAGCGACAACGCCGCACAGTTGGCCGACTTCAAGCGCCGCAAGCATACCAATATGGCCGTCGATAAGCATGGCCGCGATGTTTTCCTGGCCGACACGAGCTATGCATTGGCACTGGCGCAGGAGAATTTCAAGGATATACGGTTTCACTTTACTTCGGAGTTTTAACGTAAAATCCAGCCGCCTAAAAAAGCCTGACCATTTTCGGTCAGGCTTTTTCGTTTTCAGGCAGCTGCTCGCGAGGGACAAATCGAAACGAAGCATCGCAGAATGTAGATGCAGGCCTCCGCAGGGCGGAGTTGCGGCCTGCCGACAGTCTTTACAAACCTGCCGAAGAACAAACCGAGGGCGATCTGGTTACCAGTTTGAAATGTCGTTATACCTTCAGAAACACCTTTTTCCGATAAAGAAAATAGAGGAACAGCCAGCACACGGCGACATATCCCGCACCGTTGACGACCGCCGCTACCGCCTCGGGGCATTTCGACGCCACGCCGCCCAGGAAGAAGTCGGAGATGCGGCCGAAGCCCACGATACGCTGGGCCAGGTAGATCGTAATGGAGTTGAGCCCTACGACTCGAAAAAAGAGCGTCCACCGTTGCCAGCCACGCACGTCGACGATATAGTAGAACAACGCGAACATACCCAGCGAATAGGCCGCGACGACGCAGACGAACGTACTCGACCACAGCTTTTTATTCACCGGCAAAACACTGTCGAAAGCCACTCCCACGATAAGGAACGCCACAGCCGCAGCCGCCATCCAGAGCGTTTTGCGGCTGCCCGAAAGGTCTGCCCGACGGATGAAGTCGCCGGCGAACATGCCGATCATCGCCGACACCACCGCCGGAAGAGTACTCAATAGCCCCTCGGGGTCGAAGTTGCCGTACACCAGCCTGCCGGGCAGCCATTGCCGGTCGACGTAGCCCGCAAGGCATCCGTCCTGGGTCAGCGGTCCGGCTCCGGCCACAGCATCGGGGGCCGCGATGAAAGCCGAAAGCAGCCCGTATCCCACCAGCACCGCGGCGGCGATCGCAAGGCGTGCCCGGGTGCCGAAATTCATATACAGCACCGCGGCGAAGCCCCATGCAAGTCCGATGCGTCCGAGGACGCTGGCGATGCGGAGGTTTTCGAAATCGAGCTTGAAAAATCCGTTATAGACCACTCCAAGCAGCACCAGCGTCACAGCGCGGCGGGCCACCCTGGCATAGATGCGCCCCTCGGACAATCCTCCGGCGCGCTGCTTCGAGAGCGAGAACGGAAACGAGACTCCGGCGATAAAAAGAAACAGCGGGAAAATGGTGTCATGGTGCGTGAAGCCATCCCACTCGGCATGGCGCATGGTTGCGGCAATAGCATCGGTCGCGGCCGACGGCCACAGCCCGCAGAGGGCGATGATTAGCGGCGAGAGGCCCATGATGAAGAGCATGTCGAAACCCCGCAGGGCGTCGAGCGACTGAAGTCTTTGTTTAGGTTCCATAGTTCGGAGTTTGCAGATAGGTATCGTTTCGTAAAGGTATGAAAAAATCCCGGTTTCGAAACGAAATAGCAGGGCAAATAAAAAACGGAATCCCCCCTTTCAGATTTGTTCCTTCGTTTTCAGGCAGCAGCTCGCGGGGGACAAATCGAAACGCAGCGCAGTGACGATGCAGGCCTTGGCTTCGACCCGGTTTCTGCGCTCGGCAACATCCGCAACCGGAGGAGGAGTGAGGGCACGGGGGCTTGCTCCCGGTGCCGAGCGAGTAGTGGAGAGAGCAAAGTTAAGCAGTATCAGCCCTCGCTTATCGAAAACGTTCGCGGGGCGGAAGTCTGTCGGCAGGCTTTGATAAGAGTGCCGAAGAACAGAATAAACCCTAATACGATAATCCCAATAAAAAACCCCCGCCCGTAAAGGCAGGGGATTTCTATGGACGGAACAACCGTCAACGGCCGCCCGGACCGCCACCGCCACCAGGGCCGCCAGAGCTGCCGACGGTTGTTACCATATTTGTCGTTGTGAAATTGCCGACCGAGGAGCCGCTCGCCCACGTACCGCTCGCGTAATATCCGTTCCACGGGGTTGCGGCGCCGCTGACCGTTCCGCCTTTGAGCAGCGTGAACTGGGTGCCGGCCTTCAGATCGGGCGAACTGAAGAGCAGGCACATACTCGTCAGCCCGCGCGGCATCTCATAGAGCAGGATAGGCGCACTGGTCGAGGTGTTACGGATGCAGATCTTGTCGCCCTTCGACACCGAAATACCGTTATAGATCACCGAACGCTGGGTGCAGAAGTTTGCCGTCGGAGTGCTCGTCGCGCCGCCCGTGCCGATGAGTATGCCGCCGGTGATCTTGAACGTGTTCTGGTCGCAGTCGAAGCCCTCCTCGGGTGCCGACGTTCCCGACGAGATCACAAGGCCGCCGGCGATGGTCATCGTGCCGTTGGAGTCGATGCCGTCGTTGTGTTCGGCATAGCAGAAGATATTGCCGCCATTGATCTGAATATGTGTTCCGGCGTTCATGGCGTCGTCGTAGGCATAGCTATAGAGCGTGCCGTCGTTGATGGTGATGGTCTTCTTGCTCTCGATGCCCTCGGCGCCGTCGTTGGTTCCGGTAACTTTTATGGTTATGTCGCCGCCGTTGATCACGATGTCGCCGTCGGCGCGGATACCCTTGGGAGAGGAGGTGTTGGCGGTGTTGTATTTATACAGACTTCCGGTGGTAGTCACCGAGATCACACCGCCGTCGATGCGCATATCGGCGTCGGCACTCAAGCCCTTGCCGCCCGAGCCGGAACTCTTGACGACAATCTCACCACCGGTGATGATGATATCGCCGTTGGTCTTGATGGCCGCAGCCGACGAGGTGTCCTTTTCGGTGGTATCGTAGTAAGCGTTGCCCGTGGTGTTGAGCTCCAGGCGACCGCCGCTCATCTCGAAGTTGTAGTCGGTCTTGATGCACTTGCCGGCGACCGAAGCGACGTTGGCGTAGATAAGTCCGCCGTTGATCTGGATGCCGATGCCGTCCGTCTCGTCGCCCTTGACGTGGATGCCGTTGCCGGCCGCGCCCTTGACGGCGATCGTGACGCCCGGGCGCATGTAGAAATAGCCGTCGGTGACAAGCGCGTGCTTGTATTTACCCTCGACCTCCAACACGCCCGTACCGCTCATGATCAGGTGCGCCTCGCTGAAGAATGCGCCCTTGCGGTCCTCGTTGTCGGCAGTGTGATCCAATGCCGTGCCGGTGAGGTAATAGGGATCGGCGGCATAGGTCGTGCAGTCGGTCAGGCTGTTGGTCGTACCGTCGTTGAGATGCACGAAGACGCGCTTCTTGCACTGATTATTGATCGCCGGGCCCTTTTTCGAGGTCAGCGATACGCCCGCGAGCGTGAGTTTATATTTGTTGACGCCGTAGAGCTTCAAGCCGCCGTCGGGGCTCGTACCGCTCACGATGATCTCGCACTTGTCGGCGTCGTTGGTCTCCATGTCGATCGTCACGTAGGCGCCGTCGACGCTCCAGATTACCTTGTCGTTGGTGGTGGTAACCTCGGCCGTCGAGCCATTGTAGGTCACGGTCACGATCTTCTTCCATGAGTTGTCGGCCGATTCCCAGTAGAAATCCTTCTCGGCGCCGGTGCCGATGTTATCGCCGACGTTGTCGTCGTCAGCATCATCGGCCGTATCGCCGTCATAGTCGTTGATGTCTCCGTCGAAATCGGGATCGAGGCCGCTGGTGTCGGTCTTGTCTACCTCGTCGGCAGGCGAGCAGCTTGGCGCAGTGACGCCCAAAGCGAAGACCAATGCAACAAAAAATAGTTTTTTCATAGTGTTTTGGCTATTGTCCGGCAAATAAACACAAAAACACATGCGCCGCAAAACTTATTCTGCGAACCGGTTATTTTCTTCTGTGAACCGGGGCGGCGGGCGGCAAAGGCTGCTCAGGGCGGTGGGGGGGGGCAGCGAGAATGGCGGCAAGAGCGGTCGCGCGAGCGCCCCGCCCGCACCCCATTTGCAGAATAAATCGCCCCGTTGGCAGAACTTATTTCCGTATAACGCACAGGGCTGTTATTTTTGCGGGTATTCCGTTGCGAAAAAATTAGTTACCTTTATGGGGAAATTGCATATGATGAAGATTGCCAAGGCTCATATATACGAATGGCTGGTCTACGCCCTGCTCTGGGCGCAGGTGCTGCTGTTTCCGGTCATAAGCGCCCTGCTGACCTCTACGGACGGCTTTTCGTGGCAGGAGGATATTTTCCCGCGGTGGCTCAATATTCTGCCTTTCTTCGCGCTGTTTCTGCTTCACAACTTCGTGCTCATCCCGCGTCTGTTTCTCGTCCACCGCGTGTGGTGGTATATCGTATCGGTGGTCGGGGTGCTGATCGTTTTCTGCGCGTTCCTCTATGAACGTCCGCACAAGGATTTCGGACGCCCTGGTCCGGGCATGGATATGCACCGTCCCATGCACGACCAGCAGCGCCCGCCGCTGCGCGAACCGCGGGGCGAGACTCCGTTCGATGACCCGCCGTTCGGCGGCGACCGCGGACCGGAACACCGCCCTCCCCACGGCATAGGACTGCCAAAGCCGCTGGTCATGGATTCGGTGATAGCGCTGCTGCTGCTGGGTGCCAATATGGCCATCGTGCTGCTGTTCCGCTACCAACGGGCCCACGAGCGCACCCGGGAACTGGAGACCAGCAACCTGCAACACGAACTCGAATACCTCAAGGCACAGCTCAACCCCCACTTCTTTATGAACATGCTCAACAATATCCACGGCATGGTGGAGGTCGACCCCGACAAGGCGCAGGATATGATCCTGCAACTCTCGAAACTGATGCGCTACGTACTCTATGAGGGAGCGAGAGAGACAACGCCGCTCACGCAGGAGATCGCCTTCGTCGACAACTACGTGGCGTTGATGCGCCGGCGTTATTCGGATAAAAAGGTGTCGATCGAGTTGCGGCTGCCGGAGCACACGCCCGAAGCGCTGCAGATACCGCCGCTGCTGTTCATCGTGTTTATCGAAAACGCTTTCAAGCACGGCGTGAGCTACCGCCTGCCGTCGTTCGTGGATATCCAACTGGCACTGCGAGACGGGAATATCGTCTTCCGTTGCGAGAACAGCAACGTCCGCGGCACTGCCCCGACAGAACCCGGCGGCGTGGGTCTCGAAAATGTGCGCAAGCGCCTCGCGCTGCTCTACGGCGACCGCTACACGCTCACGATCGACGACGGACCCGAGAAATACGGCGTAACACTGACAATTCCATATATAGTATGACCATACGATGCATAGCGGTCGACGATGAGCCGATGGCTCTCGAGAAGCTGAAAAATTATATCGAAAAGATTCCGTTCCTGGAACTTGCGGCCACCTGCGAGGGGGCTTACGAGGCTATGCAGGTCATGGCCGAGCGGAAGATCGACGCTGTGTTCATCGACATCAACATGCCCGATATCAATGGCATGGATTTCATCGCCTCGCTCGAGGAGCGCCCGCTGGTGGTCTTCACGACGGCCTATGCCGAGTATGCCGTGGAGAGCTACAAGGTCGTAGCGGCCGACTATCTGCTGAAACCGTTCGGGTTTGCCGATTTCCAGCGCGCGGCCAACCGGCTGCTGCGCCAGTTCACGCTCTTCAACTCCGAAAAGGCCACGGCCGCCAACACCGATTCGCTCTATATCAAGGTCGATTATAAATATGTCCGCGTGGCGCTTGCCGACATCCGTTATATCGAAGGTATGAACGAATACCTTAAGTTGCACCTCGCCGGCGGCCGCAAGCCGCTCGTGACGCATACAACGATGCGTCAGATTCTCGAAAACCTGCCTGCGAATTTCCTGCAGGTCCACCGCTCCTATATCGTAAATATGGAGCAGGTCATGGAGGTCGAGCGGGCGCGCATCGTCATGGACAAAGAGACGCGTATTCCAGTGGGCGACAGCTACCGGGAGGCCTTTATGCACTATCTGCACGACCGGGCGCTGGGCACCGACGGCAAAAAGCCGGCGAAGAGCTCTTCCGAAGCCGGCTCTGGGCCCGGCTCCAGTTCCGCCCCGGGCTCCAACTCCGGCGAAGAGTAGTCCGCCGGAGCCATTCTTTTCATATCGTGTGGTTTTTCGGCTTGCCACAGCAAGCCATCGACCCACAGCCACCCGGCGCGGAGGGACGATATCTTCAGCCTGCGGCTTCGAGTCGGCCCCCCGCCGGCTGCAGGCCGAAAAGAGCAGAACAAACCGTCGAACGACAAAATCACCCTGATTTCACTCTGCAGCGAGGTTATCTCAACGAAAAGAGATATCTTTGCAACCTATAAGATGCGCCCGGCAGAGTCCCGACAAGTTTGGCTCTGTGCTCGGCTTTCACTATCTTTGCCGCGTCATGAAAAGCAAACAAGAATTAACAGAGATACTGGATTTCATCGCCGAATACGCAACCTATCTGCTCGGCTCGGGAGTCCACACCTCGCGCGTGATACGCAACTCGCAGCGCATGGGCGTATCGCAGGGAGTCGACATACAGCTGTCGAGTTTCCAGAAAAACACCATCATCTCGGCCCACGACGCCCAAAGCGGCGAGACCATAACCCGCGTAGTGGGCATCCCGCCGCTGCCCATCAGCTTCGAGCGCAACTCCGATTTGAGTGCGTTGAGCTGGGATGCTTTCGACGAGAAACTGCCTCTGTCCGAGATCCGAACCCGCTACGAGCGCCTTATCTCCAAGCCGCGCATCGACCCCATTTTCGTGCTGCTCACCGTGGGCATGGCCAACGCATCGTTCTGCCGGCTTTTCGGCGGCGACTGGACGGCCGTGGGCATCGTCTTCACCGCAACCCTCGTAGGTTTCGCGGCGCGCCAGCGGATGCAGGCACACCACGTCAACCACTTCCTGATATTCATCATCTCGGCGTTCATGGCCTCGTTGTGCGCTTCGGCGGCCCTGCTGTTCGACTGCACGGCCGAGATCGCAATAGCCACCAGCCCGCTGTTTTTGGTGCCGGGCGTGCCGCTTATAAACGGCGTTATCGACATCGTCGAGGGCCATATTCTCATCGGCTGGAGCCGCCTGATAAACGCCCTGCTGCTCATCGTATGCCTTGCCATAGGCCTCTCGGCCACATTGTTAATGGTTAAAAACAGCCTGCTATGATTGCCGCAGACATCCTTCTCGACGGACTTTTCGCCGCCATTGCGGCCGTGGGCTTCGGAGCGATCTCCGATCCTCCGATGCGGGCGTTCCCGCGCATCGCGATACTCGCGGCCGTGGGCCACGCCATGCGTTTCTGCCTGATGAACTACGCCGACGTCGACATCGCTTCGTCGTCGCTCTGCGCGGCGTTCGTGATAGGCATGGGAAGCCTGTGGCTGGGCCGCGGCATCCGCTGCCCGATGACGGCGCTCTACATCCCCGCCCTGCTGCCTATGGTGCCGGGCATCTACGCCTACAAAACCGTATTCTCGCTGATCATGTTCCTGCAGTCGCTCAACGACGCCGACCTCGGCGTGCAGTATATGCAACAGTTCTTTCTCAACGCCACGGTTTCGTTGAGCGTCATCGGTCTGTTGGCCGCAGGCGCCACGCTGCCCATATTTTTCCTGAACGAACGCGCGTTCTCACTCACGCGGCGCAAACGCATAAGCACAGGCTCGACCTCGACTTCGAGCAAATAACCGATTCCGATGCAAGTTTTCTGGAACACCATATCCGAGTATAACGCCGCAACGTGGCCGGCACAAATCCTATTCGTAGCCATAGCCGTCGCGCTGACGCTGCTGCTCTATTTCCGCCCCACGCCCCGGGTACGCGTCGCTATGAAGATCTTTATGGCCGTGCTCAACTTCTGGATCGCGGGCGTCTATTTCTTGGTCTACTGCGCACCGCGCGAGCATAGCGACATGCAGGCGCTGTTTTGGGCGATCATGGGCTGCATCTGGATCTACGACCTGGTGGTGAAGCACGCCTCGCTGGCCCGCACCGACCATGCGAAAGTCGCCATACTGCTCTTCGTGATGCCGCTCCTCTATCCGCTGCTGTCGCTGGCCATGGGCCGCGAATTTCCGATGATGACCTCGCCCGTGATGCCCTGCTCGGTGGCGGTGTTCACTGTAGGGCTTATGCTGGCGTTTTCCGAGCGGGTCAATATCGTGCTGGCGATGTTTCTCGCCCACTGGACGCTCATCGGGCTCTCGAAGGTCTACTATTTCGGCATCCCCGAGGATTACCTCATGGCCTGCAGCGTCCTGCCGGCGCTCTATCTCTTCTTCCGCGAATACATCCGCGCCAACGCCGGTCCCGGGTCGAAGCCTTCGGCCCGCGTGCTGAATTCGTTGCTGATGATCCTCTGCGTGATAATAGGCGGCGTCTTCGTCTTCTCGCTGCTGCAACAGTTCAACCTGCTGTCGGCGCTCTGACGGCCCATACGCACACAAAAATCCCGGCCGCTACCTTTTTGGGTGGCGGCCGGAATCATTTTTATCGCGAGGGGGGGGGCTATTTCCCTGCCTGCAGCACAAATCCGCCGCCGGGGGCAAGGTGGACCTTGAACGGCTGCGAGCCATCGATGCTGATCGTCTCCCGGCTGTAGTCGCTGCCCTTGCGATGGGCGTTCACACCGTCGCGGAACAGAATGGCCTCGTGTGCGCCTGCGCCCAGCATCGAGAGGTCGACCTCCACGTCGCGCGGCGTCCAGTCGGTGATACCGCCGATGTACCATGTGTTGCCGCTGCGGCGCGCCATGACAATATATTCGCCCATCTTGCCGTCCAGAACGCGCGTCTCGTCCCACACGGTGGGGATCGAGGCGATAAATTCGGCCGACTCCTCCTCGCGCATATAGGCCGTCGGAGAGTCGCAAAGCATGTTGATCGGCGACTCCAGCACCACATACAGCGCCAGCTGGCGGCAGCGCGTGCCCTGGCTCATGGGCTCGGAATTGCAGGGGAAGTAGTTGCCCTTCGAGGCGTTGCGCATGGCGCCCTGGGTGTAGTCCATGGGACCTGCCACCTGACGGATGAACGGGATCTGGACATCGTATTTCACCTGATCGACCGTCACGGGGCTCCACTTCATCTGCTCCAGTCCGTGGACGCCCTCGAAATTGAGCACATTGGGCCACGTGCGGTTCAGACCCGCGGGCTTATGGGTGCCATGAAGGTCCAATAACAGGCGGTATTTGGCGGCCATTTCGGCGGCCCGGAAGTTGAAGGCGGTCATCTGCTGGTCGTCGCGGTCCATGAAGTCGACCTTGAAGCCCTTGACGCCCATCTCGGCGTAGTGGCGGCAAACCTTCTCCATATCGCGGTCGAAGGCCCAGTAGCCGGCCCAGAGGATGATGCCGACATCCTTTTGCGCGGCGTAGTTCACGATCCACGGCAGGTCGATCTCGGGGACCACCTGCATCAGGTCGGCCTGACGGTTCACAGCCCAGCCCTCGTCGAGGATCACGTATTCGATGCCTTTTTCAGACGCGAAGTCGATATAATATTTGTAGGTCTGGTTGTTGATGCCCGACTTGAAATCGACGCCCGAAATATTCCATGCGTTCCACCAATCCCAGGCCACCTTGCCGGGCTTGATCCACGACGTGTCGGCGATGCGCGACGGCGCGGCCAGCAGGTAGCTCATATTGCTCGCCGCGAGGTCGGTATCCGAACCCACGACGGCCATGCGCCACGGGAATGCACGCGGGGCCTCGACTTTGGCGATATAGTTCTCACGCTCGCCGACCAGCATCTGGAGGTTGTTGTGCCCGCCCTGGGTCCGGGTCTTGGGATAGGGCGCGAAACGGGCTTTCATATGATTCGCCGCGTCGCCGTTCCACAGGTAGAGGCCCGGATAGTCGTTGAGATCGCTCTCGGTGAAGCAGATTTTGACGCCCTCGCCCGCGTCGACCACAGCCGGCAGGAAGATCATGCGGCCCGGATCGAGCTTCGAGAGGGTGGTTTCGGTGTAGGTATTTTCGAACGAATTGCGGAACTGGCGGTCAAAATTACCGGCGTGATCCCTCACATAGGGCACCACAACTGCGAAATCGGCCGGGAAACGGTAGTCGGCAAGTTCGTCGGTTATCGCGAACGGCTTCTTCGCGCGGCTCACGAAGCGGTAGGCGACGCCGTCGTCATAGGCGCGGAACTCCACCGACCAGTCGCCGTTCATACGCAGCGTGAGCGCGTTGTAGCGGTCGCGGACTGCCGAGGCACGGTAGAACGGCGAGGCGATCGTCTGGTCGACGCTCGTGCGCGTGACTTTTTCGACGCGGGGTTTCGTGCCCCAGGTCATGCCGTTGTCGAGGGTAAGGGCCAGCGGCGAGGGCGACATGACGGTCCGGCCGTCGAGCGAGATGTCGCAGGTCAGCGCTTCGCCCACCGTCACGGTCGTCTGGAGGCGGCCGCCGGGAGATTTCAGCGTGTAGGTTTTCTGCGCCTGCGCGGCGAACGTCCCGGCAAGAGCCAGGGTCAGTAGAAGTAGTTTTTTCATGGTTATTTGGGTTGCGGTTTTTTGAAATGCAGGTCGGCGAATTTCACGTACTGCTGCCAGTCGTAGAGGTTGATATCGTGTCCTCCGCTGCGGACATGGTGGCCGATATGGCCGTCGAGACTCGGGCTGTCGACGGCGGGGAGTGCATCGCCCGAGAGGCCCCGGAGGCCGAAAAGTTCGTAGACCGGCGTGGCATGGACGCCCGAGAGGAATTCGCCCTTGGGGTCGGCCCATGTGTCCTCGATCGCACTGGCGATATAGACCGGACGCGGAGCGATGAGGGCGATCAATTCGTGCTGGTCGACCGGCAAGGCCGCCTCGTTATGGGAGTATTTCCTGAAGTTTTCGCAGAACCAATAGGGGAAAACCTTGTTGATGCGCGCCACCGTCTCGCCGTAATCGCGCTTCGAAAGCGAGGCGCCGCCGCATCCCGAATCGTTGGAGATGACCAGGGCGAAGCGTTGGTCGGTGGCTCCGGCCCACAAAGTCGCCTTCCCGTGGCGCGAATGGCCCACGATAGCAACACGCTCGGCGTCGATATCCTTATCCGTTTCGAAATAGTCCATCGCGCGGCTCATGCCCCACGACCAGGCGGCAAGAGTCGCCCACTGATCGGCGGCCGGACGCGTCTGGCCCTCGGCATAGTAGAGCGGGTGGACGCCGTTCTGGAATCCGTCGTCGTAGTCGGGGTCGATATCGCCGCGGTAAACCGTGGCAACGCCGTAACCGTTGGCTATAAGCATCTCTATGGGCCAACGCGAAGCCTCCGAGCTGCGCGGGAATCCGCGGCCTTCGCCCTCCTTGCGGCCCTCGCGCGGCTTCATCCGCGTGACCGACGGCGTGATACCGGGATCGGGGTTCACGGAGTGGTTGCCCTTGAAGTTGAGTCCGAAGAATAACGGTGCAGGGGGTTGTGCGTTATTGGGGAGGTAGATCAGAAGGGTCATGGAATCGCGCTTGTCGGCTGTGAAATAGACGTTTATTTCCTTGCGCGTGGCTGCACCTCCCAAGGCCTCGCGATCAATGGATAGCACCTCGAACGACAATGCCGCAGGGCGTCCGGGGGCCTTACCGTAGACCTCGGTTTCGAAAAGACGCAGCAGCTCGGGGCGACGCTTGTTCATCCATTGCTTTTTGTTCGCGACCTTTTTGCCGCTCTGCATTGCGAGCGGGTCAGGGAGCGCATAGGGGGCCACTTTCGATTCGTCGAGGTTGATGACGATCTCCTGCGCAGCGCAGGGTACGACCACGCACAGCAGCAGCGCGCACGGCAGCAGCGCCGATAAAAGTATTGATTTTCGTAACATGGATATGGCTGATTCTTTAAACCTTGACGAAATTAATAAAAAAAGCTGAAAGAATACCATTTATGTACCACTACCAGTTGAGTGGCTGAATACAGCAAAACAAAAACTCCTGATATTCGATTGAATATCAGGAGTTTCATTTAAGTCGGGGTGACAAGATTCGAACTTGCGACCACGCGCCCCCCAGACGCGTACTCTAACCGGGCTGAGCTACACCCCGTAGCTTTTCGGAGTGCAAATATAAGCACAATTTTCACAATTCGGCACTTTTAGGCAAATAATTTTCTAATTTTGCACATCATGAAGCACTTTCCCTTGTTATACCATAGCGTCACAGTCCTTGCGGCTGCCGTTCTGACCGCGTCCTGCGGCGGTGTGGCGGGCGTCGCGCCCGAGGATTTCACGACCCGGAGCTACACTCCGGCATACGCCCGGGGATTCGATATCCGCGGCATGGAGGGCAGCGCCTCGAAGCTCATCACGGTGCGCAACCCCTGGCAGGGCGCCTCCGACACCGAGCATTATCTGATCGTCCTGCGCGGAGAGGATCAGACAACTAAAGAGTATCCGGGCCAGGCGGTCAAAGCACCTGTCGAGCGCGTGGTGTGCATGTCGTCGAGCCACGTGGCGCTGTTCGACGCCGTGGGCGAAACCCCGCGCATAAAAGGCGTATCGGGTATAGACTACATCTCGAACGATTATATCCGCAAACACCGCGAAGAGGTTCGCGACGTGGGCTACGACACCAATATCGACTTCGAACTGCTGGCCTCGATGCGTCCCGACGTGGTACTGCTCTACGGCGTGACGGGCGACAACTCGACGATCACCGGAAAGTTGCGCGAACTGCGCATTCCTTATCTATATATAGGCGATTACATGGAGACCTCGCCGCTGGGCAAGGCCGAATGGATGGTCGTGGCGGCCGAGCTGTGCGACTGCCGTGCGAAGGGCGTCGAGAAATTCCAGGACATAGCCGGACGCTATGAGGCGCTGAAGGCGCAAATCGCCGTCGGCGGCACTCCTCGCCCCAAAGTCATGATCAACACCCCCTACCGCGACACATGGTTCATGCCCTCGTCGCGAAGCTACATGATACGGCTCATCGAAGATGCCGGCGGCGAATACGTCTACACGAAAAACAGCTCCGATACCTCGGTTGCGGTCGATCTCGAAGAGGCCTATCTGCTGGCCAACGCGGCCGACATATGGATCAACGTCGGCCCCTGCAACACCATGGCGGAACTCACGGCGCAGAACCCGCGGTTCGCTGGGATTCCGGCCGTGCGCAACCATCGTGTGTGGAACAACAACCGCCGCCAGACCCCGGCCGGAGGGTCCGATTTCTGGGAGTCGGGCTCGGTATATCCGCACGACGTACTGGAGGATCTCTACGAAATTTTCCGCGAAAGTTTCGACCCGGCCCAAGTCCCCGACGATGAAATGACCGTCTATTACAAACGCCTCTACTAACCCATGCGCCGCACCTCCGTCATATTCGTCCTGCTCGGACTCCTCGTAGTCGCGCTGTTCGCCGCCGACCTGCTGGTGGGCTCGGTCAGCGTGGCGTGGCGCGATATCCGGGCGGCGTTCACGGGCGGCGAGGTCGACCCCGCGGTGCGCGATATAATCCTCAAAATACGCCTGCAGAAAGCCATAACGGCACTCTTCGCAGGCTCGGCGCTCGCTGCCGCGGGCTTGCAGATGCAGACCCTCTTCCGCAATCCGCTCGCAGGGCCCTATGTACTGGGTGTGAGCTCGGGCGCGGGGCTCGGCGTGGCGCTGTTTCTGCTCGGGGCACCGCTGCTGGGCGTCGAGGCGCACTCGTTCGTGCAGTCGCTCGGCATCGCCGGCGCGGCATGGATCGGCGCGGCGTTGGTCATGGCAATCGTCATGGCCGTCAGCCGGCGCATAAAAGATATCATGGTCATACTCATTCTGGGCATGATGTTCGGCTCGGGCGTGAGCTCGGTGGTCGAAATCCTGCAATACCTCTCCAGCGAGGCGGCTCTCAAGTCGTTCGTCATCTGGACTATGGGGTCGCTGGGCGATGTCACGGGCGACCGGTTGGCGTTGCTGATCCCGGTCGTCATGGCGGGTGTCGTGCTCTCGGTCGCGGCGATCAAACCGCTGAACATGTTATTATTAGGCGAAAACTACGCCCGGACCATGGGCCTCGACATACGCCGCACGCGCACCATGCTGTTCCTCTCGACCGTGCTGCTGGCTGGCACCGTCACGGCGTTCTGCGGCCCCGTGGGATTCATCGGTCTGGCCGTACCCCATGTCGCACGCATGATTTTCCGCACGGCCGACCACCGCATTCTGATGCCCGGATCGATGCTCTCGGGAGCCGCGTTCCTGCTCGTCTGCGACCTTATTTCGAAACTCCTGGCACTGCCCATAAACACCATAACGGCCCTGATGGGTATTCCGGTGGTGATCGTGGTGGTGGTCCGCAACCGAAGCATATTCTGATGAGCATCCTGTTAGACCATATCCGACTCGCATACGGCGACCGCACGCTCGTCGAGGATGCCTCGGCCGTAATCGCCGCGGGTTCGCTCACGGCACTCATCGGCCGCAACGGAACCGGCAAGAGCACCCTGCTGCGCGTCGTCGCGGGGCTGGGAGAGGCTGCCGCCGGATCGGTGGAGCTCTGCGGGCAGCCGCTGGCGTCGCTCACGCCTTTGCAGCGCGCCTCGACTGTGAGCTTCGTCACGACCGACAAAGTCCGCATCGCCAACCTCGCCTGCCAAGACGTCGTGTCGCTGGGCCGCGCGCCCTACACCAACTGGATCGGCCGCATGCAGGACGCCGACCGCGGGATCGTCGTCCGCGCACTCGACCTGGTGGGCATGTTGCCGTTCGCCCGCAAGACCATGGACCGTATGTCGGACGGCGAATGCCAGCGCATCATGATAGCCCGCGCCCTGGCCCAGGACACTCCCGTAATCCTGCTCGACGAGCCCACGGCGTTCCTCGACCTGCCCGGCCGCTACGAACTTGCGCTGCTGTTGCAGCGGCTGGCCCGCGAAGAGGGCAAGTGCATCCTTTTCTCGACCCACGACCTCGACATCGCACTCTCGGCGTGCGACTCGATAGCGCTGATCGACACCCCGCATCTGCATTGCCTCCCCACAGCCCAAATGGCCTCGTCGGGTCACATAGAACGCCTGTTCACAGGGACCGGAGTGACGTTCGACGCCGCGACGCAGACATTCGGACCGGTCAAGAAAGGGTGATTCCAATATTTTTCAGCCTTTTTTTTGTTTAACTCACTTTTTTATTTACCTTTGCACCGCTAAAGTCACCTCATTTGAGGTACAATAGCGGTAGAGGCCCATTCGTCTATCGGTTAGGACGCAAGATTTTCATTCTTGAAAGAGGAGTTCGACTCTCCTATGGGCTACAAACGAAGGGCCGAGAGGCCGGCGCGTGAAATGCCGAATGTGCTGAAACATGTTTGGAGTATGGAAGCGAAGGCCGGTTTTCGAAAACCCTGCGGGTGAAAAACTTTCAGAGGAGCGGGCCGAGGCCTATCCGGACACAGCCAAGGCTGTTTTTGTAAAGCGGACGGCGCATTTAAGATGCAGACCGATTTTTAAGAGGCGGGAGCCAGTTTTTAAGAGACAGACCGTTTTTTTTAAGAGGCTAAAGCCGATTTTTTAAGAGCGGGCGGCCGTGGTCGTCACAAAAAAAGACTACAAAAGTTAAAAAAATAAAAAACAAACGAATTATGGCAAACCATAAGTCATCGAAGAAGAGAATCCGTCAGACCCTGACGAAGCGTGCACACAACCGTCTTTTCCACAAGACAACCCGCAACGCCGTGAAGGCTCTGCGCGGTACTACCGACAAGAGCGCAGCCGAGGCACTGCTCCCCAAGGTAACCGCCATGTTGGACAAGCTCGCAAAACACAACATCGTGCACAAGAACAAGGCCGGCAATCTCAAGAGCGCCATTCAGTTGCACGTAAACGCACTCTAATCGGGCGCGGCCGGCGGCGGCATTCGAAACAAAACAAAACGGCTACCCTGCGGGGTGGCCGTTTTGTTTATTTCGGGGCAGTCGATTTTTATTGGGAGAGGGCGGTCGATTTTCGCTTTCGGGCCCGAGGGTGGAAGATCGAGGTCTGAAGGTCAAGGTTTAAAATCAGAAGCCCGACGCCAAAGACCAGAGGCGGGAGGCTGTAGACACTGCCGGCTCGGGTTCGTTTTCAGAATCAACGTAAAAACCAGGTGGAGTATATCTTTAGACGCCCCCTCTCGGCAAAAAACCCAACTATTCATCATTGATGTCATTACGAGGAGGGTTCCGTCCACCGTGGCAATCTGATGGACTGCACGGTGCCGCAAGCAATCAGACTGCCACGCTCATTTCATTCGCTCGCAATGAAATGCACATCGATATCGGTTCGCAGGCCGAAAAACATTCATCCAAACCGAAAATCACGAGAAATAACAATATTTTACTATATTTGCAATTGGATTCGCAATGGCGGATTTTACTTAACTGCACCAAAAAGCCTGTAAGATTTATCGAAAGCAGTTAAGCGCATCTTCCTCTATCCCGGTGCCCGCGCCGTGATGGTGTGGATATAGCGATTTCCTTTGTCTGGCGGCGCGACTATGTGCTTATCGTTCTATGGGGTTTCCGGCCTGCCGAGCACATAAATTATATTTGTCCGCATTCGTTTTACGCTGGACGCGACGTTTCACCCACCTACTAACGTCACACATTATGAACCCTACAGCACAGCACCGTCTCAAGGCGCTCGAGGACTGGAAGCGCATCGAGTGGATCATCGCCGCAACAGGCCGCTCCGTACATTCATTCGCACGCCACATCGGATTGAAAAGGGCTGAAAATCTGTATCATATAAAACATGGCCGCAACGGCATAAGCCGCGCGCTGGCCGACCGCATACACCGATATTACCCCATGGTGTCGGCGGCATGGATATCGACGGGATGCGGCCCCAAGCAGGGCATAGGGTTCCGTATCGGAACGACGGAACAGCCCTCGATATCGATGCACGCAGACGCGCCTCATGTCATTGTGGCCCAGCAGGCACCGCTGGAGGTGACCGGTGGCCGGATAATGCGGCTCCCGAGCGAGAAGCAGACATCATAAAAAACACGCATAAAATAAGCGCACCCTCTTTCGGGGTGCGCTTATTTTATTGTTTTGGTAATAGTGCTAAAAGTGGCGCCTTTTGCATGTCATCCCGAGGAGTACTATAAGCACGACGTGGGGATCTGATTTCTTGTCCCCCTACGAGGTTTTTAGTTGCTTTCGCTCGGCATAATCTGCAAGCAGATTTTGCGCTCACTTAATCACAACTTTGCTCCCGCTCGTTAACACTCGCTCGCAATGACATATAAACAATAAAAACAGAGATGAGTAGAAACCGGTTTCTACTCATCTCTGTTTTGTCTTTGTAACTACAAAATAACCAATAGATTGTTTTATCAGATACGCGCCATTTTTGGCATCATTACCATTGTTTTTCGGCTTGCGAAGCAGGCTGACAGGCCGCAGTTTTGCTCTGCCAACGTTTCCGATAAGTGAAAGAGAGGCCGCCTGCGGACTTCGCCGAACACAGAAACGGGGGGGGGCATCATCACTGCAGCCGATTTACCCGCTGCGAGCTGCCGCCAGAAAATAAAATCCTACCCTGAATTATTCCGCAAACCCCTGTGCCCGCAGGCGCACGTCCGAACCGTCGGGCGTCACAAGATAGGCGCCGGTCGACTCGGGAGTGATATGGCCTATGACGTCCACGCCGCCCATGCGCATCACCTTTTCCTGCATCGACAGCGGCACGGTGAACATCAGTTCGTAGTCTTCGCCGCCGTTGAGCGCCGCAACCACCGGGTCGACGTGCAGTTCCTCGGCCAGCGCCGAAGTCTGGCGGGCGATCGGAATACGGTCGAGGTAGATACGGGCCCCGCATTTCGAAGCCTTGCATAGCTGCAGCAGGTCGCTCGCAAGACCGTCCGAGAGGTCGATCATCGAGGTCGGAACGATGCCCTCCTCGGCCAGCGACGAGACGATATCTTTGCGCAGGCGCGGTTTGAGGTATTTTTCGAGCAGGTATTCGTAGCCCTCGAATTTGGGCTCGGGGTTTTTGACGTCTGATAGTACGCGTTTCTCTCGTTCAAGCAGACGCAGGCCCATATATGCCGCACCGAGGTTTCCGGTAATACAGATCAGGTCGTTCTGCTGCGCGCCCTCGCGGCCGGCAATTTTATCTTTCGGCGCGTGCCCCACGGCCGTAAGACCCAGCACGAGGCCCGTCAGCGAGGCCCGCGTATCGCCGCCCACGAGGTCGATACCCTGCTCTTTGCATGCGAAAGCCATGCCCTCGTAAAGCTCTTGCAAAGCCTCGACCGGAAGTTTGGCCGACACACCCAGCGATACCATGATCTGCGACGGCGTGGCATTCATGGCCAGAATATCGCTCGCAGCGACCGTCACGGCCTTATAGCCGAGGTGTTTCATCGGAAAATAGGTTAGGTCGAAATCCACGCCCTCCAGCAGCATATCGGTCGAGCAGACCACGGCCTCACCCGCAGGCGGTGCTATGACCGCAGCGTCGTCACCCACCCCGCGAACGGTCGTGGCATCCGTGAGCGCGAGGTCGCGCGTCAGAGTGTCGATAAGTCCGAATTGGCCGAGCTCGGCGATCTCGGTGCGCTGTTTCTTTTCCATAATTAAATATTTTTACAAATTTAGGAATTCTTTACTCTTTCCCAAAAATTTAGCGTATTTTTGTGGTGCCAATACAAAAATCGGCCTCACACATGATAAACATCGTCTTATTCGGCGCCCCCGGCTGCGGCAAAGGTACGCAGGCACAGCGGCTTAAAGAACATTACGGTATCGAGCACGTCTCGACGGGCGAGGTGATCCGCGAAGAGATCCGCCGCGGCACATCTCTCGGACGAAGCATGGAGTCATACATAGCGGCGGGACAACTTGCCCCCGACAATATAGTTATAGAGATGATAGCCAACTACATCGCCGAGCATCGCGACGCCAAAGGCTGCATCTTCGACGGCTTTCCACGCACCTCGGTCCAGGCCGAGGAGTTCGACCGCATACTCGACCAACACGGCCTGAAGGTCGACGTCATGGTCGACATCATAGTCCCCGAGCAAGAGCTGGTAGACCGCATACTCGAGCGCGGTAAGATCTCGGGACGCGCCGACGACGCCTCGGAAGAGGTGATACGCGGACGCATCGAAATCTACCACCGGCAGACCGAAGTGCTGTCGGACTACTACACCGCACAGGGCAAATACGCCGCGGTGAACGGAACCGGCACGATGGACGAGGTGTTTTCGCGTATCGTGGACCTGATAGACGGTTTGATTAGCAAATAAAATACCGGTAAGGTTTGTGGTTTAATAAATTATACCTATATTTGCAACCCCGAATGAGGGAAAATTACTTAATTAAAAAAGTATTATGAACAATTACGAAACCGTTTTCATTGTCACGCCGGTCCTGTCTGATGCACAGGTTCAGGAGGTTGCTGACAAATTCCAGGGTGTTATCACCGAAAACGGCGGTCAGATCGTGAACAGGGAGTCGTGGGGCCTGAAAAAGCTCGCTTATCCCATTCAGAAGAAGACCACCGGTTTCTACTTCCTGGTAGAGTTCACGGGTGAGGGACCCATTATCAACACCCTCGAAACGCAGTTCCGCCGCGACGAGCGCGTGATCCGTTTCTTAACTTTCAAGCAGGACAAGTTCGCCGCAGAGTACTCGGAGAAGCGTCGTGCCAAACTTTCTAACAAGCAGGAGGAGTAAACCATGGCAATGGACAACAAAGCACAGTCGGAGATCCGCTACCTCAACCCGGTATCGGTCGACGTTAAGAAAAAGAAGTACTGCCGCTTCAAGAAGCTCGGCATCAAGTACGTTGATTACAAGGACGGAGAGTTCCTGAAGAAGTTCCTCAACGAGCAGGGTAAGATTCTTCCCCGCCGCCTGACAGGTACTTCGCAGAAGTTCCAGAAGAAGGTTGCACAGGCCGTTAAGCGCGCCCGCCACCTCGCCATTCTGCCCTTCGTAACCGATTGCATGAAATAATAAAAGGAGGGACAGACAATGGAAGTTATTCTGAAAAAAGACATGGAAAACCTCGGCTACGCGAACGACATCGTTACCGTAAAGCCCGGTTATGCTAACAACTACCTGATTCCCCAGGGCTACGCAACCGCCGCAACGGCTGCTGCGAAGAAAGTCCTGGCCGAGAACCTCCGCCAGCGCGCTCACAAGGATGCCAAGATCCTTGCCGACGCACAGGCCCTGGCACAAACCATCGAGAACCTCTCGCTGTCGCTGTCGGCAAAGGCCGAGGACGGCAAGCTCTTCGGTACGATCACCGCTACCGACCTGGCAGAGGCACTCGCCGCCAAAGGCATCACGATCGACCGCAAGGCTATTGCCGTCGACGCCGTGAAGACCGTGGGCGAATGGGAGGCAACCGCTAAACTCCACAAGGAGGTTAAGGCTACGATCAAATTCTCGGTCAGCGCCGCTGAATAAATCGCCAAAGGAGGGGGGCTTGTTTTAATCAGGCGTAAAAACCTCACAACTCTATTTTGTATAATAAGTAAAAGGAGAGCTTCGGCTCTCCTTTTTTGGTAATGGTGCCAACAGTGGCGCTTTTTGTCTGTCATCCCGAGGAGTGCTATAAGCACGACGTGGGGATCTGGTTTCTTGTAAATCGGTGTCTGCCATCAGATCACCCCCTGCGGGGTTTTTAGTTGCTCCCGCTCGGCATGATCTGCAAACAGATTTTGCGCTCACTTAATCGCAACTTTGCCACGCTCGTTAACACTCGCTCGCAAGGACATACAAACAATAAAAACAGAGATGAGTAGAAACCGGTTTCTACTCATCTCTGTTTTGTCTTTGTAAATACAAAATAACCAATAGATTGTTTCATCAGATACGCACCATTTTTGGCATCATTACCACTTTTTTGTTGTATTTACCAGTCTTTAAACCTGCAAAAAACTGGCCTAAACAGCCTATTTATATGCCAAAAAGTACTTTTTTCGCAAGTTTTATTGTATAAAAAGGCAAAAAAATTGTTTATTTGCGAAAGCAACACACCCCCGCTCCATTCTACAGATATGATTTCCTATTCGGGAATACATATTTTTATAAAAAGATTAGTTTATCTACAGGGGGAGGTGTGATTCATGGTGCGCACAACCTCTTTCCGCATGCAACTTTAGTTTTCTCAACACACCTCTACCCCGAAAGCTAATCATAATAGTAACCCAAACACCCTAACTATTATGAAAAAACAGAGTTATTTTGCACCGAAAGTCGAAGTCCTTCTGATGAACATAGAGAGGGGTTTCACCATGTCCGGCGAGCCCGGCGACGTCGATGAAGTTCCCGCCGACGAATGGGATTATTAAATCGGGAAAGGAGATGAAAACCTACAGCCTGTTATTTATCGCTGCAACCATCGCCCTGGCCGGATGCCAGAGCCCCGACGACGACGCCTCGCACCCCAGAAGGCCTATGGTTCCGTTCAGCGCATCGGCAAATCATGGTCAGACCGATATTGCCACGTCTTCGAGGGCAATATACGACGGCAACACTACTAAATGGGAAACTAACGACAAGATCGCATTCTATGCAGAATCATACGGCGCGACATATCCCCAGATCCCTCTCTCGATCGAGACCCTCTCGTCAAACGGCAAAAAAGCCACTTTCAGGGGCACTATCCCCCAGCCGACCTACCCCGACACATTCCATGCGGCCTGCCCCGCAGAGTGGGCAACGGTAAATACGAGGGGAACGGTCTTCACGCTTCCCGACATACAGGACCGGAAAGGGAATCTTCTAATGGTTGCGGAGGCTGAAGCCGCGGAGGAGGGCGACGTCGGATTTGCGTTCAGGGTTGTCAATTCGCTTCTGCGCGTCAATCTCCCCGAGGGCATAAACTCGGTCACGTTTTCCGGCTGCGCGGGCGAGGAGCTCATCTGCAACTTCGTCCCCATAGGCCCTACCAGCATCACCATCGACAACCCCGGCACGGAGTGCTATTTCAGCCTGCCGGCCATGATCTTGTGGGAGGGCTATATGCTGACCCTCAAGCGGGGCGACGACTCGATGGTCCAATCGTTCTCGCGCAACGAATTCGCTCCGGCGACCTGCTACACGGCATCGGTTTCGAACTTCACGCCGATAAGCGTCATCGCAGATCCGATCGCGACAACGTCCTATTCGCTTTGGAAGAGCGACGGCGTCGAGGCGGCAAACGCATGGCGAACCAACGTCGCACGGTTTAAGGCTTCGTTCGCAGGCACCTCGAACAAGGTGGTGGAGTGCGGGGTGACGATCGACGGTGTGGAATATCCCGGAAGGCTCGACAACCCTACTGGCGCCAAGACGTTTTCGGTCGAAATCGACAACCTGCCGTGGGGAAAAACCACCGCTACGGCTTATATCAAGGTCGGAGGGGTTAAATACCAAGCCGCCACGACATCCGAGGCCTTCATCACAGGCCTGCCCTACACAGCGGCACCGCCGACGGCCACCGACTGGTATCCGGGAAGCCGCAACAACCGGTTCACAAGCACCTACGCACAAATCGGCGGTCTGGGCGGCGACAACGAGGCCTCCATAACCTCATCGGGATTTTACGTACCCACGACCATCGACATTGCAGTCGAAACCGATTGTTTTATAGCCGCGAGATATCTTTTGGAGTGGAGAGAGACAGAGTTTACGGTCAGGGCGAACGGAGAGAATATAATCGTACAGCAAAGCAACAGCACGGAGGCCGACTATACGCTGGCCGGAACGGGACAACTCACAGCGTCGGCCGCAACGATAAAATGCGAGAGCAGCTCCCGGATATCCGGGCCTTACGTTCAGATCGAGTCGATCAGGGTGAGGTACAACTGACGGTATATTTCGACGCGTTACGGCGGCATGATGCACGAAAGGCATGATGCCGCCAAAGCGGTCGGCTATCTGCGCCGCCCTTGCGGGACACGGAATGTCGAGGGTGAGGCCCCTTCGACCACGCAGCCCTTGTAAAACACCTTCCAAGGATCTTTGCCATACCCGCGGCCAAGGTTTTCGAAGCTCATGGCCGAGGCGTCTTTGACCACAAAACCCTCGTAAAACACCTTCCACGGATCTTTGCCATAGCCGTCGCCCAGGTTTTCGAAACTCATGGCCGATGCCTCCCTGACCTCGATTCCTATATAATATACCCGCCAGGGGTCTTTGCCATAGCCGTCGCCCAAGTTCTCGAAATTCGCACCCGAGGCGTTACGGACAACTTTTCTTTTATAATAGACCACCGCGCCATTTTTGGCATATCCGCCGCCGAGGCGCTGACCGGCCGGAACTCCAAGTGCGGTCCCGGTTTCGAATCCATGGTCGAAATCGCTTCCGAAGCCCTCCTTTTTGCCATGGAGGTAGGTGTTCCACGCATCTTTGCCGCGGCCGTCGCCCAGGCTCTGGAACGAATGCGGCGAGGCACCCTCGACCTTCAGGCCTTTATAGTAGACGTTCCAGGCGTCCTTGCCATAGCCGTCGCCCAGTCCCTCGAAGCTCGAGGACGAAGCCCCCTTGACTTCAGTGCCTTTATAATATATAGTCGCGCCGCTCCTGGTATATCCGCCGCCGACATTGTCGCCGTACATTATTCCGTCGACCCTGTCGCCATGGAGGTAGGTGTTCCACGCATCCTTCCCGTAGCCTTTGCCCAGATTTTTGAACGACGAGGCTGAAGCGTCCTCAACCTTGATGCCTTTATAGTAGACACTCCAGGTATCTTTGGCGTAACCACCGCCCAAATTCTCGAAATTTATGGTCGAGGCGCCTTTGACCTCTTTGTCACCATAGTAGACTGTTGCGCCGCTGACGCGATAATCCTTATCGTTGTGGAAATGCTGCCCCGAAACGTTCGCCGCGGACAGGAGTGACAGCGCCGCCGAGATAAGCAGAATTATTTTCTTCATAGCCTGTGTTTGTTTATTTAAAGATACGAATTACTTTGTTCAGAACAAACGCCCAAAGCATATTTCTATTATAAAAAAGTCCGCAGGCGTTGATGCCTGCGGACTTCTACACACCCAAGAGGAGGGCTTTTATTTTTGCTCTTTTACAGCCTCTAATTTTGCCGCGAGGTCGGCGACTTTGCCGGCATTCTCCGCAGCGATATTGCGCCTCTCGCCGGGGTCAGACTTCACATTGTAGAGCTGCGGAGAGGGGCTGTGGCCCGTCTCGACGTCGGTATTTTCGGATATCGTGCGGCCCTGCGACGCAGGGATGTATTTCCAGTCGCCCTCGAGGATCGAGATCGCACCCGTGTTGTTCTGCTCTACGACATTGTCGCGGCCCCGGGGATCGCAGCCGCGGAGCGCACCGAGCATATTCTCGCTGTCGGGGGCCGCTCCCACGGGGATCGCAACGCCGGTCATAGCGCCCAGCGAGGCCACGAGGTCGATCTGCGACACAAGGGCATCGGAGGTCTTACCGCCCGGGAAGCCCGGGAAGCGCGTTATGAACGGAACGCGCGTTCCGGCCTCGTAGATGCTGTATTTGCCGCCGCGGTAGACCGCCCAGGGACGGTGATCACCCAGTAGTTCGACAGCACGGTCGGCATAGCCGTCGTCGACCACCGGACCGTTGTCCGAGGTTAGTATAATAATGGTATTGTCGGCAATTCCCAATTCCTCCAGCTTATCGAGCACCCGGCCTACCGTCCAGTCGAACGACAGGATAGCATCGCCGCGCGGGCCCATGCCGCTTTTCCCCGCGAAAAGTTCGTTGGGAACGCGGGGAACGTGGATATCGTTGGTCCCGAAGTAGAGGAAGAATGGTTTTCCGGCATTGGCGCCGATAAATTCGAGCGCTTTGGCGGTAATGTCCATGGCGATATCCTCGTCGTGCCACAGCGCCCGGCCGCCGCCCTTCATGTAGCCGATGCGGGGTATGCCATCGACAATGGCCTGGTTATGCCCCAGACTGGGATGCAGGCGCAGAAGCTCGGGGTGCGTGCTGCCCAGAGGCTCGCCCTCGAACGGTGTTTCGTAGCTCACGGAGATCGGCGCCGAGGGGTCGTAGTTGTAAACCTTGCCGTTCTCGATATAGACGCACGGCACGCGGTCGCCCGTGGCGGCCATGATGAACGAATAGTCGAAGCCGATAGTCTCCAGACCCGGCGTAACCGTACCGTTCCAGTCCTGCTTGCCGCGCTCGCCGATCCCGAGGTGCCATTTACCCACTGCACCGGTGGCATAGCCGGCATTCTGCATAAGCGTGGCGAGCGTAAAGGAGCCCGGAGGGATGATCATTCCGGCGTCGCCCGTGGCAATACCCGTGCCCTCGACCCTCCACGGATAGAGTCCCGTGAGCATGGCGAAGCGGGCCGGGGTACTCACCGACGAGGTGGAGTGGGCGTTGGTGAAGCGGACTCCGGTTGCGGCCAGGCGGTCAATATTGGGGGTGGCAATGGTGGCCCGGGAGCCGTTACAGGCAATATCACCAAAGCCGACGTCGTCGCCGAGGATTATTACGACATTAGGTTTGGCGTCCTGCGATGCCGTTTTCGAGGATTTACATCCGGTGGCGACCGTTGCCGCGGCACCCGCGGCCAGCGTGAGCGAGGCCGCCGTGAGGAGGTTTCTGTTCATAGGGTTGTGGCTTTTCTCAAAGGTAGCGATTATTTTTTGCACGCAGGGATATGGTACGTTCAAAAATCAGGGTCTATGCGTTCAAAAAACAATTGTGGCATGACCCTGCAGGGAGGACTTATAAAATCCGATGCGGCAATCCGATTGTCTGCCAGGCCGTGCAAATCATCAGATTGCCGCATCGGGCAAGGCCCTCCTCACAATGACACAAAAAAAAGAGCCGGCCGGATTATCATTGCGGCCGAATGAGGCTTAATGGCCGCAACGACAAAAAAAGAGTCCGCAGACATCAGCCTGCGGACTCTTCATATATAGGTAAAGAGGATGCGGAACCCATGCGGGCCTCCTCTCCGGCCGGGGACTACTCCTCGGTCTTCTCTGCTTTTGCAGCCTTCTTGGCGGGAGCCTTCTTCTCGGCAGCCTCCATAGCGTCCTTCAGCGCTGCCAGACCTGCGAGGTCGCCCAACGTGGTCTTTTCGACCGAAGCGTTGATCTTCTTCACAGCCGACTTGGTATTGTCGGCAGCAACCTTCTTCTCGGCCTTCTCGGCAGCAAATTCAGCCTTGCGGGCATCGTCATACGTGCGCAGGTGCGAGAGCGTTACGCGCTTGGTAGCTTTGGTGAACTCCAGTACCTTGAAGTCGAGCTTGTCGCCGACCTTGGGAGTCGAGCCATCCTCCTTGGCGAGCTGACGCGAGGGGCAGAAACCTTCGATCTCGCCCAGGGTAACCACGGCACCCTTGTCTGTCATCTCGGTGATCGTACCTTCGTGTACGCTGTCTACCGAATACTGGTTCTCGAACTCGTTCCAGGGGTGTTCCTCGAGCTGCTTGTGGCCCAGCGACAGACGGCGGTTTTCCTTGTCTATCTCCAGCACTACAACCTCGATATCAGCGCCTACCGACGTGAATTCGCCAGGGTGCTTAACCTTCTTGGTCCAGCTCAGGTCCGAAATGTGGATCAGTCCGTCGATACCCTCCTCGATCTCGACGAATACGCCGAAGTTCGTGAAGTTGCGAACCTTTGCCGTGCACTTCGTGCCTACGGGGTACTTGGTTTCGATATTCTGCCAGGGATCGGGAGTGAGCTGCTTGATGCCGAGCGACATCTTACGCTCGTCGCGGTCCAGCGTCAGGATAACGGCCTGAACCTCGTCGCCGACCTTCATGAACTCCTGGGCTGAACGCAGGTGCTGGCTCCACGACATCTCCGACACGTGGATCAGGCCCTCTACGCCCTGTGCGATCTCGACGAAAGCACCGTAGTCGGCCATAACGACAACTTTACCCTTAACGATATCGCCGACCTTGAGGTTCTGGTCGAGCGCCTCCCAGGGATGAGCCGAGAGCTGCTTCAGACCCAGAGCGATACGCTTCTTGGCATCGTCGAAGTCGAGGATAACGACATTGATCTTCTGATCGAGCGCCACAACCTCTTCGGGGTGGTTTACGCGGCCCCACGAGAGGTCGGTGATGTGAATAAGACCGTCCACACCGCCCAGGTCGACGAATACGCCGTAGGAAGTGATGTTCTTGACGGTACCCTCGAGGATCTGACCCTTCTCGAGCTTCGACATGATGACCTGCTTCTGTGCCTCGAGTTCGGCCTCGATGAGAGCCTTGTGCGAGACAACCACGTTGCGGAATTCCTGGTTGATCTTCACAACCTTGAACTCCATGGTCTTGTCTACATATACGTCGTAGTCGCGGATGGGCTTGACGTCGATCTGCGAACCGGGAAGGAACGCCTCGATGCCGAACACGTCGACGATCATACCGCCCTTGGTGCGGCACTTGATGTAACCCTTGATGATC
>JAVBTS010000016.1:0-23777 GCA_031556075.1 Alistipes sp.
ACTTCTCGATGAATTTACCATCACGTGGCGCTCTGCTATCTGCGGCAACGATGTGATAGAAGGCATAACCCTTCTTACCGTGACGTGCCAGACGAATTTTAACAGCCATTTGCTATAAAATTTTGATAAGTTAATAAAAAACGCTAACCCTTTATGCGGAATTAAGCCTGCAAATGTATGCAAAATATTTCGGGTGGCAAAATAAAACCCGGAAAAATGCGTGTGATCTGTGGATATGTCCTCCTCGCAGCAATGACATGCCTGGACTATCACTGGTATTGTTCATCGCTCGCTGTTGCGCATCGCCGCGAGTTCCTGCCTGCGGATCATCGTTACCTCTTTACCCCTGAAGGCAACCAGCCCTTCGGCGGCCATGTTTTTCATTTCGCGCTCAAGGGCCTGCCGCGAAACGCCGAAATATTCGGCCAGTGCAAGGTGGGTGCGGTCGAGCCTCACGGTATCCGAACCCGCCTTTTCGGCCAGATCGAGCAGGTACATGGCCAGCTTCTGGCGTATCGTGCGGAATGACATGAAGTAGAGCTTGCGGCTCAACCGCGCGGCGAAGGCGGCCGAGATGTCGAGGTAGTTTTTGAGCAGCGTTTCGTTGCGCGAAAGCATCTGCAGCACAACGTGTTTGGGGATGACTATCGCCGTCGAGTCTTCGGTTGCGGTGGCCTGCACCGGGAAGCGGTTCTCGTGGCCGAAGAGGAACAGAATGGCCAGCGGGTTGGGAGCTTTGATATCCTCGACCTTGACGATCTTGCCCGAGGAATCGCTCATTTCGCCTTTGGCCGCACCCGTAAGCAGGATGTTGAGACGGTTGCACGGCTCGCCCTGCATGGCGAGGATCTCGCCCCGGCGGAACTTTTTGGGGACGATGCGGAATTCGGTCATCAGGCTCTCGACCTCGCGCTCGCCGATTCCGGCGAACAGCGCGGTGCGTGTTAGTGCGGCGTAATCCATATGCAAAGTTATTTTCCACAAAAATAGGAGAAAAACCTGCTAAATGCAACAAATGTGTCAAAATAGATCGCACACTCGCACTACTTTTGCATAAAATAAAGACCATGAAACGAACTATTATAAAGATCGACGAAGCACTCTGCAACGGTTGCGGGGCGTGCGTAAAGGGGTGTCACGAGGGTGCGCTCCGGCTTATCGACGGCAAGGCCGTTATGGTGAGCGAACTCTATTGCGACGGCCTGGGCGCCTGCATCGGCGAATGTCCGGTGGGCGCCATAGAGCTCGAGGAGCGCGAGGCCGAGCCTTACAGCGAAACGGCCGTCATGGAGCGCCTGGTTCCCAAAGGCGAAGCCGTAGTCCGCGCCCACTTCGACCACCTGCGCGCCCACGGCGAAACAGAATTGCTGAAGGAGGGACTGCAGTGGCTGGCGGCCCATAATGTGCAGATCGAAATGGAAGCTGCCGAGGAAGAACCGCTGCCCTGCGGCTGTCCGGGGACGATGATGCGCGACTTGAGACCAGGAGCGGCCCCGGCTGCTACCGCCGGCGGTTTTGTCCCCGTGCAGCCGCAATCCTCGGAGCTGCGCCAATTCCCCGTGCAGCTGCATCTGCTCAACCCCGCCGCACCGTTCCTGCAAGGTGCAAATCTGCTGCTGGCAGCCGATTGCACGGCTTTTGCGTGTGGTGATTTCCACAGCCGGTTCCTGCGCGGGAAAATGCTCGCCGTGGCGTGCCCGAAGCTCGACAGCAACATCCCTTCCTATATAGAAAAACTCACGGCGATGATCGACACGGCGCGAATCGACACCCTCACGGTGGTTGTTATGGAGGTTCCGTGCTGTGGCGGGTTGGTGCGCATCGCGCAGACGGCACGCGAGAAAGCCTCGCGGAATATTCCGGTGAAAGTTGTGACGCTTTCGGTGCGCGGTGAGGTTTTGAGCGACGAATGGATTTAGTAACCGATTTTTTTAAATAGAAGATTATGAGTATGTTTTGTTTTCAGTGCCAGGAGGCCGCGGGGGGCCATGGCTGTACGATGAAGGGTGTTTGCGGAAAAGAGCCGCAGACTGCCGGGCTTATGGACCTGCTGCTTTTCGCGGTGCGCGGCGAGGCGATCGCCAACCGAGCGCTGCGTGAGCGCGGTGCGGCGGACCTTAAGGCGAGCAGGGCAATCCTCGACGCGCTGTTCTGCACGATCACCAACGCCAACTTCGACGACGAGGCGATAAAAGCCCGCATTACCGCTGCGTTTGCGCGCAAAAACGAACTGCTGGGCCTGGCCGAAAAACGCGGTATCGCCCTGCCTGCGATGCCCGAAGCGACTTTCTTCGTGCTTCCGAAGGATTATGAGGCGGCGGCGCAGTCGGTCGGCGTGCTCTCCGAGCCCAACGAGGACCTGCGGTCGCTCAAACAACTTGTGATCTACGGCGTGAAAGGTGCGGCGGCCTATGCCGAGCATGCCCTGAATCTCGGACACGAGGAAGAGGCGATTTACGAATGCCTCGAAAATGCGCTGGCCGAGGTAAGCCGCAAGGACATCGGCGCCGACGAGCTCGTAGCCCTGGTGCTGGGAGTTGGACAGTGCGGAGTGCGCGCTATGGCGCTTCTGGATACAGCCAATACGTCGGCCTACGGCAATCCCGAGATTACGAAGGTCAATATCGGCGTCGGCACGCGTCCCGGTATTCTGGTCAGCGGCCACGACCTGAAGGATTTCGAGGAGCTGCTGGAGCAGACCAAAGACGCGGGCGTCGATATCTATACCCACAGCGAAATGCTGCCGGCGCACTACTATCCGGCGTTCAGGAAATACGGCCATTTCGTCGGCAACTACGGCAACGCATGGTGGAAACAGCGCGAGGAGTTCGCATCGTTCAACGGCCCGATCCTCTTTACTACCAACTGCATCGTTCCGCCGCTTGCCGGTGCTGTGTATGCTGACCGCATTTACACCACGGGTTCGGCGGGACTTCCCGGCGCAACCCATATTCCCGCCCGGGAGCAGGGCGGCCGCAAAGATTTCTCGGTACTTATCGAGCACGCCAAACGATGCGCTCCGCCGACCGAGATCGAGCATGGCGAGATCGTTGGAGGATTTGCACACGCCCAGACGCTGGCGCTGGCCGACAAGGTGGTCGAGGCTGTGAAATCGGGTGCGATACGCAAATTCATCGTCATGGCCGGATGCGACGGCCGGATGCGTTCACGCAGCTATTACACCGATTTTGCCGAGGCGCTGCCCAAAGATACCGTGATCCTCACCGCCGGATGCGCCAAATACCGCTACAACAAGTTGCAGCTGGGCGATATCGGCGGCATTCCGCGCGTGCTCGACGCCGGGCAGTGCAACGACAGCTACTCACTGGTGTTGATCGCTTTGGCACTGAAAGACGCGTTCGGATTGAAGGACGTCAACGACCTGCCGATCGTCTACAACATTGCGTGGTATGAGCAGAAGGCAGTGATCGTACTGCTGGCCCTGCTCTCGCTCGGCGTGAAGAATATCCACCTCGGGCCCACGCTCCCGGCATTCCTCTCGCCCAATGTGACCGGCGTGCTGGTCGAAAAGTTCGGCATCGGAGGAATCTCTACCGTCGAGGAAGATATGGCCGCCTGGTTGTAAACCTTCATTGCACATTCCGTAACAAAAAGGCCGCCCCATTGGGGCGGCCTTGCGAATGTGATCTCGACGGGATTCGAACCCATGACCGACAGCTTAGAAGGCTGTTGCTCTATCCAGCTGAGCTACGAGACCATTGTTTTCGTGGGTGCAAAAGTACGAATTTTCAGCGCATCTGCAAACTAAATCCATATTTAATTGCTGTTTGCTTCCATATGCGAAAACGAACCGGTTTGAGGCCGGTTCGTTTTGTTTTTGCGGTTGCTGTCAAATAGTTTCGACAGACTTCAAAATGATATTATTCCTTATCCTCTTCCGGCAGGCGGTTGTAGGCTCTGAAATATTCCCAGTTCATTAGGATCAAAACGGCGATAATCAGAACGAATGAAATATAATCGCGTGTGGTGCTGTTTTCTAAAAACACTTTAGGCACCAGATACCCCAAAATCATAAGGGAGCCTATCAGGATCGTATATCTACTAATTGCCGCCATATTTTATTATTCCGCGTGGAGGTTTTTGTCGAGGTGCATTTTCAACTCGCGCGGCATCACCGGCTTGGTGATGAATCCGCTGCAACCGGCCTCTTCGGCCGTACGGCGGTCGGTGTCGAACGCATATGCCGTCTGCATGATCACGGGCAGGGTGGCGGTGTGCTTACGTATTTCGCGCAGGGCTTCGATGCCGTCCATCACGGGCATCTTTATATCCATCAGTACCGCGTCGGGATTGCGGCTCAAAGCGTATTCTACGGCCTCTTTGCCATTTTTTGCCCAGATGAGTTCGTAATCTTTTTTGAGAATTATCTCCAGCAATTTGTAGTTGCTCTCGACGTCTTCAGCAATAAGTATCAGCGGTTTGCGTACGTTTGTGTTAGTATCTGACATGGGGTGTAGACGTATATTTTTACAAATATACAGCTTTTTTCGAAAAAACGAAATTGTTTACCTGGAAAATGTTACGCGACACTCCGCCATGTTGCCGCATGCGTCGCTAACTACCAGATGCGCGGTGTGTTTGCGGTTTGCGGGCGGGGCGTCGAATGTGTGTACGACGGTGCCTTTCATGGGATAGCGGTCGGCGGGAACCCATTGGCCGTCGATTGTGAGCGCCCAGGTTGTCACGCCCGAAAAATTGTCGCTTACGCGAAAACGCAGTGCCTCCGACAGCGCAAGGTCGGCGCCCTCGGCGAACAAGGGGCGGATACGCGGGGGAATGGTGTCGGCCACGATCATCAGATCGCCCGTAGTACGTGTCGAGGTGGTCACAGTACCGTCCTTGTAGGTGCCGCCGACGCATGCCAAGCGGCCTTTGGCGTTGCGCGAGGCAAGCACGGTGTGCGCCTGCAACCGCTCGGGTACGTACGCCCGGATGCTCACCGTGGCGGCGATGCGCAAAGGTGTCGAAGCGTCGAGATAGCGGTAGACCTGCGAAAGTATGGCCACAGAGTCGACGACCGTCGTGGCCGGATGCCTCTCGGGGCGGCAGAAAACGGGCTCATAAAGTGCTCCCGAAGGAATACGCACAATCAGTTCGTTATCCAGTCGCACGGTCGACGGACGGTCGTGGCGCAGGATGGCCGCGGCGCTGTCGGCCCGTGCCGAAAACTCCCCGGCGCGGCCCTCGACGTCGAACTCCAGCGATGAAATGTTGCCGCAGTCGTCCTCGGCCTCGATGCGTATGCGGCGCGTCTGCCCCTCGGCGGTGCGGACGATACCGCGGTCGGTCATTACGGGGTAGAAGCGTGCCGGGGCGTTTTCGAGTTGCGCCAGACGGATCGCTTCGTTGCGCGAGGTGAGCTGCATGGGGTAGCAGCTCACGGCGTCGCAGTAGCGCGAGAGGTCGTGGGTGAAGCCGTCCATACGGTATTCGAAGTAGGGCGTGCCGTCGACCGATGCCGTCAGACGCCACACCCCGAAGGTGTTCTCGACGCTGTTGCGGCGATCGGTGACCTCGGCCACGAAATAGCCTTTGCGGCCCACGCCCACGGGTTCGTTGCGCGTGAGGCGGTAGCGGCCTTCGGCGTCGCGCAGCACGGCGTAGCTCTCGGGTGCGGCGTGCACCGGGACGCCCTGAATGGTGTCGACCTCGATATAGTGGACGCGCATAATGCGCGGCGGGAGGTTGTCGGAGGGACGGAAGATGCCCTGACGCACCATGTTAAGCAGTTTTTGGGTCGGGGTGTCGCGAAGCTCGAAGTGGAGGTGCGGGCCGAAAGAGGTGCCGCTGTTGCCCGAATATCCGATGATCTCGCCGCGCTGCACGGGCCACTCTCCGGCGTCGAACATAAGGTCGATATTGTTGGACTGTCGCTTGCGACGCTCGTCGCCGACGCGGCTCTCGATGGCGGGGCGGAAGCGCTGGAGATGCCCGTAGACGGCCGTGGTGCCGTTGCGCAAGGTGAGGTAGATGGCGCGCCCGTAGCCCGATGCGGCGATCGTTACGCGCGACACGTATCCGTCGGCCACGGCAATAAGAGGCTTGCCCTCACCGCCGTCGGTCTTGATGTCGATTCCGGCGTGGAAATGGCCCGGGCGTATCTCGCCGAAACTTGCGGCCTGAAGCCCCGCAACGCCCCGCACAGGATAGACGTAGTCGGCAGGGTCGAGCCTTTGCGCGGCCGTATATAAATAGGTGAGTGTGAAGAGCAGAGTTATAGAAAATCGTCGCATGTATCTGTATCCTTTACGAGTGCGGCGGCGGTCTCCATAACCGTTCCGTAGTCGTATCCGAGCGAGAGCCCGTATCTTATGAGTTTGGTTTTTAGTTCATAGGGTGTTGCGGCCTTCGCGGCCCGGGCCTTGCGTTCCATTTGTTGGCGAAGCCGGTCGCCCATTTTCGAGCGGTCGGTCTCTGCGAGGGCCGCATCGACAATATCTTTCGCCACGCCTTTGCGCTGCAGCGCCGCGCGGATCTTATATTCGCCCCAGCCGCTCAAATTGAGTTTTTCGCGCACGAAAGCCCCGGCATAGCGCGCGTCGTCGATAAAACGGTCGCGCACCAGTCGGGCCAGCACCTTTTCGGCCTCGGCCTCTGCGACTCCCCAGCCCCTCATCAGCCGCCGTGCGTCGTTCTGGGATTTTTCGGCCCGGGCGCACAGCCGCATCAGCGACGCGAGGGCCTCGTCGGGCGTCTTGGCGCGCTTTTTCTTTATATCTTCCGGCTGCATGACATCCTTGGTTTTCCATAGAGGTCCTCGCGGACGACGGTGTCGGCATAGCCCTCTGTCGAGAGCATCGCGCACATGGCGTCGGCCGAGGCGTGGTATATCTCAAAATAGAGATGGCCCCCGGGCTTCAGTATCCGCTGTCCGGCGCGGGCTATCGAGCGGTAGAACAGCAGCGGATCGTCGTCGGGTACGAACAGCGCGATGTGCGGCTCGTGGTCGCGGACGTTGGCGTGCATGTGCTCCAGATCGCTCTGTGGAACATAGGGCGGATTGGAAACGATGGCGTCGAACGGGCCGGGGAAGACCTCGGTCAGATTTTTCAGCGCGTCGGCCTTGCGTAAACAGACTCTCGCGCCGAGTTTCCGAAAATTCCCGGCGGCGATCTCCAGCGCCTCGTCCGAAATATCGGCGGCCGAAGCCGCGGCGGAGGGCAGTCCGAGCGCAAGCGTCGCGGCGATGCATCCGCTGCCAGTGCCGACGTCCAGCAGCGCCTCTGCGCGGGATTCCTCGCATATGATCCATTCGGCCAGTTCCTCGGTTTCGGGGCGCGGGATCAAAACCCCCGGCCGCACCGAAAATTCCCGGCCGCAGAACGTTGCGTGCCCGAGCAGATACTGCACCGGTTCGCCCGCGGCGAGTCGGTCGATTATGCCGTCCAGTCCCTCGATCTCCAGCGGAGCCGCAGGGTCGGTCAGCAATGCCGAGACAGTCAGCCCCCCTAATTCGGCTGCGGCAAGCTGTGCGATGCTCCGGGCTTCGCGCTCACCGTAAAGGGGGGTGAGCGCGGATGTTATGCGGTCGGTAGTCTGGCGGCGTGTGGACATTGCTATCTGTTGATGAAATTGGCGAGCGCTATGGCCACGGCGGCTTCGACCACCACGGCGCCGCGCAGGGCGATGCATACGTCGTGGCGTCCCGTGATTGTGAGCGGATCGATCCGGTCGGTAGCGAGGTTATAGGTCATCTGCTCACGGCCGATGCTCGAGGTGGGTTTTATGGCCGCGCGGACGATCAGTTCGTTGCCGTTCGTCAGACCGCCGTTGATGCCTCCCGCGTGGTTGGTGGCCGTGTGCCCCTCGACGTCGAGGATCATGTCGTTGTTCTGCGACCCGCGCATGCGCGAGCCTGCGAAGCCGCTTCCGAACTCCACGCCTTTCACGGCCGGAATCGAAAACAGCAGGTGGGCTATCATACTCTCGGCCGAGTCGAAGAACGGCTCCCCCAGACCCAGCGGAACGCCGTTCACGCGGCATTCCACCACGCCACCCACCGAATCCTTGTCGGCAGCGGCCGCAGCCAGCACCTCGTTGAACTTCGCGGGGTCGGTGCATCCGCCGATCTCCTTTATGGATGTTACGAAACTTATGCTGTTGGGCAGTATCTTCTTCGCTATGACGCCTGCGGCCGTGAGCGCCACGGTGAGCCGCGCCGAGAAGTGCCCTCCGCCGCGGGGGTCGTTGAAGCCGTTGAACTTGTGGTAGGCCACCATGTCGGAGTGCGAGGGGCGGTAGTGGCGCATGACGTTGGCGTAGTCCTGCGAATGGGTGTCTTTATTCTCGAACTCTATCACCAGCGGCGCACCCGTGGTGATGCCTTCGTAGATTCCCGTTACCAGATGCGGAACGTCGGGCTCGTGGCGCGGTGTGGTCCCCGGTGCGCCGCTTCGGCGCCGCGCGAGGTCCGTTTCGAAATCCGCTGCCGAGAGCGCGATGCCCGCGGGTACTCCTTCGATAGCGATGCCGATTTGCGGACCGTGGGATTCGCCCCATATCGAGAGCCGCAGGTTGTGACCAAACGTGTTCATATTGAGAGGGATTAGGTTAGTAGTCAGATGCTGATTTTCTGCAGGTGATCGAAGAATCCGGGGTAGCTCTTGGCTACGCATCCGGCGTTTCGGATCGTCAACTCGCCGTCGGCGCACAGGGCCGATACGGCCAGCGACATGGCGATGCGGTGGTCGTCGTGGCTGTCGACGTTTGCGGCGCGGATCTTCCCGCCGCGGATCCGCATCACATCGTCGTCGATGTCGATCCCTATGCCGAGTTTGGCGTATTCGGTCTGCAGGGCCTCGGCGCGGTTGCACTCTTTGTGCTCGAGCCGCGAGGTGCCACGGATGATGCTCACACCCTCGGCCGCCGCGGCTAAAGCCGTCAGGGCGGGAAAGAGGTCGGGGCAATTGGTGGCGTCGAATTCGAAAGCCCTCAAAGGCCTGCGTATCGCCGTTATCGACTCCTCATCGTGGACTAATCCGGCTCCTGCGCGGATCAGGGCTTCGCAGACGGCCGTGTCGGCCTGCTTCGAGAGCATCGAGACGTTGCGCACCGTCACCTCGCCGGCCACGGCGCCGGCCACCAACAGCATCGCCGCGGCGCTCCAGTCGCCCTCGATGCTGAAATAGGCGGGTTTGTAGCGCTGACCACCCGGAATATAGAACTCTGCGTAGTCGCGCTGGTGAATCTCGATACCGAATCGTGCCGCCGTATCGAGAGTCATATCTATATAAGGTGTGGATACCGCGTCTTTGATATAGAGCGTCGAATCTTTCCTAACGACCGGCAGGGCCAGCAAAAGCCCCGTCACGAACTGCGACGTGGTCGAAGCGTCGACTGTGGCCTCGCCGCCTCGCATGGGGCCGCAGACGCCGATGGGCAGGTGCCCGCCTCCGTCGCGCACCTCGACGCCCAGCTGCCGCAGCGGCTCGACCATCATGTGCATCGGGCGGTGGAGCAGCGTGCCCCGGCCCTCGATCGAAATGGGCTTGCGGCATAGCGCCGCTATGGGTGTGAACAAGCGCGTCGCAAGCCCCGATTCGCCGACCTCGAGGACACTTCCGCGGGGGTTAAGGCCTCCCTCGATCGAAAGTGTCGTCGTGTCGATGCGCTTCACCTGTGCTCCTAAAGCTTCGATACAGCGCAGCGCCGAGCGTGTGTCGTCGCAGAACTCCACGTTACGCAGCACCGACACCTCCTCGCAGAGCAGCGAGGCTGCCAATGCGCGCTGGGCGTAGCTCTTGGAGCAGGGCGGCGTGAGAGTTCCTTTGACGCTGCCGGGCGAAACGGTCTTGTCCATCTGATCGTTATAATCTGTTTTAGGGCGCCAGCCTTGCAGCTGCGCCCTTGTGTTGCCGTTTTGTCGTGGTTATTCCTGTGTTTTGCGGTTCTTCATCTCCTGGGTCAGCTGGTGGCTCTTCTTGAGCTCGAAGTTCTGACCGAGGTAGACTTTGCGTACCATAGGGTCGGCGGCGAGTTCTTCGGCCGTGCCGGTCTTAAGAATCTTACCCTCGTAAAGAAGGTAGGTGCGGTCGGTAATGGCTAATGTCTCGTCGACGTTGTGGTCGGTGATGATGACGCCGATATTCTTGTGTTTGAGCGTCGCGACGATCGACTGGATATCCTCCACGGCGATGGGGTCGACGCCCGCGAAGGGTTCGTCCAAAAGGATGAACGCGGGGTTGATAGCCACGGCGCGCGCAATCTCCGTGCGGCGGCGCTCGCCTCCCGAGAGTTGCTGTCCGAGGCTTTTGCGGACCTTTTCGAGGCGGAATTCTTCGATAAGCGATTCGAGACGCTCCTTTTGATACTCCTTCGGAAAGTCGGTCATTTCCAACACCGCGCGAATGTTGTCCTCGACCGAAAGACGGCGGAAAACCGAAGCCTCCTGCGCCAGATAACCCACGCCCAGCTGCGCGCGACGGTAGACCGCCAGGTTGGTTAGCTCGGTGACTTTCTGGTCGTCGTCTTCGAGGAAAATGCGGCCCTCGTTGGGCTTTATCAGACCCACGATCATGTAGAAGGTGGTGGTCTTGCCGGCTCCGTTGGGACCCAGCAGACCTACGATTTCTCCCTGATTGACATCTATCGATACGTGGTTGACCACGGTGCGCGCTTTGTATTTTTTGACGAGTTCGCTGGTGTAGAGACGCATATTGCCTTCATGTTGTTTAGGCAAAGATAGCGTTTTTGTAGATATAATTCAAAAATAGGAATTCAAAATTCACGATCCCCGGTTTAATTGTCGCTGCGCTCAATATTTTTTATGCCCGACTATGGTTTTTCGAAAAAAGTTTTTATCTTTACATAAAATTGTTCATAGCTGAAAAGATAAAATGAAATTGAGTGATTCGTCCCTGTTGCACGACAAACTGAAGGAATATTTCGGTTTCTCGTCGTTCAAAGGGAATCAGGAGGCGGTTATCCGCAATGTGCTGGAGGGCAACGATACGTTTGTGCTGATGCCCACCGGCGGCGGTAAATCTTTGTGTTACCAGCTGCCCGCCGTGATGATGGACGGGGTCGCCATAATCATTTCTCCGCTGATCGCTCTGATGAAAAACCAGGTCGACGCCATGCGTATGTTCTCTTCGGATTCGGGCGTAGCCCACTTTCTGAACTCCTCGCTCAACAAGACAGCTGTGGCACAGGTCCGCGCCGACGTCCTGGAAGGCAAAACCAAACTGCTCTATTTTGCCCCCGAGTCGCTTACCAAAGAGGATAATGTGGCTTTCCTGCGTAAGATCAAGGTTTCGTTCTATGCCATCGACGAGGCGCACTGTATCTCGGAATGGGGTCACGATTTTCGTCCGGAATACCGCCGTATACGCCCCATAATCAACGAAATAGGTCAGGCGCCGCTCATAGCGCTCACAGCCACGGCCACGCCCAAGGTGCAGCTCGACATCCAGAAAAACCTGGGTATGTCCGACGCAGCGGTCTTCAAATCGTCGTTCAACCGGCCCAATCTATATTACGAAATACGGCCCAAGCACGATGTTGACCGCGATATCATCCGTTTCATCAAGCAGAACGAGGGCAAGAGCGGCATTATCTACTGCTTGAGCCGCAAAAAGGTCGAGGAGCTCACCGAGTTGCTGGTCGCCAACGGCATCCGCGCCCGTGCCTACCACGCCGGTATGGACGCCACTACGCGCGCCGACAACCAGGACGACTTCCTGATGGAACGGGTGGAGGTTATCGTTGCGACGATCGCTTTCGGCATGGGTATCGACAAACCCGACGTGCGCTACGTGATCCATTACGACATTCCCAAGTCGCTGGAGGGCTATTATCAGGAGACAGGCCGCGCAGGCCGCGACGGCGGCGAGGGTTACTGCCTCACGTTCTACAGCTACAAGGATATCCAGAAGTTAGAGAAATTCATGCAGGGCAAGCCGGTCGCCGAGCAGGAGATCGGTAAGTTGCTGCTGCTGGAGACGGTCTCCTATGCCGAGAGTTCGATGTGCCGCCGCAAGACGCTGCTGCATTACTTTGGTGAGAGCTATGGCGAGGATAACTGCTGCAGTTGCGACAATTGCCGCAGCCCCAAGCCGCGCATCGACGCGCGCGAATCGCTCAAGATGGCCCTCGAGGCCCTGCGCGATATCGGCGACAAGTTCAAGGCCGACTACCTGATCAATGTGCTCACCGGAAAAATGACCGCGCTCATAAAGAGCTACGGCCACAACAAGAGCAAATGGTTCGGCATGGGCGCCGAGAATGACGTCCGCTTCTGGGGCTCGGTGCTGCGTCAGGCGCTGATTTTGGGTCTGGTGGACAAGAATATCGAGAACTATGGACTTATATCGATAAATAAAAAGGGCGAGGCCTATATTGTGGCTCCGTTCCCGGTGACGGTCACCCTCGACCACGACTACGACGAGGAGGAGCGCGAAACCGAATCCGTAGCCCCCATGGGCAAGGGCGGCGCCGCCGACGAGGAGCTGTTCTCGATGCTCAAAGACCTCTGCAAGAAGGTCGCCAAGAAGCATGACCTGCCGCCGTTCGTTATCTTCCAGGACCCGTCGCTCGAAGATATGGCCGTGCAGTACCCCATTACCATCGAGGAGATGCAGAACATCACCGGCGTGGGCGCGGGCAAGGCGCGCAAGTTCGGCGAGGAGTTCATATCCCTCATCAAGGCCTATGTCGAGGAGAAGGAGATCATCCGTCCGCAGGACATGATCGTCAAGTCGGTGGCCTCGAAGTCGGGAATCAAGATCTACATCATCCAGTCGATCGACCGCAAGATGGACCTCGAAGATATTGCCGGCGCCAAGGACCTCGAATTCGAGGAATTGCTGGCCGAAATCGAGGGCATCGTAAACTCCGGTACGAAGCTCGACATATCCTACTACCTCAAAAAATTCATGGACGAGGATAAGATCGAAGATATATATATGTACTTCAAGGAGGACGCCGAGAGCGATTCGCTCGATGCCGCTATCGAGGAGCTCGGCGCCGATTACACCGAAGAGGAGATAAGGCTCGTGCGCGTGAAATTCATGTGCGAGCAGGGCAGCTGACGCCTGTCGCAGGGTGACCGATGCTTGTGGGCCGAGCAGTCCGTCGCCGCGTTATTAGGAGTGTATAACCTGAAATATAGTTACTTATGAACAAAAAAGCTTTCGCTCTTTCCGCTCTTTTCTTTGTGGTAGCGCTCGCGTGGCTGGCGATCAACATCTACTGGGTCGTGACGGGACAGAATTCGTTTTTTCGCCTCGTGATCCCCTCGGGGCTTGCCGTGGCAGGCTTTGTGATGGTCTACAACGAGGGTAAGAAGAAGAAACGCCGCCATGTCTGCGACGTCGACAAAAACATCATTCCCTGATCTATGACGCCACTGAAACGCTTTCGGATTATTATGGCCGTGTTCTTCATCCTGGCCGCGATCGCCGCCGTATGGCGCATTGCCGTGGCCGACGGAGAAAACATATTGTACGTGCCGGGAGTCCTTGTATTGGCTGCTGCAGCCATGCTATACCGTATTAACGATAAACAGAACAGTTGAATTTTCTTTGATTTTTATGCTTGGCAAAACGGGTAAGTTCGCTTTGCCCTCGCTTGACAAAATAGTTCCGACGAAGAAACTAAAAAACAAATAAAGTATGAAGACAACGATAATGCAGGTTTTCAGAGTGCTGATGATGATATTGGCTGTTGCGGGCGTTATCTACGCCCTGGAGTATATGAACGGAGGTCTTGCCATGTGGTTCTGGGTGCTGCTGCTGGCCGTGGGCTTTGTGGGACTTCTCTATTCGTTCCGTATGACCCAGAGGATAATGGCCATCGAACGCCGCGAACGCGAGCGTGTCGAAAAGAAAAAGGCCCGCAAGGCGCGCAGATAACAGGAACTTTACCGATACGAAACCGCCGGACGTTGCAGTCCGGCGGTTTTTTTATACCTTTACACCCAATAATTACAGACTATGGGTGAAGTAAGAGCAAAAAAAGCGCTGGGACAACATTTTCTGGTCGACCTCAATATCGCGCGCAAGATCTGCGACTCGCTGTCGGGCGGACAGGCCGATGCGCCTGACACGGTGCTTGAGGTGGGCTGCGGCATGGGCGTGCTGACGCAGTATCTCTTGAAGCGCGACGATATCGTGACCTGGGGTGCGGAGATCGACACCGAGAGCGTTGTCTACCTCAACGCTCATTTTCCTGAATTCGCGCCGAGGCTTATCGAGGGCGACTTCCTGAAAATGGACTTGCGCGAGAGCTTCCCCGAAGGGCTGAAGATCATCGGCAATTTTCCCTATAATATCTCGTCGCAGATATTTTTCAAGGTTCTGGAAAACCGCGACCTCGTGCCCGAATGCGTGGGTATGATCCAGAAGGAGGTCGCCGTGCGCCTTGCCGAGCCTCCTGGCTCGAAGGAGTACGGAATCTTGAGTGTGCTGCTGCAGGCGTGGTATGATATCGAATACCTCTTCACGGTGGGCGAAACGGTCTTTAACCCGCCTCCCAAGGTCAAGAGCGCCGTCATCCGTCTGCGCCGCAATGCGACGGAGCACCTGGGGTGCGATGAGAAACTGTTTGTCCGCGTCGTGAAAGCTTCGTTCGGTCAGCGCCGCAAAATGGTGCGCAACTCACTTCGCGCGGGCTTCGGCAACTTCGGCGGCGCGGAGCATCCGTTCTTCACCAAGCGCGCCGAACAACTCTCGGTCGCCGATTTCGTAGAATTGACGAACTGGGTGGCGGCGAATATTTAAAATTGGGTGATCGTGCTAAACATTAGAAAGCGCAACTCCATCGGGAAGTTGCGCTTTTCTTGTGTATGTCATTGCGAGCGAGTGAAGCGAGCGTGGCAATCTGATGATATGTAAAGCCTTCCAGACAATCAAATTGCCATGCCAGTCCTGCGGACCTCTTTGCAATGACATGCCTTGATATTATTTTTTAATTGCGCCGCTTTCGCCTGCAATCACCGTTATCATGTCTTTTTCGTCGAGATACTTGGCCGCAAGTCGCTGCACGTCGGCGGGCGTCATAGCCTGAATCTGGCGTATATTGTCGTTTATCACGCTGTTGTCGGTGCCACAGAGGATATTCTCGATCGTCACGTCGGCAATGCCGAACGGTCCGTCCAGAATGCGCATCATTTCGCCGATCATAATGTTTTTCACAAGGCCCAGCTCCTCCTCGGGCATCGGCTCGGTACCGAGGCGCGAGATCTCGGCGCGGATCTCGCGCAGGGCATCCTCTGTTACCTCGGTTCCGACCTGCGTCGCTACGGCGAAGTAGCCTGCGCGCTCGAAGTTGACCATGGCGGCGACGACTCCGTAGGTATATCCGTGCTCTTCGCGCAGGTTGTGCATGAGCCGCGATCCGAAATAACCTCCCAGCACCGATGCCACGACCTGCATACCCACAAAATCGGGATGCTGGCGCGGAAACAGCAGTCGGCCTATGCGTATCGACGATTGTACGGCCCCCGGGTGCTCGACAAATGCCTCGCGGCGGGTTTCGGGTTCGGGGAATGCACTCGCGGCATCGGCGCCGGTCCCCTGTGGAAACTGTGCCGCGAGGGCCGAAATGACCTCACGCTCATGGTCGCCGACGCGGCCGCTGCACACAACGAAACCGTTGCCGGCGGTATAGAACCGCTTGTAGAACTCGGCGACATCGGCGCGCGTTAACTTGTCGTACTCATCCTCGGCCGACGAGATCCCATAGGGGTGTTTGGCGCCGAAAAGCGCACGTGCGAACTCCTCGCGAGCCTTGGTCTCGACCTTCGCGCGCTCGACCGAAAGCCGCTGCCGGCGCTTGGCGCAGTAGGTGCGCAGCTCCTCTTCGGGGAATGCGGGGTGAAGCATGATCTGCCCGGCGACGGGCATCGTCTGGTCGAAAAACTTCGACAACATGGCGAAACTGATGTAAGCGTAGTCGCGGTCAATATTGACGTCGTAGTAGGAGCCGTAGTAGTCGAGCCGTTCGGCGATCTCGCGGGCGGTCATATCGCGCGTCCCTTCGGCCAAAAGATTAGCGGCCGCCGAAGCCGAAAACGGCACGTTCTGTACAGCCGACCCGGCACCGAAAACAAACGTCACGCGCAGCACCTCGAAGTCGTCCGAAGCGAGTGTGTAGAGAGCCATTCCATTGGGCAATAGTGTTTTAGCTGCCTGTGCGACGTCGACCGTCGAGGGTATTACGAGGGGCGGTTGTGTCATCGTTTTGCTTTGTAGATTAGTGTCGAGCAGTTTTCGGGGCGGAGCGTCCGGCGGCTGAAATCCATAATGTCGTCGGTGGTCACGCCGCGGTAATCGGCGATCTCGCGGTTGATCAGTTCCAGGTCGCCCAGCATCTCGTAATAACCGAGGTTCATGGCTTTGTTCATCACGTTGAGTTCGCCGAAAAGAGCATTGGCCTCGAACTTATTTTTCACTTTTTCCACCTCGTAGGCGTCAGCCGCGGTGTTCTGCAAAATCGCGATCTCGGCAAGGAACGCCGCCTCGGCCTGCTCGACGGTCGTGTCGGGCAGCAACTGCCCGGTGAAGATGAACAGTCCCGGATCGACGTCGCCCGTGATATAGGCGTTGACCGACGCCAACAACCGCTGCTCCTTGACCAGGTGCTGATAGAGACGCGACGAATCGCCGCCCGACAGCAGGTCCGAAACCAAGTCGGCGACATGAAAATCGCGAGTCAGGCGTGCGCCCATATGATAAGCCATGGTTATCGTCGTGGCGGGAACGTCGCGCTCCGCCTCCTCGCGACGCGGGGCGGTCTGTGGCGGTTCCTGCGCGATGGGCGATGCGGCCTGCGGCAGAGCGGCCAGCGGCGCGAACCATTTCTGGGCAAGCGCAATCATCTCCTCCTCGTCGATGTCGGCCGAAATCGAAAGTATGGCGTTCGAGGGGACGTAATGGGTGCGGTAGAATTCGCGCACGTCGTCGAGGGTGGCTTCGGCGATATGGTCGGGCGTGAGGCCTATCGTTGACCAGCGGTAGGGGTGCTCCTTGTAGGCCAGCGCCCGCAGCAGCATATTCTGGTCGCCATAGGGCTGGTTGAGGTAGCGCTGGCGGAACTCCTCGATCACCACGCGCTTCTCCGTCTCGAGATTTTCGGGCGAGATATCGAGCCCTTCCATGCGGTCGCTCTCGAGCCACAGTGCCGTCTCGATATTGTCCTTCGGGAGGGTGATGTAGAAGTCGGTGTAGTCGTTGTTGGTGAAGGCGTTATTGTCGCCGCAGGCCATCTGCACCGGAATGTCGAAGTTGGGTACCGCGCGCGTACCCCGGAACATGAGGTGCTCGAATAGGTGCGCGAAGCCCGTGCGCGCGGGGTTCTCGTTGCGCGCGCCGACCTTGTATAATATGTTCACCGCGGCGAGTTTCGACGTCCGGTCGCGGTTGACGACGACTGTGAGGCCGTTCGGCAGTGTTTTTTTCTTGTAGGAAATCATAATAGCCGTAAAGATAGCAAAAAGCAGGACGCGGGGCCCTGCTTTTTGCATTTTGCTATAAAGAAAACTTTTTTGACCGGGGTGCAGTTCCCGGCGCGTGATTATATCTTCTGGAGTGTCAGTGAGATAACCAATGTTTCGCTCTGCACGAAGAGTCCGTCGATCAGCGCCGGAACAAGCTCGGCGGTCGAGAGGCTCACGCCGTCGGCGATCTGGATCTGGGCAGGTAGCAGCGGCAGAACCGTGGCCTGCAGCACGGGCAGATAGGGCGCCAGCATCGCCTTGTCCATGGCGATGGTCAGCAGACCGTTGTTGTCGAACGAGTATTTCAGCGGAATGGCGTATTTTTCGGCGTCGGAGATCATGTTGATGCCGGGGTTGGCCTCGAGAAGCCCGTCGATAATCGGGCACAGGTCCTGGCCCGTGGCCTGGGTTCCGAGTTGGGTGACGAGCCACCGCTGAACCGAGAAGTAGACCTTGCCGCCCTTGGAATAGTAGCCCAGGGCGCTGCCGATTGCGGCGCTCTGCGGGTCTGTACCCGGGAACAAGGTCGTGGTTTCGGCAAATTGCGCACTCAAAAAGTCCTCCATTTTGCGGTATTCGAACGCGATGGTTCCGTCGTTCTTGAAATCGAACTGCACCAGTCCGCCACCGTAAGCGGCGCCCAGAAGCTGGCTTGCAAGGGGAAGCACGTCGGCCAGCGACGCTTCGCCGAGGCCCATCGCCGAAAGGTCGATCGTCGGGATGTTTTCGGGGTCGGCCCATGTCGCCGAAATAGATAAGGCGCCTACGGAAGAGCCTTCGGTGGGGAAGTAGGGCTTATAAGAACCGATAAGGTCCGATTTGAAAGTCTTCGAATCTGAATCGTCATCGTTGCAGGATGTGAACGTGACCAGGGCTGCACAGACCATTAGCGCAGCGGAAATGTTGCGTGAAAATGTTTTCATAGAGTCTGATTTTTTAAGATTACCTAACTTACAAAGTAAAGTTTTTTGGAAAAAACACGCAAATAAATTCATCGTGTGGGGTGGGTTTGTAAACGGAAAGTGCGATTTTTATCACGAAACCGATGGCTTGCGTGCGGTCGAAAGGTGCTTCGGGATGTTTTCGGTCTTCATAGAAGACCGGCAGGCCGCAGCCCCGCCCTGCAGAGGCCTGCACTTCACTCTGCGAAGCTCCGTTCCGAGCCCCCCCCCGAGAGCCGTAGCCTGAAAACGAAAAAAAAGCCGCGACGGGCAAGAGTGGCGGCCGGCTGTGGTTGTCAGTGGCGACGGTCGTAATGACATAGGACAGATTACGCACAAAAAAGCCGCGGCACTCGATGTGCCGCGGCTTTCAACTATTACAAAAAGGTGATTAGAGCACCTCTTTCGATTTGCGGATATAGCCGTTGTAGCGCCACTTGGCGTTCTCCTCGGCAGCCTTGAACAGCTCGCCGGCCTCGGTCGGGAATGCCTTCTTGAGCGACGTGTAACGCACCTCGCGCATCAGGAAGTCCTGGAATTTCGACCAGTCGGGCTCCTTCGAATCCATCACGAACGGATTCTTGCCTTCGTTCTCGAGCATCGGGTTGTAGTGCCACAGGTGCCAGTAACCACAAGCCACGGCATCTTTGCCGATGGTTTGCGTGCGCGTCATGCCGCCCTTGATGCCGTGGTTGATACACGGAGCGTAGGCGATAACGAGCGACGGACCCTGGTAAGCCTCGGCCTCCTTCAGTACGTTGAGCAACTGCTGCTGCGACGCGCCGATCGAAACCTGCGCAACGTATACGTAACCGTAGGTCATGGCGATAGCACCCAGATCCTTCTTGCGGATGCGCTTGCCGCTCGATGCGAACTTGGCAACAGCGCCTACGGGGGTCGATTTAGACGACTGACCTCCGGTGTTGGAGTAAACCTCGGTGTCGACGACAAGGATGTTGACGTCCATACCCGAAGCGAGTACGTGGTCCACACCGCCGAAACCGATATCGTAGCCCCAGCCGTCACCGCCGATGATCCACTGCGACTTCTTCACCAGCCAGTCCTTCATCTCGAGGATAGCCTTGCACGAACCGCAGCCGCAGGCCTCCATCATCGGAAGCAGACGAGCCGTAACCTCTGCCGATTTGGCCGACGAACCGCGGTTGTCGATCCACTCCTGCATCACGCCCTTGAGCTCTGCCGAGCACTTCGTGCAGTTGGCAATAGCGTCCTGCATCGTCTCCTGAATACGGTCGCGGAGCTTCTCAACACCCACGTGCATACCCAGACCGAACTCCGCGTTGTCCTCGAACAGCGAGTTGGCCCAAGCGGGACCCTGACCCTGCTCATTGGTGCAGTAGGGAGTCGACGGAGCCGAACCCGAGTAGATCGAAGTACAGCCCGTAGCGTTGGCAACCATCATCTTGTCGCCGAAGAGCTGCGAAATAGCCTTGATGTAGGGGGTCTCGCCGCAACCTGCGCAGGCGCCCGAGAACTCGAACAGCGGTTTTGCGAACTGCAGGTTCTTCACGCTCTTGGTCTTGTCTACGACCTCTTTGTAGCCGATATTTTTGGTGATGTAATCCCAGTTCTTCTGCTGGGGCATCTGCTCCTCCAGGGGACGCATGACGAGTGCCTTCTCCTTCGAGGGGCAAACGTCGACGCAGTTGCCGCAACCCGTACAGTCGAGCGGCGTGATCTGGATGCGGAACTTATAGTCCTTGGTGTCACCCAAGCCCTGCTTCCACTCCACGCCCGAAGCCACGGCTTCGGCCTCTGTTGCCAGGAACGGGCGGATTACTGCGTGGGGGCAGACATAAGCGCACTGGTTGCACTGGATACACTTGTCGATTTGCCATTCGGGAACCGAAGAGGCGATACCGCGTTTCTCGTAAGCAGCCGTGCCGTTATCCCACGTACCGTCCTCGCGGCCCGTGAACGCCGAAACGGGGAGCATGTCGCCCTTCAACGCATTGATGGGGTCGACGATGTTGCGGACGAACTCCGGACGCGACATATCCACGCCGTGCGAGGCGTCTTTGACCGTGATGTTAGCCCACTCGGCGGGAACCTCGACCTTAACGACGGCGTTGCCGCCGGCGTCTACAGCTGCGTAGTTCATGTTCACGATCTCCTCGCCCTTGTTTCCATAGGACTTGAGGATGGCCTTCTTCATATGCTCGACGGCCGTCTCGAACGGTATCACGTTGGCGATCTTGAAGAACGCCGACTGCATGATCGTATTCGTACGCGAACCCAGACCCAGCTCGGCTGCGATCTTCGTGGCGTTGATGATATAGAAGTTGATGTTGTTCTTTGCAAGGTAGACCTTCATGTGGTCGGGCAGCGTGGCAGCGGTGGTAGCCGCATCGTGCACCGAGTTCAGCAGGAACGAACCGCCCTTCTTGAGTCCCTTCAGTACGTCGTACTTGTCGACATACGACGGAACGTGGCAGGCCACGAAGTCGGGAGTCGTAACGAGGTAAGGCGAAGTGATGGGGCTGTCGCCGAAACGAAGGTGCGACGAGGTGTAGCCTCCCGACTTCTTCGAGTCATACGAGAAGTATGCCTGGCAATATTTGTTGGTCGTGTTGCCGATGATCTTGATCGAGTTCTTGTTGGCGCCTACCGTACCGTCGGCACCCAGACCAAAGAACAGACCCTCGAACGTACCGGGCTTCGCGAGCGAGATCTCCTCGCCCACGGGCAGCGAGCGGAACGTTACGTCGTCGACGATGCCGACCGTGAACTGATTCTTGGGTTCGTTGGCCTTGAGGTTTGCGAACACGGCCAGCATCTGTGCGGGCGTGGTGTCCTTCGACGAGAGACCGTAGCGGCCGCCGATGATAAGGGGCTTCTTCTGGCAGGGGATATCCTTGCAGTTTGCGAATGCCTCCACAACGTCCAGATACAGCGGATCACCGTTTGCTCCGGGCTCCTTCGTGCGGTCGAGAACGCAGATGCGCTTAACCGTTTCGGGCAGGACCTCGCCCAGGTATTTTACAGAGAACGGACGGTAGAGGTGTACGATGACCAGACCCGTCTTTTCGCCCTTGGCGTTCAGATAGTCGACCGTCTCCTTGATGGTGTCGGTAACCGAACCCATAGCCACGATCACGTTCTCGGCATCCTTCGCGCCGTAGAATACGAACGGCTTGTAGTCGCGGCCGGTGATCTTCGAGATCTCTTTCATCGCGTCGGCAACCATATCGGGAATCGCGTCGTAGAACTTGTTCGAAGCCTCGCGCGTCTGGAAGTAGATGTCGGGATTCTGGGCCGTACCGCGGGTTACGGGGTGTGCGGGGTTGAGAGCCTCGGCGCGGAAGCGCTTCAGGGCGTCGCGGTCGAGCATGGCCGTGAGGGCCGCCTCGTCGATCAGCTCGATCTTCTGGATCTCATGCGAGGTGCGGAAACCGTCGAAGAAGTGCAGGAACGGAATGCGGGCCTTGAGCGACACGATGTGAGCGATACCTGCGAGGTCCATAACCTCCTGAACCGACGACGTGGCGAGCATCGCGAAGCCGGTCTGGCGTGCCGCCATGACGTCCTGGTGGTCGCCGAAGATCGAGAGCGACTGTGCGGCAAGCGCACGGGCCGATACGTGGAAAACGCCCGGGAGAAGCTCTCCGGCGATTTTGTACATGTTGGGGATCATCAGAAGCAGTCCCTGCGACGCCGTGTAGGTCGACGTGAGGGCACCGCTCTGCAGCGAACCGTGCACGGCACCTGCGGCACCGGCCTCCGACTGCATTTCGACAACTTTCACCGTTTCGCCGAAGATGTTCTTACGACCTGCTGCGGCCCATTCGTCCACATATTCTGCCATGGTCGACGACGGCGTGATGGGGTAGATAGCCGCAACCTCCGAGAACATGTAGGAGATGTGGGCAGCGGCGTAGTTACCATCACAAGTGATAAATTTCTTTTCTGCCATTGTAATTGAATTTAAGAGATATTTGTGTGTAATTTTAAGTGCGTCTTAACTTCCCCGCAAAGACGCTTTTTGTCCTCACAGGAGATAATGCGATGCAAAGGTAATGAATATGGGTGAAAAAACCGCCGTTTTTTTTGATAAAAAGGTGGGATTTTTTGACATTAAAAGTGTTAAAAAAATAACAGACGGCAGTGTTATTCGGTTAACACAAAATGCAATGAATCACATGGTTGCGAAAATGGTTAACCAATAGACGGTTAGTGGAGAAGACACGGTACACGGTCTTTTTTTTAACTGTTAGTAAATGAGAAACCGAGAGGCTTCGGCCGAATGTGAAAAGCGCTGTCATCCGACTCATTTTTCATCTTGCCGCCTCTCTGAATTCTCGCTGTGATTGCTCCGCCGCGGGATGGCTACACAAAAAAATGCCCGGATTGTCCGGACATTTTATACATAAACATTTTTTACGCTTTGCGGTTCTGTAGAATATATGTTGCATTCTACCAGTGATCCTGATAGTCTTCGTGTGATAACCAATAGTTCTCCTCGTCGGCTGTTAATTTGGTTAAAACATAGTAAACTCTCATATTGTCACTGCCAAACGCCGAGATGTCGTCCTGTGCTATGATACGGTCCGATGTGGCGGAAACAACTACTGCAGACCCGTTGAGGCGAGTGAATGGCGAGCACCCAAGTACGCGTGTCGTTGAGTCGTAACCCCATGTCTCGAATACATGTGGCCATTTTGCAGGGGGAATCGGATGTGCAAAATATTCTGCTACACCGTTATTGTGGAAATATACGGCAGAGCCCATATCCCCGCCTTTAATCCCAAGATACTCATATGTTTCTCCGATTTTTTCGAAATAATATTTATCTCCTCCCCACATCCCGCTCTGTAATGTGGCCGGGATGGTTGCGGAATCGAAATTGGCGCCGCTGGCGATCTGTATGTTTATCTCCTGCCAGACTTCGTCACCTAATAGGTATTCGCCCGAATCGCAGGCTCCGCACAAGAGCCCGAATCCAGCGCATAATAATATTAATAATTTTTTCATGGTGCTATTTTGTTTAAGGGTGTTCCGATGGTGCTTTAACAAATGTATGAAAAAAACTCTCGAAACAAATTTTTCCCAGAAAATCAGCGACATACATATTGTCGACGGCCGTATAAACAGCAAAAAACGGCCACCCCGAAGGGGAGCCGTCTTTTTCTCTGAATTCTCGCTGTGATTACTCCGCCAGGGGAGTGACGCTCACATACGATTTGCCGGAGCTCTTCTTGCAGAAGCCTACTGTGCCGTCTACAAGAGCGAAGAGCGTGTGGTCCTTTCCAAGACCTACATTCTCGCCGGGATTGTGAACCGTGCCGCGCTGACGAACGATAATGTTACCCGCCTTTGCGAACTGGCCACCGAACAACTTAACACCGAGTCGCTTGCTTTCC
>JAVBTS010000015.1:0-23088 GCA_031556075.1 Alistipes sp.
CCCTTTGGAATTTTTATTTTTTCCAAAAGTGTTAAAATATTAATTTGGCCACGTCAGCCCTGCGGGTTTCCTCGCAACGACATACAAAAAGGCCTTCGGACATCAATCCGAAGGCCTTTCAATTTATCGAACAGGGATTACTCTTCCTCCTCCTCTTTCATCGTGTTGTAGACATTCACCACATCGTCGTCCTCTTCGAGCTTCTCGACCAGTTTTTCGACAGCCTCGCGCTCCTCGGCGGTCAGCTCCTTGGTGTCGGTCGGGATGCGCACCGACTCACCGGACACGATCTCGAATCCTTTGTCGTCGAGCCACTTCTGGATCGCACCGAACGACTCATAGGGAGCGTAGACCGTCACGCCATCCTCCTCGGCATAGAACTCGTCGACACCCAGGTCGATCATCTCCAGCTCGAGCTCCTCGACGTCCGTGCCGGCTGCGGGGTTGAATTTGAAGACGCATTTGTGCTCGAACATGAAGCCCACCGATCCGCTGTTACCCAGCGTACCGCCGCAGCGGCTGAAGTACATGCGCATCGAGGCCACCGTACGGTTGGTGTTGTCGGTCGCGGTCTCGACCAGAAATGCCACGCCGTGGGGGCCGTATCCTTCGTAGATCAGCTCCTTATAGTCGGCGGCGTCCTTGTCCGTGGCACGTTTGATAGCACGTTCGACGTTCTCCTTGGGCATATTCTCGGCCTTGGCGTTCTGCATAAGGATGCGCAAACGCGTATTGGCTGTGGGATCTCCGCCACCGGCTTTTACAGCTATTTCGATCTCCTTACCCAGTTTGGTGAACACGCGGGCCATGTGACCCCAACGCTTCATTTTTCGCGCCTTGCGATATTCGAACGCTCTTCCCATAATCGTGAATTTGCTTTTGTTTTTCTTTTAGTGGCACAAAGGTACAGATTCCTAATTAAAAATGAAAAATTAAAAATGAAAAATTACACCTTCCATTATTATTGTGTACTTTTGTCGAGATTAAACACCGACGATATGGAAATCAAAAGCAGATTCGACCATTTCAACATCAACGTAAGCAACATCGAGCGCAGCGTGGAGTTCTATGCCAAGACACTGGGGCTGAAAGAGGTGCGCCGCAAGGAGGCTGCCGACGGACGCTACAAACTCGTATTTCTGGGCGACGGCGAGAGCTCGTTCGTCCTCGAACTTACGTGGCTGCGCGACCACGAGGGCGGCTATGAACTGGGCGAAAACGAGAGCCACCTCTGCATGCGCGTGGCGGGCGACTACGACGCCATACGCGAATACCACCGCCAGATGGGGTGCGTATGCTTCGAGAACAAAGAAATGGGGCTCTACTTCATCAACGACCCCGACGATTACTGGATCGAAATTTTACCGATAATATAATGGCAACACCTCAAGACGGTATGCAGCGCGACGTGGACCAGGCGGTCGACGTACTGCGCGCAGGCGGCGTCATCCTCTACCCCACCGACACGGTCTGGGGCCTGGGATGCGACGCCACTTCTGCCGAAGCCGTGGCGAAGATCTACGCACTGAAGCGCAGCGAAAACAAAAAATCGATGCTGGTGCTCTGCTCCGACGTCAACCAGATCGTGCGCTACGTGAACAAAGCGCCGGGCATCGCGTTCGAAGTTATGGAGATGGCTACAAGCCCCCTGACGGTCATTCTGCCGGGCGCCGTGGGCGTGGCCGAAAACCTCGTTCCCGAAGAGGGGACGCTCGGAATCCGCATCCCCGACCATGAATTCTGCAGCCGTCTTTTGAGGGCGTTCCGCAAGCCGATCGTCTCGACCTCGGCAAACCTCTCGGGCGAGGAGACGCCGGTGCGCATCGCCGAAATCCCGAAAGAGATCGTCGAGGGCGTGGATTTTGTAGTCAATCCCCGTTATGAGGGCAAGCCCACGCGCAAACCCTCGGGAATCATCGCCTTCGGCGAGCATGGCGAGGTGAAAATAATCCGCGAATAAAAAATGGCACGTACACTCGAAACAGCTGTCCAGAAGCGTTTTTCGGATATCGACCCGTTTCAGCACGTCAACAACGTCGCGCAGCAGATGTATTTCGACGTCGGGAAGGTCGATTACTACAACCTGGTCCTCGGCGCCGAGGCGCTGCTGGGCAATATGCGCCTGATAACCGCGTCGACCACGACCTCCTACATGGGGCAGATACGCATGCACGATGACATTCTGGTCACCACGACCTGCGAGAAGGTCGGCACCAAAAGTCTTGTGCTTCTGCAGCAGATCATGTGCGGCGGCGAGGTCCGCAGCGAGAGCCGTACGGTAATGGTGGCGTTCGATTTCGGACTCCAGCAGAGCATCGAAGTTCCCGACGAGTGGCGCAAACGGCTTACGGCGGAATAAAACAGACAAATTGCGGCGGCACAATGCCGCCGCGGGCTTTTAACGGCAATATGTCGTATGTTAAAAGGAAAAATCAAGGGCCACGCATCGCTGTGGCTTGCAAATATAATCTGGGGCCTCAACGCCCCGATCGGCAAGAGCATCCTCTGGTCGGAATCACATCCGGCGGGAGTCAGTCCCTTTGCGGTGAGCGTTTACCGCATGGTGGGTGCATGCCTGCTTTTCTGGACCATATCAGTCTTCACGCGCAGCGAAAAGGTCGAGCGCCGGGATATGGTGATGCTGTTCTTCGCATCTGTGTTCGGCATCCAGCTCAACCAGATGCTGTTTCTGTGGGGCCTGTCGCTCACCTCACCCATCGATACCTCGATCATCGCGACGGTCGTTCCCGTACTGACGATGATCCTGGCCACGATCTTCCTGCGCGAACCTATCACATGGCTAAAAGCCGGGGGTGTAGGTCTCGGTTGCATCGGCGCACTTATATTAATACTATTGGGGCATCACGGCGCAGGCAGTTCATCGAGCATACTGGGCAACGTACTGTGCATCATCAGCGCATTGAGCTACGCCATATATCTTACCGCCTTCCGCAATACGATAGTCAAATACTCGGTCATCACGACGATGAAATGGATGTTCCTGTTCGCGGCCATCGTTTCGGTCGTGGTCTACTACCGTCCGCTGGTCGAGGTAGACTATCCCGCGCTGACCCTCGACGTATGGGGCGGCATCGCCTATGTGGTGATCTGCTCGACGTTCATCGCCTACATGATGGTCCCCATCGCCCAACGCTATCTGCGCCCGACCATCGTTTCGATGTACAATTACGTGCAGCCCATCGTCGCCGTTTTGTTCACGGTGGCCCTGGGGCTCGACACCTTCGGGTTCACGAAGGCTGCCGCGGCGCTGTGCGTATTTGCGGGGGTCTGGCTCGTGACCAAATCGAAGTCGCGGGCGCAGCTCGACGCGGAGAAGTTAGCAAAAAGAGATTGATTTTCCGGTTTGCCGGGTAAGTCCCTCGGCTTACCGGCCGGCACAGAAGACTGCAGGTTTTCGGCTTGCGAAGCGAGCCGGCGGGCGGAAGCTCCGCCCTGCGGAGGACAAATCAGCACGTAGTGATGATGCAGGCCTCCGCGAGCTTCGGCCCGAGAACAAAAAAGCAAATCTAAAAGAGAGAATTATAACATAAAAAGCGAGGGACATGAATCCCTCGCTTTTTTCATTTGCCCTGATTTACTTTACTGCCGCGCCCAACTGCTGCCAAAGACAAGGTAGTAGCTGAATCCGTCGGGGCCCATGGCCAGGTCGATGCCCATGCGCAGTTTGAGCTTGCGGGCTATGAGATATCGTCCGCCGATGCCGTAGCCGTAGGCCCAGTCGGCCGAGCCGAACTCCTTGTAACTGTCAAACCCCTTGCCCACGCCGCCGAACGCCAGCACACTCCAGCGCCTCACGACATCCCACCGCTGCTCGGCTTCCACGAGCAGCGTGCTGTTGCCCTGGTAGCGCTCGGCCGCCACGCCGCGCATATCGACGAACGGCTTGAGATAGAACGGCGCCGTGCCGAATACCTGCTGGGCATCGAAGCGCAGGCCCGTGACCCACTGCTTGCGGCCACCGTAGTTAAAAAAGGGATAGACGGCATACTCGAGATTCAGATAGTCGTAGTCGCTGCCGAAGGCCGTGTCGCTCCAGCGGCCGTGGAGGTAGGTTTTCACACCCCGGTCGGGGGTGAATGTGTTGTCGCGGGAGTCGAAATCGACCTGCAGACCCAACGCCGAAACCAGGCTCTCTTTCTCCTTGGACTTCACCCAGTCGGGCAGCTCGCCGCCGTTGAGCCTCAACTTCGCCCACATGAACATATAATCAATGCCGATAATCCAGCGCGGATTGGGCAGCAACTTGCCTATGTATGCATAAACAGGCACGGCATTGATGTTGAAGTCGAATTTCTGCTCGCCGATCGTCTCGAATGTTTTGTAGAAATCCATGTTCACATTGGCATACATGGCAGCCACCTTGTAACGCACCTTCCACTTGCGGATCTCGCCGAAGCGCCCTGCTCCCGCGAACCAGGTGTCGTTGAGCGTGTAGCCGCCGAAAGCCGCCGTGATGGTCGGCATCGAGGGTACCATCTTGCCTTTGAACTCCATGGGAGGCTTGGGACTAATGAATATCGGCGCCAAACCGCCGCCGAAGCCACCCAGGGCTGGTTCGGTGACGATGATCGGAAACGGCACGAAGCCCTTTTTGGTGATGAGCCAGTCGCTCATGTCGAAAGCTCCGTCGAGCGAGTCGCGGAAGCTGATCTTGTGGCGCTCTTTTTTGGAGTGCTTTTCGGAGGTCGTTTCGGAGGCGGTTCCCGAAGCGGGTCCGGTATTTTCCGAGGGCGTTTCCTGGGCCGAGGCACCATATGCGAGCATAGCAAACAGGAAGGCTGCAAGTATTTTGGACGGTTTACGAAGCATAGCATTACAAGGATTATGTTTGCCCTTATCGACTCGCATTTACTATGCCAAAAGCATATCGCCCCTTTGGTGTATGTCATTGCGGGCGACCGCAGAGCGCGCGGTGATCCGATTGGCTGTGCCGCACCACAAGTCATCGGATCGCCGCGGCGGGCATTCGGCCTCCTCGCAACGACACGGCGCAAAAAAAGCGGACCGAAGCCCGCTCTTTCAATTCTGAATGTTGATTGTTGATTGTTGAATTTCAGCCTTCTTAAGGCCATGCTCTTCGGCCAGCCGCTCCATAAGGGCGTAGGCCGCATCGTATTCGTTGGGGATATCGCCGTCGAGAATGGCGTTTTTTATGATCTCCTTTATGTCGCCTATCACGCGGCAGGGCTCGATTCCGTAGGTTGCCATGATCAGCTCGCCGGTGATCGGGGGCTGGAAGTTGCGCACGCGATCGCGCTCCTCGAGGTCCTTCATTTTGCGGCGCACGAGCTCGAAATTGGCCAGGTAGCGCTTGACCTTGGCGTCGATGCCCGAGGTGATGTCGGCTTCGCACAGCGTCATAAGGCTCTCCACGTCGTCGCCCGCTTCGAACAGCAGGCGTCTGACAGCGGAGTCGGTGATCAGATCTTCCGAAAGAATAATCGGCCGCAGGTGCAGGAAGACCATCTTCTGCACGAATTTCATATGTTCGTTGAGCGGAAGTTTCAGCGAGCGGAATATCGCCGGCACCATTTTCGATCCCGCGACCTCGTGACCGTGGAACGTCCAGCCGACTTTGGCATCATAGGCCTTGGTCTGCGGCTTGGCTATATCGTGGAGCACGGCGGCCCAGCGGAGCCACAGATCGTCGCTGCGGCGGGCTACGTTATCGAGGACTTTGAGCGTATGCTCGAAGTTGTCTTTATGCGCATGCGCTCCGCGCTTCTCCACCCCGCGCAGGTTGTGCATTTCGGGGAAGATAAGTTCCAGTAATCCTGTAAGTTCCAGCAGTTCGAAGCCCATCGAAGGTACGGGCGAAAGCACGATCTTATTGAGTTCGGTGGCAATGCGCTCTTTCGACACGATCTTGATGCGAGTGGCATTGCGGCGTATGGCTTCGAAGGTCTCTTCTTCGATCGTGAATCCCAGCTGCGAGGCGAACCGCACGGCGCGCATCATGCGCAGGGGGTCGTCGGAGAAGGTAATATCGGGGTCGCAGGGGGTGCGGATGATGCACTCCTCGAGGTCGTACATGCCGTCGAACGGGTCGACCAGCTCGCCGAAATTCTCCTCGTCGAGCGCCCATGCCATGGCGTTTATGGTGAAATCGCGGCGGCGCTGGTCGTCTTCGAGCGTTCCGGCCTCGACCTGCGGTTTTCGCGAGTCGTGACTATACGACTCTTTGCGTGCGCCGACGAATTCGACCTCAGCGCCGCCCGCGCGCAGCATCGCCGTGCCGAAGGTCTTGAAGACCGAAACGTTGGTGTGCAACTCTTTGCCCAGCGCCTCTGCGAGGGCGATTCCGCTGCCCGTCACCACCACGTCGATATCGGTCGAGGGGCGGTGCAGGTAGTAATCGCGGACATAGCCGCCGACGACGTAGGCTTCGACACCCTGCTCCCGGGCGATGCGCGAAATACGGCGAAACAGAAGGTTGGATAACGGCACTACTTCACGTACTTTTCGATGACGGCTTTCCAGGCTACATAACCGTCGCCCATAAGGTGCAGGCCGTCGTTGGTGTATTGCTTGTCGAGGCGTCCGTGCTCGTCGACGAGCGCCGAGTAGACGTCGATATAGAGGATATTCTTGCTGGTCTCGGAGAGTTCGGCGCAGAGTTCTTCGAGCAATTTATTGGTCTGAATGATCTCCTCGCCCTTGTCCCAGTGCTTGCGGTGGGCGACCTTGAGGTCGGCGCCGTTGACCGGCAGGATGCTCTGTATGTAGATTTTGGTCCATGGCGACTCGGCCTGAAAGCGCTCGACAAGCTTGCGGATATTAGCCACGACCACTTCGGGAGCGATATCGGCCGACAGGTCGTTGGTGCCGATCATCAGAAAGAGCTTCTTGGGGTGTCCGCCGACGATCGGGTCGAGGCGGTCGAGCAGCCAGCCCGAGCGATCGGCGCTAATGCCGCGGTTCTTGATGTGGCGGTTGTCGAAAAGCTCGGCCCATTCGGCGCCGTCGGTGATGCTGTTGCCCAGGAACACGATGTCGCTGGAGCGGATGGGCAGCTGCTCGAATAGGCTGCGGCGCTGATAGTTATACTCGCTTTGGGCCTGTGCGGCAAAGACCGAGACAAGGGCTACGATGAGCAGGATGATTTTTTTCATGGGCGCGTTTTTATATTGAAAGTTGGCGTTTGTAAAGTTGCACGGTATTTTCGAGACCCAGGTAGAGGGCGTCGCATATCAGGGCGTGGCCGATCGAGACCTCGTCGGTCCAGGGGATCGTACGCACGAAAAAATTGAGGTTTTCGAGCGAAAGGTCGTGGCCGGCGTTGAGCCCCAGTCCCTGACGGCGCGCCTCCTCGGCGGCGGCGAGATAGGGCGCGACGGCGGCGGCGGGATCGGCCTTATAATCACGCGCGTAGGCCTCGGTGTAGAGTTCCACGCGGTCGGCGCCGCAAGCCCTGGCCCCGGCGACCATTTCCGGCACCGGGTCTACGAAAATCGAGACGCGGATGCCTTTTTCGCGGAAGCGTTTGGTGATCGCGGTCAGGAATTCGCGGTGGGCGACGGTATTCCAGCCGGCGCTCGAGGTGATGGCGTCGTGGGCGTCGGGAACGAGCGTGACCTGTGCGGGAACGACCTCCAGCACCAGATCGACGAATTCGGGTTCGGGGTTGCCCTCGATATTGAGTTCGGTGGCGATCTCACGCTTGAGGTTGCGCACGTCGTCGTGGCGGATATGACGGGCGTCGGGGCGCGGATGGACCGTTATGCCGTCGGCGCCGAAGCGCTCGATGTCCAGAGCCGCACGCACCACGTCGGGCATATTGCCGCCGCGGGAATTGCGCACGACGGCAATCTTATTGATATTTACGCTTAATTTTGTCATAAAAATTCCTATATTTGTCCTTCGGCGCCACTGCGCCCGGCGAGCCCAAAGGGCAAAAGCCTCGCAGACGGCATCTTGACGTGGTAAAGTTACTTAATTTTTCGGAAACTCCGCAGATGAAAATCATACTTTTTTCCCGCCCCCAGATCGGCCACACCGCCGGGGAGCTCGGCAGGCTGTTCGAAGCCGTACGCCGCTTCGGGTTCGACTTCGCCATAAACGAGGAGTTCGCGCCGGTGGCGGCGCAGCTGGCGGGCATAGAGATTCCCGCCGCGAAGGTCTACGGACAGACCGTGGGACCGCAGCCGGCCGAGAGCGTCATGGTGTGCTACGGCGGCGACGGAACTCTGCTGGAGGGTGTACACCGGCTGGGCGGTGCGCCCATACCGATTATGGGCATCAACGCCGGGCATCTGGGATTTCTCACCAGTGCGCCCAACGCCGGGCTCGACCTCATCTTCGAGGACATAGCCGCCGGAAGGCTCACCGTGGAGCCACGCTCGATGCTGCGCGTCGAGGGCGAATTCGCCGAGCGGCCCGATTCGCTGCTGGCGCTCAACGAATTCACCGTGCAGCGCCACGGCGCGGGCATGATATCGGTCCGGACGTATGTAGGCGGTCAGATGGTGGCCACATACCACGGCGACGGGGTGATCGTCTCGACACCCACAGGCTCCACGGCCTACTCTTTGAGCGCCGGGGGTCCGGTGGTGGCTCCCGACTGCTCGTGTCTGGTGATCTCACCCCTGGCGCCCCACAACCTCTCGATGCGACCGGTGGTCGTCCCCGACTCGGCCATGATAACGCTGCATGCCGACGCCCGGCGTTCGGACGCGTTCGTCACCCTCGACAACCGCTCGTACCCCGTCGGCCAGACTACCGAGTTCCGGATCGAACGTGCTGAACAGAAGATTTTTTTGGCCGTTCCGCACAATATATCATTTTACGACACGTTACGGAATAAGATGATGTGGGGAATAGATATCCGCAGTTGATCATTCTGACGGTCATATCCTTAAATTACCGAATTTTTACCTATATTTGTGCCCTAATATGAGCGAGGAACAACCCATACCGCAACACGTCGCGATCATCATGGACGGCAACGGCCGCTGGGCCGCTTTGCGCGGAAAGGAGCGTTACGAAGGACACGCCGCGGGCATCGAGCCCGTGCGGTCGTCGTTGCGCGCCGCGGTGCGCCGCGGGGTGAAGTACCTCACGCTCTACGCTTTCTCGACCGAGAACTGGGGCCGGCCCGAAAAGGAGGTCGACACGCTGATGGAGCTTTTCTGCCACAGCGTGGTCAGCGAGACCCCCGAACTGATAAAGCAGGGCGTAAGGATCCGCATGATCGGCGACCGGGCGAGGTTCTCACAGAAGGTGCAGCATTCGCTCGCCGAAGCCGAGGAGCGCACGGCCGATGGCAGGGTCCTCACGCTTATTCTTGCGCTCAACTACTCGTCGCGCGACGAGATCGTGCGCGCCGTGCGCGGCATCGCCGGGCGCGGATTGAAGCCCGAACAGATAACCGAGTCCGCAATATCGGCGGCCCTCGACACCCGAGACTACCCCGACCCCGACCTCATAGTCCGCACCAGCGGAGAACAACGATTGAGCAACTTCCTGCTCTGGCAGGCCTCCTACGCCGAAATGTACTTCCCCGAGGTGTTGTGGCCCGACTGGACGGAAGAGGAGTTCGACCGTGCAATAGCGGTCTACGCAGGGCGTGAGCGCCGCTTCGGATTGGTCATGCCGGCCGCTGCGGCGGAGAGTAAATAAATGAAAAAGATTAGCATATTATAGATGAACTATTTCGGTAAGACGTTGATGGCGGCCGCGTTCGCGGTGCTGTGCTATACGAATATATTCGCCCGGGCGCAGGAGCCCCAGGACACCACCGCGGTGGAGAAACCCGCATTCGCGTTCCCCGCGGACGTGCAGATGATGAAATCGACCGGAGCTCCGAAGCTCTACTACGTCCGCAAGGTCGACGTCCACGGTGTGCAGTACCTCAATGCCGACATCCTGAAGTCGTCGGCCGGTCTTATCGAGGGCGACTCGGTATACCTTCCCAGTTCGTTCATCTCCAACGCCATAACCCGCTTGTGGAGCCAGCGTATGTTTTCCGACGTGCAGATCGGCGCCGAGATCGAGGGCGACAGCCTCGACCTGCAGGTGATGCTCAAGGAGCGTCCGCGCGTCTACAGCTGGAACTTCGAGGGCGTGTCGAAAAGCAAGCAGAAAGACCTGCTCGAGAAGCTCAAGCTCAAGCGGGGCAGCGAGCTCTCGGACTATGTGATCGACAAAAACCAGAAACTCATAAAGGCCTACTGGGTCGAAAAAGGCTTCCGCAACGCGGAGGTCGGCGTGCGCATCGATAACGACAGCGTGCGTCAGCAGGTAGTACACGTCACCTTCCTGATCGACCGCAAACAGAAGGTCAAGATCGGACAGATCAACTTCACGGGCAACGAAGAGTTCAAGTCGAAGCGCCTGCGCCGCACATTCAAGAAAACACACCAGAAGAGCATCAACATCTTCCAGGGCACGAAGCTCAACGAAAGCGACTTCGAGAACGACAAGGAGCTCATGATCGACTTCTACAACTCGAAGGGCTACCGTAACGCCACCGTGGTCCGCGACTCGATCTACACCATCAACGAGAAGCGCATCGGCATCGACGTCGACGTCTCGGAAGGCAACAAGTATTTCATCCGCAACGTGTCGTGGGTCGGCAACTCGATCTACGAGACCGACGACCTGCAGCGCATGTTCGGCGTCGAGAAGGGCGACACCTACGACAAGAAATCCATGCACAAGCGTCTGGGTATCGGCAAGGAGACCGACCCCGAGGCCATGTCGGTATCGTCGCTCTACCAGAACGAAGGCTATCTCATGTCGCAGATCGAACCCGCGGAGACGATCATCAACCCCGACTCGATCGATATCGAGGTCAAGGTATTCGAGGGTAAGCAGTTCACTATCAACGAGGTGGGCATCACCGGCAACCAGCGCGTCGATGACGAGGTCATCCGCCGCGAACTCTACACACGTCCCGGCGAGCTCTACAACCGCGCGCTGCTCATGCAGACCATCCGCACCCTCGGCTCGATGGGCCACTTCAACCCCGAGGCCATCATGCCCGATATCAAACCCGTGTCGAACGAACTGGTGAACGTCAACTGGCCGCTCGAGGAGCAGGCTTCCGACCAGTTCAACATCGCCGGCGGCTGGGGCTCGGGAACGTTCGTGGGATCGGTGGGCATCACGCTCAACAACCTCTCGCTCAAAAATATGTTCTCGAAGGGCGCATGGCGTCCCTATCCCATGGGTCAGAATCAGCGGCTGTCAATCTCGGCGCAGACCAACGGTACATACTATAAGGCCTTATCGTTCAGCTTCACCGATCCGTGGCTCGGCGGCAAGAAGCCCAACTCGTTCACGCTGTCGGCGCACCTTTCGGAGCAGAACAATGCTTACTATGTATGGCAGACAGCCTCGCAGTACTTCCGCACCTACGGCGTGGCCGCAGGTCTGGGTAAGCGTTTGAGCTGGCCAGACCCCTACTTCGGACTCTACGCAGAGTTGAACTACGAGCGCTACACCCTCCAGACCTGGTCGTCGTTCGTGATGACCAACGGCGCCGCCAACCTGCTGTCGCTCAAACTGGTATTCTCGCGCAACTCCGTCGACCAGCCCATCTATCCGCGCCGCGGTTCGGAGATCAGCGCCTCGGTCCAGGCCACGCTCCCCTACTCGCTGTGGGACGGCAAAGATTACAGCGACAGCTCGATGCCCGACAGTGAGCGCTACAAGTGGATCGAATTCCACAAGTGGCAGTTCAAGGCGCAGTGGTTCCAGTCGTTCATGAAGAACTCGAACCTCGTGCTTATGGCCAGAGCCGAAATGGGATATCTCGGAAGCTACAACAAACATAAAGTTTCACCCTTCGAGCGCTTCGAGGTCGGCGGCGACGGTATGTCGGGATATAATATATATGGTATCGACATCATTTCGATGCGCGGTTACGAAGACGGAGCCCTCGACCCGATCTCGGATAACTACGCTTGCGCATACAACAAATACACCGTCGAGCTGCGCTACCCCATTATCCTGAAGCCCTCGTCGCAGATCTATGTGCTCGGATTCATGGAGGGCGGTAACGCCTTCACCTCATGGCAGACCTTCTCGCCCTTCAAGATCAAGCGTTCGGCCGGTTTCGGCGTCAGACTCTATCTTCCCGTGGTCGGTATGCTCGGTATAGACTGGGGTTACGGATTCGACGCCCCGGCGGGTTCGTCGGTCAAGAGCGGCAGCCAGTTCCACTTTGTGCTCGGCCAGCAGTTCTAAAACTGGTATAAAATCGACGTTCGAAGCGTAAAATTATAGTCACACAACAATTTTGAAATAAAAAGCGTTATATTTATAGTCGTTAATTGTAAAATCTAAAAACCATCTAATATGAAACGACTCATTTTAATTGCAGCATTTGTTCTCACGGCAGGAACTCTCTCGGCACAGAACTACATAATCGTCAACTCGGAGAAGGTCTTCAAGTCGGTGACAGCCTACAACACGGCCCTCACCACGCTCGACAACCTTTCGGAGCAGTACCAGAAGCAGGTCGACGCCAAGTTCACCGAGGTCGAGAACATGTACAACACCTATATGAACCAGCGCGCTTCGCTCTCGGCAGCATCGCGCGAGAGCCGCGAGAGTGCTATTTTGGACAAAGAAAAAGAGGCCCAGGAGTATCAGGAGAGCCTGTTCGGTAACGAAGGGCAGCTTATCAAGAAGCGCGTGGAGATGATCGAGCCCATCCAGAAGAAAGTCTTCGCCGCCATCGAGGCTTACGCCCAGAAGGCCGGCGCCGACATGGTCCTCGACTCGTCGAACAATGCGTCGCTACTCTACAGCAACCCCCGCATCGACCACACACAGCAGGTCATCAACTATATTAAATAGCAATTACATCAAAATTTTAACGATAACCATTTTATGAAAAAAGCAATCAAACTGACCCTTGCGGTTATATTTGTAATGAGCGCCACGTCGCTTTTTGCCCAGAAATTCGGCCGCGTCAATACCAACGAGATCATCGTTGCGATGCCCGAAATGAAGGATATGCAGACCAACATGGAGGCTTACGGCAAAGACCTGCAGGAGCAGATCGAGACCATGGCTGTGGAGTTCAATACCAAACTGCAGGAGTTCCAGAAGAACGTAGGCACGATGTCGGAGACACTGCGCGATCTCAAGTCGAAGGAGCTGCAGGATCTGCAGAACCGCCGCGAGCAGTACGAGCAGGCTGCGCAGGAGGAGTATCAGAAGAAGTACAACGAACTGCTGAATCCCATCATCGAGAAGGCAAAAGACGCTATCGACAAAGTTGCAGCCGCCGGTTCCTACACCGCGATATTCGACACGTCGGCAGGTGCGCTGGCTTACTTCAGCGAGACGGGTCTGACGGATATCGCTCCCGAGGTAAAGAAAGCACTGGGCATCAAATAAGGTCCTGCGGCTCAAAAACCGCGACCAGGCTGGCATCACAGCCGCCGAAATACAGCGCGCCGGAGTTATCCGGCGCCTTTTTTTTCGAGCTCACCTGACTGCACCCGCCGGCCACCTGCCCACCTGCCCACCTGCCCACCTGTCTGCGGCTGCTCCTTCTGATGCTGTTTCTATCCTCTCCTCCAGAGATTGTCAGGGTTGCTTCCTTTTTCACAATTTATTTGTTCTTCGGCTTGCGAAGCGAGTCGGCAGGCCGGAGCTGCGGTCTGCCGAGACCCGTGCGCTACTGCGTATAATGCACTCCCCGCGAGCTGCGGCCCGGGAACGAAATCGCCCCTGCAAAAACTCAAAAAACCATCCACTTCGGCAAATATGCCGGCAATATCATCTGAAAGCGACGCACTACTGTTCAAAAGGTCGAAAATTCGTACCATTCGAAAAATGAACACGTAATTTATATTATCTTTGTCCGAAACAAGATAAAAATAGTGGACGAAATGAATAATGAAACATCTATATCAAGCTTTACATTATCGCAACTGATAGATATGTCGGGAGCCGAAGTCAAAGGAGTTATGCGCGAATGCGTCGTAGCCCGCAGCGCGACGCAAATGGACGCCTTCCGCTTCCCCTGCCGCATAGACGCATTCATCTTCGGCATAGGTACCGAAGGCGAAACGTCGGTATCGTTCAACATGCAGGAGCACCGCCTGGCCAAGAACTCCATGTTCTTCTTTGGACCCAAGAGCACGCTGCACATCAACTCCAACGACTCATTCAAGGCCAATGTCGTCGTCGTGTCGGCCGACCTGATGCGCGGCATAACCATCGACACCAAACATCTGATGCCCGTGATGCTGAAGTTCGGGTCATTCCCGTGCCTCTCGGTAACGTCGGAGGATTGCCAGACGCTGCGAAATTTCATAAGCCTCATCGAGCAGGAGACCCGCGTATCGGAGACACAGTTCACAACCGACATTCTCGGCGGTCTGATTTCGGCATTGGTATACCGGATTGCAGACATCCTGCAGCGCTATCTTGTCACGCACCCCGAGGTAGAGAACCCCGCACACAATCGCGCCGAGGAGTACTTCAAGCAGTTTCTCATGCTTCTGGGCCAGCACTACAAAGAGGAGCGCTCGGTGGGCTTCTACGCCCAACGGCTCTGCATCACGCCCAAATACCTTACGACGATCATCAAGCGCATCAGCGGCAAGTCGGTCTCGACATGGGTCGACCACTTTGTGATAATGGAGGCCAAGACAATGCTCAAATATTCGCATATGAGCGTTCAGGAGATAGCCTACGATCTGAATTTTCCTAACCAGTCGTTCTTCGGCAGCTATTTCAAGCGCAACACCGGGATGTCGCCGTCGCAGTATAAGATGCAGAACTGATCTGTGTCATTGCGAAAAGGACTGTGAGTCCAACGTGGCAATCTGATTACTTGCATCGCTTTGCAAATCATCAGATTGCCACGCTCGTTACACTTGCTCGCAATGACACACAAAAAACCCGGCGATCCGAGAAGACTGCCGGGTTCGTTATTATATACCGGAAGATTAGAACGGATATCCCACACCGAAGTTGAGCGCCGTATTTTTCCACCGCAGGTTACGGATCCAGCGGTCGCCCTCGGGATTGTTGGGGTTGTGGAGCTGAATACCCCAGTCGAGACGCAACACGGCGAATTTTATGTCGAGGCGCAGGCCCACGCCGGTGTTGAAACCGAGCTGCTTATAGAATGTCGAGGGGCGAAACACCGCGTCGTCCGAATAATCGGAACTCTCGCGGACATACCAAATGTTACCCGCATCGAAGAAGGTCGCACCATGGAACATACCCCAGATCGGGAAGCGCAGCTCGAGGTTGGCCTCCAGTTTCATATCACCGGTCTGCATCGGGAAGGTATCGTTGGGCTTGGGAACGGAGCCCTGACCCAACGTACGCGGGGTCCAGCCACGCATGCCGTTGCTGCCGCCCGAATAGAACTGCCGGTCGAAAGGCACCGCCGAGGAGTTGCCATAGGCCAGCGCCACACCGCCGTACATGCGCCATGCGAGGGCTGTGACGCGGCCGAACATGTACTTATGACTGATGCTCAAGTCGGTACGAAAATATTGCGCGTAGCGGATGCCGAATATCGTATAGTAATCGGGCTCCTGGGGCTTGTCGTTCAGCGCGTGCTCGACGCCGTCGATCAGGTTGCCGGCGGTCTCGAAGTTGAAGCGTATGTTGGTGGCGTTGCCGCCGAGCCTTTTCAGCTGATTGTTGAAGACGTAACCGAACTGGATTCCGCCGATGAATTGCGTCTGGAAGCTCTCGCGCAGGTAGCGGTTATCGGTGCTGGCCAAAAACGCCGGGTCGACGTACTTAACATCCACTACATTGATATCCACTGGTTTAAGCGAGAACGACGAATAGCCGTCATTGCTCCACATATAGGTTATTCCGGCGCTCGAAAGCGTGCGGCGGTAGTAGGGGCGGTCCTGGAAGTTGACCGACACCTCGACCTTGGTCTTGGGCTGGTTGACCGAGCGGTAGCGCATGGTGCGCCATGGCACCAGAAAGCGCGGGAATGTGAGCGACGTGGCGACTCCGAACTCCAGCGCCGTTTTTTTCTTGGCATCGGGGGCCTTCATAAACTCCCAGCCCGTGGTGAACGAAATATCGAACGCCTCGGCACCGCGGAAAATGTTGCGGTTCTGGTATCCGACAGTAGCCTCGAGGCCGTAGAAGCTCGAGGTAGTGCTGCCCTTGAGGTCGACTTTGAAGCTCTGCTTCAGCGCCGGGGTGCACACGATGTCGCACGTCAGATAGCCCTCCTGGGTATAGTTCATCTGCGTGGAGTCGGCCTCGGCGCCGATATACGATACATAGTTGGTCGTGTCACCGACCTCGCGCGGCTGCTCCGTGAAGTTGATCTTCGCGCTGCGGAAATAGCCCAGCGACATAAGGTCGGTATAGGCGCGGTCGACCTGCGCGGCGCTGTAGGTGTAGTTGGGATAGAGCGGCACGCTCTGGCGCAGGATCGGCGCCCGCAGGTTGGGACGCTTTTCGTAGATGATATTCAGACCGCGGTAGTAGAGCGTATCCAGACGCGAAATGAGCGTCGTGTCGGTGCGCATCAGGGTCGGATCGTAGTTGGGATAGACGTTGATCCGGTCGACGCGATAGACCATATTGTTGTTCATAATGGCCTGCCCGCGCTCGTTGTAGCCCGCAAGGTACTGCTTGACGACCATCCGCACGTCGACCAGGCGATCGCCCCGCAGCGTGTCGGCGGTATACTCGATATTATTTACCGAGAAGTTGAAATAGCCGCGGTTTTTGAGGTATTGGGTCACGCGCTCGCGCTCGCGGTCGAGCATCGTGATGTCGAAAACACCTCCGCGGCACATCAGCGAATTGACCGTATCGGGCAGCACGATCTGCTCGAGAAACTTATCGCGGAATTCGTACGATATTTCGCGTATGCGATAGGGTTCGCCCTGGCGGGTGCGGTAGGTAATCTTGGCGCGCCTGGCACGCAAGGTGGTGTCGACCTCGAACGACGCCTCCGAAGAGAAGAAGCCCTTGGTATCCATGTAGACCTTGAGGTTCTGGGCGCTGCGGCGGGTGTAGTCCATGTCCAGAAGCACCGGGGCCTCGCCCGCGCGGCGCTTCCAGTTGTTCCAGCCGTTGTGCTTCGCGGAGTCGGCCTGCTGGTAGATCCAGACGTAGAGGTTGGCTCCGAGGAAGCGTTTGTTGGGCGTCTGACGGATATATTTTTCGAGTTCTTCAGACATGATGCGCTCCTTGCGCGGAGTCTGCTTATCGGCCTCGATCCTGACCTTCTGCACCAGGTAGGAGCCCTCGGGAATACGGCGCGTGACACTGCAGGCCGTGCTTAACATACACAGCAGAACGACAGCCAATATCTCTCGAGCCCCTCTTTTCACGACCTAATTATTGAAAAAACCCTTCTCTTTCAAAAGGGCGAAATATGCTTTCGAAATGGCGAGGTTGTCCTCGCGAACGTAGCGCCGCCGGGTGAAGACCTGCGCCAGATTGGGCAGGGCGTTCTCTTCGAGCAGGCGCTTGGTGAGCTCCGATTCCTCGCGCTCGGCCCACAGCTCGTCGATCTCGGCGGCCGTATAGTCGGTATATTTTTCGTAGTGGACAACCCCCTCCAGCGGCAGGCGGTCGGTCAGTTCGGGCGCCTCGTCGGGATAGCCCACGACGATGGCCGTGATGGGGATTACCCCCTTGGGGAGCTCCAATATCTGCGAGATCTTCTCGGCGGTGTAGAGCGCCGTGCCGAGGTAGCAGATGCCCAGGCCGTTGGCTTCGGCCTGCACACAGAGGTTCTGCGCGGCAAGCAGGGCGTCGGTTACGGCATTCAGAAACCATGCGAAATTATCGTACGCAGGCTCGGCGTCGCGCTGTTCGCACCACATCGAGAAACGGTGGATATCGGCGCAGACCGTGACGATGCAGGGCGCCTGGCGCACGCAGGGCTGGTTGAAATGGCACGGGGCGAGCTGCTCGCGCAAGCTCTCGTCGCGCGTCACAACAAGCGAATAGAGCTGCATATTACCGCAGGTCGACGCGCGCACAGCGGCCTCCAATATCTCCGTGAGCACCTCCTCGGGAATGGGCGCGGGTTGGAATTTGCGTATCGAGCGGTGTTTGAAAAGCAGGGAGTTCATCGTTATATTACTGTTTAATTCGGGTCAAAAATTCGGCGTAGGCCTGGCGTTCGTCGAGGAACAGACATTCGGTTTCGGCATCGGGCACAACCTCTCCCGACGCAGCGACGCTCATGTGCCCCCGGGCTTCGTATGTGGCATTGCCGATAAGCCGCGTGCGCAGGCCGTCATGATCGTTCGCGCAGAGGCAGCGCACCATTCCGCCGCGGTTGGCGACCTGGATCGGCGCATCGAACCGGCATACGCCGATAAGGCACGCCGCCATGCTGCTGGCCGTCATGGCCGTGCCGCACGAGGCCGTGATACCCACGCCGCGCTCGTATGTGGCCACGAAAATCCCGTTCGCGGTCCGGCTATAAAGGCTTACGTTGACGCCGTTGGGGAAGATATCTTTCAGCACTAAAACCTTTTCGCCCAACATTTTAAGCTGTGCCATATCTATCTCCGTGACACAGGCTGTGACGTGGGGATTTCCGAGGTTCAGGTAGGTGAATTTCAGTTCTTCATCGAGCGGGTCGATCCGTCCGGCGATAAATTCCGCCTCCGCACCTGGGAATACGAAATCGGCCGACGCAGTGCGTATGGGGATCTCGACGCCGAACGTCGGAATATCGCCGTGGATAGCGGATTCGCGCGTTATATTGTAGCGACGGCCGCCGGACCAGAGTATAAATTTTTCGGCCCCGGCAAGATAGCGTTCAGCAGCAAGCCGCGCCACGCAGCGTATGCCGTTGCCGCACATCTCGGCCTCCGAGCCGTCGGTATTGAACATCCGCATTCCATATTCGGCGCCCACGGGCACAAGCAGCAGTAGCCCATCCAGCCCGCCGCCCATGCGGCAGGCACTGCGGGCCATCGCGGCCAGATCCACGCCCTCGAGCGCAGCGGCGCCGCGCACGGCATCGACCATCGCGAAGCGGTTTCCCGAGCCATGGCAAAGTATATATTCAGCTTCTTTCAATCGAAATTTTTCGTTACAAGGTATTTTCGTTCAAAAATACAAATAAAAAAACATCGTACAAAGCCGTCCGCCATTTATCTGCACAAAAGTTAACATGTGAAAATTTAGGACAAAAAGTGTTTGAATTTCCAAAAAAATTCATAAAATTGCAGTACTAAACACATTACACATTTTTTCCGAGCAATGAAAACTGCAAAGGGGATCCGCGAACACGAGGCGGACGAACTTCGAAAGGCCAAGCGCCTCGAACCCATACGCAAAAGCGGCAAAGAGCGCCACACGCTCTACGGCGGCATCGACGAAGACGATGAAGACGAATTTCCCGCAAAACGGGAGTCGATACTCGACTATCTCGACGACGAAGAGGCGTAGACGACGGTTTCCAAAAACCCGAAACAATGACTGAAAAATTTATAATGGCGGGGCCCACGGCTCTGCACATCTGCGATTCGCAGGTCGGCGAACGGACGATCGTGCTGCTGCACGGCTATCTGGAGTCGATGCTCGTGTGGGAGGATTTCGTGCCGCTGCTCTATAAATCGGCCCGCGTGGTGACGCTCGATCTGCCGGGACACGGTATTTCGGTCGTCGAAGGCGAGATCCACACCATGGATTTCCTGGCCGACACCGTGGCCGACGCCCTTCGCGCGCTCGGGATCGGACGCTGCACGATGGTCGGCCATTCGATGGGCGGATACGCGGCCCTGGCCTTCTGCGAACGCCACCCGGAAATGCTCGAAGGTCTGGTGCTGTTGAGTTCCACGCCCAATCCCGACTCGCCCGAAAAGGCCGTTAACCGCGATCGCGAAATCGCCCTCGTAAAGGCCGGAAAAAAGGATCTGCTGGCCCAAGTGGCCCCCGAAGCGGGATTCGCCGCCCGGAACCGTGCGCGGATGAAAGACTATATCGAAGACCTCGCCGAGCAGATCTTCGTCACCGAGGACGAAGGCATCGTAGCCCTGTTGAACGGCATGAAAGAGCGCCCCGACCGCAACGAAATGCTCCGCGAATCGCATGTACCCCAGCTCTTTATCTTCGGCTGCCACGACGACTATATTCCGCTCGAAGCCGCACAGGCCGTCGCTGCCGCTCACCCCCAGGCGAGGGTCGTATGGCTCGAAAATTCGGGGCATATGGGTTTTATCGAGGAGCCCGAAGCCACGGCAAAAGCTATTCTCGACTTTATGGAGGTGACAAAATAGCGTTTCGGGATCGTTTTCCGGCCGCGGATTTTGGCTTCGGCAGGTAATTTCTTAAATTTGTAAAAGTCCTCGCCCTATCGTCCGCATATGCGGATAACAGGGGGCTATAATAACACAACCGCATCATGTCGAATCCGCTAAAAAAAGCAGGTGAATACTGGAAAACGAGTTGCCAATATTCCGACGGTACACTCTTCGGAACGCTCTACGTCTTCGCCGATATCTTCGTCTGCAAGGCCCTCTACGGAACATATCTCGACAACTACCTGCTCTACGAATTCTACAAGCTCAATCACACCGCTAAGCGCAACTTCATAACCTTCAAGAAGCAGCGGCGGCTTTGGGATGCCTTCAACTCGGCGGCGGCGCAGCGGCTGTTCGAAGATAAGCCCCAGTTCAACAAGAAATTCGCGGCGTTCATCGGCCGAGAGTGGCTTCTGGCGACAGCCGGGAATGCCGGGGCGGTCGAGGATTTTATCCGGCGTTTGGGTGAAGTTATCGTAAAGCCCACGTGCGGGATCGGCGGCAAAGGCATCTATAAGCTGCGGAGTTCCGACGCCGAGGGAGTGGCCGAACTGATGGAACGGCTGGCCGACGGCGAGGTGCTGATGGTCGAAGAGGTGCTGCGCAACGAACAGAGCCTTTCCCGCATACAGCCCCACTCGGTCAATACGCTCCGCCTCGTGACCTGCGTCGATCGAAAGGGTAATGTGCACATTATAAAGACCATAGTCCGCATCGGAGGTTCCACGTCGTGTGTGGATAATCTCCACAGCGGCGGCATAACCTGCTCGGTCGATTCGAAGGCCGGCATCATCGACGGCTTCGGGATCAACCAGAAGGGTGAGAAGTATATTTGCCACCCCGTGAGCGGCACGACGCTGCTCGGCTATCAGTTCCCCTATTGGGATCAGGTGCACGACTTTGCCCGACGTGTAGCCTTGACCGAACCCTCGGCCCGCTACGTCGGCTGGGACATCGCCTTCACCGAAAAGGGGCTGGAGTTGATCGAAGGCAACACCAACCATGGCGCCTACACGCTCCAGATGTGCGATCATACGGGACGCTACCGCGAAATCAGGGCTTATTTATAATCAGCCGCCAAACAGACTTTGCTCAATATTTATATCCCGACCACTAATCCAATAAACAAAATATCAAAATGAAAAAACTATTCTTTTTTGGCACAATTCTGCTGCTCTGTGCGTCGTGCGGCAGTCAGCTGGCTGCCGGCGGCAAAAGCATCAACACGAGCAAACTCGTAAATGCAGGCGTAAACGCCACATCGGCCATCATGCTCACAGACAAGGACATCGCCGAATTGAGCCGCGAATCGGTCGCCTATATGGATGCCAGCAATACCATTGCCGACGAAAAGACCGAATACGGTGCGCGCCTCAAGCGGCTGACCGCGGAGATCACCGAGATCAACGGACTGCCGCTGAACTTCAAAGTCTATAAGACGACAGAGGTCAACGCCTTTGCCTGCGGCGACGGTTCGATCCGCGTATACAGCGGTCTGATGGACATTATGGACGACAGCGAACTGATGGCCATCATTGGCCACGAGATCGGCCACGTAGTACATGCCGACGTCAAAAACGCCATGAAGAACGCCTACCTTGCCTCGGCTGCGCGCAATGCTATCGGCAGCGTCGATGGCAGCGTGATGGCAACCCTGACCGACTCGATGCTCGGGGATCTTGCCCAAACTTTCGTCAGCGCCCAATTCTCTCAGAAGCAGGAGTACGCGGCCGACGAATATGGCTTCGGCTTCTCGGTGAAGCAAGGCTTCACTCCCTACGCCATGGCCAATTCGCTTGATAAATTGGTCGCTCTCTCGAGCGACAGCAGCACCCAGACCTCGGCCGTGCAGAAGATGTTCTCGTCACACCCTGACAGCGAAAAACGCGCCGCCAAAATGAAGACACGGGCCGATGCGTATACGGCAAAGAAATAAGGTTGAGAGCCATATCCATACAACTAAAAACGCCGGGGCGCTCTTGCTCCGGCGTTTTATTTTTCATAGGTCGTGATTTATTTGTTGGAAAAATGGAGAGAGAGAAAAAGAGGGGTATGATGGCGACAAATTACTGGTTGTCAAGAAGAAAAACTATCAGGGCAAAAAGGTTTATTTGGATGAACTCTACTACCGACTCACTCCTGCTGCGCAGACCGCCTACCAGAAAGATCCCACGATCAGAGCAAACGAGGCAACCAAATGATCAGCCGCAACAACCCCGGCAGCACAGCATTGGAGTGTACGATTATCCGCTGGTATTTCGACTCGGCGCCGCACGGGGCACGCATCTTCTGGCGTGTCATATCCAGCATTCCGAATCAGGTGAAAAATACCAACAAGACATATTTGACGACCACGCCCTACGAGGAGACCCATTCGTTCAATATTATCAGTCTGACCTGCGAAAATTCGCGCGATGTTACAATCGAGACCAAGGTGTCCGCCTCCGGCTATAACGATCAAGTAAAGCGCTACAATGTTCGCCAGGCTATCGATCAGCAGAAAATAAGCGGTTTCTCGATTTAGTAAAACGACTCGAATAATTTAGGCGTTTACAACATTTCCATAAATCCTTCGAAATATTTCGGGGGGGGGTGACATGTTTTGCCCTGCTTTACAAGTCTCTCAAACAGGTTGAAGCCGCACAGTTTCTGCGCGGCAATGAAATGACAAAAGCCCATAAGAGGATGAGTAGCAAGGCAAAGCCTCCTTCTCAACGTTGCGATTAAGCGAGAACAGAGGCTGCTTGCGGACGATGTCGAGCGTGAGCAACGAAACGGAATCGCAAAGGGGGAGTTAGGGTGGTGGTAGTCGGCGGCGGCGGCCGGTTCAAGGTCAGGG
>JAVBTS010000010.1:0-91343 GCA_031556075.1 Alistipes sp.
ACTTATCAAAATTTTATAGCAAATGGCTGTTAAAATTCGTCTGGCACGTCACGGTAAGAAGGGTTATGCCTTCTATCACATCGTTGCCGCAGATAGCAGAGCGCCACGTGATGGTAAATTCATCGAGAAGTTGGGTACCTACAACCCCAACACGAATCCTGCTACGATCGACCTGAACTTCGAGCAAGCACTGGGTTGGTTACAGAAAGGCGCACAACCTACGGACACCTGCCGTGCGATTCTCTCGTACAAGGGTGTAATGTTCAAGAAGCACCTGCTGGGTGGCGTCTCGAAGGGCGCGTTCACCGAGGCGGAGGCCGAAGCTCGTTTCAACAAGTGGATGGACGAGAAGGCAGGCAAGATCGACGCGAAGACCAACAAGCTCGCATCGGATGCCAAGTCGGAAGAGAAGGCTCGTATGGCCGCCGAGATCAAGGTCAAGGAGGAGCGCACGAAGGCTATCGCCGAGAAGAAAGCCGCCGCTGTTGCCGAGGCCGCTGCTGAAGCTGCCGAAGAGGCCGCAGAAGCTGTTGCTGAAGAGGCTCCCGCAGAGGAGGCTGCAGAGGTTACGGAGGCTCCCGCTGCCGAGGAATAGACAGGTTTATTCTCTCAATAAGGACGGTAAATTTCCCGAAAGGGCAATTTGCCGTTTTTTTTGCGCCATACTTTAAGGTTTCCCAATGTCTTTGCGAGGAAGTCCGTAGGACTGACGTGGCAAGGTCGCGGTTAAGCGAGAACAGAGACCGCATACGGTCTCTGTCGAGCGTGAGCAACGTTTTCGATAAGCGAGTGCAAAGTGAGTTTACTCATTTTGCCGAACGTAGAAAACGAAGAAGAATTCAACCAAAAGTCCCCGCAGGGGTTCCTGCACGATCTTGCATATCATCAGATTGCCACGTCGGACGTTGTCCTCCTCGCAATGACAAAAAATACAATGCTTGCATCATACATCCTTTTTCTGTACTTTTGTACAATCATATATTGACCCCATGACAATTCCCGCAGGCAGAATAAACAAACTTTTCGGAACCGAGGGAGGGCTTGCGCTCTCACTCTACGCCGCATTCCCCGACGATTTCGACACCGACACTCCATTGTTCGTCACTATCGACGCCCTGGAGGTCCCGCTGTGGTGCGAACGCTTCGAACGCCGCGGAAAGGCCGGGGCTGTCGCCACGTTCGCCGATATCGATACCGAGCGCCGGGCAACCGATCTCACGGGCCTGGAATTCCGCATCGAGGCCGAAGAGGACGAAGACGAGGAATTTTACATGGAGGACCTTATAGGCTTCGCCGTATCGGGAACCGAAGCGGGTAACGAAGCGACGAAATTCGCGGGCACGCTCACCGATTACTACGACAGCGAGGCCAATCCGCTGTTCGAGATCGAAACCGGGGGTCGCAAGATTTTGGTCCCTGCCGCCGAAGAGTTCATCGCACATATCGACTTCGACCGCCGCACGATGAAGCTCGTGCTGCCCGAGGGACTAATGGAGCTGGGTCAATGAAAAAGGTCGTGATAGGACTTTCGGGTGGCGTCGACTCGTCGGTGGCGGCATATCTGCTCAAGGAACAGGGGCATGAGGTCATCGGGCTGTTCATGGTCAACTGGCACGACACCACCGGAACCTTGGAAGGCGACTGCCCGTGGCACGACGACCGCACGTTCGCGGAGCTCGTGGCCCGCAAACTCGATATTCCTTTGAAGGTCGTCGACTTGTCGGAAGACTACCGCAAGCGCGTTGTCGATTATATGTTTGCGGAGTACGAAAAAGGCCGCACACCCAATCCCGACGTGCTTTGCAACCGCGAGATCAAGTTCGACGTCTTTCTGAAAGAGGCTCTTAAGCTCGGCGCCGACTATGTTGCCACGGGCCACTATTGCCAGAAGGCCGAGGAGACGGGCACCGACGGGCAGACGATATATAAATTATTGGCGGGCGCCGACCCGGGCAAGGATCAGAGCTATTTTCTGTGCCAGCTCTCGCAAGAGCAACTCAAATATGCCATGTTTCCGGTGGGCGGACTTCTGAAACCCGAAGTGCGCCGCATCGCTGCCGAGCAGGGTCTTGCCACCGCCAAGCGCAAGGATTCGCAGGGCATCTGCTTTGTGGGCAAGGTCGACCTTCCGGTATTTTTGCAGCAGAAACTGGCATCGAAAAAAGGTAATATCCACGAAATACTTCCGGAGTGGCCGAAGTTCGGTCGACAGTCCGCATCCGACGATCTCGCCGCACTTGCACAACCGTGGCGCTACACCGTACGCGACGGCAAGAAGATCGGCGAGCATAACGGAGCGCATTTTTACACCATCGGCCAGCGAAAAGGACTCGGCATCGGCGGACGCAAGGAGTCGCTGTTCATCCTGGGCACCGACGTCGAGCAGAACGTTATATATGTAGGCGAGGGCGATGCGCACCCCGGATTGTGGCGCCGTGCGCTGCACATTGCGCCCGAGGAGATGCACTGGGTGAATCCCACGCGCGCGTTGCAGGTCGGCGAAAGCAGTCGCTTCAGCGTCCGCATCCGCTACCGCCAGCCGCTGCAGGCCGCAACCCTTTTCATGCGCGACAAGGGGGCTTATATCCTCTTCGACGATTCGCAGCGCGGCATAGCCGCGGGGCAATTCGCAGCCTGGTATGACGGCGAGGAGCTGGTCGGATCGGGCGTTATCTCCGAATAACTTTTATAAGTTCGGGCTATGCGACTTGCGTTCAAAATAATTTTCACTTTTGATTTTGTTATTTTCACCTTTTTCTGCGCTTCTGCACAGCGAACGGGCATCGCCTACTACGACCTTGACCACCTCTACGACACCATCCCTGCCCTATTCTACAACGACGCCAAATACACGCCCGAGGGTAAACTAAAATGGAACACAGAGCGCTATGAGCGCCGGATCCGCAACTCGGCAGCCGTGATCGACACGATGCAGATGCCGTTGGTCGCGCTGTGGGGCGTGGAGAACGAACCGGTCGTGCGCGATATCGCCGCGGCATGCGAGGGCGGCTACAGCTATGTTCACCGCACGCTCAACTCGCTCGACGGCATGGATGCCGCGCTGCTCTATTACGGCGACCTGTTCTTTCCCGAATACGTGGAGAGCGGGCGCCGCTACCTCTATGTCGAGGGCATATTGCGTCGCGCGGCCCGCAGCAGGACTTCGACCGGGAATAGCATGACCGTCCGGCGCGACACGATAGGCATTCTGATATGCAGCGAGGCGCGCATGGTAGAATGGATGACAAATGATCTGCGCGAAGATCGTCCGTGGGCGAAACTCATCGTCGCGGGCCGTTACGGGAAGTTCGGCGGCGCGGCACACGGGCTCGTGGATGCCCATGCCCGCGCAGCGTCGCTCGGGCGCGGCAATATCCGCTCCAAAGGCGGCTGGACGATGCGCGACCGCATACTCGTGGACACGGTTTTCGGCATCTCGCACGGCGAGGCGTTCATCCGCCGCTATATGACTGACCCAGAGACCGGTAATCCGCAGCCCACTTATGAGCGCAACCGCTACGTGGGCGGCTATGGGTATGCACTTCCGGTATTTACGTACTTTGAGTAGAATTTTTTGGAGGTTTCGTTAAATTTTATTATATTCGCAATCCCATAGCTGCAAGAAAACCAATTGCTCCAAATAGGCGGTAACGATTATGTAACCGCGCTTTTTGTCTGCTCGGGGATATAGGGCAAAAATTATTAATACTAAATCATATCACTTAAATTTTAAAAAACTATGGCAGACGTTAAAAGAGTCTACACGTTCGGCAACAAGGAAGCCGAGGGTAACGGCAAAATGCGTGAACTGCTCGGCGGTAAGGGTGCAAACCTCGCGGAGATGAACCTCATCGGCATTCCCGTTCCTCCGGGTTTCACCATCACCACCGAGGTTTGCTCGGAATTCTACAAGCACGGCAAGGACGAGGTGATCCAGATCCTCCGCCCCGAGGTCGAGAAGGCGATCAAGGATATTGAGAAGCACACCGGCTACCAGTTCGGCGGCACCGAAAAGCCTCTGTTGGTTTCGGTACGTTCGGGTTCGCGTGCGTCGATGCCCGGTATGATGGACACGATCCTCAACCTGGGTATGAACGACCAGGCTGTCGAGGCTATAGCAAAGCTTTCGGGCAACGCGCGTTTCGCGTGGGACTCCTACCGCCGTTTCGTACAGATGTACGGCGACGTGGTGCTGGGCATGAAACCAGAGTCTAAGCAGGATCAGGATCCGTTCGAGGAGCTGATCGAGGAGATGAAGGAGAAGCGCGGCGTGAAGAACGACAACGACCTCTCGACCGACGACCTCAAGGAGCTCGTGAAGGAGTTCAAGGCCGCCGTCAAGAAGCAGACCGGCCACGACTTCCCCGCAAGCGCGTGGGATCAGCTCTGGGGTGCTGTTTGCGCCGTATTCGGTTCGTGGATGAACGAGCGCGCGATCCTCTACCGCAAGCTCAACAACATTCCCGAGGCATGGGGAACCGCAGTTTCGGTTCAGGCCATGGTATTCGGTAACATGGGTAACAACTCGGCGACCGGCGTAGCGTTCTCGCGCGACGCAGGAACCGGCGAAGATATTTTCAACGGCGAGTACCTCATCAACGCCCAGGGCGAGGACGTGGTAGCCGGTATCCGCACACCTCAGCAGATCACCATCGAGGGATCGAAGCGTTGGGCTACGGCACAGAACGTATCGGAGGCCGACCGCGCAAGCAAATTCCCCTCGCTCGAGGAGGTTATGCCCGAGGTTTACAAGGAGCTCGACGAGATCCAGCAGCACCTCGAAGATTACTTCACCGACATGCAGGACATCGAATTCACGATCCAGGACGGTAAACTCTGGATGCTGCAGTGCCGCAACGGCAAGCGCACCGGCGCCGCAATGGTCAAAATCGCCATGGACATGCTCCAGCAGGGCATGATCGACGAGAAGACCGCCGTGCTCCGCTGTGAGCCCGCGAAGCTCGACGAACTGCTCCACCCCGTATTCGACAAGAAGGCAATCGCTTCGGCGAAGGTCATCACCAAGGGTTTGCCCGCGTCTCCGGGTGCAGCGGCAGGTCCGGTCGTATTCTTCGCCGAGGACGCCGAGAAGCTCCTCGTCGAAAAGGGCCAGCGCGCGATTCTGGTTCGTATCGAGACCTCGCCCGAGGACCTGAAGGGTATGCTCGACGCAGGCGGCATTCTGACCGCACGCGGCGGTATGACCTCGCATGCAGCTGTTGTTGCCCGCGGTATGGGCAAGTGCTGCGTTTCGGGTGCAGGCGAAGTCGAAGTAGACTACAAAGCCCGCACGTTCAAGGTAGGCGGCGTAGTGGTCAAAGAGGGCGACTGGGTTTCGCTCAACGGTTCGACCGGCGAGGTTTACCTCGGCTCGGTTGCAACCACGGCTGCCGACCTGGGCGGCGACTTCGGTAAGCTCATGGAGCTGGCCGGCAAATATTCGGTACTGAAGGTGCGTGCCAACGCCGATTCACCCCGTGACGCCCAGCAGGCATTTGCCTTCGGCGCCGAGGGTATCGGTCTGTGCCGCACGGAGCATATGTTCTTCGAGGGCGACCGCATCAAGTCTATCCGCGAGATGATTCTCGCCGACGACGAGGCCGGACGCCGCGTGGCGCTCGCCAAACTGCTTCCTATTCAGCGCGGCGACTTCGAGGGTCTGTTCGAGGTGATGAACGGCTATGCCGTTACGGTCCGCCTGCTCGACCCGCCCCTGCACGAGTTCGTGCCCCACGATGAGAAGGGTCAGAAGGAGATGGCTGCCGAGATGAAGGTTCCCGTGGAGAAGATCGTCGCCAAGGTTGAGGCGCTGGCCGAGTTCAACCCCATGCTCGGTCACCGCGGCTGCCGTCTGGGCAACACCTACCCCGAAATCACCGAGATGCAGTCGAGAGCTATCATCGAGGCTGCGATGAACGTGAAGAAGCGCGGCATTCCGGTGCATGTGGAGATCATGGTTCCGCTCGTAGGCAACCACAAGGAGCTCCGCTACCAGAAGAATATCATCGATGAGACCGCTAACAAGGTATTCGCCGAGCGCAACGACAAGATCGACTACATGGTCGGCACCATGATCGAGGTTCCCCGCGCAGCCGTTACAGCTAATCAGATCGCCGAGGTTGCAGAGTTCTTCTCATTCGGCACCAACGACCTTACGCAGATGACGCTGGGCTTCTCGCGCGACGACATCTCGAAGTTCCTGCCCATCTACCTCGACAAGGGTATCCTGAAGAACGACCCGTTCCAGATCCTCGACCGCAACGGCGTAGGCCAGCTTATCCGCGAGGCCGTATTCAAGGGCCGCGGCACACGCGAGAACCTCAAGTGCGGTATCTGCGGCGAGCACGGCGGCGAGCCTTCGTCGGTGGAGTTCTGCCACTATGCAGGCCTCAACTATGTGAGCTGCTCACCGTTCCGCGTGCCCATCGCACGTCTGGCCGCGGCACACGCTGCACTCTGCGAAAAATAAAACCGGGCGACCGGAATATTTCCGATAATCGAAAACCTGCGGCATGAAAGTCGCAGGTTTTCTTTTTTCATTGAAAAAAACATCGTATTCGTTGAAATTATTTGGCAGACGGTAAACGTTTCAGTATATTTGCTTATCAATTCAGACCATTTCATAACTTTTTAATAAATAAAACAAGTTTGCAAACATGAAAAAGATTCTTTTAACGGCTATCGTAGCACTCTTCGCAGTGACCGCGGCATCGGCCCAGGACAAGGGCAACTGGGGCGTAGGTCCCAAGATGAGCATCTACACCAACCTCGGCGACACGGTATTCGGCCTCGGAGCAGCAGCCCGCTACAGCTTCACCGACAACTGGCGCGTGGAGCCGTCGATCACGGCACTCTTCCACGACTATTGCTCGGTCGACATCTCGGCCGACGTACACTACCTGTTCAACCTCACCCCTGATTGGAAGATCTATCCGCTGGCAGGTTTGAGCGCCAACGATTTCGGCGACTGGTCGCTCGGCATCAACCTCGGTGGCGGCGTCGACTTCTCGGTAGCACGCAACTGGGACGTTTCGGCAGGCCTCAAATGGATGCTCGAGACCCGTACGGGCTGGAAGAACCCCGTTATCTTCAACCTCGGCGCTACCTACAAGTTCTAATCGACTGCGTTTTATAATAATAATCCCCGACTCCTGCGAGCCGGGGATTATTTTATGCCATTGCGAGGAGCTGAAGGCGGCGTGGCAATCTGGTTACTTGCACGACTGTTCGGCTCATCAGATTGCCACGTCAGTCCTTCCGGACCTCCTCTCAATGACAGCGGCATAAAGTAATGGAGGGCGATCTGACAGATCGCCCTCCATTACTTTATATCGACACATTTTTATTTTGTCTTATATGCCGCGCTGTATTTACCTTTAACGAAGTTCAACAACTTGCCTTTGAGCAGATTGCGACGCAAAGGAGAAAGACGGTCGGTGAAGACCTTGCCCTCGATATGGTCGTATTCGTGCTGGATTACGCGAGCGCGCAGCCCATCGAACTCCTCGTCGTGCTCCACGAAGTCGGTGTCCAGCCAGCGCATACGGATAGCCACGGGGCGGCGTACATCCTCGTTCAGCCCGGGCAGCGAAAGGCAGCCCTCGTTGAAGAGGTCCGTTTCCTCCGATACGGCATAGATGTCGGCGTTGATGAATGCACGCTTGTAGTCCTTGCACTCGGGTTCGTCCTCGCCCCACGGCGTGCAATCAACCACGAACAGACGTATATTTTTGCCGATCTGCGGCGCAGCAAGGCCCACGCCCTGGGCTTCGGTAAGGGTCAAAAACATATCGTCCACGAGCTTCTTCAGCTCGGGGTACTCCGGTGTAAGCTCCGCGCAGGGTTTGCGCAAGACATCAGAACCGAATATGACAATAGGATAGATCATCGTTATTTATTAAACTCCATGTAACTTTGTAAAATAATCGTGGCGGAAATTTTATCCACCAACGCCTTGTCGCGGCGGGCCATCTTGCCGATGCCGCTTTCGAGCATCGTGCGGTGAGCCATCACCGAGGTGAAGCGTTCGTCGTGCAGCACAACTTCCTTGTCGGGCCAAGCACGGCGCAGACGGGCCACCAGAGGCTCTATAAACCGCCACGTCTCCGACGGCGTGCCGTCCATGCGCGAGGGTTTGCCCACAACTATCGTACTAACGTTCTCGCGGGCGAAATATTTCGTAAGCCACACCTCCAAGCCCTTCGTTTCAACGGTCTCCAGCCCTCCGGCGATCATCCGCAGGGGGTCGCTCACAGCGATTCCCGTGCGCTTGGTACCGTAGTCTATGGCGAGGATGCGTCCCATGGTTATAGGTTGATGCCCGACTCGCGGCCCCACCAGTTGCCATCGCGCAGCAGCACTCCGATAGCGAAGCCCAGCAGCAACATCGATAAGGCAAACCACCAGGTGTTATACCATTTTTTGGATTGCTTCTCCATGGCCTACAAATCCATTTTTTTGAACAGATTGCGGTACGAGCACTCCTTTTCGACCAGTGCCGGCAGTGCGTCGATCGCAACGCGCTCCTGCTGCATAGTGTCGCGGTAGCGAATCGTAACGGTGTTGTCTTCGAGTGTCTGGCCGTCGACGGTCACGCAGAACGGCGTGCCGATAGCATCCTGGCGGCGGTAGCGTTTGCCGACGGAGTCCTTCTCGTCGTAGGCAACGTTGTAGTCGTATTTCAAGAGGTCGACGATCTTACGTGCCACCTCGGGCATTCCATCCTTCTTCACCAGCGGCAGGATTGCAACCTTGATAGGCGCCAGCGCCGCGGGGAACTTGAGCACCACACGCGAGTCACCGCCCTCGAGGGCCTCCTCCGTGTACGCCGCCGACATCACCTGCAAGAACATGCGGTCCACGCCGATCGACGTCTCGACGACATAGGGAACATAGCTCTCGTTGGTCTCGGGGTCAAAATACTGCAACTTCTTGCCCGAGAACTTCTGGTGGCTGCCCAGGTCGAAGTCCGTGCGCGAATGAATACCCTCGACCTCCTTGAAGCCGAACGGGAAGTTATATTCGATATCGGTCGCAGCATTGGCGTAGTGCGCCAATTTGTCGTGGTCATGGAAACGGTAGTTGCTGTCGCCGAAGCCCAGGGCGCGGTGCCACTTCATGCGGGTCTCCTTCCACTGCTGCCACCAGCCCATCTCCTCGCCCGGGCGGACGAAGAACTGCATCTCCATCTGCTCGAATTCGCGCATGCGGAAGATGAACTGACGCGCCACGATCTCGTTGCGGAACGCCTTGCCGATCTGCGCAATACCGAACGGCAACTTCATGCGGCCGGTCTTCTGTACATTAAGGAAGTTGACGAAGATACCCTGTGCGGTTTCGGGGCGCAGGTAGATCGTATTGGCACCCTCGGCCGTCGAACCCATCTGGGTCGAGAACATCAGGTTGAACTGGCGGACCTCGGTCCAGTTGCGCGTACCCGAAATGGGGCACACGACCTCAGTGTCGAGGATTATCTGGCGCAACTCGGTAAGGTCCGAAGCATTGAGCGCGTCGGCGAAACGCTTGTGCATGGCGTCGCGTTTCTCCTTGATTTCGATAACGCGGGGTGAAGTGCTTACGAACTGCTCCTCGTCGAACGCGTCGCCGAAGCGCTTGCGGGCCTTCTCGACCTCCTTTTCGATCTTCTCGTCCTGCTTGGCGAGCCACTCCTCAACCAGAACGTCGGCGCGGTAGCGCTTCTTCGAGTCCTTGTTGTCGATCAGCGGGTCGTTGAATGCGCCCACGTGACCCGAGGCCTCCCAGGTGCGGGGGTGCATGAAGATCGCGGCGTCGAGACCCACGATATTTTCGTGCAACTTGACCATCGAATCCCACCAGTAGCGCTTGATGTTGTTCTTCAGCTCCACGCCGTTCTGACCGTAGTCGTACACGGCGCCGAGTCCGTCATAGATCTCGCTCGACGGAAAGACAAATCCGTATTCTTTGCAATGTGCGACCAACTTCTTGAAGAGTTCTTCCTGCGTCATTTTATCGTATATTTTTTATAGTTTTTTCCGAACAACAAAAGTACAAAAAGATAATGAATAATGAAAAAATATCTACTGCATCAACCCCGCGGCCCGAAACGAGAAATCACCCTCGCGAGAAACGATCACATGGTCGAGCAGTCGGATTTCGAACAGTGCGGCGGCGCGGGTCACCTTCTCCGTCAGGGCCTTGTCCTGCGCGCTCGGCTCGGCAGCACCCGAGGGATGGTTGTGGATAAGGATAAGCTGCGTGGCAAGCAATTCGAGCGCACGTTTGACGACAAGCCGGTGGTCGACGACCGTGCCCTGAACTCCGCCCTGGCTGATGCGCTGGCGCTCCACCACCCTGTTCGACGAAGTGAGGTAGACCGCCCAGCACTCCTCATGCGCAAGCGATTCGAGCTGCGGGCGGAACAGCCGCGCGACGTCGTCGCTCGTAGCGATGACATCAGCCTCCTCGACGCCCGCGGCAGCCCGGCGCCCGAACTCCGCGGCCGCAAGCAGCGTCTGGGCGCGCTTCAGGCCCAGTCCCTGCGCCATACGAAGACGCGAGAGTTCTTCGGCGGCGATTCGGCGGCACGAGCCTCCATAGGCGTCCAGCAGCGCTGCCGCCAGCTGTCCGTCTTCGGTGAGCAGTGTCAGCAGCTCGCAATCGGTGAGGGCTTCGGCGCCCCGTGCGGCCAGTTTATCGGCAATAGTCTTCATATTATTTATATTAAGTCCGTTCTCGGGTCGCAGCTCGCGGTGGACGGCTATGTACATCGGGTCTTGGCTTTGCCCCGTTTTCTGCGCTCGGCAAAGTCCGCAACTAACGGAGGAGCAAGGGCCCCGGGAGCTTGCTCACGGTGCCGAACGAGGAGGAAGAGAGCAAAGTTAAGCGGCCTCTGCTCTCGCTTATCGAAAACATTCGCAGGGCGGAGGGCGCCGGCAGCCTTTACAAGCCTGCCGAAAAACAGTTCTGCCAGCCCGGGTTAATAAAAAACGTCCGCACTCTGGCGGACGTATAATTTTCGGCCGCAGCCTGACTAATTGATCGTTTTATCGGTCTTGTCGGCCCTGTCGATCTTATCGAGCAGCAAAGCGCACTGTTCGTCGCTCATGCTCTGCGCAACCGAAAGTGCAGCAGCCTGCTCGGCCTCCTTTTTCGATGTTCCCGAGCCGTGGCCCATCTCCATGTCGTCGACAAATACCGTCGACAGGAAAAGCGGATGTGTCGAGGTGTGTCCCTTATCGTTCCCCGTGCGGAAAACGATGCGGTGGCGGTTTTTCTGGCACCACTCTATCAGACGGCTCTTGAAGTCGGTCTCCGAATCGGTGAGCTCCTCCATATTCAGATGCCGCATATAGATGTCGTTGATCAGCAGGCGGTTGACAAAATCGTAGCCCTGATCGAGGTATATAGCCCCCATCATCGCCTCGAACGCGTCGCCGTAGATATGCTTCTGCGTCACGCTCACTCCGTTGTTCGAGATCACGTATTCTCCCAAACCGATGCTCACGGCCAGTGCATTGAGCGACTGCCGCGACACCATCTTCGAACGCAGCTGCGTAAGAAAACCCTCGTCGTAATCGGGATATTCGATGAAAAGATAGTCCGAAGTAACGGCCTCAATAACGGCGTCGCCCAGGAATTCGAGCCGCTCGTTGTTTATCACATGTCCGTTCTCCAGAACTAAAGAAGCTGACTTGTGAATCAAAGCCAGCTTATAAAGTTCGATGTTGTTCGGGATAAACCCGAACATTTCATCGACAATAGTATAATACGCCTTGTTTCGCCCGAAATTACGCTTCAGCGGACGTAAAATGAAATCCCACATAGCACGGACTGTTTTAGACGTTCAATTTTTTCGTTTTCTGCGCCCGCGGCACACGAAATAGATTCGGCTGCCACGCTTATCGAAAACGTTGATTTCTTCTTCATTTTCTGCGCTCGGCATACGAATAGATTCGTATGCCCTCGCTTATCGAAAACGTTAGATCTTACGGAAAATAACCGTCGAGTTGTGACCGCCGAATCCAAACGTATTGCTCAACGCGCACTTCACGTCGCGCTTCTGCGCCTTGTTGAGCGTGAGGTTGAGTTTGGGGTCGATCTCCGGGTCGCGGTTTTCGTTGTTGATGGTCGGGGGCACTACTCCGTTGGTAATCGCGAAGATGCAGGCCAGCGCCTCTACGGCTCCGGCGGCACCCAGCAGGTGTCCCGTCATGGATTTGGTCGAGGAGATGTTGACGTTGTAGACATGGTCGCCCAAAACGCCTGCAACGGCTTTGAGCTCGGGAAGGTCGCCCGCGGGGGTCGAAGTTCCGTGTACGTTTACATAGTCGATATCCTCGGCCTTAATGCCGGCGTCCTTGATGGCGTCGCGCATCGACTTCATAGCGCCCTTTCCTTCGGGGTGGGGCGAGGTGAAGTGGTAAGCGTCGGCAGAAGCGCCGCCGCCCACGATCTCGCAATAGATCTTTGCGCCTCGGGCCTTGGCGTGCTCATACTCCTCGAGAACGAGCGCCGCGGCACCCTCGCCGATAACGAAGCCGTCGCGGTCGACGTCGAACGGACGCGAAGCCTTCGTGGGCTCATCGTTGCGGGTCGAAAGCGCCTGCATGGCGTTGAAGCCGCCCACCGAAGGCTCGTTGACCGCAGCCTCCGAACCGCCCGTCACCATCACGTCGGCCTTACCGTAGCGAATGGCGTTCATGGCGTCGATCATACCGTGGTTCGACGATGCGCAGGCCGACATAACGCAGTAGTTGGGGCCCATGAAGCCGTACTTCATAGAGATGAAACCTGCGGCGATGTCGGCGATCATGCGGGGAATAAAGAAAGGGCTGAACCGCGGGGTACCATCCCCCGCGGCCCATCCCAGACACTCATCGAAGAAAGATTTGATTCCTCCGATGCCCGAACACCATATAACGCCAACCTGCTCCTTGTCGACCGACTCGTTTTCGGCGAGACCGGCGTCCTCGACGGCCTGCGTCGACGCGATAAGGGCATACTGGGTAAAGAGGTCGTATTTACGAGCCTCCTTACGGTCGAAATACTGGTTCGGATCGTAATTCTTTACTTCACAAGCAAATCTGGTCTTAAATTTTTCCGGATCGAAATGAGTAATCGGTGCGGCACCGCTGACTCCGTTTTCCAGATTCGTAAAATACTCTGCGATATTATTACCAAGCGGATTGATGGTTCCGATACCGGTAACAACTACTCTTCTTTCAGTCATAATAAAAATTTAAGGCTTATAAAGTTTGGTTGTGAAAATATTGCGTAAATTATTTCTTGTGCTCCTCGATGTAGCTGACAGCGTCGCCTACAGTGCCGATCTTTTCAGCGTCCTCGTCGGGAATCTGAATATCGAAAGCCTTCTCGAACTCCATAATGAGCTCAACGGTGTCGAGCGAATCTGCACCGAGGTGGTTGGTAAAGCTTGCTTCGGGCACAACTTCCGACTCCTTGACACCCAGCTTGTCGACGATGATCTCGACAACTTTTGCTTGAACTTCTGACATAACTTTAAATTTTTAGTTAAACAATTATTTTGAAAATAGTTTGGTTCATTTTAAGCGAATCGTGGGCAAAAGTAACAATTATTTTATTACTTTTGAAATAAAGGCGTGAATTTTTATTCACAATTTTTCCGACATTTAGCACAAAATAGTATTTAACAAGCTAACGATAAGAACATTATGAATCTACTTTTGATCTCGAATTCGACCAATGCGGGCGAAGAATACCTGCGCTACCCGCTGCGGGAGATAGGCCGCTTCCTTGAAGGGGTGCGCGAAGTTGTATTCGTGCCCTACGCGGCGGTCACATTTTCGTACGCAGAGTACGAAAAACGGGTCCAGACGCGCTTTGCAGAGCTGGGAATCCGAGTGCGTTCGGTCCACCGCTCGAAGAACCCGGCAAAGACCATCCGCGAGGCCGAGGCGATCTGCGTGGGCGGCGGCAACACCTTCGCGCTCACGAAAAAGATGCAGGAGCAGGGCCTTATGACCGCCATAGGGCGCAAAATAAAGTCCGGAACGCCCTACGTCGGCTGGTCGGCGGGCAGCAATGTGGCGGGCCCCACGATCTGCACGACAAACGACATGCCCATCGTCGAGCCTGGATCGTTTCGTTCGATCGGCGCCGTGAAGTTCCAGATCAACCCCCACTACCTCGACGCCAACCCCGAGGGCCACGCGGGCGAAACGCGCGAGCAGCGCATCGCGGAGTACATCACGGCCAATCCGCGCCGTTGGGTAGTCGGACTGCGCGAGGGCTGCATGCTGCACCACCACGACGGAAAGCTGGAGCTTATCGGCAGCCGCCCGATGCGGATATTCCGCAAGGGAGTGGAGACGTTCGAGGTGAAGGCGGGCGACGATCTGTCGTTCCTGCTGTAATACATTATATATAGGTAATGACAACCGCCGAAACCGGAATCGCCGGCGAGCGCGCCGCGGCCGAATATCTCCGCCGCGCGGGCTACGACTTGTGCGCCGTGAACTGGCGCGACGGCCGCTACGAACTCGACATCGTGGCGCGCAAATTGGGTGTGCTACACTTCGTGGAGGTCAAAACCCGCCGCGCCGGAGGGCTCACCACCCCCGAAGAGGCCATAACGCTCCAGAAGACCCGCGCGCTAACCCGCGCCGCCGAGCGCTATCTTGCAGCCACGCATGACCACGGCGAGGTGCAGTTCGACCTGGCGGCCGTGGACGTCTACCCCGACGGGCACATGGAGGTGCGGCTGACTGAAGAGATCATGGAATACAATTGGTGATTTTTGTATTTCCGACAAATAATACTACCTTTGTCACGCTTTAAACGAACACCCAAGGTTCCCCGGATGCCACGAACGACACAGAGAGCCCGGGGGACTAATCTATTTATTTGGATTCAGCAAACCGTTAAATGCCGATGTGGTTATATAATTTCGGTCTGATACTCTACATGTGGGTCGTAAGGCTCATTGCACCGCGCCACCCCAAGGCCAAACTCTGGCTCGAAGGACGCCGGGATCTATTCAGCCGCATGGCCAAGGCCATCGACCCTGCAGACCGTATAATATGGGTGCATGCCGCGTCGCTCGGAGAGTTCGAGCAGGGACGTCCCATCATCGAGCGCATCCGCAAGCAATATCCCGAATATAAGATACTCCTGACGTTTTTCTCGCCCTCGGGCTACGAGATCCGCAAGAACTACGCCGGAGCGGATTACATCTTCTACCTGCCCCTCGACACGCCGCGCAACGCACGCCGATTCCTCGATGTGGCCCATCCCGAGATCGCTATTTTTGTGAAATACGAATTTTGGCTCAACCTTCTGGCCGAGCTGCGCCGCCGCCATGTGCGCACGTTCGTCGTTTCGGCCATCTTCCGCAAGGATTCGATCTTTTTCCGTCCCTACGGCGGCATGTGGCGCCAGGCGCTGGAGAGCTTCGAGGCGATATTCGTGCAGAACGAAGAGTCGAAAAAGCTGCTGGCGGGGATCGGCTTCGATAACGTACTGGTTGCCGGGGACACGCGTTTCGACCGCGTGGCCGAGATCGCCACAGCGGCAAAGAAGATCGATGTCATAGAGCGTTTCAAGGGTGGCAAACGTCTTTTCATTGCCGGTTCTACATGGGATCCCGACGAGGATTTGCTGATACGGCTCATCAACGAAAACCCCGAGATAAAGTTCATCGTGGCGCCTCACGAGATGGACGAAAGCCGCATTGCGCGCCTTACCCAGGAGACCGCGGGCGGCGCCGTGCGCTATACCCAGTGCACTCCCCACACGGCCTTCGGATCGCGCCAGTTGCTGATTCTCGACACCGTGGGTATTCTGGCGTCAGTCTATGGTTATGCGACTTGGAGTTATATCGGCGGCGGCTTCGGCGTTGGCATCCACAATACCCTCGAAGCCGCTACGTTCGGGCTTCCGGTGGCCTTCGGCCCCCACTACCACAAATTCAAAGAGGCCCGAGATCTGGTAACGCTCGGCGCAGCGCAGTCGATAAATGACTACGAAGGCCTGCGCGCATGGTTCGCGCCGCTTCGCGACAACGAAGAATTTCTGCTCAAGACGAGCCGCGCGGCAAAAGACTATACCACCAGCCACCAAGGGGCGACGGGGATTATCGTCGGCACGATATTTCATTAGTAATGCGAATTAAGGCTTGGACGATTTTCTCTGTTTTCAGACCGAAGCTCGCGGGGAGCTGAAATAGGCGCAGTGGATTGCAGACCTCCGCGGGGCGGAACTTCGGTCTGCCGACTCTCTACGAGAGTCTAAAATACTCAAAAAGGCCTTATTTCTCAATCCTTAATTCACATAATATATATATAGGTATAAGAAACGGCGCATCTAAAAAGATGCGCCGTTTCTATGTACCAGGCTCATCGCGGCTCATCCCACGTCGGTTTTCGTTTTCAGGCCGAAAGCCTCTCCGCAATTACAATGAGGCCGACAGGCCGGTGTGGCAATCCGGTGATATGCAAGGTGGTGGAGGTAATCAGATTCCCACGTCAGCCCTACGGACTTCCTCATAATGACATATATCACCAACCACTTTTGGCATCATTACCACACAAAAAAAGGGCCGCGCGTAAAAGCTACGCGCGGCCCTTCGTATTGTTAACAGACACTCTATCGGTTGTATACCAATTCGGGGGTTTTCACTATTTTATACCAGTCGTCGGCACGCCTGCCGCCGTCCTGACTCTGCAGGAAGTAGTAGCATTCGTCGATGCTGTGCGTCTCCTGCGGCCATGCGAACTTCCACGACGCATCCTTGGGGTCGGAGATCGGAATGTCGAGAACGCAGGGATATTGCGCGGTGTTGACCGTCGTGGTGTAGATATAATAGCCCTCTCCGTTGAGCAGACAAGGGTAAATATCGCCGTAGACGGTCTGGGTCACATATTCGCCGGGACCCAGATCGGGATGTGTATTGTCGACATTGAGGAAGCCGTCGAGGTTGGACAGGAAACACGAATAGCCCTTCGAAGCCACCACATATCCGAAGCTGTTCTTGAACGTAGCGCCCATCGCCAGCACCCGCACCGTCACCTGCTTCATCTTGTTCGGCGACTTGTAGTAGTCCATGATCTTGTACTCCACGACTGCATCGTTGAAGTCGAAGTCGCCGCGCCACGGGTAGTTATCCTCGAAGAGGTAGATACCGGTCGAAGTTTTGCACTCGATCTGCTGCTCGGGTTCGGGGATCGGCTGACTGGGCTGCAGCGTTTTGGGGTTGCTCTCCACCAGACAGATCATGTCGTTGTAGTCGCCGTCGTACTGTGATTCGGTCACAAGGCGGTTCTCCATGCCCAGCACGTTGCCCTGGAAATCACCCACGCTGATGTGGCGGATAAAGCCGTTTGCGACATACTTGTTGGTGATCTGGAACGTCTTGCCGGTATCGGAGTAGTAGAGCTTGGTATTCGTAACCACGGGATTGAGGTGCGGCGTCGAGAAGCGCAGACCGCTGTTGCCGATAAAGGCGAAACCCACGCTCAAACCCTTCTTGAACGTGCCGAGCAGGTAACGTTTGTAGGACGAAATATTGTTTACAATCTCCTCTTTGGAGTAGAAAACGTGGTAGTTGCCGGCTGTAACGTCGTTGTATTTGATCTCCATGATCTTACCGTTCTTCACACCGTAGAACGTACAGTCGGAGGTTTTGAGATTGTCCTGTTTGCTGGTCGAGTAGGTATAGAACCACAATTTTCCGTAGATGTTGCTCTGGCGGAAGCCCCCATCGCCCAAGAATGTGAGCCACACGTCGGCCTCGTTGAAGGTGCCTTCGTTACCTGTGGCGGCAATCTTGAGGTCAGTGCAGTTGAACAACACCTCGTCGCGGAAGTTGAAGGGTTTTTCAGGAAAATAGATGCCGTTCACGGCCGTCATCACCTCGTCGCTCACGGGGTTGCTGTCGGCGGCGCGGCTTTTGGAAACGCTCAAGGGAGTTATGCTGATGTTACCCACGTCGAATCGCTGCACATTGCCGCCGCCGACAACGTAGATTTCCGCAACATCTTTGGGAACGTCGAGCGTCGTGATGATCGGCGTGTAGCCCGTAAGCGCGGGCTGCCTGACGATTATTTCACCATCGTAGGGATTTTCGTAGTAGACGGCGTAGTAGTCTCCGGGGGCTGCCGTGGCAATATTCACCGTTACCGCCGTGCGGTTGGCAAAACGCTCGGTATAGAGTTTCCCGAATTCTTTTTCGCTCATGCCTTCTTTCAAGCACGAAGTCATGCCGAGAAGCATCACGGCAAGGAGAGGGTATAAATTTCGCATAGGGTGGGTGTTAGTTCTCGATGCAAATATAGACATTTTCGCCCAAACACCAAACCATTCGGCTAAATGTTTTTATAGAGAAACAAAAAACGGCGTGCAAGAATTTGCACGCCGCATAACATTTATATCCGGAACAAAGCCGGATTAACATTTCCCAGTCATTATATCGAGTACCAGTTTGTCAGTTTCGTTCATTCCGTCACGGCCTATAGAGGTAAGGTTTGCGATGCATTTATCGACGTCCTCGTCGATTATGCCCTCCACGGCGCTGACGCAATGGCCGTCCATGGCCATCATGGCCGAGAGCACGGCGGTCGATACGCCGCTCGTGAGCTTCATCGCACAACTGGGCTTGGCTCCGTCGCAGATCATGCCCGTGAGGTTGGCGATCATATTCTTCACAGCCGCCGCCACCTGCTCGTAGCCGCCGCCCATAAGATACGTTATTCCGCAGCTCGAACCGGTCGCCGCCACCACGCATCCGCACAATGCCGACAAACGTCCGAGGCTCTGTTTGATATAGATAACGGTGAGGTGGCTCAATGCCAGGGCGCGGATGGTCTGCTCTTCGGTGGCCGCGGTCTGCTCGGCGTAGACCACCACGGGAAGTGTGGCCGTTATGCCCTGGTTACCGCTTCCGGAGTTGCTCATCACGGGGATCAAGGCCCCGGCCATGCGGGCATCGCACGCCGCCGAGGTATACGAAAGGATGTTCGCGAAGATGCTGTCGCCGATGATCGCGCGCTCGCGCTCGCAGCGCAGCGTGCGGCCCACGCAATGGCCGTATTCGCCTTCGAAGGCGGCTTCGGCGGCGGCCTTGTTCAGGCGGCGTGTTTCGAGGATGAAACGCAGCTCGTCGAGGGGTGTCGTGGTGGCGAAATCCCACACGCGGCGCAGCGTGAGAGGTACATCCTCGTCGGTGGCCTCTGCCGTCGCAGGCTTGCGCTTGTCGAGCAGCGCCTTGCCGTCCTTTTCGATATAGACGAAAGTGGTGTGGCCTCCGGCGATGACCGCCACGGCGCCGTGTCCGCCGGCTTCGGCCTCGGCTTCGATATAGAGTTTCTCGGAAATGCCCTCTTTGAGCGATATCGAGATGCGCTTTTCAGCTATATATTGCCTTCCCTGCTCCACGGCCGCGGGCGTCACGTCACGCAGCACCTCGAGCTGCAACTCCGGGCGTCCGACGATCACACCCAGCGCCACGGCGATCGGCAGGCCGATCATGTCGGTTCCGGGGATGCCCACGCCCATGGCATTTTTGAGAATATTGGCGCTCAAACGCAGCGTAATGCGCTCGGGCCGCGCTCCCAAAACCTCGGTGGCACGAGCAGCGCACAGCGCTACTGCGATGGGTTCGGTGCACCCTATGGCGGGCACGACTTCGCGGTTGATGAGTTCGATGATGCGGCTTCGTTCTGCGGGAGATAACATAGGCTGTCGGTTTTCGTAATACAAAGATAGTTTTTTTTAGTTATTTTTGTCATTCGACAAATAAAGCTATACGATGAAAGCACTCAAAAACCGCAAATGGAAAGTTCTGACGAGCGAATATGTGGCGCGTAAACCGTGGTTCACGGTGCGTCACGAGAGCGTCCAACTGCCCGACGGGCGCGTCGCACCCGACTACTACGTATTCGAATATCCCGACTGGATAAACGTCATAGCCATCACCCGCGACGGGCATTTCGTGCTCATCGACCAATACCGCCACGGGCTCGGGCAGACCGACTACGAGATCCCCGCGGGCGTGGCCGAGTCCTCCGACGCCTCGATGCTGGCCGCCGCACAGCGCGAGCTGGCCGAGGAGACCGGCTACGGCGGCGGCGAGTGGCGTGAGATAATGGTCGTGGCTCCCAACCCCTCGACCCAAACCAACCTGACCTATTGCTACCTCGCAACGGGCGTCGAGCGTCTCGGCGAGCAGCATCTCGACCCCACGGAAGATATCCGCGTGCATCTGCTCACGCGCGACGAAGTGCTGGAGTTGCTGCGCACCAATCAGATAAAGCAGGCGCTTATGGCGGCACCGCTGTGGAGGTATTTTTATGAGAATAAATAGAAAGAGGCCCCTTTACAGGGGCCTCTTTCTGTTATAAAGCGGCAATTATTTTCCCACGGTCTGCGCCAGCAGGAAGAGATAGCGGTCGGTATCCAGTCCGATGATGTCGAACAGTTCCTCGGCCTCGGCGCCTCCGCGCGTGATCGACTTCAGGCTGTGGCCCGCAGCGTAGAGATTCACATTCTCGGCATATCCGGCGGCATCCAGACCGCAAAGGTAGTGGATCTGCTCGGCAGGAATCGTGCGGCCTTCGTAGGCCGCGAGGTCGGCGACATAGAGCAGGTTCAGCGGCGCCGTGTAGACGAACGGCTGCAGGCCTGCCATCTCGCGGTAGTCGCCGTCGAGCACAAGGGCCAGCTTATTGGCCGCAGCCTCGTAGCGGTAGATTCCCTCGGCAAAGAGAGCGTAAACGCGCACCGGATAGAGCGCCATGGCCGACGGAGCGGTCAGCTTGCCGCTCTCGGGACGGTTGACGCCCGCCGCAGCCCACACCACGCCCGAAACTTCCTCCAAAGAGAGCACCTCGGGGCTGTATTCGCGCGACGAGCTGCGCGCCCAGAGGGCCTCGTTGATCGTCGTACCGCCAGCCTTCGCAGGCGTCACAAGGGCGATCTCGTCGCCGTGGACGACTGCCGTTTTGGTCTCGGTCGTTTTCGGAGTTCCGCAGCAGGCCGTCGAGAACAGCGCCGCACAAATCATAATCTTTGTTGTCATATTTTCTGTTTTTTAAAGTGGTTATTCCATATAAAGGGTCACGGTTTGGGGTGTCTCGCCGACCGCCGCCTTTACCTCCATTGCCTTGCCGTGCGCGTTCTCGTAGCAAAACTCATAGATACGGTTTTTGGGCAGCAGCAGGCGCAGGCCATCGTTCATATCCTGACGCGGGCCGGCCGTACGTCCGCCGCCCATCTGCTCGCCGTCTTCGGTGAAAACGTCGACGTTGGCAGCCACGCGGTCGCCGGAGGCGGTTGCATGCGCCGCATCGCGGAACATACGCAGAGTCACTGCAACATGCGTTCCACGCGAGAGTATCCCGTCCTCATATTCCGAATAAACATCGCGGTAGCGCTGCGTGACGTCCTCGCCGTGGATATCGGTCGAATCCTCGCTCCACACCATGGGGAAGGAGTCGCCCGTGGGACGGAACGACACGGCATAGACACCGTGGGCGCGGTCGCCCAAGGGTGCACGCCCTGCGTCGGAAAGGAACCACGAGCGGTTGAGCCCCGAGGGGTAATACTCGGTGAAATACCAGCCGCCGCCGAGCCACACCTCGACCCAGCTGTGGTTGCCGCGGTCATCGTGCCATGCAGGGGTTCCGGCGAAGCGCGCGGGGATACCCACCGAGCGCAGGGCGTCGACGAGCAGCACCGAGAGTCCGGTACAAGAGGCCATATGCTGGCGCATCGACTCGGCGGGACTCTGGTTGGTCTTCTCGCGGCGGGTGTCGTATTCCACGCCCACGTCGATATTTATATAGCGGTTGACAGAGTCGATAGCAGCCATCATATCGTCGCATCCGGCAACGCGCTTTCCGAAACGCTCATAGAAACCGGCGCGCCAGCTGTCGCGAACCTCATCGACGGCTGCATAGGGCAACACTTCGTTGAGAAATATCGAATCGGGAAGCTCGCGCGTCCAAGGGTAGGTCTTGCGTGCAAGACAGGCATATTTCACATTCTCGCGCAGCAGGTCGAGCCGCATCGTGTCGCGGTCGCCGCGCGGCATGTATATCATCAGGTAGGCCATGGCCTGACGTTCCGCGCGCGGGGTTTCGCGCAGCAGCGTCCGCAGGCTGTCGGCGCGCGGGCATTCGGCCAATGCCTCGTCGAGCAGCGGTCCATAGGTCTTCGGGATGCCGCCGTAAGGGTTGCAGGCGCAGAACGCTGCGGCAAAGATCAATAAAAGTATCTTTTTCATTATCTCAATTGTTTCAGTATTTCGCGGATCACATCTTCGTCGGCATCGACCGATCCGTATTCGGGAATTCCCGCTACGCCGCCCATCGAGATCGAGGGATTGCGCCACTCCATGCCGCTTTCGCGCACACACCGCGCACTGAAATGGAGCGCATCTACGCCCGCCGACGCCACCAGTCGCGCGTTTGCCGGTCTCACACCGCTTCCGGCCATGACCGCTATGCGGCCTGCAGATTGCTTTGTAAGGGCCCGGAGCGTCTCGAGACCCTCTTCGGCCGTATTTCGGCCGCCCGAAGTGAGCACCCGGCGGCAGCCGGCGGTAATGATCGCTTCGAGTGCCTCGGAAAGATCGCGTGTCATGTCGAACGCGCGGTGGAACGTGACGCCCATCCCCCCGGCCTCGGCGACCAAAGCCGCCGTACGCGCGCCGTCTACCCTGCCCTCGGCCGTGAGCATGCCCGCCACAACGCCGTCGGCGCCGCATTCGCGGGCGAAACGCACGTCGGCGAGCATCTGCTCGAATTCGGGGCCGGAGTAGAGGAAATCGCCGCCCCGGGGCCGTATCATCACATAAAGCTCAATGCCTTCGATCCGCCGCGCCATGCGCACGGCTGCGGCCGAAGGCGTGCAGCCACCTTCGTAGGGCGACGAGCACAGCTCCACGCGCGTAACTCCGGCGCGTGCGGCCGCCTCGCACGATGCGAGCGTATAGGCGCAAAGTTCGGTTTCAATCATAAAAATCGGTTGCTGTGACCGAAAGATACAAAATAAATCCCGATATTTACGCCTATGAACGATCAACTTATATTCCGGCCCGCGGTAGCTTCTGACGCTCCGCGCATTATGCAGATCATACGCCAGGCCCAGGCCCAGATGGCCGCGCTGGGCAGCCAGCAATGGCAGGACGGCTACCCCGCGCCCGCGAATATCGACCGCGATATAGACCTCGGCTACGGCTGGGTGCTTGCAAGGCCCGGAAGCACAACGTCCGGGAATGCGGCGCCCGACGGCATAGCGCCCGGGGAGGTCATTGCCTACGGCGCGGTGGTCTTCGACGGCGAGCCCGCCTACAACCAAATCGACGGCGCGTGGCTCACCGCCCATCATTACGTGGCCCTGCACCGCCTTGCAGTCGCCGACGGCGAGAAGCAGCGCGGCGTGGCCGCAGAATACATGCTCCGCGTCGAGCAACTCGCGCGGGCGAAAAAGGTGAAAAGTTTCCGCGTCGACACCAACTTCGACAACGGTTACATGCTGCGTCTGCTGGAGCGCATCGGTTTCCTATACTGCGGTAAGGTTTACTACCAGAGCGGCGAACGCCTCGCGTTCGAAAAGCCGCTGTAAACCACAGATACAAGCATCAGAAGCAGAGCCGCATAACCGCGGCTCTGCTCTTTTTCACGCCGCAAGGAGCGGTTTTTGCAGCATACGGGCTGCATATTAACCATTAAAATCTCATATTATGAATACTGCGTTTATCGAAGAGATCAAAAGCTCTGTCAAAAACTGGTGGGTTTCCCTGCTGCTGGGAATCCTGTTCATAGGAGCGGCCTTGCTGCTCATGTTCTACCCTCTCGCGGGCTACGGGGCGCTGGTCATACTGTTCAGCGTCTGTATTTTCGTCAGCGGAATATTCGAGATCGTCTTTGCGGCGAGTAACCGCGATGTCATGTCGGGTTGGGGATGGTATCTTGCCGCGGGGGTTATCGACCTTATACTGGGTGCGTTCCTGGTTATGTATCCGATCGTGAGCGCCGCGGCCCTGCCGTTCATTCTGGCGTTCTGGATCATGTTCCGCGGCTTCACCTCCATCGGATTCTCGATGGACCTCAACCAGATCGGGATCAGGGGCTGGGGCTGGTACCTGGTCTTCGGCATCCTGGCCATCATCTGCTCGATCGCCATTCTCTGGCAACCGGGCGCCGGAGTTTTCGCCACGGTCTACATCGTAGCCTTCGCATTTCTGTTTATGGGATTCTTCCGCGTCATGCTCGCTTTCGACCTGCGCGACCTGCACAAGAACAGCCAGGCGCTCAAAGAGAAGATCAAAGACCTGAAGGAGTTGGGTGACTTCTAAAGACCGGCCGGAACGTAAAAAACAGAGCCACAACTCTGTTTTTTATAAGTATTTATTGAGAGGCGACGGATAGCCCCAATTGATCGACCCCTTATATTTGCGGCGTGCGGGTTTGTCCCGCATCTGTTCCAGTTTGAGCCGTTGCTTCTCCTGCTGCCGCTGCTGTTTGAGCTGTTTACGCTGCCGCTGCTGCTCCTCTGCGGCACGGCCCTGCTCCTGCAATTCGGCCCATGTGGTCTTTCCCATTGCCACTCTGACAAGCTGCACGATGCCGACGGCCACAACAATGGCAAAATAGCCCGCATAAGCCGCCGCTATAAGCAGCAGCACGGCCAGAATCGACATTATAATGAACATGATAAGCATAGCACCGGAAGTTATAGGGCAAAGATAGCATTTCCCGCTCAAAAAGTCAATACCCTTTTCCCTAGCATCACAAAAAAGAGAGTCGCAGCACTGCGACTCTCTTTTTTGTGGTCTTCACCGGTTTTAATCGGGAAAAATCGTTCGTTTCTATATTTGTATCAGAGAAGCGGTTTGAATACCTCCGAACGCACAGACATAGCCCTGACCCCGCTCCTGACATTAGAAGGGATGCTCTCACGCACATAAACCGAGGTCTCGGTAACGCCGGTCGAACTTACCAGCGTAAGCGTACGGTTATCCGCATCGAGCGAGGCCGTATACGAACTGCCCCAATTCGAACCGCTCGTGTAGACGCCCGACAGGATGGTGTTCGTTACGCTGTAAGTGCCCGTGTATAGTTGATACTTCAGTTGTTCCACCTTCTGGTAGATCGAGAACGACCTGTCCTCATTGAGCGCTATGTATGCATCGAAATCGAAATCTCCGGGTGCGATTCCGCTCCACTCGGAGAGGTGCCATTCGCCCACCACTCTTTTCGAGGTAGGAGCGGGCATCGTGCGGTCGTCGCCTGCCGTAGCACCGGATTTGACCTCCGAGGGGATGCTTATGCGTACAAAGACCACAGTCCGGGTCGGGGTCGCCTTGCTCACCAGCGTCAGGATGTTTTTCGCGGCGTCCAGCGAGGGGACATACGAATTACTCCAGGCCGAACCGCTTTTGTAGGTACCCGAAAGGGTTGTGGCCGATGCAGTGTAATCACCCGTGTATAATTGGTAGCCGGCCTGATCTACCCGATAGTAGACCGAGAACTTATCGTCGGAGCCTAACTCCATGTAGAGATCGAAATTTTCAGGGCCGGCCCCGTCCAACTCCGACAGCTGCCATGCGCCCGCCAGTTGCTCTTCAAATGCAGGTTTGTTATCTTTCCCCGATTTGCCGCAGCCGGCCAAAAGGAGCGTCACAAGAGCACATACAATATATATAGTCTTTCTCATAGTCTTCGTTTTCATTACAACCAGCCTCCGCCTGCGGCATTTACGACACGCGAAACGATCGCGAACTCCTTGGTTATAGCCATTCCGCCCATCGTCGAACCGGTGCTGACGCTGCTGCCGCCGGCAATAGCCGTGACCGCGATCCTGGCCGCACCGGGTTTCGTGCATTTGATGATCAATTTACCGCCGGTGACGGTCGGAGTTTCGGTAATACCGAGTTTCAGCATATCGGCCGCCGAGATGGTCACGCCCATATATGTCAGGTTCGCCGAGGATTTTCCGAAATATTCGTTCAGAGATAACTGCTGCGTCGCTCCCGCGGCCACTTTCAGACAAGGCGTGCCCTCGACCTGCATCAAGACCTGGTATGCATCGGTCGCGCCCGTGCCCATTTTCTTCTTATAGTTGCTCAAGTACATTGTGCCGTTCGATTTTTTAGTGCCCGTCAGATACTGGTCGATATCGTTTACCGCGCTCAAAATCAGCGATTTGAACTGATTGAGGGTGTAGGTCTTACCCTTCTCGAGAGCATAGCTCAACCCCAGAGCCGCAACACCCGACATATGAGGGCACGCCATAGAAGTCCCTGCCATATAGCCGTAATAACTGCCGTTCTGCTCATAGACCGTCGGGGGCATGGTCGAGAGGACCGTGCCCGACTCGTAGTCGCTGGTAATATACCAGTCACCGCCCGGAGCCGCTATGTTGCATCCGGGGCCATAGTTGGTGTACTCGGCGGGCCAGAAGTCGGCCGAAAACGCCGTCACAGAGATATAATCGCGGTAGGCGCCGGGATAGCCGGCCATCGGCTCGGCTTCGTTTCCCGCAGCGAATATAACAAGGCCGCCGTCTATTACGGCATTGTTTTTCGCCTTTATAAAATAATCTATGCCTGCTTTTTCAACTCCACAATATTTTATGTAGTCGTTGTCGCTTATCATATCTCCGGCATCGTATCCCCACGAACACTGGATGATCGACGCTCCGTTATCGGCGGCATATCTGATCGCCTCGGCCGTTTGGGCGACGGTGGCTCCATTTGTGCCCGAAAATATCTGGCACGACATAATGCGTACTCCGTCGTTATTTCCGGTTCCTCCGGCTACACCGCAAACACCGATGCCGTTGTTGTTCACGGCGGCTACCGTGCCGGCAACATGGGTTCCGTGACCGGAATCTCCGTCGGGATAGCCGTCGCCATCAATATCCCTGTTGGTGTCTTTATCCCACGTTATGGGGCCTCTGTCGACAAAATTATATCCGTAGACGTCGTTCTTATAGCCATTGTCGTCGTTATCTTTATTCGCGGTCCCGCTCAACTCGCCGGTATTGACCCACATATTGGCCGCGAGGTCGGGATGCGAGTGCATAACGCCCTCGTCGACCACGGCCACTATTATATTTCGGTTTCCGGCGCACACGGGCCACGCCTCTCTGGCGTTAATGTCCGCACCGGCTTTGGCATTGCGGCCATAGGTGGTGCTTCCGGTATTTATATAGTGCCACTGTTTATATAAATTGGGGTCGTTGAAGGTGCCCGTAGCCCCTGCCCGGGTCTGTACGGATGCATCCTCGAGGAGCGGGGAAGATCTGCGGCTCGAGGCCTTTTTCACCCGGACGTTGTATTGTATGTTCTTCACCTCCGCGAACGACGCAAGCGACAGAGCAGCCTTTTCCAGGTCAGCATCGGCATCGAATGTTACTATATACCACTTGTGAAGACCCGCCTCGCGGGTACGCTCTTCGCTCTTGGGATTCAAGGGGAAAACACGACTCAAAGACGAAACGTCGAGCGAGCCGAATATCTCGTCCATATCGTCTATACCCGAGCGGGTAGCCACAGCGCGTGTTTGCAGAGATTGAGCTACTGCCTCTTCCACATACCGGACGGCATCGTCGCTGAAACAGATCAGCAACTCACCCCTTTGAGCGCCTTGCGGAGTATGGATTATCTTCTGAACAGCAGCGTCGGGGGCATTATCCGCTCCCGCATCTTCGGAGATCGCATCCGAAGCGCAGCCTGCAAGGGCGAAAGCGGTTAAATACAAGAAGTATTTTTTAATCATGGGCAATATTTTAATATGCAACATTTCTTTTTGATAAAAACAGGTATTTTCTTGCTTATGAAATATGCTCGTTTTCATATTTTGTTGCAAATGTCACACCCGCAGCCAACAAAAAACGTTGTAAGTTTCTCACCTACAACGTTCTGTTTAATTTCTTAAGTGGTACCACCAGGAATCGAACCGGGGACACAAGGATTTTCAGTCCTTTGCTCTACCAACTGAGCTATGGCACCATCCCGAAATCGAAGACGGGAAGACCCCTTCATCGTTATCGTGGTGCAAAAGTAAGTAAATTTTCGGTTTCTGCAAAGGTTTTCGTGAAAATTTATTATTTCTCTCGCACCCGGAGCCTCCCACAGACGAAAACCCACAAAAAAGCAAAAAAAATCCCGAAGAGCCAGCGCCCTTCGGGAAATTATCAATTAACCGGAGATCCGTTAAGGATTCTGCACGATCTTGTCGTTGTTCTCGACCTCCGAGGTCGGGATCTGGTAGAGGAAGAGAATATCTTCCTGCGTCACATACAATTTAGCGCCGGGGAAATGGTTGTTGTTGGCGGCACCCCACGTTGCATCGCGACGGTCGACGGGGATATTCAGACGACGGTTGTCGAGATACTCCATGCCCTCACCCCAGAACTCTACGCGCTTCTGGTAGTTGATCTCTTCGAGAAGGTCGGCTTTGTTGGTGAACGTGTAGGTGTAATTCGGGTTACGCGTGGTCATAAATGTGGTCAACGTCGTAACTGCATTTGCATCGCCCTTGTGTGCCAGAGCCTCGGCGGTAATCAGATAAGCCTCTTCCGAACGCAGGTAGATGTAGTCGCCCAGGTGCCAGCCGTCGAACTTGCCGGCCTTGATGTTGGGGCGGCCCGTGCCGATGAACTTCACCGACTGATAGTCGACCGAAGCCTCGTAAACGTCCACGAAATCACGCAGCCACGGCAAATCCGTCTCATCGTCCCAGCCCGTGCTGCGCTCGCAGCAGAACCACTGCAGACGAATATCGTCATCACCGATGCGATCGACGAAAGGCTTGAAGCCCGCACGGTAGATCGGGTCGCCGGCATACCCGCCGCCATAGGCGTCCATTTGCGAGAACCACGACATGTAAGCAGTCGCATTATCCGCATTGATATCGCAGCCGAACACGATGTCGGGAAGCGTTATGTCACTGAAACCCTGGGTAATCTGGTCTTCGGTAGTCAGAACCGGGAAGTTGTCGGTAACAACCTTGGCATATTTAATAGCGTTATCCCAGTCGTTCAGTACCATATAAGCGCGCGAGAGGTAGAGGGCCGCCACGCATCCGTCCATATCGGTCGGCGCCGCAGTCTTCTCCATACCCAGAGCCTTAAAAGTGTCGTAGGACGAAGTAAGGTCGCCGACGATCTGCTCGTAGACCTGCTTTACGGTGCTGCGGGCCTGCGTGCCGGTGATTTTGTCGGTCACGATAGGAACACAAAGTTCCTCCGAGTGGTCGTACACATCGCCCTTGCCCCATTTCGAACCTTCTACACCCACATAGTAGGAGTACTGGTAGAGGTACGTGAGCTGCGCGTAAGCATAGCCGCGGAAGCCCTGGGCGATAGCCTTGTACTTCAGAACGGCGGGGTCGGTCTCGTCGTCGCTGATCGAACCAAGGATCTTATTCGCATTGTCGATGCAAAGATAGTACTCCTTCCAGCGGTTGGCCGTGGGGATATAATCGCGTCCGCGGTAGTCGATCAGATAGTGATAGATACTCATTCCGTAGCGGTTGGTCATAATCATGTCGTTACCCATAAGAGAAGTAAGGTAATCGAAACTTTTTTGACCGAAATAGTTGTGCTGCATATTAGTAGCAACATACTGCTGCATGTCGGTGTACATACCGGCAACGGTAGCTGCAAAGACCTTGTCAGGGTCGTTCTTTGAGATCTCCTGACGCTTTCCCTCGGTCATGTAGCCCGTGACGTCGGCATCTTCGATACAACCGACAGACAAGGCAACAACCGGGACCAGCAGCAATTTTATGATTGTCTTTTTCATAATTGTACTCTGTTTAAAAATTAGAATGTGAGATTTACACCACCCGATATGACGCGCATGGGCGAGTAGCCGCTGAAGGTATTGTTGGCGCCGCTCATCGAAACGCGCGGGTCATAGCCCTGACGCTTCGACCAGAGGGCGAGGTTGTCGGCCGTTACGAATATACGCAGCCCCTGCACACCCAGCTTGCTCATCCACGTCTTGGGAAGAGTATAACCCAAGGTTATGTTGCGGATGCTGAAATAGCTGGCTTCGATAAGGTGGGCATCCGAAGTCTGTCCGTAGGAATTCGAGCTGTTGTTGGCGTTCCAGATAGGATACTTACCCTTGCCTGTCTCGGGATTAAAGCTATCCCACATATCGCGGTTATGGCCCGTATAGAACGTAGCGGACATTCCCGACAGATAGTCGCCGTCGTATCCCCAACCGCCGATCTGGAATGCCGTGGCGATCGAAAGATCAATACCCTTGTAGTTGAGCGTGGTGTTCAGACCGCCGACGAAATCGGGCAGAGCCGACTTGCCGATGTAGTACTTCGTGGCGCTCGTGTAGGTCGTGGTGGTGACGATATTGCCTGTCGGAACATTCTGCGCATCCTTCTCGTCCATATACCACATAGCGTTACCCTTATCGTCCATGCCTGCATACTTGTAGGTGAAATACTCGTAGCGGTTCTTACCCTCCATCATCTTGAAGTAACCGTCGGTGATGCCCTTCTCGCGGTTTGCCGCCGGCAGCGTCAGCACCTTGTTCTGGTAGTGCGAGCCGAGAACTGTCACGGTCCACTTCAGATCCTTCTTCTTGAAAATGTCGACGTTAACCTCGAACTCGACACCCGAGTTGCGCATCGAACCAAGGTTTTCCCAGTTGTAGGGACGGCCTGCCGATACGGCAAGGGTCTTTTTGAAGAGCATGTCGTCGGTTTTGCGGCTGAACCACTCGACCGAACCGTAGATGCGGTCCAGGAAGCGGAAATCGAGACCTACGTCGATAGTAGCCTGATTCTCCCAGGTAAGATCGGGATTACCGTAGAACGCGGGGCTGTAGCCGAGCGACGTTCCGTCCCAGGTGATCGCATACTGATCCTGATAGGGCGTGTAGCCGTAAACATATCCGGGAAGAATAGCCTCATTACCCTGCGTACCGTACGATGCGCGGAGTTTCAGGTCATTGAGCCAGCCCGACGCACCCTGCATAAAGTTTTCAGACGAAATTCTCCATGCAGCTCCTACCGACCAGAAGTTACCCCAACGGTCGAGGAAGCGAGAAGTACCGTCACGACGGAATGCAGCCGAAGCATAGTACTTATTGGCGTAGTTATAGTCGACCATTGCGAAGTAACCCTCGATATTGTGCATGACATTATAGCTTTCGATGTACTCCATCTGACCGCCGTTCACAAGCTCGGGATTGCCGGGGTCGAAGAACTTGGTCTTCTGGCCTTCGAACGAATCGCTGGTATATTTGTAATACTCGTGACCGATTTTGGCTGCAAAATTATGCTTTTCGCCAAAGGTGCGATCATAAGACAATATCTGGTTGAAGTTACTTGTTATATAGTTACTGCTGTTCTTCGTACCGCGGCCTCCGAACTCCAGACCGTCACCTATGATGGGGTTGTAGTAGGTCGTAGTGTAGCGGTTGGTGAAATCGTAGCTGTAGTTAGCCGTGAAAGTGAAATCCTTCAGGAATTTAACCTCAACGAAAGAGCGCGACGACAAGTTATGCGCCATAGCCTTGCGAATGTCCTCGTTCAGGTTGCAGATCACATTCTGTTTCGTGGCCACCGGGCGCTTGGTTACGCCGTCGGTCTCACCCATACCCGAATCGTAGATGGGCTTGCCGTTCGCATCGCGCTTGAGGTTACCCTCGGCGTCACGGGCGTATACGGGATAAATGGGAGCCCAGCTGCGTGCAACTTCGAAAGGATTGGAAGCCAGGCCAGTACCCTCCTGCACACCGTCCTGGGTAGTTTTCGCATACGACATATTGGTACCCACCTTCAGCCATTTGGTCAGCTGCGAGCTGACATTGACGCGCGAGGTGATACGCTCGAAGGAAGAGCCCACGATATAGGATTCGTTATCGAGATAGCCCATCGACAGATAGTAGTTGGTCTTCTCGCTACCGCCCGATGCCGAAGCGACATACTCCTGACGGAACGCATTCTGGAACATATTGTCCGCGAAAGTGTCGTTGTAGCGGGTCTTGGCATTGGGATTCAGTTTGCCGTCAATGCCTACAAGATATTCGCTGCTGGGGATACCCTTGAAAGAGTTGTAATTACCCAACTGACCCAGAAGGTTCTGGCTGGCATAAAGGTTGGCCGCCTCTAACCGTGCAACCGGATCTTCCGTGGTGGAAGTAGCCACCCACTGCGTGTTGCGGATACCGTACCATGTCAGTTCGTAGAACTCTTTAGCGCTGGTAGCCATGTCATAATCCTTATACGCACGCGTGGTAACGCCCCACGTACCCTGGAATTGTATAGTTACCCTATCTTTGTGACCGGTTTTTGTCGTCACCATAACCACGCCGTTGGCAGCGCGCGATCCGTAGAGGGAGTTCGAAACCGCATCCTTCGACACGTTGATCGAGGCGATGTCGGCGGGGTTGATGTCAGACAGTTTGCCATTGAAAGGCACGCCGTCGACAACGATCAGAGCCGCATTGCTCGCCGAAAGCGAACCGATACCGCGGATGTAGATATCGGCATCCTTTCCGGGCTGTCCGGAAGTCGTCACAACCTGCAGACCCGCTACGGCACCTTCGAGGGCGCTCGAAACGGAAGTAGCCTGCGAATTGCTGATTATCGACTGCTTGACCGAGGTTACCGAACCAACAAGGTCCTGCTTTCTTTTTGTGCCGAAAGCGACCACGGTTACCTCATCGAGAGCCATCGCATCCTCCTCGAGAGATACGACAAGGCTGGTGCGGCCGGCGATGGCCAACATCTGGGTCTTGTAACCGACAAATGAAACTACTAAAGTTCCGTTTGAAGGAGCTGTGATAGAGAATTTGCCGTCTGCTCCAGACGTGGCTCCGATATTCGATCCGTCGACCAAAACAGTAGCGCCCGCAATAGCGGCACCGCCAGCATCAACGACCGTACCGGAAACTTGCCGGTTCTGGGCAGCCGCAAAAGCAACCACGCCCAAAACTGCAATTAACGATAGTACAAGTTTTCTTACCATAAGCGTTAATTTTTTTTAGTGATTTTAAAATAAAAAGTCAACTAATGACTTATTCAGTATAAATCACTAATAATCAATGAAAAACAGGAAGAACAGACTTTCACCTCTACTTGAGTAAAATCAACTCATTATCAATGCATTATCCGCGAAAGGGAGAGCCGCGGTAATTAGCACGGTCACCAGAACACAACCGGATCGATGTCATATAAGAACCTATAAATAAGTGTTTTGTGCAAAAACAAGCACCTGCAAAGGGATACTTATACGTTACTTTGCGAAGCTCTCCTGAATAATTGTAATCTTAAAGATGGTTGAATTATGAGAAACACTTTTAGAGTCTTATTCTATATCAAGAAGAACATGCCGTTCCGCGACGGAACAGCCCCCATTATGGGGCGTATAACAATCAACGGGCAGCGCGCACACCTCTCCACACGTCTGTCGGTCGCACCCGCGTTGTGGGATGCAGGAATCAACCGCGTAGCCGGACGCAATGCCGCAGCGGTTCGGATAAATTCGCAACTGGACACGATCCGCTACCATATAGAAAGGTGCTACAATACGCTTTTTTACGAGCAGGCATTCGTCACGCCGCTGATGGTCAAGGAGATGTACTTTGGGTTGAATTGCCGCAACGAAACTCTGCTCGGTTTCTTCCGACAGCACAACGAGGAGTTCAGCGGCATGGTGGGTGTAAGCCGCAGCAAAACGACTTACTATAAATATAGGTGTGTTTGCCTCCACCTTGAGAACTACATCCACGACAAGTACGGCCGCAAGGACTTAATGTTCAAGGAACTCAACTCGGAATTCATTACCGGATTCCACGCATACATCGTAAAGGAGAGCCCACACAAGAAAAATACAATATGGGTCTATATGATCGCGCTCAAACACATACTGATGCTGGCCCGAAGCAAGGGCTATATGAGCAGGGATTTGTTTGCAAATTACAAATTGCATAGCGAATATGTAGCACGTAATTATTTGTCTATAAATGATATAAACACAATAATGTCTATCATTTTGCCCACTACCACCTTACAACTTGTTCGCGACGCCTTTCTGTTCAGCTGTTTTACGGGATTATCATACGTCGATCTGTGCGAACTGACGCTATCCAACGTGCAGAACGAGAGCAATCAGCTGTGGATAAGCACCACACGCCGCAAAACCGGCTCGGAGGTTAACATACGGTTGCTGTCGGTGCCCTGCGATATACTGACGCGATACGCGCCTACAGATTGTAACAAACCTATTTTCGAGTTGCCAAGTAACGGGTGGTGCAACTTCTGCCTCGACAAAATCATGGCAATGGCGGGCATTTCGAAGCGTATTACCTTCCACGCAGCGCGCCACACCTTCGCCACGACCGTTACCCTATCGCAGGGCATGGCTATCGAAACTATAAGTAAATTACTGGGACACAGAAATATACGTACGACACAGATCTATGCTGCCGTCACTCGTTCGAAACTCGACGGCGAAATGGCCCGGCTGTCTAAACGCATCAATATGATTTGTAACTCCTGGGGCGGAAATGAAGTTCCGAAGTCCGCCTTATGAGCGGTTAGGAGATGCGCCTGAAGTCTGTTACAGCATGATTTTTTCTAAAACGCTGGAAAACGGTTCAAAATGTCGGTTGTAAATCGTAACCGACATTTGCTTTAAATTTGAAAATTGTAATGAAAAAGAAACCATCTCCTCAAAACATGTTACATTAGTAATTTTTTTTAATAATTTATTTGTATTTAAGATTGCTTTGGCCTATCTTTGCTACTGAACTTTTTATTTTAAAAAACTTATTAAAATTAACGCTTATGGTAAGAAAACTTGTACTATCGTTAATTGCGATTTTGGGAATGGTTGCCTTCGCAACGGCCCAGAATCGGCAGATTTCCGGTACAGTTTCAGGTACTGACGGAACTCCAATCGTCGGTGCATCGGTTGTTGTCGATGGCACCACCACCGGAACCAGTACCGGCGCAGACGGTCGATTTACCTTCTCGGCTCCCGCGAATGGTACCCTCGTTGTTTCGTATCTCGGTTACGAAACGCAGAAAATCGCAATCGCAGGCAAGACCCGCATCGACGTCGCTCTGGCTGAAGACAGCAAGAAGCTCGACGATGTGATCGTTGTCGCATACGGAACCGCCAAGAAGGAGTCCTTCACCGGTTCTGCTGCGGTCATCAAATCCGAAAACCTCGAGAAACGCGTGGTTTCGAACGTATCGAAGGCCCTCGAAGGTCAGGTTGCAGGTCTCCAGACCACTTCCGGATCGGGTCAGCCCGGTGCTTCGGCAGCCGTTTCGATCCGTGGTTTCGGTTCTATCAATGCAAGCTCGACACCGCTCTACGTTGTCGACGGTATCGCTTTCTCGGGTGGTCTCAACACGATCAACCCCGATGATATCGAGTCGATTACGGTATTGAAGGACGCTTCGGCAGGTGCCCTCTACGGTGCACGCGGTGCCAACGGCGTCGTGGTGATCAACACCAAGCGCGGTAAGACCGGCGGCGTAGACGTGAACTTCAAGGCTACGCTCGGTGTTTCGTCGCGCGCACTTCCCCGCTACGACACGGTAAGCCAGGGCGAATTCGTCGAACTCAACTGGCAGTCGCTCTACAACTCGGCCTACTTCAACTCGGGTATGACCGATGCCAACGCACGTCAGTACGCTTCGGCACAGCTCACCAACCGTCTCGGCGGCGAGCAGTACAATCCCTTCAAGAACTACACCTGGGATCAGCTCATAGACCCTGCAACGGGCAAGATCCAGAGCGATGCCAAGGCTGCGTGGAACGAGAACTGGCTCGACGCGGTAACGGACAACACCGCTATCCGTCAGGAATACCAGGTTTCGGTCTCGGGCGGTAACGAATATAACAAAGGTAGCATGTCTTTGAGTTATTTGGATGAGGAAGGTGTTCTTAAGAGCACCCAAATGAAGCGTTACACCGGTCGTGTAAGCTACGACACCGCTCCCAAGCACTGGTTCAAGGGCGGTATGAACGCCAACTTCGCTCACTCGCAGGCTAACTCCAACCGTTTCACCGGTTCGGCAACCTCGAACGTGTTCTACTCGGCACAGCTGCTGGGCCCGATCTATCCTATCTATGTGAAGGATGCAAACGGCAAGAACGTACTCGACGCCAACGGCAAGAAGCAGTACGACTACGGATCCACGCGTCCGGTGAACCCCGAGAGCAACATGATCGCGGGCTTCTACGACGACCCCACCACCAACACCACCGAGAGCCTCTCGAGCCGCGTTTACGCGACGTTCGGAAGCGACGATGCGAAGGCTGGCTGGATGCAGGGTCTGAAGGCCACGCTCAACTTCGGTGTGGACTACTCGATGAGCAACAACATGCAGTACTACAATATGTATCACGGCAACCAGGCTTCGAACGGCGGTCTTATCTACAAGTACAACTACCGCGACATGAGCTACACGTTCAACCAGCTGGTAACCTATAACCGTACGTTCGCCGAGAAGCACGAGATCAGCGGTCTGTTGGGCCATGAGTACTACAGCTTCGAAGAGAACTACCTCGAGGCAAGCCGTTCGGGTCTTGTTCCCAACATGTACGAAGTTGTCGGCGCAACCATCAACAGCGCAGAGTCTTCAACGCAGGAGCACCGCATCGAATCGTACTTTGCACGTCTGAACTACGGTTACGACAACAAGTATTATATCGACGCGAGCTGGCGTACCGACGGTTCGTCGCGCTTCGCACCCGACAACCGCTGGGGTAACTTCTGGTCGGTAGGTGCTTCGTGGCGCGTATCGCAGGAGGGCTTCATGAAGAATGTCGACTGGGTTGACAACCTGACCCTCAAGGCTTCGTACGGTGTGCAGGGTAACGAAATGCTGCTCGACGCACTCGGATACAGCAACTACTACGGATACCAGGGCTACTACGGCGTTAACTCGACCGGTTCGAGCTACGGTTTCACGATGGGACAGATGGAGAACCCCAACCTCACTTGGGAGAAGAACGCCAACTTCAACGTCGGTATCGAGACCACGCTGCTCAACAGCCGCCTGAACGCTTCGATCGAATACTACAACCGCAAGACCACCGACATGCTTCTGTCGCGTCCGATGGCCCTTTCTTCGGGTTTCGAATCGTACACCGACAACGTAGGTTCGATGCGTAACTCGGGTCTGGAGATCTCGCTTAACGGCGTAGTCATGAGTACGAAGGATATTCGCTGGGACGTAACCGTCATGGCTTCGACCCTGAAGAACAAGGTTCTCAAGCTTACGCCCGAGACCCCCGAGATCGTCAGCGGCTCGTACATCACCCGCGAAGGCCTGCCTATCAACACGTTCTATCTGCCCAAGTATGCAGGTGTAGACCCCGTTACCGGTGTGGCTCTCTACTACGCTTACAAGAAGAACCCCGACGGCTCGATGCAGGAGGGTTCGGAGTACATCACTTCGAGCGTAACCACGGCCGGCAACTCGCGCTACTATGCCGGCGACCGTATGCCCGACCTGTTCGGCAGCATCGGAACCAACTTCCAGTGGAAGGGTCTCGATTTTTCGTTCCTGACGACCTACTCTATCGGCGGTAAGATCCTCGACAGCATGTACAACAGCACGATGAACGTATACTACATCGGTCAGACCTGGCACAAGCACGCTCTGCGCGCATGGAAGCAGGCTGGCGACGTAACCGACGTTCCGCGCATCGAAGTCGGCACGAGCGACCCGATCTCCGACCGTTTCCTCGTAGACGCATCCTACTTCGCGATCAAGAACATCACCATCGGTTACTCGATCCCCAAGAAGGCTGCCAACTACATCGGCATGAAGAGCGTACGCGTATACTGCTCGCTCGACAACATCGCGATTTTCACGCATATGAAGGGTCTGAACCCCACGGCGAGCCTGTCGGCAGGAAGCAGCGGTAGCTTCAACTACACTCCTTCGCGCAGCTTTGTAGCCGGTCTGGATATCAAATTCTAATTTAAAGCGGAGAAATTAACTATGAAAAGAATATTATTATTTGGCATAATTGCAGCAGCTCTCTCCACTTCGTGTGCGAGCGACGCGCTCGATACTTTCCCCACCAACAAGGTGCCTGCCAGCGTTGTATACGGTAGTGTCGACAATGCACAGTCGGCCCTCACCGGTACATTGAGCGGATTTGGCGTCGGCGGCTGGGGATCCGGTCACCTCTGCTTCGCACAGACGGCGGTTCACATCACCATGGACACCATGGCCGACGACATGAACCTCTCGGATGCGGGAAGCGGATGGTCGTGGCTCACCTACTCTTACGATATCAAGAACTGGTATACTCGCGATAACGTACAGATCTACGCCTTCTGGAACTTCTACTACACGACGATCAACGACGCCAACAACCTTATCGGTGCCGAGGAACTGCTCGCAACGTCACCCGAAGGTAAAGCTATCCTCGGACAGGCTTACGCACTTCGCGCGTTCTCGTACCACTACCTGGCTATGATCTACTCGCGTGCATATAAACTCTATCCCGACGATCCCTGCGTTCCGGTCTACACCACGCCGACCAACGCATCGACCACGGGTAGCCCCCGCTCGACCAACGCCGAGGTTTACGAGAACGTTATCCGTCCCGACATCGACAAGGCTATCACCTACCTCAAAGATGCAAAGGATGCCGGCGTTACCCGCAACTCGAAGGCCGAGATCGACTACTACGTAGCCAACGGTATCAAGGCCCGTATCTGCTTGAGCACCGAGGAGTGGGGCGAGGCAGCAACAGCCGCTACCGAGGCGCTGAAGGGCTACGACGGCAAGATCCTGTCGAGCACCGAGATCACTTCGGGTCTGAACGACATCACCGCTCTGGGAAGCGTTATGTGGGGCGATGTTAAGACCACCGACAACTACGGTATGTATGGCTCGTTCCAGTCGCACATGGATGCCGATCACGACGGTTACGCACAATCGTGCCGTCCCTGCATCACATCGTGGCTCTACGGCAAGATGGGTGCCGCCGACCTGCGCCGCGGGTGGTGGATGGGCGACTTCGACAGCGCCAACTACGAGACTTCGGGCGAGGCTATCAAGTACTGCCAGAAGAAGTTCAAGTTCAAGGGTCAGACCTGGTTCGGAGACTATATCTACATGCGCGCAGAGGAGATGCTCCTTACGGCTGCCGAGGCTTACTGCCAGAACAGCGACGACACCAATGCCCGCATCTACCTCAACAAGCTGATGGCGAAGCGCGACACAGGCTATACCGGCTCTTCGAAGAGCGGCAAGACCCTGACCACGTCAACCACCGGAGCTACGGGTTCACTGCTCGAGGAGATCATCATCCAGCGCCGTATCGAGCTCTGGGGCGAATATGGCCGCATCTTCGACATTAAGCGTCTGGGCCAGGGCTTCAAGCGCGTTGCTCCCGAGAAGGCCGACAACCCCGCGTTCGACCCCATCTCGCTGCTCCCCAACAACGACACGACGACTCCCGGTTCGTTCGCATGGGTGTTCATGATCCCGCAGGCAGAGTTCGACGGCAACCAGGCTCTGACCGACGCCGATCAGAACCCTGACGGAGACACGAAATAATGCGCGGATATTTTAGAAACTTAAATAAGCATCTGAATATGAAAAATATATTTAAATCACTTTTAGCAGCGGGCATTCTCTTCTTGTCGGCCGGGTGTAGTACCGACCAGCTTGCAGAGAAGTTCAACCCCTCCTCGGAGGATGCGTTGACCGCCTACTTCGTGCAGAAGAACGTCGGTGCGGAGTATAGCACGACCGTCACTGGCAACGAGGTCATCCAAGTCGAGGTATATCGCCAGAGCAACAAGGGCGATCTCTCGGTCGGTCTGAACCAGATTGTAGCGAGCAATTCCACACGCATTTTCTCTATTCCCGAAAGCGTTGATTTCAAAGACGGTGAATACAAAGCTGTTATCGACGTCGTCGTTTTCAACATCGAGACCTTTGCAAAGGGTGTGAACTACACCGCAACTATTGCCGTAGGCGACCACCACGATTTTGTAGATATGCCGCAGGCAATGGGGCTGCGCAGCGATCGTCCGACGAAGGAGCTGAACACGCGTGCCGTGTCTATGGCTACCAAATATTCGTCGATCGTCGTATCGGCATCTCTGGAGCTTATCTGGGAACCGGTCTATATTCTGAAAAATCCCGGCAAACTGCTCGAACAGAAGACTAACGGCACCGAAGAGGGCGACGTGTATATGAAAGATAAGAGCGGAAATCTCATTGCACAGACCGCTACCTGGTACGACTGGGGATTTGGAGAAAACCAGTCCGGAATGGCTCTGCAGCGTGCTGCCGGAACCAACGTATTCCGCTTCCTGAATTGGGGTGAGGGTGGTGCCAACATCATCTTCACGGTCGACGGCGATCCTGCCAACAAGCTTACGATAGATGGGCAGCAGTACTTCCGTTGCGTAATGACCGCACAGGATCTCAAAATCGCATATGATGCCAGCAACAACTTCACCGTCGCAGACGTTCCTTCGTCCAGAGGTGGGTCATATGCAACCTACCCCTGCTATTGGGACGGTCAGTACACATTCAATTTCACGCTTTTCTGGTATGCAGGTACCGGAGGTTGGAATAGCTTCAGTGCAGGTATCAGCGACGTTGTCGAATTCAGCGCAGTTACCGATCCCGCTCCGGCAGTTGCAATAGAATATGTCGGCGCATCGACCACGGATACGGGCGTACAGACCCACACTATTGGCTTTACACCCAACAAAGATGCAGCCTACTACTATGCAACGGTGCTCAAATCAGACCTCGAGGATGGTTTTGCTGCAGATGCCTGGACTACGGCTAACAGCATACTTGCCGGTGCCGGTTTTGCACAGGGAAGCGCAGGCTGGTATAACTATATCTCCGGCCTTTATGCGGAAATCTATGAAGAGATGGTTGCAGAGAATCTCGAAAACATTCTCCCCGCAATCCGCGACGAGATCGAGGCCGGTACTTACGCCGGCGACACGCCCGCAGTCAAGTATACTGCAGCAAACAAGGACGCCTGGAATCTGGGCAGCACTGCAGGCGTATTTACAGCCGTAGCATTCTCGTATACTAAAGAGGGTGATTTCAAGGGTATCGACTATACCTGCTTCATCTACAATCCCGAATTGGATCCTTCGATGGTGAAATACGTAATGGACTGCGGAGCAGACAGCGACCCCAATGGCTATGCAGACTTTAGCATGGGATACTTCGGCGACAACTCGGTACTCTACCAGTTCCTGGCTAATGGTGACGTTATCACTTCGGTAACTTTCGCTCTGGTAGCAGCCGACGCTTTCGCTACCGCAGGTCTCGACACCGCATCGGAGGCAGAGATGATCGCCTATGTTGCCAAGAACGGCTCGTCGCTCAATGCCGCTGCTTTGAAGAAAGTCAACGACAAAGACCCGATTAGCAACGGTTACTACAACTGGGTGTCCGCCAAGGCTGCTACAGCTTATAAATTCATCAGCTGCGTTTCGAATGCCGATGCGACATCGGTAAAGGTTACCGACGTTACCACAGAGGCTGCCGCAACATACGACGAACTCACGATCGAGGCTTCGCTCTATCCGCTGCCGACGCAGGGACTCTATGCTCACAACTCGATATGCGTCGATTTCTGGGGTACGCACATCACAGCAGGTAAGTATTATATAGCTACCGCTAAATCGCTTGAGAAGTCCATTGCAGTCGATGCAAGCGGCAATATCACGCTCAAGAGCGGTGTTACCGACGAGGATATCATCGCACTGATCGAGAAGAGCGGTGCGGATTTCTCCTCGGGAGATCAGGATAGCTTCCTCTATACGCTCAATACCGAAGATGCGGACGGCACCTACACATTCAAGGGTAGTCTGACTCCCGGAACGCAGTATGTAGCTCTGGCTTGTGCCAACCATGGTGCAGGTGTTGAGCGCTGGACCGGATCGGTCGTTTCAACCGACTTCGCTCCCGCGGTGAACTTCACGCAGACCGCCAGCGTATCGGGTAAGAACATTGCATTCAACTGGAAGGGTGGTCCGTCAAGCGTATTCGCTATCAAGAAGGTTGTTTACGCACTGGTTCCCCAGTCGGCTCTGACCGCTGCCGGTGCCGATCTGACGAAGCTCGACAATCTGAACGATTTCGCAGCTCGTCTGGCAGCCGCAACGACCAACGAGCAGAAGGACGCCATCAACGCCGACAAGCTTAACGCCGAGAAGATCCAGACGGTCCTCACGGCCAACGGCAAGTCGCTGATGAACGATGCCGTGAAGCCGGTTAACACCGCTTCGGGCTTCAGCAAGCAGTTCGAGAACAACGCCGCAGGCGACTACGCTCTGATCGCGCTGGCTTCGGACACCTACAACACAAAACTTACGGTTTCGCTCGTAACGGTGCAGTAATCGCCAATACGACATTATATTGAAAGGGACGGCTCTCGGAGCCGTCCCTTTTTCGTATGTCCGGCACGGTTTTTCGGGTGCTGGGGTGATTCGGAACCTAAAAATAGTATCTTTGTAGAATCAAAAAAACAAGCGCGGCCTGCGGGCGGCGCGGCAAAACGACACAAACATATGAAAATCAGCGAAATAAGCCCTGACGTGTATTATGTAGGATGCAATGACCGGACGACAACCCAGTTTGAAGCCTTGTGGTCGTTACTGCAGGGAGTTTCCTACAATGCCTACCTTATAGTAGGTGATAAGACCGCTCTCATCGACTCCGTGGGCGAGGGTTTCGGCAGCCGTCTGCAGGAGAATATCCGCGAGGTACTCGGCGACAAACCGGTGGATTATCTGGTCGTGAACCACATGGAGCCCGACCATTCGGGAGCCATCGCCGCGCTGCGCTGCCGCTATCCCCTGATGCAGATCGTGGGCAACGCAAAGACGCTGCAGATGATCGCCGGGTTTTACGAAATAACTGACAATCTGCTCGAAGTCAAAGAGGGCGAGACGCTCGACCTGGGCGGCAAGACGCTCTCGTTCCACATGGCGCCCATGGTGCACTGGCCCGAGACGATGGTCACATGGTATGCCGAAGAGCGGATGCTCTTTTCGGGCGATGCGTTCGGCACGTTCGGAGCACTCGACGGCGGCATCACCGACAACCAGCTTGCACCCGAACTTTTCTGGGACGAGATGCGGCGTTACTACGCCTGCATCGTGGGCAAATACGGCGCGCCGGTGCAGAAAGCCCTCGAGAAAGTGCGTGGACTCGATCCGGCGTTCATATGCCCCACTCACGGTCCGGTGTGGAACCGCGCGATCCCCGAGGTCATGGACCTCTACGACCGCATGAGTCGCTACGAGGGCGAGCCAGGCGTTGTGGTGGCCTACGGCTCGATGTACGGCAACACGGAGCAGATGGCGGAGTGCATCGCCCGCGAACTCGCCGGAGCCTGCGTAGGGCCTGTGAAGGTCTATAATCTCTCGACTGCCGACAAGTCGGTCGTGCTGCGCGACATATTCCGCTACAACACCCTCGTCGTCGGCTCTCCTACCTACAACGGCAACCTTTTCCCGCATGTGGGGCAGCTACTGGAGATGATCGCCGAGCGCTGCGTTCCGCGCCGTAATTTCGCTTATTTCGGCTCGTTCTGCTGGGCCGGGGCCGCGGTGCGCCACATGGGCGAATTTGCGCAGAAGATGAAGTGGGAACCCGTTTGCGCGCCAGCAGAGATGAAGCAGGGGTTCACGCCTGCCAACCGGGAGCTCGGGCGTGCGCTGGCGGCGCGTATTGCAGAAAAACTGAAAACCGGGGAATAGCCCGGTATATCAGAGGCGGCATATTTTCGGCTCGCGAAGGGTATTTTCGACCTGCGAAGTTGCCCGGCACCCCCCCCCACCCTGCGAACGTTTTCGACAAATGAGAGCAGAGTGAGTTTACTCGCTTTGCCGAGCGCAGAAAACCGGGGCGAGGCCAAGACCTGCATCGTCACTGCGCAATGATCCGTTATGATTTTATCCCCGCGCGATCCGCAGCCCGGGAGCATCATTCCTCGGGATGACATGCAAAAAGCGCCACTTCTGGCACCATTACCAAAAAAAGCGACGGTCTTTAAAGAGACCATCGCTTTTTCTGTTAAAACCCCCGAAAAGCGCCTATTTGCGCACCTTAACGATGATCTTACGCACCGTACCTGTGCCCACCATGGGCGCATGCGCATCTTCAGGGAAAAGAATCGTGAACTGGCCGGGACGCATGGTGTAGTAGGTCTGCGCCTCGTCGTCGAAGAGCTGAATATCCTTGGCCTGGTCGAACTCGCCGAGAGGCTTCGATACATCTTTACGCTCGCTCCAGCCGAAAGCCTCCTCCTTGCCGCTGACCAGTACCTGGATATCGATATACTCGTTGTGAATCTCGAGCTTCGCATCCGACTTGGTCTTCAGTTCGCGCTCCATGACGTTGACATAGATGTCCTTACCGTCGAGCTCGTGGATTCCGGGTTCCATCTTCGTCCAGTCGGTCGAGGCGATGAAATCGAACGCCTTCTTCATGCGCGGGCTTACAGCGTAGTACTGACCGCAGTTTTTAAGTGAGTCTAAAATCATAATTTTATATATTAGTTGTTAGTCTTTCTCAATCTTACGAACACCGGGCGGTGATCGGAATAATTTACCTGCGGAACCTCGTACGAGAGTGTCTCGAAGCCCTCCGACGGCAGCACATAGTCGATACGCAGGGTGTTCGCGAACCCGCGGAACGTCGACGAATAGCCCTTGCCTGCCTCGCTGAAGGCATCGTTCAGACCCCGCGACATCGTCTTGTAGACATACGACACGGGCGTCTCGTTGAAATCGCCGCACACCAAGAGCCGGGTACGCGTCGCCGCCACGACCTTGGCGATGCTGTCGGCCTGCACGGCGCGCAGGCCGCTGTTGCTGCGCAGACGACCGGCCATGCTGCGCAGTTTATTCTCGCGCAGAGAGTCAGCCAGAAAATCGCGGTTGGTGATATAATCGCCCTCCGAAGCCGTTATGGCCGTGGTTCGCAGGTGGTTGTTGAAGACCCTCACCGTGTCGTCGCCCACAAGCAGATCGGCCCATACCGAGACGTTGGGAACGAGAATTTTTCCGGTGTGCAATATACGGTATTTACTCAATATCACCAGTTTATCGGTCGACAGTGAGTCGCGCGCCTCCTGCAGACCGAACGCCGCGCGTTGGTATTTTTCGCACAGAGCGCTCATCGCTCTCGACCTCTCGGCCAGACGCGGATTGAACTCCTGCAGGCATACGATGTCGGGATCGCACTCGCCGATCATCCGGGCTACGCCGTCGGCGCTGCTGCGACCGTCGTCGCCGTAGAAACTGCGCAGGTTATAGGTGGCGACAAGGATCGTATTGCGTGTGTTAGTCTCGGTGTCGTAGTCGCGCATGAATTCGGGTTTGTAGAACAGCGGAATGCGGAAGAACCCGACAATAACCAGCGCCAGCATAACGCCCGCGCGCACCCACCGCCATCTGACGACCCAGTAGAGAGCCAGCACCGCCACAGCGACATAGATCGCCGGAGCCGCGGGTCCCAATACCGGGAATACCCACATATGTGCCGGATCGACGTTCGGCAGCAGCCACGTCACGAAAGTCGCCGCAGCGACCGCCGCCGTGAGCAGCGTCATCACCGCGTCGAGCAGGAACATCAACGGTCCGCGCCGGCGGAGTTTTCTCTTCTTACGGCCGCGTTCCTGAAATCCCGATGAATAGTATTCGGCCATGTGTTAATAGTATATTTTACCTTTGCGTTTCCACCAATACAGCAGCAGAAAGCCCCACAGCATGCCGCCGATATGGGCGAAGTGGGCGACGTTTCCGCCGCGGCCGGTCCAGCCCATGAAGAGCTCGATGGCGGCGTAGATCGCAACGAACCACTTGGCTTTCATCGGGATAGGAGGTATCAGCAACATGATCACCGAATTGGGATGCATCACGCCGAAAGCCAGCAGAAGCCCCATCACGGCGCCCGAAGCACCCAGAAGCTGAATATAAAATTCGCCCGATGCCCAGGCCGCAGCCATCTGAATCAGCGCCGCGCCGATGCCGCACACCATATAATATATGATGAAACGCTTCGAGCCCAACTCGGATTCGAGCGTACGGCCGAACATCCACAGAGCGAACATATTGAAGAAAATATGCTCCAGATTGGCGTGGAGGAACATATAAGTTACGAACTGATAGGCGTGGAAATTGGGATTTCCGAACCAGTAGAGCGAGCCGTAACGCATCATCGCACCGCCGATCGAGGGGATCAGCATCGTGGCCATAAATACCAGAACGTTGATGATCAGAAGGTTTTTCACCACCGGGGGTGTACTGAAATAGCTGTTATTCATCTTTATTGTTTTTTTATCCTAATTTAGCCCTCAAATCCTCGACCGTGATCTCGGCCGTTATGGCTTTACCCGAGGGTGAAAAACTTATATTTCCCGTCTGGGCCAATTGCGACAACAGCACCTCGGCCTCATCGCGCGTGAGTTGTCGCATCGAGCCTTTCGAACCTCCGCGGGCCATGACGCCGGCGATCTTTTCGCGCCGCACGTCGGCAAGTGCCACGGGGGTGGCGAAGGCCTGCAACAGTTCATAAAGCAACTGGTCGATCGCATCGGCCGGCATGTCGGCCGGCGTGCCTTTGACCTCTATGGCCCCTTCGCCGGCGAACTCAACGTCGAAGCCCAGCGAGGCGATCTCGACGGCGTTCTCCTCCAGCAGGTCATACTCCGCCGACGAAAGCGTCAGCCGCTCGGGGAACAGCAGTTGCTGGCTGACCGACGAACCGCGGCCCAGCATCTGCAGGTAGCTTTCATATAATATGCGTTCGCGGGCGCGGCGCACGTCGACGACCACGAACCTTCCGCCCAGCAGCGCGGCGATATATCCGCCCGCCAGGGGCATGGGGTCGGAAAACGCGGCAATGGTTTCGAGCCCTAATTTCTGCTGTTCATGCTCCGCCTGCGAGGAGATAAACTCCAGCTCGCTCTCGCCGAAATCGCCCTGGGAAGCTACATCAGACAAGCCCAGCGACCCGCCCGATATAAATTCATCGAAACCTTCGTCGTGCGACGACGATATCGCTTCGCGCCACTTCGCACTCGGCGTGCCGCCCGAATAGGGATTGGCTTTGTAACCGCCACCCACAGCGGCACGACCCGCACCTGCGCCTGAACCAATGCCTGCAGCGGCGTCCGACACCCCGCCGAACGGGACGTCGAAGCCCGCGAAATCGACATTGGGATCGGGGGCCGAGGGGTCGATATATTCGTCGCGGAAGGGGTTGTAGTCGTTATTTGACATAGCCCGCGGCTCGCTATATACCGCACCGCGCTCCAGAACCGGGATCTCGACGGCCCCCTCGCGGTCGAAATCCATCATCGGCACGGCGCCCGTCTTGGCCAGCGTTTCGCGAACGGCGGCGTTGACAATCTGCCACACGGCCTCCTCGTCGGCAAATTTCACCTCGGTCTTCTGCGGATGGACGTTGACGTCAATGCGCGAGGGGTCGAGCGTGAGGTAGAGGAAATAGGACGGCTGGCAACTCTCGGGTATGAGTTTCTCGTAGGCTTTGAATATGGCGCTCGAGAGGTATGTACTTTTGAAATAACGTCCGTTGACGAACAGATATTGCTCGCCATTGCGCTTCTTGGCGGCTGCCGGACGGCCTATGTAGCCCTCGACGCGGGCGATCGAGGTATCGGCCTCGACCTCCAGAAGATTCTGCTTGATATGGCGGCCCACGATGTCGACGATGCGGCCTGCCAAGGCTCCCTCCGAGAGTTTGTAGACCGGGGCGTCGTTCTCATAGAGTTCGAACGCCACCTGGGGGTTACACAACGCCACGCGCTGGAACTCATCCTTTATATGACGCGACGAAGTGGTGCTTTTGTCCAGAAAACGGCGGCGCGCCGGGACGTTGAAGTAGAGGTTGCGGACGAAGAACTGCGAGCCCACGGGGCACATCACGGCCTTCTGGCCCACGAACTGGCCTCCGTGGATATCGGTCTGGGTTCCGGTTTCGTCGCCCTCTTGGCGCGTGCGGAGCTCGACCTGCGCCACGGCGGCGATCGAGGCCAGGGCCTCGCCGCGGAATCCGAACGTATGGAGCGCGTAGATGTCGTCGACCGACCGGATCTTGCTCGTGGCGTGGCGGTCGAAGGCCATGCGCGCATCGACGGGCGACATGCCGCAGCCGTCGTCGACGATCTGTATAAGGTTCTTACCTCCGTCGCGGAAGTTGACCTTCACGGTCCGGGCTCCTGCGTCGATGGCATTCTCCATCATCTCCTTGACCACCGATGCGGGCCGGTTGACGACCTCGCCCGCGGCGATCTGGTTGGCGACGACTTCGGGTAATAATCTGATACAGTCCGACATTTACTCCTTTACCTTATACATTTTGCTCGTAAAGATACGAAATCTTATCAAATTGAGAATTCAAAACCAACAAGACGGCCTTAAAAAAACTGAATTGTCTCGTTAAGGCTCGTTCGCTCTTCGGCCTGCAAAGCAAGCCGTCAGCCCACAGCCACCCGGCGCGGAGGGCTGAACTTTACTCACCCCACCGCTGGCTGCAGGCCGAAAACGGAAGGGCAAACCTTATAAGAGAGATAATTCCGTAAAAAAAAGAGAGGCGAAACACCTATGCCGCCTCCCGACTTCCGCTTAACGGAAGAAATTCTTCATCCTCTCGAAGATATTCTGATCCTTGACCGAATCGGCCTTCTGGAACGAGGGCTTCTCGGCGAGTTGCTCCACAAGCTTCTTCTCTTCGGCCGAAAGTTTCGAGGGTATCGTAATGTCGACCACCACCAGCTCGTCGCCGCGACCATAGCCGTTGACGTCGGGCAGGCCCTTGCCGCCCAGACGCAGCACCTTGCCGGCGTGCGTTCCCGGAGCGATCTTGATCTTGGCGCGTCCGTCGACGGTCGGCACTTCGGCCGTACCGCCCAGCAATGCCATCGTGACCGTGATATTGAGGTTGTGGATCAGGTCGTTGCCGTCGCGAATAAGCTCGGGATGCGACTCCTCTTCAATCAGCACCTGCAGGTCGCCGCTCATGCCGCCCCGGCGGGCCGCATTACCCTTGCCGGTCACGGTGAGGACCATACCCTCGCCCACTCCCGCCGGAATCTTTATCTCCACGACCTCCTGACCGTGGACCGTGCCTTCGCCCTTGCACTTGTCGCAGGGCGAGGTGATCACCTTTCCGGTTCCGCCGCACGTGGGACATGCGCCCTGGGTCTGCATGCGACCGAAGAAGGTGTTTTCGACACGCGTCACCGTACCTGTTCCGTTACACGTGGCGCAAGTCGAGTATGAATTGCTGTCCTTGGCGCCCGAGCCGCCGCACTTATCGCACGAAACGGTCTTGTTGATCTTGAGTTTCTTCGTGACACCGTTGGCTATTTCAGCGAGCGTCAGACGCACCTTGATGCGAATATCCGAACCGCGGTTCACGCGGCGTCCGCCGCCGTTCGACGAGCGGAATCCGCCGCCTCCGAAATGTCCGCCGAAGATGTCGCCGAACTGCGAGAAGATATCCTCCATCGAGAACCCTCCGCCGCCGAATCCGCCGAATCCGCCTGCGCCGCCGCCCGCTGCGCCGTTCATTCCGGCGTGTCCGAACTGGTCGTAACGTGCCCGTTTATCAGCATTCGACAGCACGTCGTAGGCCTCGGCGGCCTCTTTGAATTTCTCTTCGGCCTCCTTGTCGCCGGGGTTTTTGTCCGGGTGGTACTGTATCGCAGCTTTGCGGTATGCCTTCTTTATCTCGTCGGCATTGGCGTTCTTCTGAACGCCCAGCACCTCGTAGTAATCTCTTTTTTCTGCCATCGTCTTATTCTCCCACGACTACTTTTGCAAAACGCAGCACCTTGTCATCCAGCATATAGCCGGTCTGCACCACGTCGATAACCTTGCCGCGCTGCTCCTTGCCGCCGTCGAAACGGGCTACGGCCTCGGCGACGTCGGCGTCGAATTCCTTGCCCTGCACTTCGATCTGGGTCACGCCCTTCTGGCGCAGCGCCTCGGTGAATTTTTGTGAAATAAGCGTCACTCCGGCGCGCAGGGCATCCAGATCGTCGCTCTTCTCCATGGCCGCCACGGCGCGCTGCACGTCGTCGCGCACCGACAGCATCGTCAGCAACACCTCGCGTCCCCCGGTCTGCACCAGGTCCATCTTCTCTTTGAGCGTACGCTTGCGGTAGTTATCGAATTCGGCCTGCAGACGCAGGTATTTGTCTTTCCACTCGGCGATGACGGCATCCTGCGACGGAGCGTTGTCATCACCTGCCATAGTGGCAGGCTCATCGGCCTCCGCGTCTGCCATGTTGGCACACGGCTCGCCGTCGCACGAGGGGTAACCGTTGCCCTCGGTGAATCCTTCGTCGCAGTCAACGGCTTCATTATAAACATTTTCCTTTTTCATATCTGTTATTTTTCGGATTTTCCGTACACTAAAAGCGCAAATTGTATACCAAGGCCCGGAGCGGGGAAAATCCGGCTAAAAATTTCAAAATTATATCCTATGGGCTTGTGCTCCTGTTTCGGCTTGCAAAGCAGGCCGGCAATCCGCAGTCACCCGGTGCGGAGGGCTTCAACTTCTGCCTGCGGCATCGTATTGTTCTCCGCAGGCTGCCTACTGAAAACCCACCTATCCTATTATGAATATTGCGGGTCGTTTGTTCATGTCGGGCAAGGCCGTGCGGCGCCATTCAGCGACGGTGAGCGTGCGGATAAATTCGCCGGGCGCGGTGATATCGAGCGCCACGGTGAGGCGGGTTTCGGAGCCAAGCGTCTGAAGCAGCTGCTCCATGAGCTTCACATTGCGGTAAGGGGCTTCGATAAACAGCTGCGATTGCCCCTCGGTCTGGGCGCGGCGCTCTGCCTGGCGTATCGCCCGGCCCCTTTCGGGCGGCTTCACGGGCAGGTAGCCGTTGAACGCGAACGACTGGCCGTTGAGACCCGAGGCCATGACGGCCATGATGATCGACGAGGGACCCACCAGCGGCACAACCTTTATGCCCTTGCGGTGGCAGGCCTCGACCACCAGCGCTCCGGGGTCGGCGACGCCCGGCACTCCGGCTTCGGAGATAACGCCGGCAGAACGGCCCTCCAACAGCGGTTTCACCAGTTCCTCGACCTCGCGGCCTGCGGCGGTATGCTCGTTCAGTTCGCGGAAGCAGAGTGTGTCGATAGGTCTCGCGGCGCCTGCTTTGGACAGAAAGCGCCGCGCCGTACGCGTATTTTCGACGATAAAATAATCCAGAGAATCCATCACGGCCCGATTGGCCGCAGGCAGCACGTCCCACGGCTGCGTTTCGTCCGAAATGGGACAGGGTATCAGATAGAGTGTTCCTAACATTATTCTTTGAGGTAAATGCGTTTCACGCGCCCCGACACCGAGGTCATCAACTCATAGGGTATCGTGTCGAGCACGTCGGACATAGCCCCGAGATCATTGCCTGCCGCGGGTGAGAAAATCACCGCTTCGTCGCCCTCTTTCACTTCGGCAATATCCGTCACGTCGATCATACAGCTGTCCATGCAGACGCGACCCACGACGGGCGCGGGCTTTCCGGCCACGAGCATCGACCAGCGGCCACAGCCCAAGTGACGATCCAATCCGTCGGCATACCCCACCGGAATCGTGGCTATGATACTTTCGCGCGAGAGCTTTCCGGCGCGGCCGTAGCCCACCGATTCACCCGCAGGCAGACGCTTGACCTGCACGATGCGCGTGCGCAGGGTCGACACCGGACGCAGCGCCTCGCTATGTCCTCCGGCAAAACCATACAGTCCCAGACCCAGGCGGCACATATCGAACTGCGCTTCGGGGAAGCGGTCGATGCCCGCCGAATTGGCCGTATGACGAATAACTTTATAAGATAGCGTCGCTGCAATCTCGGAGCTCATCCGATCGAACAGCGCGATCTGTTGGCGCGTGAATGCATCCTCCGAAGGCATATCCGAGCAGCTCAAATGGGCAAAAATGCTTGCCACCTTGACCTGCGGCATAGACTTCAGCGCCGTGGACAGACGCAGCATCTCCTCCTCCGTGAAACCCAGGCGGTGCATACCCGTATCTAATTTTATATGAACCGGATAGCGGCTCTCGCCCGCATGCATCACCGCCGCAGCGAAGGCCTCCAGCGAATGGAAACTATAAATCTCGGGTTCAAGACCGTTGGCTACCATCTGGTCGAAGCTGTCGGCGTCGGCGTTCAGCACCACGATAGGCATGGTGATACCGCGCTCGCGCAGCAACACGCCCTCATCGGTGAACGCCACGGCAAGATAGTCTACACCTTCGTGCTGAAGCATCTGTGCAACCTCGAAATCGCCCGTGCCATACGAACCCGCCTTGACCATGGCCATAAGGCGCGTACCGAACGAAAGTTTCGAGCGGAAATAATTGAGGTTATGGGTCATGGCATCGAGGTCGATCTCCAGCACCGTGGTATGGCTGCGGCGCGCGAGAACGTGGGCCAGTTTCTCAAAGCGAAAATCGCGAGCCCCTTTCAGCAGCACGGCCCGGCCCGCAATGGTATCGCGGTTGATACGCGCGACGCATTCGTCGGTCGTATTGTAGAATTCCTTGTCGCAGTCGAACGATGCGGCATAGCGTTTCAGTTTGGGACCAACGCCGACCAGCGAGTCGATACCCGCGCGCTCGACCATCGAGGCCACGCGGCCGTAGAGCTCGTCGTCCGAAAGTCCACTCTGCGAAATATCCGACAGCACGAGCGTACAACGGCGTCCAAGCGCCACATTATGAAGGTAGTCCAACGCCAACGCCAGCGAATTGAGGTCGAGATTATAGGCGTCGTTGATGAGTATCGAGTCGTTGATACCCTCCTTCACCTCGAGGCGCATCGCAACCGTGGGTGCGGTGGTGAACGATGGTGCGGGATAGCCCATCGTCGCGCAGAACGCCTCGACGATCTGGGCGTTGCGGCACGAAGCGGCATTGCCCACGACCGACGGGGCGGGTTCGGGGAACGATGCCGCGTCGACGGGTTTCCGCTCGGCATAGCGCATTTCGATCATGCGGCCCAGCGGCTCATAATAACTATGGTATATGATTTTACGGGCGCTGCGCGCGAGGATCATCTTCTCGTCGCATTTCTGCTCCATATTGAGAAAATTCTCCTGGTGGGCGTCGCCGATCGAGGTGAAAATCGCTATATCGGGGCGGATGATGCGCTCCAGGCGCTCCATTTCCCCGGGTTTCGAAATGCCGGCCTCGAAAATCGCCAGTTCCTCGTCGCCCTCCAACATCAGCACCGAGAGCGGCACGCCCAACTGCGAGTTGTAGCTCTTGGGCGAGCGGTAGTGACGCAATTTTGCAGGCAGCTCCTCGGCGATCCACTCTTTGATGACGGTCTTGCCGTTCGACCCCGTGACACCTACGACCGTGCCCCGGAACTGCGCGCGGTGGTGGGCGGCGAGTTTCTGCAGGGCGTCGATCGCGTTTTCGACGACCACGCTACCGCAACCCTCGGGCAATCCTACGGCGTATTCGACAAGGAACGTGCGGACCCCGCGGCCATACATCTGGGCTATGAATTCATGCGAATCGTGGTTGGCACCGCGCATCGCCACGAACATCGGACTGGCACCCAGCTCGCACGTTAGCGAGCGGCTGTCGGTGACCACCGAACGCACTTCGGCATCCGTGCCCGAGAATTGTCCGCCAACTACGGCGGCTATTTCCGTAAGCTTGTAGTTCATATCGGCAGTTTTTTCGTTATCTGTAGCAGTATAAATCCTATGGCGGTAATTCACGACCTTTGGCCGTGTTTACAAGTCTGACCCACCCCTAAATCCCCGCCTCGGCGGGGACTTGCCGCACACGACTTGCATGCGGCTATATTAAAATCAATCTATTGCAAACGTTACTATCGTTATTCCGGCTCCGCCGCGGTCGGCATGTTCATCGACCGCCTTATCGACCGCCGGAATCGTGCGCAGGTAGCGGCGGATCTCCTCTTTGAGCGCCCCCGTGCCCTTACCGTGAAGTATCGACACCGAACCCACGCCCACCATCATCGCGTCGTCGACGAAGTCCTGCACCATCTCCAGCGCCTCGGCGGCGCGCATTCCGCGCACGTCGATATGGTCGCGGAAGTTGAGCTTGCGCGACGAGATGTCGGCAGAGATCACCGTGCGGACGGCCTGCGGACGCGTGGCTTCGCGGAACTCATTGTTAGAAACAACGGTTAGCAGAGACCTGTCGACCGTGGTAAGTATCTGCCCGAACGCCACCTGGGCTTTTTTGCCCTTCACCGAGCGCACCTCGCCCACCATATCCTGACCGGCCATGCGAACTTTCGATCCTTCTTCCACCTCGCGGGGTTTCGGGGCCGGAGCGGCAGCGTTTGCAGCGCTGGCCGCAGCTTCGCCTCGCTGTGCCTTGCGGTCGGCGCGACGCTCGCGGCGGCGCTCTATGCGTTCCATTTCGCGGGCTACGTCGACCTCACTGGCCGGCGCATCGGCACGGTCGACCACATCGCGAAAATCATCCATTTCGCGGCGGGCCAATCGTGTAAGCTCCTTGTCGGCCTGGGCTTCACGAATAGTTTTTATGGTACTCTCTATCTGTTTGTTGGCATCGGCAATAAGCTGCTGGGCCTCGGCCTTGGCCTTGCGGAGAATCTCCTGACGCTCGGACTTTATCTTGGTGAGCCGCTCGGCATAATCCTGCTCCAGCTCCTCGACTTTGCGGTCGGTGACGCGAATGCGGTCGCGCTTCTGCTCCCAGTAGTGCTTGTCGCGGGCTATCTCGCGCAACTGCTTCTCGATATTTATATGGTCTGTTCCCGCCTTCTCGCCCGCCTTGCGGATGATATCCTCGGGCAAGCCTATTTTGCGCGCGATCTCCACGGCGAACGAGCTGCCGGGCTTGCCCATTTCGAGCCGGAACAGCGGTCGAATATGCTGCACGTCGAAGGCCATGGCACCGTTAGCGATACCGTCGGTCGACGAGGCATAATATTTTATATTGGCGTAGTGGGTCGTGATAACCCCGTAGCAACCTTTTTCCAACAGCCTTTCGAGGATTGCCTCGGCGATCGCGCCGCCGATGATGGGCTCCGTTCCCGAACCGAATTCGTCGATCAGCACCAGCGTCCGCGACGAAGCCCCCGAGAGCATATTTTTCATATTGAGCAGGTGCGACGAATAGGTCGAAAGGTCGTTGTCGATAGACTGCTCGTCGCCGATATCGATGAACAGCGAGTTGAAGACCGGAAGTTCCGAATTCTCCGACGCCGGCACCAGAAACCCGCACTGGAACATATACTGCACAATACCGGTGGTTTTCAGACACACCGACTTACCGCCGGCATTGGGGCCCGAAATAACGAGAATATGCTTGCGACGGTCGAGCTGCATATCGAGCGGTACGATTTCGCGGCCCTGGGCTTTAAGCGTCTGCTGCAGAAGCGGATGCCGGGCATTTTTCAGCACCAGACGGTCGTCGTCCGAAACGATGGGCTTCACGCAACCGTTATTGATCGCCCAGCGGGCCTTGGCGCGCAGCATATCCATCTCGGCAAGGTAGTCGCCCGAGGCGGCCATAAGGTCGGCTTCGGGGCGTATTTCAGTTGTAAAATCGGTAAGGATCCGAACGATCTCGCGGCGTTCGGCATATTCCAGTTCGCGCAGTTCGTTGTTTATTTCGACTACCTCCACCGGCTCGACATAGAACGTGCGTCCCGTGGCCGATTCATCGTGGATAAAGCCCTGGAGCTTGCGTTTATTGCCCGCCGAGATCGGTATAACGGTCTTTCCGTCGCGCACAGAGAGTTGGGCGTCCGAATCGACGATACCGGCGCTTTTGGCAGCGGCAAGCACCGACTGCAGACGCTTTGCGGCCTGGCCTTCGCGCTCGCGGATCGCACGGCGTATGTCGTGCAACTCGGGCGAGGCATTGTCGCGGATCGCGCCGAAGCGGTCGATCAGCGAGTCGATACGGCGCACGATCTCGGGAAAGGCCTCCACGCCGCGCGTGCGGGCAAAAAGCGCAGGATAACGCTCGCCGCGGTTGACGATAAACGACACGATGCCGCCGATGGTGGTCAGCGCCTTATGCAGCGTCACCACCTCTGCCACGTCGAGGAACGAACCTTCGACGCGCAGTTTGGCGACCACGTAATCTATATCGGGAAATTCGCCGCCCGGGAAGTCGTGCTCCATTTGCCGGAGCAGGCGCATCTCGTCGGCGAGGGTCAGGCGGCGTTCGATCTCGCGCGCAGAGGTCGAAAACTCCTCGCCCGAGAGCAGCTCGCGGGCGGCACGCATGGTGCAGAGGGCCGCAATCTGTTCACGCAACCGGTCGAAACCGATTTTCTGTTCGAAGTTTGCGGGATATATGGTGCTCCCGGCCATTACGACGGCTATTTGGATTGTTTGAGCGAGTCGAGCCGGGCCTTTTCGGCGGCTTTGGCGGCTTTCTTCTCGGCCTTGGCCTTGGCCTTATCGGCATCCTTTCCGAACACCGAGAGGTGGACGTAACGTCCCGGATAGGCCTGCAGATCAGCCAGAAGCGAAGCGAGGTTACCGCTGGCCAGCGTCAGCGAATCGTAGAGCGCCGTGTCGGTAACAAGCTTTCCGGCCGTACCCTCGCCGTCGTTGATCTTGGCGAGCAGGGCGTCGATATTGCCGACAGTCGCGGTCAGTTTGCGGCCGAACTCCTCTTCGTCGAGCTGCGTGGCGATATTGTTGAAGCTACCGATCATGCTGTCGATGCGCGGGGCATTTTCGCCCAGCATCGTCGAGAACTCGGTGAGTCCGGCGATGCTCTTCCGGAGGTTGTTCCGCTCGGCGGCCAATGCTGCCGTGAAGGTATTGAGGTTGCCCATGGCGCCCTCGATACTTCCGGCGTTGGTCTCCATGATCTCGCTCATGTTGTTGAGCATACGCGAGAGGTCGGCCGTGATCTGCGCGATCTTCTGTTTGAAGAAATCGAGCTCCGAGCCCGCTATATCCATCAGATCGGCATCGCGGCTCGCCTGCATCATATCGCCCGATTCGAGGTATGTGTGCGAGGCGCCGTAGACGATCTCGATCGCCTTGGAACCCATCAGTCCGTTGCTCACGATCTTGGCCTCGGAGTCGGCGGGAATCTTATAGTGGCGCTTGACGGTGAGCGTCAAAACCACCTCGTTGGTATCGGTCGGGTCGAGCGAAATACCCGTCACGGTACCGATTTTCACACCCTTCATCATGATCGGTGAGGCCGACTGCACGCCGTTGACCTGATCGTAACCGGCGTAGTAGACCGCGTTGCGGCTGAATATATCGAACCCGCTCAAGAACCGGATACCGGCCCACGCGGTGATAAGCATCGTCACAGCGAAAATTCCTATTTTAACTTCTCTTCTCATATCTTTGTTCTATTTTATTTCACGATCCGGGTTCCCTTGCAGCGCACGACGAACGCCCCCGGAAACTCCTTGCGCACCTCGGTCTGACGGCGCTGAGCCTCGGCCTGGGTGTCGTATTCGCCGACGCAGTATTTGTATTTATAGGCACCCTCGGCGGTGTACTCTTTCACGTTGTTGCGGTAGCTCTTGAAGTCGGCGGCTGACAGCGGCAGCGACCTTTGTGAGGCCAGCAGCTGGACCGTGAATTTCACTTCCTGGGGCTGTGCGGCGGCAGGCTTGGCGGGCTGTTGCTGTGTTCCCGAAGGCTTCGACTGCTGCTGTTGCTGCTGCTGCTGCGAGGGAATGTCGTTTTTCGCAGGCTGCGGCGCAGGCTTCACCGGTTCGGGTTCTGGCAACGCAGTCGCCACACCCGGCCCTTCGTCGGCAAGGCGTATGCCAAGCACATATTTCGAATAGTCGCGCACGGCCGTGAACAGCGACTTCACGATCTCGCTCTGCCCCTTGTCCGACCGTAGATAAGCCAGTTCCTGGGGATTGGAAAGGAATCCGATCTCGGTCAGCACACCCGGCATATCGGTAGCATAGAGCACGCGCAGGGGCTGGCGCTTCACGCCGCGCGAACTGCGGCCCGTTTTCAGATAATTATTTTGCGTGCAGTTGGCCATAGCCACGCTAAACTGACCGTAGGTAAGCTGCAGCGTCTGGATATAGGCACGTACGATTGCCGCCGTGCGCTCGTCCGACATATCCAACAGGTCGTCGCGGTTACTCTCATAAAGAGCCTGCTCGTTATAGTTCTGTTCCTTGGTCGACTCGCCCATCACAAGCGTCTCGACACCCCGCGCAACGGTCGCTTTGGCGGCGTTGGCGTGGATCGAAATAAAAAGGTCGCCCTTGGCCTTATTGGCGATATTGGCGCGGGCCTGGAGGTCGGTGAGTTTATCCTGCCCCAGCGCTTTGTCGGTCTTGCGGGTATAGACCACCTTCACCCCCGGCATCTCGTCCTCGATCATGGCACCCAGTTTGAGCGCGATCTTCAGCACCAGGTCGCATTCGCGCACCCCGCCGTAGCAGGCACCCGGGTCCCAGCCGCCATGTCCCGGGTCGATAACGACAACCTGAACGCCGTGGGCAATATTATCGGTCGCCGCGACGTTGGTCCAGGCAGCAAGGGTTGCAAAAGCAGATAACAGGAACAGTCGGATGTACATATTTAATCGGGCCTAATGAGCGCTTTCTGTAATTTTTTATCTATCTTTGTCGGGCTCAAAAACGGCGCTAAATATTGACACAGCAGCGTTTTTGGCGTTTTTGCCGACATGTCGGCAAAGGTACGAAAAATTATTGGGATTTTGGATAATTCGAGGGTAAAATATATCTTATCGGGAGTAGTCGTACTGCTCTTCGTACAGATGGTCTTCGCGGGGTCGGCGCCGTGGAGCGTGGCGTTCGCAACCATGCAGGACACCGTCCTCGCAGGTCCCGCGGCCATGGCCGACAGCGCCGAGACCGAGACTCCTGCCCAACTCTCGCGCCGCGAGCGCCGCGAACAGACCCGCCGCCGCGCCGAATTCGCCGTCACGCCTCAAGACCAAAAAGACTCGATAGTCGGCGTGCAGCCGGACTCTTTAAGTCCGGCCGACACTGTAAAGCGCGACTCGGTGAAAAAGTCCCGCCCGGCTAAACCGTTCCTCGACGAGCCCATCTACGGAAAGAACACCGACTCGCTGGTCTACGACGTGCGCAACAAGCTCATCTACATCTACAACGAGGGCGACATCACCTACCAGAACAACAACCTCAAGGCCGACTTCATGCGCATCGACATGCAGAACAAGCTGGTCTTCGCCTATGGTAAAAACGACACGCTGGAGGGTAAACCGGTCGTGACCAAGCCCGAATACAGCGACGGCAGCGCCTCCTACAAGATGGACACCATAACCTACAACCTCGACTCGGGCAAAGCCAAGATCAAGGGCGTAGCGACGCAACAGGGCGACGGCTGGCTCGTCGGCGGAAGCGTCAAGAAGATGAAGGACAACACCTCCTACATCGAATCGGGAAAATATACCACCTGCGACCATACCGACCACCCCCACTTCTACCTCGCGATGACCAAAGCCAAGGTCATTCCCGGCAAGAAAGTCGTCACGGGTCCGGCCTATCTCGTCATGGAGGACGTCCCGATCTACTTCCTCGGCATTCCCGAGGGCTTCTTCCCGATAAACATGGGTCCCAAGTCGGGACTTCTTATGCCCACCTTCGGCGAGGAGTACAGCAAGGGTTTCTTCATCCGCGACCTGGGCTACTACATAACCCTGGGCGACAAGGCCGATCTGGCAATCCGCGGAGGTATCTACACGCTGGGCTCGTGGGAGGCCTCGGCGGCATCGCGTTACATCAAGCGGTATAAGTACAGTGGCAGCTTCAACGCCCGCTATTCGAACGTCAAGACCGGCGAAAAGGGCGAGCCCGACTACATCAAGCAGAGCAACTTCCGTGTGCAGTGGACCCACTCCCAGGACCCCAAGGCCAACCCCGGTTCGACCTTCTCGGCATCGGTGAACTTCGCCACGAGCGGCTACAGCCGCTACTCGGCCACCAACCTCAACGACATTCTCTCGACGCAGACCAACTCGTCGATCGCATACTCCAAGAACTGGGCAGGAACGCCGTTCTCGCTGTCGGCGAACATGGCCGTGTCGCAGAACTCCCAGAACCAGACTATCGCCGTGACGCTGCCCAACATGGTCTTCAACGTGTCGCGCTTCTATCCCTTCAAACGCAAGGAGCGCATGGGCAAAGAGCGCTGGTATGAAAAGATCTCGATGCAGTACACGGGTAAGTTGAGCAACTCGGTGCAGACCACCGAGGGTGACATTTTCACGAAGCAGACCCTGGAAAACATGAAGAACGGCGTCGAACACACGATCCCCGTTTCGGCCTCGTTCAACCTCTTCAACTACATCAACGTCTCGCCCTCGCTCAACTACAACGAGAAGTGGGTCTTCAAGAAGCAGGAGATAGAGTGGAATCCGGTGCTGGAAAAGACCGACACCACCACCAGCCACGGCTTCTACCGTATGTACAACTACAACTTCAGCGTCTCGGCGTCGACGACCGTCTACGGTATGTACGACTTCACAAAGAAGAACCGTCAGCGCAAACTGCAGGCCCTGCGACATACCATCACACCGTCGTTCGGATTCTCCTACATGCCCAATTTCGGCGACCCGAAATACGGATACTATCAGACCGTGCAGACGAAAGCCGACGGTACATACACCGAATATTCGCCCTACAACAGCACCATCAACGCCTACGGCCCTCCCGGCAAAGGAGAATCGATGTCGGCAAACTTTTCGCTGTCGCAGAACCTCGAAATGAAGGTTCTGTCGAAGCGGGACACCTCGGGCGTGAGGAAGATCAAGCTTATCGACGAGCTGCGTTTGAGCGCCTCATATAACTTTCTGGCACCGGAATTCAATTTATCGTCCATCCCGGTATCATTCCGCACGACGATTTTCGGCAACTTCGGCATAAACCTTTCGGCCACGCTCGATCCCTATAAGGTAGACGACAAGGGCTACCGCGTCAATACGATAAAACTCCCCGGCCACGTAACTTCGACCGGCTGGTCGTTCGGTTATACGTTCCGCTCGCGCAGCGACCGCACGCAGGCCAATGCCGCCAACGATATAACGAGCGTCGCACCCGAATACACCAATCCGTTCTTCGACCCCTACGGAACGATGGATCCGGTGCTGCGACGGCAGTACATGTCGCAGAGCTACTACGACTTCTCGCTCGCGCCGTGGAACTTCGGTTTCAACTACGCAGTAAACTATAGCTCAAGGCCTTCCAACGGCAGCACGACGACCACCAAGCGCTTCATCACCACCGTAACGCAGACCATAGGCTTCAACGGTTCGCTCAACCTCACACCTAAGACCGGTATCACACTGCAGGGCGGCTACGACATAAAAGCGCGCAAGCTGACCACCTCGTCGGTGTCGATCGCCCGCGACCTCCACTGTTGGCAGATGTCGTTCTCGTGGATTCCGTTCGGCTATCACCGCAGCTGGAGTTTCAATATCGGCGTCAAGGCCGCCTCGCTCGCCGACCTCAAGTACGACAAGAGCCAGAGTATGTACGACAATATGTATTAAGCGCATTGGCAATAACACACAAGCGGCCTTCCGACCTGTCGGGAGGCCGCTTTTTTTGTCATCTATCCCGGTCCACGGAGGTAAACTGGATGCTTTTTTTGAGCCAGATGCAACTTCTTTTGATTCAGAATCAAGCCCCGCAAAGCCTTATTCCCGAACTTTGTGATTTAAAAATCACAATCAACATTTTACAACATGAATAATCTTATTTTCAAGGGTGTGAAGCGCACCGAGTACTTCGCGCCCGAAATTGACGTAATCATCGTCGCAGTAGAAAAGGGTTTTGCAGGATCGACCGACAGCGCCGATACCGACGACGATTTTGACAACGGTAAATTCTAAAAACCTTTAACGATGAAGAGTATTCTCTCGCTCTCGGCCATTACCGCGGTTTTACTGTTTTCGGGTTGCGCCAAAGACACCGCGGACTACACCGCTCCCCGGTCCACCACATGCGAACTCTCGTTCGGCTCGGAAAAACCCGAGATCATGGCCATCTCGCGCACCGAGCGGGTCGACGACCATGTCGTATGGAACACGTCGGGCGAAGCTATACGCATAGCCCACTCCTCGGACGGGTATATCGGCTTTACTTTCTACACTTCTACCGGCGTTGCCGTTAGCGACGACCGCAAAAATGCAACGTTCACCGCAAAAACCTCTTTTCGCTCGGGTGCCATCAGCCCGCATGTGTTCTATGCAGGTTATCCCGCCGCGGCGTTCAACGGCGATGACGACGACCTGCCGTCCGAAACGATCCCTGTGGCTATAAAGTCAGCGCAAAGGCCCTCGGCCACATCTTTCGACTGCGCCGCCGACATCCTTGTCGGCAAGTCCGACGAGTATCCGCTGGTTCCTGTCGATGGCACTCCTATTCCCATGCGCTACAACCGCATTGTCAGCCTGGGCCATGTGACCCTCTCGGGCTTGGCGTTAGCGGATGACGAAACCATCAGCAATATCACCTTCACGACCCCCGAAAGGAAGCTCTCGGGCAACATCAAGCTTAACCTCATGGATCAGACGTTCGACAGCAGCCATGCCGACAACTTCGTTTCGCTGCTCTATGATAAAGCTACACCTGCAAAAGAAGGTACGTTCGAGGCATGGTTCTGCTCGCTGCCTTTCACTCTTACCGAGGGAGATCAGATGAGCGTCAAGGTCACGACCTCGCTTGGTGTCTACACCAAAGATATCACCGTGCCGGAGGGCCGCAGCATAAAGTTCCTGAAAAACCGGTGCTGCACCTTGGAGATAGACATGGAGGGCATCGAGCGCAAGACGCTTACTACCAATGTTACTATTACCTGTACCGGGACGAATTTAGCCAACTACGACGTGATTTACTCCTATTGGCTGGAATCACCGACCTCGACAGGAACCACCCGGATAGCAGTAACAGCGACCAGCGACGGCCATCTGTCGTTTGAGTCTGCAGGCAAAGGAGTGCTTGCGAGGATCAGCATCAAAACCGGCTTCAACAGCTATAAAGAGATTGCCATCGGCCGCGCCGCAGGCGACGATATCTCGTTCAGTCTCGACTACAATTTCAACCCGGTCTGGAGGACAGACATCTACGGAAACCGCCTTGTCAGCATCGCGCAGGAGCTTATCGCCATGCGTTCGGGAACAAATCTTTCGGGGAGCTCTAATAAATACCTCCAAACCGGAAATATCGACCTGCGCGGTCAGGATAGCTGGAGCCCCATTGGCACCTCACAAAACTACGCCTTCAAGGGCTCTTACAACGGCGACGGCTACACCATCGACAACATGACAATTTCGGCAAGCGCCGACTACAAGGGATTATTCGGCTATGCAACAAACACTATCAGAAACGTTACGATAGGCGAAGGGAGCTCGGTGACAGGCAATAATTATGTCGGCGCAGTATGCGGATATTATATCAGCGCAGATGCAAAGATCGAGAACTGCAAAAACTATGGCAAAATTGCGTCGACATCGACAAGCGACAACCATCTTGGCGGTATATGCGGATATTACCACGGCAACGCAACAGCGGGCTGCGAGAACCATGGTACGGTCACGGGAAAAGGCCCATACGTCGGCGGTATATTCGGCTTCCATAATGGCGGTAGCATCTCGGACTGTGAGAACCATGGTGCGGTTACAGGAGATGGCTCATACGTCGGCGGCGTATGCGGAATTGGAGTTGGCGTATCGATTAAAAACTGTAAGAACAGCGCAGCCATAACCAGCAATTATAACAGCGCGACCAACTACCTCGGCGGCATCTGCGGCTATAGCAAATCGGGGTCATCAATCGCCGATTGCAGCAATAGCGGAAAAATCACGGGAGGGGGTATTATCGGCGGCATCTGCGGAAAGACCGAAGCCGATGACATTATAGACAACTGCACGAATTCAGGTACCATAGCCAGAGCCTCAACTGCAAGTTCGTCACTGAAAAACTTCGGAGGTATCTGCGGTTACAACTCGGGGCGCATTAAAAACTGCACAAACACACAATCACTGACCATTACTAATTCTAATGTCGGCGGAATATGCGGATATAACGACAACGGCTCGATATCGGCATGCAACAACAGCAACGCTATCAATGGCGGAAGTTACACCGGCGGAGTGTGCGGATATTCAGGCGGCGAAAACCCAAAGATAGAAAACTGCACAAATTCCGGAAAAATCGGCACCTCGAGTTATACTGGCGGAATATGCGGCTATAACACAGGTGCGATAATGTCGTGTGAAAACAGCAATGAAATTGAGGGTACTTCCAGAGTCGGCGGAATATGCGGCCGATCGGAGGGCCTCAATGCAAAGATAGACAACTGCACAAACACCAAATCAGTATCTGCATCCGACTATGCAGGCGGAATATGCGGAGATTGCTATAGCCCGATAACCAATTGCAAGGTCTCTGCTAATGTAACTGCCACCGGACATATAGGCGGAATATGCGGAGCCACAACAAGTTCTGTCGCAGACTGCAAAGTCACCTCTCCCAGAGATATTTATGTTTACGGAAAGGATTATTTTGGAGGAGTGTGCGGAGAAGCCAAAGAAACCGCTGTAATCGAACACTGTTATTGCAGCAGCGCAGTATTGTGTGAGTATAGAGTAGTGAAAGAGACTTGGTTTTCTGGCAAGTATCTCGGGGGGATATGCGGATATAACAGCGGAAGAATATTGCAATGCGAATACCGCGGGCCATATATAACTACAGTTTGCGAGTATGGGTTTAATCCTTACGGCGGCGTAGCAGTTACATTTATAGAATACTCGGGAGGTATCTGCGGATACAATAACGAGGGCACCATCTCGGATTGTTTGAGCGTAACACGTATTGCAAGCAACTCTATAGATATCGATCTATCGCGATATAAAAGTCATGCCGACGAGACATATAAAGGAGGTATCTGCGGATGTAATTACTACGGTGAAATATCAAACTGTTATAGCGACTGCACCGGTTATCCTGCAGCACACATAACATATTTGCATGGTCCCTCCGCATTGGTTACCAACTGCTACTATAATCCGTATGAGTGGATTAATAACACCAAAGTGTTATCCGGAGATGCGGATGCGATAAGCAATTCGAGCTGTTTCGGATTATCGGAAAGCAATTGGCCGTCGGCCGCAAAGGGCTGGAAACTACACGGCGAGGGCGGCGCATGGGCTTCACTCGGCGGCTGGAACAGTGGCGGCGAGACAATAGTCTACCCAACGCTCTGGTGGGAGTAATCAAAAAAAGGGTTTCGCAAATGCGAAACCCTTTTTTTATGAATAATTAACACACCTTAATTTTACACTTTCTCCACCTCGGCCTCTTTGCGGTCGACATAGTTGGGATAGCGGAATTGCGGCATGCCCAGCGCCATGATCGCACCGATACGGCGGTCAGGAGCAAGCCCGAGCATCTTCTGCAGAGCATTGCCCCGGTCCTGCAACATTGCCGACATAACGAAGCCCATGTAGACCTGACTCACACCCAGCGATTCGGCCATGAGCGACGCGTTCTGATAGGCCAGGTTCGCATCGTTCGAGCCGTAGCGGCTCGACTTGGGCGCATGGATCACGAGCACCGCCGTACCGCCGCGCAAGATGCGGTTGACGCCCTTCTCGTCGTATTCGCGGCGCATGCTCCTGAATACGGGAATATATCGGTATGCATCGGGAATAATCCGCTTCAGGATCGGCTTCACGAAGGGATTTTCGGCCTTTCTGATGATTTTGCCGAACACCGCGAACGTGATTTCGGTGATGCCGCGCAGCAGCCGGGGATCGGTCACGAGCGTATAACCCAGATTCTGGGCGTTGGTCGCCGTCGGAGCACGGTTCGCCGCCGCGATGATCCGGTCGAGATACTCCTGCGGCACGGGACGGTCGGTCATCGCGCGGTTCGACCGGCGCGAGGCGATCAGCAGTTCGACCTGCTCGGGAGTGGGCAGCGCCGCCTTGTCGATCCTATGGACTTTCGAGGCCGGGAACTCGGCGTGCGACACCGAATCGGTGGGACATACCGCCACGCAATGTCCGCAGACGATGCAGTTGTCGGGGTGGCATACCTCGACCGGCTCCGTGGCCGCAGCCTGGCGGAAAATCTTCGAGGGGCATACTTTAACACAATGGCCGCAGCGGATGCAGCTCTCGCGAATAGTGATTTCCATAGGGTATCTATGTAAATATAAGTATCAATGTCAGAATTATCAGACAAATCACAAATGTCTTGCCGGCGGCTTTGAAAAACAGTTCGATCAGCCCCGGCATGACGATCAGTGCTTCACCTCGCCCAGCTTCGCGGGATCGTGCTTATACCGGAACACAATGGCAAACACGATCGCCACCACCAGCGCATAGCCCGCGAATACCAGCCACGATTCGGACCAGCCTGCGACCTGCGCCGCGGCGCCCTCTTTCGAGAAGACGAAATGGTTGACGACCACCTGCGCGCCGAGCGTACCGATCGTCGCACCCAGGCCGTTGGTCATGATCATAAACAGGCCCTGCGCCGAGGAGCGGATCGAGGTGTCGGTCTCGTTGTTCACGAACAGTGAGCCCGAGATATTGAAGAAGTCGAAAGCCACGCCGTAGACGATCATCGACAGCACGAACATCCACACGCCGCCGCCGGGATTTCCGAATCCGAAAAGTCCGAAGCGCAGCACCCACGCCAGCATGGCGATAAGCATCACGCGTTTGATGCCGAAATGCTTGAGCGCAAAGGGGATAAGCAGGATACAGAGCGTCTCCGACACCTGCGACAGCGAGATAAGGATATTGGCGTGGTTGGCACCGAACGTCGAGGCGTATTCGGGGATATCCTTGAAACTGGTAATGAACGGATTGGCAAATCCGTTGGTTATCTGCAGCGACACGCCCAACAGCATCGAGAAGATGAAGAAGATAGCCATTTTTTTCTGTTTGAAGAGCGCGAAAGCACGCAGCCCCAGCGCCTCGACCATACTCTTTTTACTGCCCGTGCAGTCGACCGGGCACTCGGGCAGCGTGAAGGCGTAGGCGCCGAGGATCAGGCCCAGCAGCGCGCACTGCATGAACTGACCCGCACTATGCTGGAATCCCGCGATGTCGCAAATCCACATCGAGAAGATAAAGCCCACGGTTCCCCACACGCGGATGGGCGGGAACGCCTTGACGGTATCGAGTCCCGATTGTTCCAAAACACTGTAAGCCACAGAATTAGAAAGTGCTATCGTGGGCATATAGAACGCCACGCTCATCGTGTAAAGGGCGAACAGCGGCGCGAATTCCACATTTCCGCCGGCGCTGATGGCATAGGCTCCGGCCGCGGCCATAAACATCGCGGCCAGCGTATGGCAAAAGCCCAGCAGGCGCTGCGCAGGCACCCAGCGGTCGGCGATGATGCCGATCACGGCAGGCATGAACAACGAAACGATGCCCTGGACGGCATAGAAAAGTCCGATATGCGACGCGAGGTCGATCTTCACAAGGTACGACCCCATGGAGGTCAGATAAGCTCCCCACACCGCGTATTGCAGGAAGTTCATGATGGTCAGGCGGAATTTAACTCCCATAACAGTCTGATTTTATGTAATTTTAGTGGTTTAGTGGTTTTGGCCGGCGTAGATTAAAGCAAATGTAGTGAAAAAATTTGTAAAAATTCTTTGCATTTGCAAAATAAAGTCCTACTTTTGCATCACCAAAACCACATTGAGCTATGGTGTAATGGTAACACTACAGTCTCTGGATCTGTCATTCTTGGTTCGAATCCAGGTAGCTCAACAACCGCAGCAGCAACAGACGCTGCGACAAAAAAAGGCCACAAGGCCCGATGAAAACAAAAAGGGACGACCTCATGCTCGCATGAAGGTCGTCTTTTTTTGTTTTTATCGAAGCACCGCAGGTGCGTTTTTTGTCGCAGGGTTGTTGCACCACCGGTTGAAACGGCGCGCGGTACGCCGCAGGCGTGCGACGTAACTAAAAAAGCCTTTTGTAAAACGGCGCGTCTTTGTGCCCCGCAACTAAAAAACTTGCAAAGCAAGGCAGGCCGCAGCTCCGCCCCGCGGAGGCCTGCTATCTACTGCGTATATAGCCGACCGCCGCAAGCTGTTGCCTGAAAACAGAAAAACCCTGCCTGACTCCCTACGGCCGGCATTGCGGAAAATGTTTCGCCTTTACCGGCGGCGACATCAGCCGATTGAGCGGAGAACTGAAATCGTCCCTGGGAAACTTCGACGCCTACACCGAAAGATTCGCAGGCATGCTCGACGAGCCCTTGTTTGCAAAATATCCCGATTTCAAAGAGCTGCCGGCCTTACTTGCAAAGGAGAAATGCAACGGCTGCAGAAAGGAAAAATGTGTACTGTTCAAGACTTGCAAAGCCAGGGGATGCGCAGAGGAAAAGTCGGTCGATTTCTGCTTCGAATGCCCGGAATTCCCTTGTACCCACACCGGATTCGACCAACATTTGCAGAAGCGCCGGAAGGCTATAAACCTGAAAATGAGAGCAGGCAGAGTCGAGACGTATTACGATGAGATCAAAGATAAATCAAGATACTGACACTATTATAGAAAATAAATGTCGGCTCATGCGAGTCGACATTTATTTAAAGGCCATAATTTAAATCTTTTTATCTTCAGCGATTTTTTTGTTTTCCTCCGCCTTCGCTTTGTATTCTCGTTTTTTCTTTGCATTAGTCTCTATTTTGGCCAATGCCGCATATGCTCTATATTTATTAGCATATGCTTTCCACGATTCGGGATTTATCATGGTTGCTTTATCAAAATCAGACAAAGCTTCTACATAAAGATTTTGTTTACCATATAAGACTCCCCGGTTATTATAAGCCTCCGCATAATTAGGATCCAGCTCAATAGCTTTATTATAATCGGACAGGGCTTCGGTATAAAGCTCCTGGGCTCTATATGCATTACCCCTGTTGCTATAGGCCTTTGCATAATTAGGCTTTAGCTCGAGAGCTTTACTATAATCAGAAACCGCCTCCGCATAATGGCCTTGCGCATTATGCAGATTGCCTCGATTATTATAGGCTTCTGCATAATTAGGATTCAACTCGACAGCTTTATTATAATCAGCCAGGGCTTCTGCATAAAGGTGCTGCGATTTATATACATTACCCCTATTACTATAAGCTTTTATATAATTCGGTTTCAGTTCAAGAGCCCGATTCAAGTCAGCCAAGGCTTCTGCATACAGGTTTTGCTTCCCATACAAGACGCCTCTATTATTATAAGCTTCTGCATAACCAGATTTCAGTTCGATAGCTTTACTGTAGTCAGCCAGGGCTTTTTCATAAAGGCATTGTTCAGCATATATGACACCGCGATTATTGTATGCCGCCCTATGCAGAGGATCTAACTCTATGACTTCAGTATACAATTCTATTTTTTTATCGATATCCTCCTCATTCACAGCTTCTGCGAACAACTTGTTTATATGCGCCTGTTTTGCTGCGGCTTCAGCTGCGGCTTCAGATTCTTTTATCGTTGTCTGAATCTCTTCCACAGCTGTTTTCACCCTCTCGACCTCATTCAGTTTGGATTGAATATCATCTATTTGCTCCGTTATTTTCTTTTGTGTCGATTTGTTATTAAAATACGGAATAATTACACCAAGGAAGGATGCAAGAAGGGCAATTACAACTCCAAATGCCCCTATTAGTATAGAGACATGCATCAAATAATTCTGATAATCCTTGCGGCAACTCTCTCGTATTTCATCCGTTCTATGTTCCAATTGGCTCATCCACGCCAACTCTTGCTGCGCCGTACGATCCGACAACAGAATACGAATTTCTCCCTTCAGGGAATCAACCTGACTTTGAAGTTTCGCAACCTCCTCAATCGTTGCAGAGCGTGGCTTTGCGGAGGATTGAGGGGCCGCCTCGACACTAAAACACACAAGGACGCACAACGGCAAGAGATATAAATATTTGTTCATGTATAAAATATTTTCTTGTAAAGATAGTGTTTTTCGTTAATTGTCCAAACTTTTGTTTATCAGGCTCCAGTGTGGTTATTAAACAAAAACGGGGCCGCAACCTGCAGCCCCGTTCCATTCTGTTTAAGCCTGGATTATTTCCCCAGCCCCATCTTCTCGATCAGCGCCTTGTTCTCGGGCTTATGGCCGCGGAACTTCACATAGAGTTCCATCGGGTGCTCCGTGCCGCCTTTCGACAGCACATTTTTGCGGAACGAATCGGCAACCTCGCGGCTGAAGATACCCTTCTCGGCGAACATCGAATATGCATCGGCCTCCAAAACCTCGGCCCATTTGTAACTGTAATAGCCGGCAGCATAGCCACCCGAGAAGATATGTCCGAACGACGGAGCCATGGCGGTTCCGGGGATCACGGGCAACACCTGCGTGGGGGCCATGGCGGCAACCTCGAACGCCTCGACGTCACCCTCGAAAGGCTCGGTAATGGTGTGCCACTGCATGTCGCTGATTCCGAACGACAACTGACGCACATTGAGATATGCCGCAAGGTAGTTCTGGGCGGCGACGATGCGCTCCACAATCTCGGCGGGAATAGGCTCGCCGGTCTGGTAATGCACGGCCCACAGGTCCAGGAACTCCTTTTCGGTAGCCCAGTTCTCCATGATCTGCGAGGGAAGCTCCACGAAGTCGCGGTAGACGTTGGTGCCGGTCAGCGACTCATATCGACCCTCGGCCAGCATGCCGTGGAGGGCGTGTCCGAACTCGTGGAGGAATGTTTCGAGTTCATCGAATGTCAGCAGCGAAGGTGAGGTCTCGGTAGGCTTGGTGAAGTTCATCACCAGCGACACCTGCGGGCGAACCTCCTTGCCGTCGACGGTCGAAGTTCCGCGGAACTCGGTCATCCAGGCACCTGCGCGCTTCGATTCACGGGGGAAGAAGTCGAGATAAAGTACCGATATGAAACGGCCCTTGTCGTCGGTAACGTCGTATGCCGTTACGTCGGGATGATAGACCGGAATCCCGGCGTTGGGCGTGAACTGCAGTCCGTAAAGCTTCTCGGCGAGCATAAAGACGCCTTTTTTGACGTTCTCGAGCTCGAGGTAAGGCTTCACGATCTCGTCGTTGAGCGAGTACTTCTCGTCCTGGTATTTTTCGCGGAAGTAACCGAAATCCCACGGCATCAACGTGCCCTCGAAACCGAGCGTCGCGGCGTAGTCGGCGATCATGCGGTAATCGGCGTCGGCATAGGACTTGGTTGCCGAAAGCAGCTCGGCCAGGAACGACTGCACGGTCTCGGTATTCTCGGCCATGCGCTCGACGAGCACGTAGTCGGCGTAATTCTTGTATCCCAGCAGGTTGGCGATCTTAAGACGCGTATTGGCGATCTTCTTTATGAGCTCCGTATTGTCGAACTCTCCGCCCAGCGAGCGCGAGTTGGACGCGCGCCATACCTTCTCTTTAAGTTCGCGGTCGGACGAATAGGTGAAGAGCATGTTGAGGCTCGGAGCCTGCAGCGTCACCGTCCAGCCCTTCTCGCCGCGGGCCTTGGCGTCGGCAGCCATGGCCTCTTTCACGAAGTCGGGCAGCTCGGCAACGACTTTAGGGTCGGTGATGTTGAGCGTGTAGGCATTGGTCGCGGCCAGCGCGTTCTGGCTGAACTGCAGCGTGTAGCCCGAAAGCTCGGTGGTATACTGGCGGTAAAGCTCCTTGTCGGCATCGGACAGAGCGGCGCCATTGCGCGCGAAGCTCTGATAGGTATCCTCCAACAGCTTCTTATCCTCTTTCGAGAGGCACCATCCCGGGTGCTCGTATACCGTTTTCACACGCGCGAAGAGCGCAGAGTCGAGGGCGATATCGTTACCCAGCTCGGTGAGTTTGGGCTGTACGCGCATTGCGATCTGCTGCATCTCGTCCGACGTTTCAGACGAAAGCAGGTTATAAAACACGCCGCCTATGCGGTTCAGAAGTAGCCCCTGGCGCTCCAGCGCGACGATCGTATTGCCGAACGTAGGTTTCGCGGGGTTTTCGACGATCGCCGTGATCTCGGCGCGCGAGCAGGCTATGGCCGCGTCGAACGCGGGTTCGTAGTCCGAAAGCGCGATCTTGTCGAACGGCGGCGTCTGGTGGGGCGCCGTCCACTCGGCGAGCAGCGGATTTGTTGTGTCCAGTTCGGGCAGCTGTGCCTTGGGAATGGAGTTGTCGGCACAACCGGCAGCCATGGCTGAAAGGGTCATGATGATAAGTGCTTTTTTCATTTTTTATTTTATTATTTAGATCTCTTCAAAAAAATGGGTTTTTTCGTTCTCGGGCCGCAGCTTGCGGTGACCGGCATGAGCGACGCGAATAGCGGGTCTTGGCTTCGCCGTCATTTTCTACGTTCGGCAAAACGAGCAAACTCGCTCTGCTCTCACTTGTCGAAAACGTTCGCGGGGCGGAGCTGCGGCCCGCCGGCAGCCTTTGCAAGCCTGCCGAAAACAGCAATACTATTTATTCTATTTCGGGCATCGGCTCAATGTCCACCTCATCCGCAGGCTCGGGTTCGGGCGCCAGCAGGCCGCGGCCGCGAAGCATCGGTTTCTTGTCAGGATCGGCGCCGCGGAAAGAGCGGTACATGGTCATACCGTCCTCCGAACCTCCGCGCGACAGTATCTTGCTGCGGAAATCGGCGGCAATAGCCTTATTGAACAGATCGCCGCTCTCGCGGAACGCCGCGAAGGCATCCTTATCGAGCACCTCGGCCCATATGTAGAAATAGTATCCGGCCGAATATCCGCCGTCGAAAATATGGCTGAAATAGGGATAGTGGTAGCGGGGCTCGATCTGCTTGATAAGGCCGCGTTTGTCGGCCAGCGCATTGCTCTCGAAGGCCACGGGGTCGAAGTGCTTATATTCGCTCGTGGAGTGGATGTCCATATCCGAAAGGGCAGCGGCGACCAGCTCCGTGGTGCTGAAGCCCTGGTTGAAAAGTTCGCTCTTGCGCAGTTTATCGACCAGATGCTGCGGGATAACCTCGTTGTTGCGGTAGTGCACGGCATAGTGCTTCAGCAGCTCGGGTTCGAAGGCCCAGTTCTCCATGATCTGCGAGGGAAGTTCCACAAAGTCGCCCTCGACGTTAGTCAGACCGCGGTATTTCACGTCGTGGAACATGAAGTGCAGCGCGTGGCCGAACTCATGGAACAACGTCTCGGTCTCGTCGAGCGTCAGCAGCGCGGGCGTCGAACGCACCGGGCGCGTGAAATTGCACACGATACTCAACACCGGAGCCACACGTTTGCCGTCCTTGTAGGTCTGCTCGACGTAGTTGCCGCACCATGCGCCCTGGCTCTTGCCGTCGCGGGGGAAGTAGTCGAAGTAGAGTACCGCAAGATGCGACTCGTCGGCATCCAACACCTCGTATGCCGAGGCTTCGGGGTGATAGAGAGGCGCCACGATGGGTCGGAACGTGATTCCGAACAGACGGTTGGCGAGAAAGAATATTCCCTGCTGAACATTTTCGAGCGCGAAATAGGGGCGCAGCTGCTCCTCCTCGAGGGCATATTTCTGCTTGCGGACCTTCTCGGCATAATACCACCAGTCCCACGATGCGAACTCGGCGCCGGGATAGTCGCGGGCGAAAATCTCCTCCATATCGGCCAGTTCGGCTTTGGCGCTCTCGAGCGCGGGGGTCCAGATCTCGTCCAGCAGACCGTATACGGCCTTGGTCGTTCCGGCCATCTCGTCGGCCACGACATAGGCGGCGTAGGAGGGGAAGCCCAGCAGGTGGGCCTTCTCGGTGCGCAGGCGGATGAAGTCGTTGATCAACTCCTTGTTATCGAATTTATCGCCGTTGTTGCAGCGGTTGAGATAAGCCTTGTAGATCTGTTCGCGGAGCTCGCGCTTGCTCGAATAGGTCAGGAACGGAATCCAGCTGGGTTTATGGAGCGTAAAGACCCATTTATTGGACTTGCCCATACTCTTGGCCTTCTCCTGCGCGGCGTCGCGGACTCCCGAGGGCAGGCCGTCGAGCTCTTCGTCCGTCAGTTCGAGGATGAAGTTGTTGTTCTCGGCCAGGATGTTGTTGCCGAACTTCACGGCCGTCAAAGACAGTTGCTCGTTGATCTCTTTCAGACGGGCCTTTTTCTCGGCGTCGAGCAGTGCGCCCGAGCGTACGAAAGCGTCGTAGGTTTTCTGCAGCAGACGCGCCTGCCCGGCGTCGAGTTCCATGGCTCCGCGCTGGTCGTAGACCGCCTTGATGCGGGCGAAGAGCGCGTCGTTGAGCAGGATGCGGTCGTAATGAGCCGCCAGCAGCGGAGCTACTTCCTCCTGCAGGGCCTGCATCTGGTCGTTGGTCTCGGCGGCGCAGAGCATGCCGAACACCAGTTCGACCTGCGCGAGCATCTCGCCCGAATTGTCGAACGCCAGGATTGTGTTTTCAAAGGTCGGATCGTCGTTGTTCGAGGTTATGGCGTCGATCTCGGCGTCGGCCAGCGACATACCGCGTTCAAGTGCGGGTTTGAAGTGCTGGGTCTGGATTTTGTCGAATGGCGGAACTCCGTAGGGGGTATCCCACTCGGCGAAGAACGGATTTTCACCGGCCTTTTTGGCCTGATTGCATGACGCTAATGTCATAAGAAGAATGAGTGTTGTAAATAAACCTGCGATACGTTTCATCTGTCGTGTTATTTTAGTTAACTTTGCCTGCGGCAAATACGGATGCGTAAAACGTCATCCACATAACGTCGCAAAGTTAATAAAATATACAAGGAATGCAACTTTTTTACGCCCCCGATATCACACCGCCGCTCCACACGCTGGGCGAAGAGGAGTCGAAACATTGCGTGCGCGTGCTGCGTCTGGGGCGCGGCGAAGGGCTGCACCTCACCGACGGCCGGGGCAACCTCTACCGCTGTGAGGTCGAGGACGACAACCCCAAGCGCTGCACGGTGCGGGTGGTGGCAACCGAAAGCGGGTTCGGGAAGCTGCCCTACCACCTGATTATGGCCGTTGCGCCGACCAAGAATTCCGACCGCTACGAATGGTTTCTGGAGAAGGCTACCGAGGTGGGTGTGGGCGAGATCATACCGCTCGAAACAGCCCACAGCGAGCGGCGCGTATTCAAGCCCGAGCGCGGCGACAAGGTCGTGACGGCGGCCATGAAGCAGTCTTTGAAGGCCTACCACCCCGTGCTGCATCCTTTGATGCCGTTCCGCGCGGCGGTCACGATGCCGTTCGAAGGACGCCGGTTCATCGCACACTGCGATCCTGCGCACACCGGAGGCGGCAAGGCTTATCTGCCCGACACGCTCCGCGCAGGTGAGAACGTGATGGTTTTCATCGGCCCCGAGGGCGATTTTTCGCCCGAAGAGATCGATTTCGCGCTGGCGAACGGCTTCGAGGAGATAACGCTCGGAGCACAGCGGCTGCGCACCGAGACGGCGGCAGTGGCGGCAACGGTAATGGTTTCGGTGGTAAACACGATGCATAACGGATAGCAAACGGCTTGCGCAGCGAGCCGGCGGGCCGCAGCACCCCCCTGCGGCGGCCCGCATATACTGCGTCTATGCCCTCCTCCGCGAGCTACGGCCCGAGAACGACAATAAGAACGACGTCATTCCGAGGTGTCCCGCAAGGGCTGACATGGAAAGGTCGCGGATAAACGGCCGTTTCCGATAAGCGAGGGCAGAGCGAGTTTACTCGTTTTGCCGAGCGTAGAAAATGACGGCGAAGCCAAGGCCCGCACTCTACTGCGTATAGTACGTTCCAGTGCGAGCCCAGGCCCGAAAACGATAATAACAGCCACGTCATTCCGAGGAAGCCCGCAAGGGCTGACGTGGAAATCCGATGATATGCACGGCTTTGCAAGCAATCGGATTGCCACGCGCTAAAGCGCTCGCAATGACATGCAGCATAATTGCTAATTTATAGTATAAAGATATGTTTTTTCTCTGTTCACTCGGCGCACTGGCGGCCATCGCGGCGTTGATATTCGCCACGCCGCTGCGCTTCAAAGTCTGGGCGGCACTTGCCATTGTCGCGGCCAGCGCGGCGGCGCTCTGCTACAAGGCCGTCGGGGTGCTTTCGGGCGCCGGCACGATCTGCCTCTGGCGGCAGCACGAGACCCCTCTGGGTGCCGACAGCGGCTCGATGGACAGCCTTTCTGCGCTGTTCGTGCTCGTGATCTCGATGGGGGCCGTCGCCTCGCTGCTCTACTCGCGCGGATACCTCGCCCACTACCTCGACAAAAAATCCCCGGCCCACATTTCGCTCCACTACACGGCGCTGGCGGTTATGGCACTCGCGATGATGGGCGTGGTAACCTCCGACGGCGGTTTTTCGTTCCTCTTTTTCTGGGAGACGATGACCGTCGCCTCGTTCATCCTCATACTCTTCGACGCCGAAAGGCGCGAGGTTCGCCGCGCGGCCCTGGCCTACCTTATCATGATGCATGTGGGCTTCGTGATGCTCGTCGCGGGCTTCGTGATGCTCGACGGCGCGTGCGGCACACCCTCGTTCAGCGCGCTGGCCGCCTATTTCCGCACGCAGCCCGCCATGCCGCTGTTCGTGGTCTTTCTGCTGGGCTTCGGCATGAAGGCCGGACTTTTCCCCATGCACGTATGGCTCCCGGAGGCCCATCCCGCGGCTCCGTCGCACGTCTCGGCGCTCATGTCGGGCGTGATGATCAAAACCGGGCTTTACGGAATCCTGCGCGTCACGGCCGCCATAGGCGACCTGCCCACCCTGCGCACCGCGGGCCTCATCCTGCTATCAGCGGGGGTGGTGACCGGACTCTGGGGCGTGATACTGGCGGCCGTGCAGAACGACATCAAGCGCCTGCTGGCCTATTCGTCCATCGAGAACGTGGGCATCGTTCTGATCGGTTTCGGCATCGCGGTCCTGGGCAAAAGTTCGGGCAACCACCTCATGTCGCTCTGCGGACTTACGGGTGCGCTGCTGCATATCGTCAACCACTCGTTCTTCAAGTCGCTGCTCTTCTTCGGCGCCGGCAATATCCTCTCGCGCACCCACACCACATCGCTCGATTCGCTGGGCGGACTCGCCAAGCATATGCCCGTGACGGCGATCTTATTCTTAATGGGCACGGCCGCGATCTGCGCCCTGCCGCCCCTAAACGGCTTCGTTTCGGAATTCCTGATCTACATCGGCATGTTCAACGGCATCACCACCGGTAGCAACGTGCTGGCCTCGGCGGCGGGCATCGCGATGCTGGCGCTGATCGGCGGTATGGTGGTACTGGCGTTCACAAAGCTCTACGGCACGGTGTTCCTGGGCGCCCCGCGCACCCACGAGGTCGCCGAGGCTACCGAAGCCGACAACTTCAGCATCGCCGCCATGGCCCTCCCGCTGGCCGGAATACTGTTCGTGGGGCTGTTCCCGCAGCAGGCCGTGATGGTGGTAACGCGCGCCGCAGGCTTCTTTATGCGCTATCCGGTCGACGCGGCCGACTATATGCTCTCGCCGGCATTGGTGGCCGTGAGCCGCACGGCGTGGCTGTTGGTTGCGGTTGTCGGCCTGCTGGCATGGTGGCGCAGCCGCGTCATGCGCACGCGCAAAGTCGCGCAAGGTCCGACCTGGGGCTGCGGATTCACCGCCCCCAACGTGCGGATGCAGTACACCGGGGAGTCGTTCTCCGAGGGCCTGCAGTCGATCGCCACGCGCCTCACGCAGAACAGCGGCCAGGGCGGCGCCGTGGGCAAAAGCGAGATATTCCCAAAGGCCCACAATTTCAACATCGGCCACAAAGACCGCCTCGACCGCCTGTTCTCCGAATGGTGGGTCGAGCTGATGCGCCTGATCAACCAGAGGGTCATGCGCCTGCGCACGGGCAAGATCAACCACTACATCCTCTTCGCGCTGGCGTTCCTGGGGCTGGTATTCGTATTGTCGGTTCTTAATGTGATATAGGCATGACGGCACTCAACACACTATTACTCTTGTTGGTCGCGGTCTCGATCCCCGGCCTTATCAACCGCACGCGCGCCGTGCTGGCCGGCCGCAAGGGCATCCGCTTCGCGCAGCACCTCTACGATGTGCGGCTTCTGCTGCGCAAGGATGCGGTCTACTCCACCACAACCTCGGCGCTGTTCCGCACCGCGCCGTCGGTATACCTGGGCTCGGCGATCGTCGCCGCGCTGATGATCCCCGTGGGCAGCCTGCCGCCGCTGATCTCGTTTGGCGGCGACATCGTGTGCTTCGCCTATCTCCTGGCACTTGGCCGCTTCGCGCTGATCCTGGCCGCCATGGACACAGGAAGCTCGTTCGAAGGCATGGGCGCGAGCCGCGAGGCGCTGTACGGCGCGCTGGTCGAACCGGCTCTGATGCTTATGTTCGGGACCTTCGCGCTGATCTCGGGCCATGCGTCGTTCGCCTCGGTGTTCTCGGCCTCGGACGCCATAGATATCGAAATGGCCGTGGTGCTGTTGCTGGCGGCCTACGTGCTCACGAAGATCGTCTTCACCGAGAGCGGCCGCGTGCCCGTCGACGACCCGCGCACCCACCTCGAACTCACGATGATTCACGAGGTCATGTGCCTGGACTACTGCGGCGTGGACCTCGGCATGATAAAGATCGCCGGCTGGCTGAAGACCGCCGCGCTGTCGATGCTCGCCGCCAACGCCGTGACTTCGGTAGGGGGTTATCCGTGGTGGGCGGCAGCTCCACTGGCGGTACTGATTACGGGATTGTCAGCAGGCGTGGTCGAATCGTCGCAGGCCCGCAACAAACTCGCCCGCAACGCCACGTTCATCCTCACGATCGTCGTACTCGCCGCCCTGGTATTCTTCACGGCCTACCTGCTGCGCCTTAATATCTCCATGCAATGATACTTCCGCTGATCATACTCTACACCATAACGCTGGTCTACCTGGCCATCACCGAACGCTTCCGCAATTTCGCGTCGATCATGTGCCTGCAAGGGTGGATACTGTTCGCTATCGCCATCCTGCGCCTGCACTCAACCAATCCGGTCGAGATGATCGTCGTGGGTGTCGAAACGGCGCTGTTCAAAGGCATCGTCGTCCCGGCCATACTCTTCGCCGTGATCCGCAAGACCAAGATCAACCGCGTGCGCAAACCCGGATCGCCGCAGTCGGGGTCGCTGCTGTTGTCGCTGCTGATGCTGGCCGTGAGCGCCTCGGTAACCTATTATATCGCCGACACGGCGGTCGACCTGGTGTTCTTCGGCGTGGCTCTGTACTCGCTGTTGAGCGGTCTGACGCTGATCGTCATGCGCAACCGCATCTTTGTCCACATGGTCGGATTTCTGGTCATCGAAAACGGCGTATTCCTCTTCGCCACAGCCATCGGCGTCGAGATGCCGTTCCTTATCAATATCGCAATCCTGCTCGACATCCTTATCTCGGTGCTGATGCTGGGTATATTCTTCACACGCATCGACGGCAAGATCCACGCCGACGACGCCGATTCGCTCACCAAAGTAAAAGACTGACGCTATGATGCTCGCATATCTCATAATTTCGGCACTCATAGCCACCCTTACCTGCTTCGCGCGAAGCCGCGCCACCGTGGCCGCGGCCTGCGTCGCGTTCCTCGCCGTGCAGGCGGCCATGGTCGGAGGCCTCGCCTGGGGCGGATTCTACGGACTGACCTCGGGGCTGTTTTTCACCTTCGACGCTATCGGCACGCTCTTTTTCGCGCTGATGGCCGTGGTGCTCACATTCGTATTCGTCCACTCCAGAAGCTACATGGCCGAGGAGAGCATACGCCCTTTCAGGCTCTACTACGGGCTTGTTATGCTGCTCGCGACATCTATCGCAGGAGTCTATTTCGCCAACAACCTCGCCGTGACGTGGATATTCCTCGAGGCTACGACCCTCTGCTCGGCAGGCCTCATCTACCATTCGCGCACGCCGCTGGCCGTCGAGGCCGCATGGAAATACGTCTTCGTGTGCTCGACCGGTATCGCCATGGCATATTTAGGAATACTTCTGCTGGCCGCCGCGACCAAAAGTGAGGCGCTGACCTATGAGTCGGTTGCCGCCGCAGCCGTGGGCAGCAACCCTTTGTATCTAAAAACCGCATTCCTGCTTATGCTGGCCGGTTACAGCTGTAAAGTCGAGGTTTTTCCGCTCTATACCGTGGGCGTCGACGCCAACCAGATGGCTCCCACGCCCGCTTCGGCGCTGATATCGACGGCGCTGGTCAACGCGGGTTTTCTGGCCGTGTTCCGTATCTACAAAATCTTCGAAGGAACGGATATTTTTCCCTGGGTGAAGTCGGTGCTGCTTATCGTGGGCGTACTGTCGCTGGGTATCGGCGCGCTGTTTCTGCGCCGCGCCAACGACTACAAGCGCTTTCTGTCCTACTCCACGGTCGAGAATATGGGCATCGCGGCCATAGGTCTCGGGATCGGAGGCATAGGCGTCTGGGCGGCCATTTTCCACGTCGTGTGCCACACCCTGGTCAAGAGCAGCCTCTTCCTGCAGATCGCCGTCGTGGGCCAGATCTTCGGCACCTACCGCATGAACCGCATCGGCAACTACATAAACATCAACCGTACCGGAGCCGTGGCCATGCTCGCGGGCATGGTCGTGCTGTTGGCATTCCCGCCCTCGCCGCTCTTCATCTCGGAACTGCTGGTGCTGAAGCAGGCCGTCGCCGACGGTAAATGGTGGCTGCTGGTGTGCATGCTGCTTTTGATGTGCATCGTAATCTATGCCGTCTGCTCGCGTCTGGTGAGGCTTTGCTACCAGCCGAGCCAGGAAAAGCCGCGCATGTCGGCAACCCACCGCACGCTGTCGTGGTCGGCGCTGCTGCTTCTGGTCGCGGCCATGGCGCTGGGCCTCTGGCAGCCCGAAATACTCAAACAGATCATCGAGGAAATAGTCGCACTATGATATACTTCACAACAGATAACAACGGCGGCGCCGTCGCCCTGAAAGATATTCCCGAGGTCGCCTATTCGGAGTTCTACGCCGACCTCTCGGAGAGGCTCGCCGACACGGCCTTCCATGTGGCGCACTACTTCGCCCTGCCGTCCGCAGACCGTCTGCGCTTCTTCTGCCTGCTGCTCGACGACCGCTCGGGACAGGTTTTAATGACCTCCCATTCGCTCGCCTACTACGACGAGCAGGAGTTGCCGGCACTGACGGCCCGCCACGCACAAATGCACCCCTTCGAACGCGATATCGCGGAACGCTTCGGCGTGCGGTTCAGCGAGATGCCGTGGGACAAGCCCCTGCGCTTTCCGTTCGACCGCCGCGACCGCTCAAGTTCGATGGACAACTATCCGTTCTACTCCATAGAGGGCGGTTCGCTGCACGAAGTCAACGTGGGTCCCATCCATGCGGGCGTCATCGAACCGGGGGCTTTCCGCTTTATCTGCAACGGCGAGCAGGTCCTCCACCTCGAGATCGCGCTGGGCTACCAACACCGCGGCGTGGAGCATGAATTCGAGACGACCAACAACCGCCTGCGCCAGACGTGCCTCGCCGAATCGGTGGCGGGCGACAGCGCCGTGGCCCACGCTACGGCATTCGCACTGGCGATCGAAAAGCTCGCGGGGGTCTCGCTTCCGGGGCGTCTGCAGACCGAGCGCGCCGTGGCCCTGGAGCTCGAGCGCATGGCCATGCAGATCGCCGACACGGGCGCACTGTGTATGGATATCGCCTACCAGCTGGGCCAGGTGGCCTGCGAGGCGTTGCGCACGGTCGTTATCAACACCACGCAGGCCTGGTGCGGCAACCGCTTCGGCAAGAGCATGATACGGCCCTCGGGGACGGATTTCCCGCTAACAGCGGAGAAAATAGAGACTATACGGCACAACATCGCCGACGTCGCAAGGCGTTTCGACGAGGTGCGCCGCGACATCAAAAACTCACCTACCCTTCTGGCACGCTTCGAGCAATGCGGCATCGTTCCGCGCGAGGAGATGCTACGCACAGGCGGCGTGGGGCAGGCGGCCCGTGCGAGCGGCGCTTCGCGCGACATACGAAAATCGCATCCGTGGGGCGTCTGGACCGGGGAGTTAAGCCACGAGATCGTGGTTCACGCCCAGGGCGACGTTATGGCGCGGCTCACGGTGCGCTGCCGCGAGGTCTTGCAATCGGCGGAATATATTCTGCGTCTGCTCGAAAGCTACAATCCACAGCCGCTTCCCGAGCCCGATTTCACGGCGGCGTTAGCTCCCGAAAGCCTCGCATTCGGGCTCGTAGAGGGCTGGCGCGGCGAGACCTGTCATGTGGTCGTGACCGACGCCGAAGGCTACATCGCCGCAAACCGGATAAAGGACCCGAGCCTGCACAACTGGCTGGCACTGGCTTTAGCCGTGCGCAGCGAGGGAATCTCGGATTTCCCGATCTGCAACAAGAGTTTCAACCTTTCGTACTGCGGACACGATTTATAAATCGGACTTCGCAGAAGGTCGGCAGGCCGCAGCTCCGCCCTGCGGGGGCCTGCTCTGCACTACGCTTCGAGCATTCCACCGCGAGCAGCGACCTGAAAATGACACCACGCGGAAGAATTAAAAATAAAAAACGATGATATTTTCAAAAATAAAGGTTTTGCGCAGCCACGGGAAACAGTATATTCCCGACCTCGACGCCGTGGAGATCACCGGCGAATTCCGCGGGCGCCCCGAGCTGACCGAAACGGCAGACATGTCGGCAGTGGAAAGCGCCGCGACAATATGCCCCGCGGGAGCACTCACAGCAGCGCCTTTCTCGCTCGATCTGGGCCGCTGCATCTTCTGCGGAGAGTGCGCCCGCCGTGCGCCACAAAACATACGCTTCACCACCGATTACCGGATGGCTTCGCCCACACGCGAGGGGCTTGCGGTCCGCCCCGGAGACACAAGCATCGCCTTCGATCCCGGGGCCGTGCGCCCCGAGATCCGAAAATATTTCCGTAAGGCATTGCAGCTTCGCGAAGTGAGCGCCGGCGGCGACGCCTCGGTCGAGATGGAGCTCAACGCCTCGGGCAACGTAAACTTCGACCTGGGCCGCTTCGGAATAGGCTTCACCGCCTCACCGCGCCATGCCGACGGCGTGGTGATCTCCGGTCCGATTTCTGCTAATATGGCCGAAGCGCTCCATATATGCTACGACGCAGTTGCGGAGCCTAAAGTGCTGATCGTCTGCGGCGCCGACGCTTGCTCAGGAGGTCTGTTCGCCGGGAGCCGCGCCATAGACCGCACATTTTTAGACACCCACACCGTCGACCTCTGGGTCCCGGGAGCCCCCACGCACCCCATGACCTATATCGACGGCATACTGACACTTTTAGACAAGAAAAAACGATAAGATCATGACGCGCCTTTTCGACCTTTTTTGGAGCTTCCTGAAGATCGGCCTGTTCACCTTCGGAGGTGGATATGCCATGATCCCGCTTATCCAGGCAGAGGTGGTCGAGAAGAAGCGGTGGATCGCGAAGCAGGATTTCCTCGATCTGCTGACCCTGGCACAGTCGGCCCCGGGGCCAATCTCGCTCAACACTTCGGTGTTCGTGGGATACAAGATGAGAGGATACGCGGGGGCTGTGATGTCGATATTGGGCGTGGTCGTTCCGTCGTTCGCGATCATCCTCGCCGTGGCGATGCTCTTCGCCGACGTGCGCTACAACCCGGTCGTCGACGCGGCGTTCAAAGGCATGCGTCCGGCAGTCGTGGCACTTATCATCGTGCCGGTAATCTCACTGGCCAGGGGCATGCACTGGGCCATGCTCGCGGTCGTGGCCGCCACGGCGCTGGCCATATGGCATCTTGGCTGGTCGCCTATATATATATTGGCAGCGGCAGCGGCGACAGGTGTAGCATGGGCTTTATTCACCGCTAAAAAGTCACAAAAATGATACTCTGGCAACTATTCATAAGCTATCTGAAGATAGGATTCTTCGGCTTCGGCGGAGGTTATGCCATGCTGTCGCTGATCCAGAACGAAGTCGTGGTGCAACACCAGTGGCTAACGAATGCCGAGTTCGCCGATATAGTCGCCATCTCGCAGATAACGCCCGGGCCGATAGCCATCAATTCGGCAACTTACGTGGGCTACACCGTGGGCGAGCATGCCGGGGGAATGTTGTTAGGGGTGATCGGGGCCGTGGTTGCGACCTTCGCCGTATGCCTTCCGGCGCTGACGCTGATGCTGCTCATCACGCGTTTTTTTCTCAAACTGCGCAACAACCCCATCGTCGACGGTGCGATGAAGGCCATGCGCCCGGTGGTCATAGGCATGATCGCGGCGGCGGCCCTGCTGCTGATGTTCCCGCGCAGCGGCGACCCTGCCGACCGCAACTTTATCGACGCATGGAGCTGGGTGCTGTTCGGCGGTGTCTTCGTGGGCTCGGCCATGAAGGTAAACCCGATACTGCTCATCATCCTTTCGGCAATATCGGGCATATTGATCTATTTCGTTTTCTGATCCGGCCCTACAGTGCCAGCACAGCCGTCCCTGCCAGAAGCAAGAACAAAAAGACTATAAAGAAGAAAAATCCCAGGATCGCGACCAGCGTTCCGAGGCAGCCCCAGCGGCGCACGCCTCCCGGCAGCGGATCGGAGAGCAGCACGCAGATAAGCCCCACCAGCGGCGTGAATACGAGGCTGATAAGAAACGACCAGCCGAAGCCTATGCGGCGACTGCTGCCGACGAGCCCCACGAGGACCGAGAGCAGCGAGCCGCTCAAAATTCCGAAAAATACGATCAAAAGTCCCATATAGTTATCGTTTCATGCGGTAATAGGTTCCGAAAGGTATCTGTTTGCCTCCTCGGTCGGTGAAGCACAATTCGCCCCACTGCTCCTCTTTCGGAGCGCCGAAGGCCTGACTCACGGCCGTGCGCGCAAGGGTCGACGAGAGACCCATGGAATATAGGTTCAGCACCAGAAACGAGTTTGCCGGCTTGAGTAGCTGCGCGCAGCAGTCGAGCATCTCGCAAATATTTTCCTCCAAAATCCAGCGTTCGCCGTTGGCGCCGCGTCCATAGGCCGGCGGGTCGAGGATGATGCCGTTATATTGGCTTCCGCGGCGCACCTCGCGCTGCACATATTTCAGTGCGTCCTCTACAATCCAGCGGATTCCGTCCAGACCGCTCGCCTCCATATTCTCGCGCGACCACGTAACGACCTGCTTCACCGAATCGACATGCGTGACCTCGGCTCCCGCGGCACACGCGGCCAGTGAGGCGCCGCCCGTGTAGGCGAATAAATTAAGCACGCTCGGGTTCTCGCCGGCAGGGCGCATTTCCACACAATTATCGTAGATAAAATCCCAGTTGGCAGCCTGCTCGGGAAAGATGCCCACATGTTTGAACGACGTGAGAGCCAGGCGCATCTTCAGATGCATATCCTTATAATCGTAGCCCACAGTCCAGCGGTCGGGCATGCCCTTGCCCAGGCGCCACTGGCCGCGCTCCTCGCTGCGCTCATCACGCAGGAACGATGCGTCGGCGCGCCGCCACTGCTCTTCGGCGAGCGACGGGCGCCAGATAGCCTGCGGTTCGGGGCGGCGCGTGACGTGCTTGCCAAAGCGCTCCAGTTTCTCGAAATTGCCGGTGTCGAGAAGTTCGTAGTCCCCGAAGTCGGGTGTCAGTTGCTCTTGCATATAATTGCTAATTTCTCATTTCTAATTGCTCGTTGAAACAAGGCTCATCTCGCAGCGCTTGCAATCGAAATCGAGGCGATAGCGGAATGCTCCGTGCTCGATGTAAAGATCGCCGCGGAGCCGGGGTTTTTCCAAAAGGCACTCGCCGATCTCGCGGCGGATGCAGTAGGACGAGCGCATCACCCGGCGGTCGGCGGTCGAGGGCTGCAGGTCCAGTCCCTTTTCGATCTCGGTCACCCCATGATCGCGGTAGAACGCCTCGGCAAGGCGGTTTGTGACGTTCTCCTCGGCGGTCAGCACCGCGAAAGGATATCGCGCGTCGCCCTCGGGCAGGATACGATGCTCGATGCCGCGGGCCGTCCGGGCCTGTTCCAATGCCGTCAGTGCCTCGCGCCGCAGATCAGCTGCCAAGGAGGCCGGTACAAACCACTCGCCGCCCGCGACCTCCACCGCGCGCACCGCGAAAATCGTGTCGCCGCTCTTTTCGGCCTGGGCGCGCAGGGCTCCGGTATTCGCACCGGAATTTTTGGCGGGCTCCAGAGCTATTGCACGCGAAGCCGCGGCCCGGAAGCCCTCGCAATCGGCATATTCGAACCGCACCCCTTCGGCCGAGGCCTCGACCCGGGCCGACACCGGGATCACGCGGCGCGTACGGCTGCGCTCGACCGAGAGATTGAAGCGGTGGTCGTAGTTGCGGTATATGTAAGTTCCGGCCGAGATTCCAGCCATGCGGTTGGGCACGATGCGCGGACCGTCGGCGGCATTGACGTTGGTGCCGATAAGTCCGCGAGAGGTTGAGAAGCAGATTCCATCGCCCGGGGCGAGGGTATGTGGCACATCCATCCGGAAGCTGTCGCGGTCGGTGCGCACCACGCAGCCGACGTATTCGCCCACGGCTTTGGGCGTATCGAACGACGCCACGCCGGCGCGCTTGCCCGAGAAGAAATATTCGGACTCCCCGCGCGTGAAACTCTTCGAAGTATCGGGCGCGAAATCGGGAACGCTCTCGCCCACCGACGCGCGGCGCAGATGCCGACGCGAAGCCAGCGCCTGGTCGACAGCGCGGCGATAATAAGCCACGACGTTCTTTATATAATTGGTATCCTTGAGCCGGCCCTCGATCTTGAACGACGTGACGCCTGCGTCGAGCAGGTCGCCGATATGTGCCGAAAGGTTCATATCGCGCACCGACAAAAGGTGTTTGTTCGACAGATAGGAGCGTCCCGCGCCGTCCGTAAGGTCGTACGGCAGTCGGCACGGCTGGCTGCAGGCTCCGCGGTTGCCGCTGCGCGCAGGCGCCATCGAGCGCGACAGGAAGCATCGGCCGCTGTAGCCCACGCAGATCGCCCCGTGGACGAAACATTCCACCTCGGCCTTGGTTGCGGCGCAGATCGCGCGGATATCCTCCAACGACAGATTCCGTTCGAGAATAACCCGCGCAAAACCCGCCTCGCCCAGAAATTTCGCCCCCTCGGGTGTCATATTGCACACCTGCGTCGAGGCATGGAGTTCTACCGGAAGGTTCATCCGCCTGATAGCCATGTCCTGCACGATAAGCGCGTCGACCCCTGCCGCGATAAGTTCGCGGGCCTGGGTCTCGGCCTCGGCAAGTTCATCGTCCCAGAGCAGCGTATTGAGCGTAGCATGCACTCGCACGCCGTAGCGGTGGGCATATTCCACGACTTTCGCGATATCCTCGACCGTGTTTCCGGCCGCGTGGCGCGCACCGAACCGTGCGCCGCCGATATAGACGGCGTCGGCGCCATAGTCAACGGCGGCGATGGCGGATGCGAGGTCTTTGGCGGGGGCTAACAGTTCGACGGATTTCATTGCGGTCAATTTTCTGCAAATATAGTGAAAGTTGAGCGCAATCAGACGGGGTATCCGGTCTGATTGCCGAAACGCATCCTGTATTATCTAAAAGTAGCTATTTTCGGGCAAATAATTCCGGATAAATAGTCCATGATTGTGAATTGTTTTGTAATTTTGCGGTTTGTACAGCGAAAACTCAAAATAACACAAGATACTATGCTTACATTGAAGCAAATACGCGACGACAAGGCCGAGGCGGTCCGCAAACTGGCCCGCAAGGGCGTAGACGCCGCGCCGGTTATCGCGAAGATCGAGGAGCTCGACGACCGTCGCAAGGCCATTCAGGCCGAGCTCGACGCCACGCTCGCCACGCAGAACACCACGGCAAAGGAGATCGGTATGCTCATGGCGCAGGGCAAACGCGAGGAGGCCGAGGAACGCAAGCGCTTCGTCTCGGACCTCAAGGACAAATCGTCGCGCCTGCAAGCCGAATCGCAAGGCGTGCAAGAGGAGCTGCAGGCCGCGATCGTCATGCTGCCCAACTTCCCCGCCGACATCGTTCCCGACGGCCGCGCGGCCGAGGACAACGTGGTCGTGAAGCTCGTGGAGACCTACACCACGCTCCCCGCCGACGCACAGCCCCACTGGGAGCTGGCGCGCAAATACGACATCATCGACTTCGACCTGGGCGTAAAGCTCACCGGAGCCGGCTTCCCGGTCTACAAAGGTCAGGGAGCACGTCTTCAGAGGGCGCTGATCAACTTCTTCCTCGACCGCAACTCGGCCGCAGGCTACCAGGAGGTCGAACCCCCGATCATGGTCAACGAGGCTTCGGGCTTCGGAACCGGTCAGCTGCCCGACAAGGAGGGTCAGATGTACCATGCGACGGTCGACAATTTCTATCTGATCCCCACCGCCGAAGTTCCCGTGACCAATATTTTCCGCGACGTGATCCTCGACGAGAAGGATTTTCCGGTCAAAATGACCGCCTACACCCCCTGCTTCCGCCGCGAGGCCGGTTCGTACGGTAAGGACGTGCGCGGACTGAACCGCCTGCACCAGTTCGACAAGGTCGAGATCGTGCAGTTGAGCCTGCCCGAGAAGTCGTATGAGGCTCTCGACGGCATGGTGGCCCATGTGGAGTCGCTGGTTGCGGCGTTGGGTCTTCCCTACCGCATTCTGCGCCTTTGCGGCGGCGATATGTCGTTCACCTCGGCGCTGACCTACGACTTCGAAGTCTATTCCGAGGCGCAGCAGCGCTGGCTCGAGGTTTCGTCGGTCTCGAACTTCGAATCGTTCCAGGCAAACCGTTTGAAGCTTCGTTACCGCGACGCCGACAAAAAGACGCAGTTGGCACATACTTTGAACGGTTCCTCGCTGGCGCTGCCCCGCATCGTGGCAGCTCTGCTGGAAAACTTCCAGACCCCCGAGGGTATCCGCATTCCCGAAGTATTGATTCCCTACACGGGTTTTGATATTATCAAATAAGTTTTTTATATTTGCAGACACATTAACAAAAACACACACAAAATGGCTTACAAAATTACCGACGCTTGCGTTGCTTGCGGCAGCTGCATCAGCGAATGCCCCACAGAGGCTATCTCGGCGGGCGATATCTATGTTATCGACGCCGACAAGTGCATCGATTGCGGAACCTGCGCTGGCGTATGCCCGAGCGAGGCTATCATGCCGGAATAATCAATACCGACTGATATTCGCACAGAAAAAAACACACCTTTCGGGGTGTGTTTTTTCATCACCATACATACCGATCAAGGCCATGAAATATCTGACATGTACGCTGGCGGCCTTTTTATTCGCCACATCCTGCACCACAACCAACGACGATCTGGGCGACCGCCTCGAGGAGATCATCGACGGCTGCAATGCCACGGTCGGCATCGCCGTGCTCGCTCCCGACAACACTATGACGGTCGTTCACGACCGTCCGATGCCCACGATGAGCGTCTTCAAATTTCCCGTGGCGCTGACCATGCTCAACCGTATGGAGCGGGAAAATATTCCGCTTTCGCAAAGCATATTCGTCGGGCCGGAGTGGTTGGACGAGGGTACACACAGCCCCATGCGCGATTCGCTTCCCTCCGGGGGCGGGGCGGTAACTATCGCCGAATTGATAAGCCGCAACATATCGCAAAGCGACAATATCGCCTGCGACGTTTTGCTGAATATGGTCGGTGGAGCCGAGGCTGTCGACGCCTATGTCCGCGGATTGGGGATAGAGGGCTTTCATATCGTAGCCGGAGAGCGGGCGTTCCATTCCGATATAGAAAGTCAGCGGCTCAACACCGCACGACCGTACGCTGTCTGCGCGCTGTTCGAGCGTTTTCTGGAAGGGGGTCTGCTGTCGGCCGAGCACACCGACTTTCTGCGCCGACAGCTTATCGGAACGACGTCAGGCCCCAATAAGCTGAAAGCCGGACTGCCCGGAGGCACCGTCATAGGGCACAAAACAGGTCTGTCCGACCGCACGGAAGAAGGCGTTCGCATCGCCGACAACGACGCGGGATTTGTAGTCCTGCCCGACGGACGCCACTACTGCATCGCGGTTTTCGTCACCGATTCGCACGAAGACAACGACACCAATGCGGCTATTGCGGCGAAGGTATCCAAAGTAGCTTACGAATATTTTACAAGGGAATAGTTTTCAAGCCGCGGCTCGCGGGGGAGAGACACGCAGAGTAACCGACCTTTCACGCATGTGATTGACTTCACTCTCAATCCGTATAGATGAGATACTTCTCCCGCATCGCACGGAACCGCGCAACATCATCCTGCCAGCAGGCACGGATTTCGTCCTCCGAAGCCCCGGCCAAAATCATTTTGCGGACATACGACACGCCGATCAGCTTTTCGAACATCGGGTTGAAGAACTTATCGTCCAGGCCCAGATTACGGTAAGCTTCGATAACATATGTGAGCGTCAGCCCCACCTCGCGCGCTTCATCCAGAGGCATCGCACTCAAATCCACACCATAGCATAGCAGGCCTTCCAGCGGCGGATGCTTCGATCCGGCCGTAGGTCGAGGTGTGAACGAGAAATCGCAGCCTGTCATCGAGGGGTGTCCGAAAATTTCGAACGGCTTATCGGTGCCACGGCCCAGGCTCACAGCCGTGCCCTCGAACAGGCACATCGCGGGATAGAGGTAGATCGCGCGCTGCGTCGGCAGATTGGGCGACGGGACGACGGGTAATTCGTAAGGCGTGGCATGCGTATAGTTGCGGCAGGCGACCACATCGAGACGGCAGGGCCTGGCCCATCCCTCGCCGATTGCCATGCGGGCGATCTCGCCCATCGTAAGGCCATGCAAAACCGGAATAGGCAGCGCACCGACGCCCGACTTGTATTTCATATCCAATACCGGTCCGTCGACATGGTGTCCGTTGGGGTTGGGCCGGTCGAGGACGATGACCCGGCGGCCAAAATCGGCGCAGGCATCGGTCATGCGCAGCATCGAGATATAGTAGGTGTAGAACCGCAGGCCCACGTCCTGCATATCTATCAGCAGCACGTCGAACGACCGCATCGCCTCGTCCGAGGGCCGCTGCGCGTTGCCGTCGTAGAGCGAGCGGATCGGGATTCCGGTACGGGCATCGACCGAATTGCGGACATGCTCGCCCGCGTCGGCCGTGCCGCGGAATCCGTGCTCGGGCGAGAAGATCCCCGTGACGCAGAATCCCCGGTCGTGAAGCAGATCGACAAGGTGCACCGCCGCGCCGCCGACCTCCGCCACGGCGGTATGGGTGGCCAGCACGGCCACGCGCTGGCCTTTAAGCGCGGGGAAATAGGCCGCCGTGTCGGTCATGCCGACAAGCACTTCCTGTGCCTGCGCACCGAAAGGCGCCAGCAGTCCAAACAATCCAAACAGTATCAAAAGGGAGCGTTTCATATCAACAAAGATAGTTATTTGTACGAAAAAAATGCATTATTTTCTGCTTATGTCATTGCGAGGAGTGCGACGCACGACGTGGCAATCTGGTTACTTGCAAGGCTTTACAGTCCATCGGATTGCCACGTCGT